>JBMORL010000064.1:0-1588 GCA_049322335.1 Bacteroidota bacterium
GACCCGCACATCAGCAGGTAGGCACAACGGTTTAGATCAATTCCCGATTGATCATCAATAACACTAAGCCTTCCTTTTTTCAGTATTAAGGTAAACACATGATCATCATAAATCGGTTTTGTGGAGAAGACTTTCATAGCAAGTGTAAAATTGAATAAAAATTCCGAACCCCGTTTGTTAATAACTTGTTGATTCGTTTTTTTATTCTTGGATTCCTTTGGAAAAATGGCGTATCAATGAAGGGCCTAAAGCCCTTTTTTGAGGATTAAAAAATGGATTTTCATTGGGAAAATGACAAAAAATTAACCCCCAATTAATATACGTAAAAATACGTAATCAGGACATGCCTAAAATTTAATTCCTACGAAAAACACGTTCCAAAAAATTTCAACAGGTTTGCTCAGTAAAACTACTTAACTCTATTTTTAGCCACTTGCTGAACCAACACCATGAGAAAAATGTGCGCGCATCTTTTTATGACCTGTGCCGTATTTTTTGCCCCTGAAATTTCAGGGGCACAGCAAACAGATTCTGTTCAACCGGGTTCCAAACAAAGGTTATTAAAGACATCGGGAAATATTTCTTTAGGATACGATTATGGCGTTTTACCTTTTGCCATTACCGGCCCCGTCACCGGGGGATATTTCCGGACAGATGGATTGGCACAGGTAAGTTTTAAGGACATACCCTTCGATGTTCAATATTATTATTCCACTTTAAAAAACATCAGCGGACTGAATAATTATTTCCGGGTTTCTTTTAATGCCCAGCAATACCGGGAAACCTATCTTAAAAAAATAGAAGAACAAAAAGGAAAACTCACCGAACAATTAAAATCGCTGCAAAAACAAAAACAGATTGCCACACAAAAGCTACTCTACTTTCAACACAAGGTAACGAATTTCAAACCACCTGTTGTGACAGTGCCGGATTCAATAACTAATTTTTCGGTTCCGGAAATTCCTGATACATCAGAAATAAATTTTTCTGAAATTTCCGATACAGCAAACATAAATGCTCCGCAACTTCCAAAAGACACACTATGCATCAATAAACCTAAAATCCCGGTATCGTTAGACTCGCTTCATTCCGGGATTTCCTATTACGAAAATCAGATCACCCAACTGGAGCAACAAATAGAAAAAATTCACAGTACCATTGAATTAGCCAAAAACCCCAACCTTTCCCCAAAGATCATTTACCCGCAAAACAAATTTTTCAATTTGCTGATGGCTGTGAAAAAATTTGATGTGGGATTGTGTTATCCCAACCATTCTACTTTTCTTATTAACGGGATTGCCCTGCGTGGAATCAACGCTGAATTTGAAAAAAACAAAATGTATTTCGCCTTTACCCACGGAAAAACCATCAACAACCTGCTTCACACCAACAACCTCGTTCAAAATAACCTGCAAAATTTCCAGAACCTTTATAATTTCTTCGATTTTAATAACGTCAATAGCGGAAGAAGGATCACCGCTGTGAAATTTGGCTATGGGAACAAAACTGAAAACCACATCCATTTGGGAATGGCCAATGGTTTAGGAAAAGAATCCTATTTCACAACGGAAGAAACAGTTCCGGAAAA
>JBMORL010000065.1:0-14077 GCA_049322335.1 Bacteroidota bacterium
CAAAAACAAACGTATCCGGGTTTAACCCCGATGAAACGCAGTTTCCATCGGCCTTTGGCAAATTTTTCATTGCCCCAATGAAAAATTTGGGTTAAACTTTTTTCGGGTTTAAAAAAAAACGCCCCCGGATATTTCCGGAGGCGCTTTCAACCAAAAACCAATAAATGAAAACTACTTATCTGTTTGCTGTTTGTCTTTCGTCTGGTATCTGACATCTCCTGGTCTCACTACTCATATCTCACTACTCATATCTCAGTACTCAAATCTCACTACTCATATCTCAGTACTCAAATCTCACTACTCATCACTACTTCTTATCCTTTACCTCTTCAAAATCCACATCGGTCACTTCTTCGTCTTTGCCACCGGTGTTATTTTGTTGAGCATTTTGTCCTCCGTTTTGTGCGCCTGCCTGTGCATACATATCCTGTGCGGCAGCCTGGAACACGTTAGTGAGGTTGGCAGAAGCCGTTTCGCATCCGGCCACATCTTTTGCAGCGTATGCTTTTTTCAGTTCTTCCAGTGCGCTATCAATCGGAGCTTTTTTATCAGCGGGAATTTTGTCTCCGAATTCTTTTAATTGTTTTTCCGTTTGGAAGATCAGGCTGTCGGCTTTGTTAAGGGTTTCGATCGTTTCTTTTTCTTTTTTATCGGCATCGGCATTCGCTTCTGCTTCTTTTTTCATACGATCGATTTCTTCTTTACTCAAACCGGAGCTGGCTTCAATTCTTATTTTTTGTTCTTTTCCTGTTGCTTTGTCTTTTGCAGCCACATTCAGAATTCCGTTGGCATCGATATCGAAAATTACTTCGATCTGCGGAACACCTCTCGGGGCAGGCGGAATTCCATCGAGGTTAAATTGCCCGATGGTGCGGTTATCTTTCGCCATGGGACGTTCACCCTGCAATACGTGAATGGTTACTGAAGGCTGGTTGTCGCTGGCGGTTGAAAATGTTTCTGTTTTTTTGGAAGGAATAGTGGTATTTGCTTCGATGAGTTTGGTAAATACTCCGCCCATAGTTTCAATTCCCAGTGAAAGCGGGGTAACATCCAGCAGCAACACATCTTTTACTTCACCGGTTAAAACCGCACCTTGTATGGCAGCACCTACAGCTACTACTTCATCCGGGTTAACGCCTTTTGATGGTTCTTTGCCGAAGAATTTTTTAACGGCTTCCTGGATAGCAGGAATACGTGTTGAACCACCCACAAGAATTACTTCGTCAATATCACTTGTTGAAAGGTTGGCATTTTTCAGTGCACTTCTGCAGGGTTCTATTGTACGTTGAATGAGTGAGTCGGCCAGTTGTTCGAATTTTGCACGCGATAATTGTTTAACGAGGAATTTCGGAACATTATTTACCATGGTAATGTAAGGCAGGTTGATTTCTGTATTCATTCCGGTAGACAATTCGATCTTGGCTCTTTCAGCAGCGTCTTTCAAACGTTGCAGGGCGATAGGATCTTTTCTCAGATCAACACCCTCTTCACTTTTGAATTCATCAGCCAGCCAGTCGATGATCACCTGGTCGAAATCATCACCACCGAGGTGTGTATCGCCATCAGTTGATTTTACTTCAAACACACCGTCACCGAGTTCGAGTACGGATACGTCATGTGTTCCTCCACCGCAGTCAAACACTACGATTTTCATGTCTTTGTTTTTCTTGTCCAAACCATAGGCAAGAGCAGCAGCGGTAGGTTCGTTGATGATCCTGCGCACTTTCAGTCCTGCAATTTCACCGGCTTCTTTAGTGGCCTGGCGTTGCGAGTCATTGAAATAAGCAGGAACGGTAATGACAGCTTCGGTAACTTCATGCCCGAGATAATCTTCTGCCGTTTTTTTCATTTTTTGAAGAATGATGGCAGAAATTTCCTGCGGAGTATAAAGGCGGTCGTTGATTTTTACTCTCGGGGTATTATTTTCTCCGCGGTTTACATCATAAGGAACACGTGAAACTTCTTTCGAAACCTCATCATATTTATTCCCCATAAACCGTTTGATGGAGTAGATAGTATTTTTCGGATTGGTGATAGCCTGTCTTTTGGCAGGATCACCAATTTTACGCTCTCCGTTATCTATAAATCCTACGATAGAAGGAGTAGTATTTTTCCCTTCGCTGTTAGGTATCACCACCGGTTGATTCCCTTCCATTACGGCCACACACGAGTTGGTGGTTCCTAAGTCGATTCCGATTATTTTTCCCATGACATTAATTTTTCCTTTCTATTGTCAATAGATATGCCACCCGGAAAAAAGGGAAAAACATGGCAAAAATGGCAGGCTTTTTACTGCCAGAGCAAAAAATTCAGGACAGATTTACTGTTTGGTCAGGGGCAGAAGAAAGAATAGGATCCATACACCAAAGAATCGGCACAAAAGCCTAACTGGTAGGTGTATTGTCCCTGCGCAAGTTCTTTCAGCGAATTTTCGTGAAGGATCTTGTTTTTGATAGATTTGGAATAGCGGCTGGCAAAAATACCTATGGTAGAAGGGTCTGCGCCATCATCTGTAAGGTTAGTGAAGCTCGGTTTTTCCTGAATAAGCCCGGTGGAAGGAGCATTCACGTCCATATAAGTAGCCAGATCTTCGTTGGCGCCAACAATAATAATATCTACAGCTCTTGGCACACGTTTTAAAACAGCCGCATCAATCGGAACCTGCTTTTGCACCTGGCTGAAAAAGCCTTCCCCGCTGATCACGGCATCTACATTTTCTCCGCCAGAAGTAGATATAGCGGTATGAGAAGCAATTTTCCACTTTATTACTTTTTTAGTGGTGTCGGTGGCCGTATATTCATCAAAACGAAACTGGATCCATGTATCAAATTTTCTTCCGTTTTCAGAGGTGCTGAAATCAACGGTATAATCCTGGTATGTGTTTAATTGAGCACCGGAAAGATTGATTTTGAATACCGGGTTGGATACTATATTATTCACGGCAACATTTTTCACCAGGTTGGTGCTTCCGCTTACCATTTTTTTGCCTTCATTAATGTTGAGGTTAAGCCGGTATTCACTGTCCTGGTCGAGATTGGAAGCAGTAAAATAATACACCGTTTGATCAGGATAATAAAAGAGTCCTGAATCTTTATTGCTGATGGTGGTGTCGTTAAGATAAAACGTTTGCTGAAGCGTGCCATTTAACCATCTTTCAACAGTTCCCTCCACTTTGGTATATTCAGAAGAATCTTTTACCGCAGCATAATCATAGGCATTTCCATTACCTAAAAATGATTTATTTACCTTGATATAATGAATGGTTTCACTTTGGTCAAGCAAGCCGTAAACTATGGTATACTCCTGGTAAGGGGCAATAATATCAAAATCTGTTGAGCAGCTTCCCAACATAAAAAGGGAGGCGACAAAGGCAATGCTTTTTTTCATTTTTATCATCATTCTCGGAGAGCCAAAGGTAGGATTTATTTACAAGTATCCCTTACCGTTCACTCGCTGAAAATGTGCGCTGGTGTAATAATAGCCACCGAAGTTAGCCCGGCCTCAACGGCAGTAAGGGTTAATTTCCTTAGTTTTGTTCCAAATTCAGCTATATGTCTGTAGCCAAAAAGGAAGTAAAAAAAGTGACCACCCACGTCTTGCAGGAAATGAAGATGAGGAAGGAAAAAATCTCTATGCTTACGGCATACGATTTTTCTATGGCGCGTATTATTGACGGGGCGGGAATAGATGTCATCCTCGTGGGTGATTCTGCTTCCAATGTGATGGCCGGACACGAAACCACTTTGCCCATAACGCTCGACCAGATGATTTATCATGCCTCATCGGTAGTAAAGGCCGTAAACCGAAGCCTGATTGTGGTGGATCTTCCTTTTGGAACATACCAGGGAAATTCAAAGGAAG
Organism: Bacteroidota bacterium; assembly: GCA_049322335.1. GTDB lineage: Bacteria > Bacteroidota > Bacteroidia > Flavobacteriales_D > UBA2798 > JBMORL01. Next base: position 3,862 of record JBMORL010000065.1, read on the forward strand.
CGCTTAATTCGGCTATACGTATTATGAAAGAATCGGGCGCCCATTCGGTGAAGCTGGAAGGTGGAAAGGAAGTAAAAGATTCTATTGAAAGAATTTTATCGGCAGGAATTCCGGTGATGGGCCACCTGGGTTTAACTCCGCAATCCATTTATAAATTCGGGACTTACGTGGTGCGGGCACGCGAAGAGGAAGAAGCTAACCGGTTGCTGGAAGATGCAATGTTGTTGGAAAATATCGGTTGTTTTGCTGTTATACTCGAAAAAATTCCTGCTAATCTGGCGGAAAAAGTAGCCAGGGCAGTAAAAATTCCTGTTATCGGTATCGGTGCAGGAAATGGCGTTGACGGACAGGTGCTGGTGATGCATGATATGCTTGGAATAAATACGGAATTTAAACCCCGGTTTTTGCGCAGGTATGCCAACCTGGATGAAACAATTGGCAGTGCGGTGAAACAATATATCTCTGATGTAAAAAGCCGTTCGTTTCCCAATGAAAAGGAACAATACTGATGATCTCTCCTCCCGAAGTTTTATTTGAAGACAATCATATTATCGCGGTCAACAAAAAGCCGTCTGAAATTGTACAGGGCGATAAAACAGGTGATGTTCCGCTAAGTGAAATCGTTAAAGATTATCTGAAAAAAAAATACAACAAACCCGGTAATGTTTTTATTGGTGTCATTCATCGTATCGACCGGCCCGTAAGCGGAGTGTTGCTGCTGGCAAAAACCGGGAAAGCCTTAAGCCGCCTCAATGATGATTTCCGTGAAAAAGAAATTCAGAAAACCTATTGGGCAATAGTAAAAAATAAACCACCAAAAGAAGAAGATACTCTTGTGCATTATCTCATAAAAGACGAACGCACCAATAAATCAAAAGCATTTGATAAGGAAATTAAAGGAAGCAAAAGAAGCGAGTTGTATTATAAAGTAATTGCAAAAAGCGATAATTATTTTTTACTGGAAATTCAACCCAAAACCGGAAGGCATCACCAGATTCGTGTGCAGCTTTCCAAAATGGGTTGTCCTATCCGTGGCGATATAAAATACGGGTTCGACCGCACCAATAAAGATGCTTCCATACATCTTCATGCCCGAAAAGTGGAATTCACTCACCCGATTACCAAAACCAAAATGGTTATCGAAGCACCGGTTCCCGTTGATAATCTTTGGAAAGCCATGGAAAATCTCGTGAATTAGAGAGATGTTCAATCAGTTTTTTTCTGTCTCGTTCCCGTCCCCGGAGCATTACTACCAATGCTGACGGATTATCGGTCAAAACCCTTCGTCAGAAACCTGTACTCTTGAATTATATGGCACAGACGGACGCATAAAAAGCCGTTTTTTTTCAACAGTTTCCTTTTTTACTATACATCGGGAAGCTCTAAAAGCTGGGTTAGTGGTATTTATCCTTCACAGGCCCGGAATGCCTTCTATCCGCGGCAGCCTGTTTCTGACCTGATTTTATCGGTAAAAATCGTTAAATCGTAGAAAAGGGGGTAAAAAGTGTCTATTTGCTTGCGGTTTAAATTTTTTTTTATAGTATATTAGTAGTATAGATTAAAAACACACCTAAAAAGTAAAAGGATAAGGCAAGGAAATGGAAACGCTCACAATTTCACCTAAAACAGCACTTCAGAAGTTTTTCGGATTTTCAAAATTTAAGGGACAACAACAGGAGATCATTGAAAATGTATTGGCAGGCCATCACACTTTTGTGATCATGCCCACCGGTGGAGGTAAATCATTATGCTACCAGCTTCCGGCCCTGATGATGGATGGAACAGCCATTATTGTTTCTCCCCTTATTGCATTGATGAAAAACCAGGTGGACTCTATCCGTAACTTCGGTTCGGATGACAGTGTAGCGCATTTTCTTAATTCTTCCCTCAGCAAAAGCGAGATCGTAAAAGTGAAAAAGAATATTGTTGACGGAAAAACAAAACTTTTATACGTAGCTCCCGAATCACTCACCAAACAGGAGAATATTGATTTTCTCACCAGCGTAAAAGTTTCTTTTTTTGCTATTGACGAAGCACACTGTATTTCGGAATGGGGACATGATTTTCGTCCCGAATACCGCAGGCTGCGCCCGATGATCGACCAGGTGGGAACCAATGTGCCTATTATTGCTCTTACGGCCACTGCCACTCCCAAAGTGCAGATGGATATCCAGAAAAACCTGGGAATGATGGAAGCGCTGGTGTTTAAGGCTTCTTTCAATCGTCCTAATCTTTATTATGAAGTTCGCCCCAAAGTAGATGTGGCCAAAGAAATTATAAAATTCATCAAAACCAAACCCGGAAAATCGGGAATTGTATATTGCCTGAGCCGTAAAAAAGTGGAAGAGATTGCTGAGGTGCTCAAAGTAAACGGAATAAAAGCATTGCCTTACCACGCGGGGCTGGACGCACAAACACGCGCCCGCCACCAGGATATGTTTTTGATGGAAGAAGCGGATGTGATTGTAGCTACCATCGCTTTCGGAATGGGAATTGATAAACCGGATGTACGTTTTGTGATCCACCACGATATTCCGAAATCACTCGAATCGTATTACCAGGAAACAGGGCGCGGTGGTCGCGATGGAGGAGAAGGACATTGCCTGGCTTTCTATAGTTATAAAGATGTGGAAAAGCTGGAAAAATTCCTGAATGGAAAACATGTTTCGGAAATTGAAATAGGAAAACAGCTGCTGCATGAAATCGTATCGTTTGCCGAAACTTCCATGTGCCGGAGAAAATACCTGTTGTATTATTTCGGTGAAAGATTCGAGGAAAAGGATTGCGGGGATATGTGCGACAACTGTCGCCACCCGAGGGAAAAAGTAGAAGGAAAAGAAGAAGTGGCCATGCTGCTGGATGCCATTGTTGAAACAAAAGAAAAACATAAAGCCAAACACCTGGTAAATATTCTTTCAGGAGAGCCCACTACCGAAATCAAACAATATAAACACGATAAGCTGGAGTTGTTTGGAAAAGGTTCAGAGAAATCAGATAAATTCTGGGCTGCTGTAGTGCGCCAAACGATAGTTGCCGGTTTGATAGCGAAGGAAATTGAATCGTATGGTACATTAAGGCTCACGGATGCCGGGAAAAAATTCCTTGAAAAACCCACTTCTTTCATGGTATTGAAAGAACACAATTATGAAGGTGGCGACCCGGATGACGATGATGATATTATTTTAGGCAAGGCGGGATCGGGAGCTGTGGATGATACGCTTTTTAACCTGTTGAAAGATTTACGTAAACAAATCGCCAAACAAAAAAATGTGCCTCCGTTTGTTGTATTCCAGGATCCTTCACTGGAAGATATGACTGTGCAATATCCCGTTACAATCAAAGAACTCACCAATATTACCGGGGTAGGTTCGGGAAAAGCCGAAAGATTCGGAAAACCTTTCGTGGAATTAATTGCCAAATATGTAAAGGAAAATGAAATTGACCGTGCCCAGGATTTTGTGATGAAGTCGGTAGCCAATAAATCAGCCAACAAAATTCAGATCATTCAGAATATCGACCGCAAACTTTCCCTTGAGTCCATCGGAAAGGCACAGGGCAAAACGCAGGAAGAAGTTATTACCGAGATTGAAACCATTGTTTCTTCCGGTACACGTATCAATATTGATTATTTTATTGATGAAATCCTGGATGAAGAAAACCAGGATGAAATTTTCGAATATTTCCGCGGTGCGGAAACAGATTCAATTATTGATGCGTATCACGAATTTGACGGAGCCTATACCGAAGAAGAGTTGCGGTTGATGCGCATCAAGTTTATGAGCGAAATGGCGAATTGACAAAGTAAAAACTGCTTCTGTTTTTACTTTCTTATTTTTTAACAAAACGCATTACTTCCTGACCGCGTTCCGACAGCAAACGGACGAAATACAATCCTTCCGGCAGTTGTGAAACATCCAGTGAAATAGCATTGCTTTTTACAGCATATTGCGCCAGGACTCTTCCTGATATATCGCATATCTCTGCGCCCGTCACCGGGTATTTGTTGTCACTTCGGATAAAAAGCGCATCACTAACGGGGTTTGGATATAAGCTATAACTGTTTTTTTCTTCTTCTGCTACAGAAGTAGAGGTGTAGGGCACGGCCATCGTGGCAATGGATGCCACCGCCAGTTTCGACATTTTTTCGTAATACGGAACATTAAAATACATCACGCGGTCGTTCACTGTGTGATAATTTGGGTTGGAGTCAAATGTCCAGTCTTCAATTAACAAAACAGCAGGAAATCCATTGGTCCAGAAAGAAGCATGGTCGCTGTAAGTGGCTCCGGGATTCTGTATGGTGAGATCTAATCCCAATGCATACGTTGTATTTACATTATCTACTGCTACCGATACGGCCAGTGAATTGTTATTGGTGTGTATCATCGCTGCGTTATCATTATCACTGTCAAATGCAATGGCATCAAGATTCAGTACGCCTCTTAACGAATCGTTATTGGTATTGGCAAGGCTGGCATATGCAGAACTTCCGGCCAATCCCTGTTCTTCTTCATCCCATAATGCATAAATGATCGTATACTCAAACTGGTAGTTCGATAAAATCCGTGCTGCTTCCATCACTGTGGAAACACCGCTTCCGTCATCATCGGCTGCAGGGGCAACAGTAGCATTGGGCATATCGTCATAGTGGGCGCAAACGATGTAGTATTGATTGGGATACAACATTCCCGTTTGAACAGCTAATGCATTTTTCCCTACAGTTCCGAATAAAAGTGAATCGGTTTGTAAACCAAACGAAGCTAATTTCTGAATGAGGAAATCATAACAAAGTTCATTCCCCGGTTTGGATTTGTGTCGCGATTTGATGGTGTCGGTCACTCCATTCACCACTACACCGCGCTCTCCCGAAATTTCTTCAGCCCGGAACAATAAAGTATCAATATTCACCTCGCTGATGATGGTTTGGATGGTGGGGTTTTGCGCAAGCAACCAACCTGGAACAGAAAAAGTCATTAGCAGGAAAAGTAAGGTTGCTTTTTTCATGGTTAATTTTTTTGAAAAGGTACAAAAAACTATCAGATAATCTTTCCCTTTCTTATTTAACCCGGGAGCTCAAAATTTAACTCTTTTGTTACTTATGTGATGGAATTCAGAAAATCCGAATCATATTTAACACGAAAAGTTTAGTTTAGATTTCTGCTTGGTTTTTATTGATAAAATATAGCTGGTTTTTGATAATTTCCCGCAACCATACATCATGAAAATCGTCTTGTTTTGGTAAAACCGAATACCCAAAAGCATGAAAAATCTTTTTACGTTGTTTTTTGCCTGCACTTTACTTGTTTTTACAACAAATATTAGTGCCCAGCTAAATAGCACCAACACCAATAATCTTCCGGCCGGCACCACGCCTAACCTCACCAAAAAAACCGTATCCACCGACCTGAGTAAAATCAGGACTATCCGGACCGGGGCCATCAGTAATTCTCAGCTGACCGAAGAAATAAAAGAAAATACTATTGGCCGTGATGCCACTGCTATTATTTACAGCAACGACACCAGAAATTTACCATTGAATTCAAACGGAAATCTTGTCAATCCTGATGGGTTTGAAGTAAATTTTGTTCATCCGCATGCTCCCGATTCCACCCATTGGTGCTGGACTCCCGTTCCTGTTACTACCGATGGAAACCGTGATATCAACTGTGCTTTTTCGGTTCCTTGTGATAATCCGGCCAACCGTGATGGAGCCAATACCGCGACAGTAAAATATTTCCAGCTCGTATGGCATGTGATGCGAAACGGAGGAGCTTCCACAAATATTTCACAAACCACCATCAACAACCTGATGACAGAACTGAATGCAGATTTTGCTCCGCATAATATGGTTTTTTGTGCCAATCCCGCTAATTTTTATGAAGATGCCGCCAACTATAATCACGATGAAAATACAGAAGAAGTAACATTGAAAACCGCATATAATGTTACACCAACACAGGTAATAAATATTTACGTGGTAGGAACAATGGGTCCGGGCGGATACGCACGTTTCCCCTACGATCCCATGGGTGGAACAAGTCCTACCGGTGGTATCGTATTGAACCGCGGAAATTGTTGGGTAGGAAGTCATACACTCGCTCACGAAATGGGACACGTGTTCGGCCTTGAACACACATTTGCAGGAGTAGACGAAAGAGCTACCTGTTCCAACTGTTATGAAAAAGTAAGGAATGTAAACGGATCTTCGAACGCAACTGGAGTGGGCACTCCGTTAGGTGGCCCCTATACCAACCAGGGCGACCGCGAAGGCGACTGGTGTTCGGATACCAATCCACATGCCACCAATTCTTACGATTGCACCAACTATACCAATCCACAACAGGTTTGTGATCTTTTTGCTCCTGCCAATCCTCCTGTGAATAATCATATGAGTTATTCTTTTTGTACTTCACAATTCACCGCTCAACAGGGAAGGCGAATGCATTGTATGGTGGATTCCTATCTCACCAGCTGGACATCTTACGGAGGAGGGATATGCGGAGCTTTGCCTCCTGTAGCCGATTTTGTTGGAAGCCCAACTACCTGGATTGATCCTGCTACAGTTACTTTCACCGATCTTTCTGCACCTGCTGCCATCATCACCACATGGACATGGAATTTTAATAACGCGGCCAATCCAAATGCAACTGTTACCCCTGCTACTTTTGTAGGACAAAATCCTCCTCCCATTGTTTATGATGTTACCAGTGGTGTGTGTGAAGTATTCGAAGTTTCATTAACGGTAAGCGGCCCCAACGGAAGTGATACAGAAACCAAAACAGCTTATATCGAAGTTTGCCCGCCCGCCAGTGATTGTTCTACTCTCAATACTGATTGGTTAACTCCGGCACCTACACCCACTATCTACAATGGTGCTTTCGGATATTTTACCGGTGTTCCCAATGAAGGAAGTGCACTTCCACAAGATCCTGCCGGAATGTACCAGCAATATTTTACACCAACACCCGGAACTTCTGTTGTGGGTGCTGTAAGAGTTGGACTTGGTGTTTTAACAGACCCTGATGATGATATGACTTTCCAGGTTGTCGTTTATGAAGATGATCCCGGAAATCCCGGATTCCCCAATTGGATTGCAGGGCCTGTTGCATTTGAAGCATTTTCTCCAACACAATTGGGAATCCCCGGTGGATTATCTTTTGTTGAATTCTGGGTTCCTTTCGAATGCGCACCCACTATTGCAGGAACAACATTTCACGTAGGAGTGGAAATGTTTCCGGGAGATGCTACAGATGAACTGGTACTTGTTTCAAATGCCAACGGACAAGGTGGTTCTCCATTGACAAATACCTATAACGCTACATTTTGCGCTTCACAGGATTATAATACCAATGGTATGCTTTGCGGTTATGCTGCAGTGAATTTCGATCTGCTGTGTTATCCGATGATGGGCTGGTGGGCACCGTTGCCATATGCATCAGGCTTTACTGAAACGAATGTATGTGATACTACTTATGCCACCGTATTTACAGGAACATTCTATGATTGTAATGGCACACAATCTACACAAATATTAAACTGGACATATACTTTCTCCTCTAATGGAACAACAATCAGTTCTGCTACTGAAGTTCCTGCTCTCAGTATGACCTATACAACACCAGGCCCTGATACGTTAACAATTACCGCTATCAATGAATGTGGAAGAGCAGATACTACCACATGGATCATTCCGTACAATCTTAATGCAACACCGGCTACCGATTTCTCAATGGCGCAAACCAATCCTGTTTGTTTAGGAACACCAATAAATTTTACAGGGCAACCCAATACAGGAATGTATTCCTATACATGGGATTTTGGAAACGGAACTGTGATCGGCCCCGGAAATATTCCGCAATCTCCTGCACCTGCTGTGGGAACTTTCCCGAGCCCCACATATACTTATCCTGCTATTGGCACATACTATGTCGATCTAACGGTCTCCTCCTATGGGTTGCAGCCGGGTGGCCCGCCCATTTTCCAGGAAGGCTTTGAAGTCGGATGGCCGGGATGGACAAGAAGAAATGGTGACGCTTTAACTCCTGATCCAACAATGGCAGCATTGGGATTTGGAACTACGGCAGCCACCTCATGGTTAGTTCTGGATGTGGATGGAGATGGAGCCATGGAAGCCACCAGTACCTCCTGGTATACTCCTCCGGGAACTGCTGATGACTGGTTCAGAACACCGCTTATTGCAATTCCTGCAGTAGGTAAATACGGATTATTCTGGACAGGCGAATCATTCAGCGGAACATGGCCCGATGGTTATGAAGTGAGATTAAGAACAGGAACGGTAGCTGTACCCAATGCCGCCAATTATCCAACAGTTTTATTTTCAACAACCGGAGAAAATGCTTTTGAAACCAATCACGTAGTGGATCTTTCTCCCTATGCCGGACAAAATATTTCTATTGCATTCCGGAATAATACATTTGACGGTTATATGCTGTTAATAGACAGTATCCGTGTTGCCCCGCTTTCTATTGCATGTACTGCCAACAGAAGATATCTTGATTTTGTAGAAGTGGTGGATTGTTCTGTTCAGCCACCGGTTTATACTATCAATGCCAATCCCACCAGCGGTTGTGTTCCGCTGAATGTGAATTTCCAGAGTACACTTACCGGTGGTGCAGCTGCTACTTCATTCACATGGAATTTCGGTGACGGAGGATTTGCTTTTGTAGAAGATCCCGGAATTCATACTTATACAACTCCGGGAACTTATTTTGTTTCTCTCGATGTTTGTAATGCAGGCGGTTGTAATACTTATTATCAAACAATAATTGTTGATGCGTTACCTACCACTTCAAATGCAGGGCCCGATCAGAATTTTTGCGGAGGTACAACAGCTACTCTTGCCGGAAATGTACCCGCTACGGGAACCGGTGCATGGACTGTTATTGCAGGTGGCGGAGCAGTGACAACACCGGGTAGCGCCAATTCGGGTGTTACAGGATTAACTCCCGGTGCCAATACTTTCCAGTGGACAATTACTAACGGATCGTGTACTTCCATCGATCAGGTAACTATCAATATTAATACTCCTCCCAATGCCGGAACCAACGGTTCAATAACACTTTGTTCGAATAGTGCACCGGTAAATTTATTTTCTTCTCTGGGTGGCACACCATCAGCCGGAGGAACATGGAGTGGCCCGTCTGCGCTTGGAGGCGGATCGTTAGGAACGTATAATCCTGCTACTGCTGCACCGGGAGTATATACTTACACAGTAACCGGAGTTGCTCCTTGTGCCAATGCAACAGCAACAGTAACCGTAACCGAAAATGCCGCACCCAATGCCGGAACAAATGGAACGATAACACTTTGTTCGAATAGTGCACCGGTAAATTTATTTTCTTCCCTTGGCGGCACTCCTGCTGCCGGAGGAATCTGGAGCGGCCCTTCTGCGCTTGGTGGTGGCTCGTTAGGAACATATAATCCTGCTACTGCTGCACCGGGAGTTTATACTTATACAGTAACGGGCGTTGCACCTTGTGCCAACGCAACTGCAACAGTAACCGTAACTGAGAATGCTGCACCCAATGCCGGAACCAACGGATCAATAACACTTTGCTCGAATAGTGCACCGGTGAATTTATTTTCTTCCCTTGGCGGCACTCCTGCTGCCGGAGGAACCTGGAGCGGTCCGTCTGCGCTTGGTGGCGGCTCGTTAGGAACGTATGATCCTGCAACAGCAACAGCCGGAGTATACACTTACACAGTAACCGGAGTTGCTCCTTGTGCCAACGCAACAGCAACAGTAACCGTAACTGAAAACGCTGCACCGAATGCAGGAACTAACGGTTCAATAACACTTTGCTCGAATAGTGCGCCTGTGAATTTATTTTCTTCCCTTGGCGGCACTCCTGCTGCCGGAGGAACCTGGAGCGGCCCTTCTGCGCTTGGTGGCGGTTCGTTAGGAACGTATGATCCTGCAACAGCAACACCGGGAGTATATACTTACACAGTAACGGGAGTTGCTCCTTGTGCCAACGCTACAGCAACAGTAACCGTAACTGAAAACGCTGCACCCAATGCAGGAACCAACGGATCAATAACACTTTGCTCGAATAGTGCACCGGTGAATTTATTTTCTTCTCTTGGCGGCACTCCTGCTGCCGGAGGAACCTGGAGCGGTCCGTCTGCGCTTGGTGGCGGATCGTTAGGAACGTATGATCCTGCAACAGCAACAGCCGGAGTATACACTTACACA
>JBMORL010000066.1:0-13821 GCA_049322335.1 Bacteroidota bacterium
AAATTATTTATTTATCATTTTTTTAATCTTTTCATCAATAAAACTCCTCAATCATAATCTTCTCCAAATACTCATCCGGAATCGACCGGGTGGAAACTGTTTTCATCTGCAATGATCTTCCGTTTTCGGTACGGGCTTCCACCAAAAAACAATACAGTGCGAACAGGGCTACAATATTCCTGTGGTCTTCATAAATATGAATAAGAAAACCGTCTTTCATTACCAGTTGCTCTTTCGACCGGGTATTGAAAAGCAAAAACTCTTCTTCGCTCAGTTCCATTTTTTCGGCTAACGTTTTACGGGTATGTGTTGTTTGGAAAGGGAATAAGACGCCAGCGACTCGAAAATATAATTGTCGTTGGCATAAATATAGGCCGCGTATTCCATGGGAATGCCTCCGACTTTTTTCTTTTCCACCGGTGCAGAAAAACCAAGATTCACTGTTTTTTTGCCCAGGTGAACCGCCCGTTCCACAAAACGAAATAACGCCTCGCGATAGGGACTACCCGCACATCCGTGATCGTAGTCAATACCTATCACCATCGGATTATAGGTTTCCTTTCCTACATGAATAAATACAACCGTAATTATTTTTCCCCCGGCATTGTTTTCTTTTATCACCATCACTTCCCATTCCCTGTTTTCATAAACATTTTCAAAAAAAGATTCTGGTAAATTAAAAGTATTTAGTTCAAGATTTTTTGTCTTTACGTTTTTGTAAAGCCTGTAGAAAAGTTTTTTTGTTTTTTCATCAGGACGAATTATAAACTCTGTTTTAAATTCGTTACTATACTTCAGTATTTCAGAACGAATATGCCTGCGTGTTTTATAAGATTGTTTGGAAATATAGTTTTCCATGTTTTCACCAATAAGATTATTTACCACAAACTTGTCCGGCATTTTGGTTTTAAAATAGCCGTTGGCCAACATGATTTCTTCGGTTTGTTCATCATTAAAATCAATATCGCGCAAAATCACTACCTGGGCTTCGTTGTTATATTGCAGTTCATTTATTTTTTCCAGCAAAAGATTTTTCACTCCCGGCCAGCCATTTTCTGTTTTATCAATAAATAAATGTTCTCCTTCGGTAAGCATCGAACCCATCATCAACACGCGCGAAGTTTTGTAATATGGCCCTGATAAACTTCTTATTTCTTCCACCTGCTCCGAAATCTCAGCCGGAGCCAGCATATCATCTTTCATTAACGTGGTGGTAAGAAAGGTGGCGGCCACTGTCCTGCTGCCTTTTTTTACCAGTAAGTAATCAAACTCCCATTTGTTTTCAGGCAACTTCCCGTTCTTAAATGTGTCTTCCAATATCCGTAAACCGTTATAATCAAAACTTCCGCTATCTCCGAAAATGGCATCCCATTCATCCCGGCCCATCTCGGTTACCGAATGAAAATGCAGCAGCCGCAACTCGGAGGAATTTTTTGAGCACCGATAGCCATCGGGATCATGTTTGATATCTGGTATTATTTCCTGTTGAACATTTTGTTGATCTAAACCCGGCATTTGCTGACTAAAAACTGCTGGCTGAGGACTACCAACCGCCAACTGAGAACTGCCATCTGCCGATTGCCAACTGCCGGCTGCCAACTGGCTTCTGAATGCCTTAGCAATTCCTTCTATAGTGAAATTTTCTTCTTCCAGCGCCATTTGCAATGCAAAAGAAAGATTTTCGATCATATTTTCTATCTGCGAAAAGGTGTGCAATCTTGTTATTGTAAATCGTATGCCTGAATTTTTCATGGGCACAGCGGGAAAAGTGCCGATGTTGAGATAAAATCCTTTTTCCATCATAAACTGTAAAATGCGCCAGGCAATTTTAGGTAAAGAAACCCCGATAAAAAAAACCGGTGAAGGAGATTGCGCCACCAGCGGCAATCCGTATTTTTTTATCTGAAGATTAGTGTACAGAATGTTTTGCTGAAGATCTTCCTGTAGTTGTATAATTTCATCTGTGAGATGAATTTTTGCAGAGGCAATAGCTGCACCAAGCGTAGCCGGTTGTATAGGCCCTGAAGTAATGAGCGGCCCTCCGCATGTCCTTACTTTTCTTGCCATATCATTATCCGGAAAAACAACCACTGAGCCACCGGTAGCAAAGGCTTTGGCCAGTGAAGTAGCTACGATCATCCGCGGATGCATATCTATTTTGGAAAGCACATATCCGCGCCCGTGTTTGCCAAAACAACTCATGCCGTGTGCATCGTCAAGATACAAATGAAAACCATCATAACGGTGAAGAAGCTGCTGCAGTTCATCCAGCGGAGCGGCATCGCCATACATCGAATAAATACCATCTGCCATATACCACACCTTCCGGTGAGTGGCTTTCAGTTCATTGATCTTTTCTTCCAGCAGGTCCATCCGGTTATGGCGCATCATTTCAACGGTAATACCTCTTGGCTTCAGCAGGTTTACAGCAGTCTGCACCGAGTTATGAACCTGGTGATCGATGATTACCGCATCATCATTGCCTACTACCACGGGAATAACAGCGATGTGGGCAAGACTGGTGGTAGGAGCAATCACTACCGGGTGGCCAAAAATCTGTTCGAACAAATGCTCCAGTTCGGCATATTGTCCTGTTGAAATGTAAGCGCGCGAAGAAGAAAACTGTGTGCCATATCGTATAACTGCATCAACAGCCCCTGATCGCAGCCTTTCGTCAAATTCAAGCCCTAAATAGCTGCATGAGCCAAAATTTATTACCTCACAACCATTTATCTGAAGTTTGTTTTCTTTAAATGTTTCGGTTCCTGTATAAAGATGAAGCACTCCTTTTTTTACTCCTTCGGTAATTACCCCGTCCACGGTGTCAAGAAAAGTGTATTGATTTCCCATTGCTTTTGTGTTTTTATTGTGAATGCGCTAACTTAATTCACTGATTCCGAGGGAAACATCGTGGAAATCCGGTAGTTCTGTATCGCTGACTAAGTAGTTTTACTTACGTAATTTTACGTAATATTTGGTGTGCTTTTTTTGTTAACTTTACTTTTCTTAAAATGGAAACAGTATTAGATACTCCTTTTGTCCATCTGGAAATAAAAGATGGTATTATGGTAGGTTATTATAAAGCCAATAAGACCATAACACTGGATATTGCGAAAGAAATAGCCAGGGAACGTTATGAAACTTTCGGACGTCTTTCTTATCCTGTTTTAATTTTTGACAAGGGAGTTCATTCAATCGACAAAGCCGCCCGTGATTTTTTTGCTTCCAAAGAAGGGAACATTGGTGTAACGGCCGGGGCAGTAGTGGTGAAGTCGAGTTTTACGATGATGATGGTAAATTTTATTTTCCAGATCAGCCGCCCGGTAATTCCGTGTAAAATATTTACAGACGAAGAGAAAGCTATCGTATGGCTGAATAAATATAAAAACAGCGTCCGCTGATGCTGATAGAAGACGTAAACCAATTATTGCTGCAGTATGCTTCGGGAAATTTTTCGAAGCGTGGAATTGTTACAGGCACCCGTGATGATATGGATGCCCTGATCAGCGGAATTAATATGCTGGGAGAAGAGCTGCAGGATTCCACTGTTTCCAAAAACTATTTCATGTCTGTTTTCAATGCGGTGAACGACATGATTATTGTTTTGGATAAAAACAACAGGGTGCACAATATGAACCGTGCGGCTTACCGCTTTTTGGGTTATTCGGAAACGGCCGAGCTTTCCATGAAGCTGGAAGATTTTTTTTCCGACCGCAGCGAGCCGGTTTTTATCCAGCTGAAAAAAGAACTCCGCGGAAAAGAACATTACGCTTTCGATTCATATTTCCGTTCGTTGTTGAGCGGTATTATACCGGTTCATTGTTCATGCAGTAAAATTGTAAATAAATCGCGGCAAACGGAGTATTACCTGGTGGTAGCAAGAGATACCACAGAACAGAAGAAGGCCGAAAACATGATTCTTCACGCTATTGTGGAAACCCAGGAAAACGAACAGAAAAGAGTGGCCGAAGATTTACATGATTCACTCGGACAGCAGCTAAGCGCTATCCGTTATTTTCTCAATTCTTTCCAGTCGAAAAATGATAAGGATGTGGCGATCGGTATTGATTCATTCAACAGCACATTGAAAATTATTGACGATGCTATTTCCAACCTGCGGTACATTTGTTTTAACCTCTTGCCGGGATCACTTTCGCAATGCGGGCTGGCCGACTCTATCCACCAGCTGGTGTTTATGCTTAATACGCAGGATAAAATAAAAATCCGTTTCAGCCACGATGACGGAACCATCAACCTGAAAAAAGAAGCAGAAATATCCATGTACCGCGTAGTGCAGGAATTTTTGAATAACAGCCTGAAACATTCCGAAGCAAAAAATATACGCATCCTGTTAACCACCGGTGACTATGTAATGATTCAGCTTTCGGATGACGGAAAAGGATTTGACACCGGTAAAAAAAATGTATACAAAGGCAACGGGCTGAACAATATGAATTCGCGCATGAAAGCGTTTAAAGGTGAATTTAAATTAGTGCGCGAAAAAGGAAAAGGAACTCAGGTAACCATAAAAATTCCCAATCATGCTGGAGGAAACCCCTATTAAAATTCTGCTGGCAGATGACCATAAAATGGTTCGTGCCGGCATGAAACAAATGCTGATGAGCTGCGAAAGGCTGGATTGCGAAATTGATGAAGCCGATTCGGGGAAAGAAGCTATACGTAAGGTCGGATACCGTAAGTATGACATTATTTTTATGGACATGAAAATGCCCGATATGGATGGCATTGAAGCGACAAAAAAAATACTGAAACTGCGCTACCAGAATATTGTAGGGCTTAGCATGCATGCCGAAATTTATTTTGCCAACAGCATGCTGGAGGCTGGAGCAAGAGGATACATGCTGAAAAATGCGGGGCCGGAAGAATTAACCAATGCTATTCTCACCGTTATGAGTGGCGATATCTGGATCAGTAACGAGGTTTCAATAAACATTATCCGCCATCTTAAAAACCAGATCCGCAACGAAAAACCGCTGCTTTCCAAACGTAGCGTGTATGAATTGTTATCCAAACGCGAGAAAGAAATTTTGCAGATGATTGTAAATGACATGACCAACGAAAACATTTGCCGCGAACTAAAACTAAGCCGCAGAACGGTAGAAACCCATCGTAAAAATATCATGAACAAATTCAGGGTAAGTACCGCAGCAGGACTTGTAAAAATGGCTATCGAGTCGAAACTCGTGGATACTACTTCGAACGCTTAATGCTGCAACCCACCGCTTTGGTTTCGGAAGTAGTAATGGCTTTACCGCTTTTTACTTCGCGCAATGCCATCTGCAAATAATGCGATGTTACTTCTTTCGGTGACTTTACATTATCATCAATAGCTCCTTTGTAGATGAGTTTCATATCGCTTCCGAATAAAAACACATGCGGAGTGGTTTTAGCCCCAAACGCATTGGCCAGTTGCGAACCTGTATCCATCACATAATAACTTTTGTATTTTTTGTCTTTGGCGCGGGCCTGCATATTGGCAAAGGAATCGTCACCATCACGTTTGGCTTCGTTGGAATTTACCAGCACCATTCCTATACCCACTGATTTGCAAATGCTGTATAATCCGTTATAACGGCCTTCCCATCCTTCACTTTCTTCGCCACCTACTACAAACGGGCAACTGTTGCAGGAAAAAACCACCAGCAATCCGCTTTCTTTTTTGATATCATTCAAAGAAAGTTCTTTTTCCGAAACATCTTTCATTTTTACATCCGCCAAAGGAGCGGCATCGCCAATATTCAGCGTGGGATATTCTTCGGGCATAAATGTGGTAAATGCCAATGCAGAGATAACTACTGCCGCTAAAAGAGGGAAGCCAAATTTTGTTTTCATACTGCTGTTTTTTTAAGGACGATAAATATAGGGAAAAAATTGCATGGGTGTTTTTAATAGGGTGAAAAAGGGCTTTTTATGTGAAAAATACCCGGGATAATGTGTCCGATAGTGACATTTTTAACCTTATCACCCTGCCAAACCGTTTTTAATAGCAAACCGTATCAACCCGGCAATGTTATGTACATCCAGTTTTTTCATCAGGTTGGTGCGGTGAGTATCTACGGTACGGTGAGAAATAAATAATTTATCTCCTATTTCTTTGTTAGACAATCCTTCAGCAATCTGTTTCAGGATTTCTTTTTCGCGGTCGGTGAGCTGAGAGAACAGAACCGTGTCGGAAGGTTTTAATGAAAAATTTTCTTTTTGTGCTTCTTTATTTTGCGACAGCCGGATCACTTCTTCCGAAAAATATTTTTTTCCGCCTGTGATCACATCAATGGCTTTGAGTAATTCTTCCTGGTCGGAATTTTTCAGCAGGTATCCATCTGCCTCACTATCCATTACTTTTTTAATCAACGCGGGTTCATCGTGCATGGAAAGTACCAGTATTTTTATTCCGGGATATTTTTTTTTGATTTGCAGCGTTGCTTCAATTCCGTTCATCACCGGCATGTCAATGTCCATCAGCACAAGATGAATTTTAATTGTATCACAAATTTTCACGGCCTGCTCACCATTTCCGGCTGCTGCAGAAAAATGAAGATTTTCTTTCAGCGCAATGGTATTTTTCAGTCCGTCCACTACCAGCTGATGGTCGTCACAAATAAGTATGTTGATTTTATCCACTGGTGCAAATATAATGGACTATTGCAAAGGAACGCGAATGGTAGCAACTGTTCCGCTTTCAGGCCCCGGCTCCCAGTTAATTTCACCGCTGATGGTACTGATGCGGCTGCTGATGTTTTTTAATCCTATTCCGTCACTTTCTTCTTCTGCATCCATTCCTTTGCCGTTATCTTCCACCACCAGTATCAAAAATCCTTTATTTACAAAAAGCTGTACGTTCACCTGGGTAGCCCCCGAGTGTTTGATGATATTATTCACCAGTTCCTGGCAAATACGATAAACGGATAATTCTATATTTTCAGCCAAACGATTTTCCAGTCCATATTCCTCGAACTGGTATTTTATTGCTGTATTTCCCAATGATTTTCCAAGCATATCTTCAATGGCTGCGGCCAGTCCTACTTCTCCAAGCACTTTGGGCATCATCTGGTGAGAGATGGTTCTTACATCAGCAGCGGCATCATCCAGTATTCTGGCCAGTTGATTTATTTTTTCATTTTGCTTTTCATCCTTGGTTTCCGAAGAAAATTTCTGCCACGCCATTTTTAATCCGCTCAACTGCTGTCCTACACCATCATGCAAATCTTTGGCAATTCGTTTTCTTTCTTCTTCGGTGGCAATAAAAACAGCTTTTAGTCCTTCTTCCCTTTCTTCAATTATTTTTTGCTGATACAATTGTTGTTCTGTTTTTCTCTTCCGGTAGTAATAAAATACGATTAGTAAAATAACGATTACGCAAAGCATTCCTCCGCCCACCATCCAGTTTCGTTTCAATAAAGCATCTTTTTCAGCTTCCTTTATTTTCAGCTGTGCTTCCTGGTTTTTGATGGTAAGTTCACGGTTTTCTTTTTCTTTTTTTTCGGTTTCGTATTTTACTTCCATTTCACTGAACTTAGCGAGGCGGTCGTCATTAAAAATAGAATCTTTCAGCCCTTCATATCGTTTGCGATAATAAAAAGCCTTTTCAATATCGCCCAATCCTTTGTAAGAATCGGATAAAACATCATAAATCTGTGATCGCAGTTTGTCCAGCTGATGTTGTTCAGTAAACGGCAATGCTTCGAGCAGGTAAATTTTTGCTTTTTCGTAAGCCCCCAGATCGTTATACACCGAACCGATATTGGTTCCGTATTGGGCCATTCCTGCCGGATCATCGGTTTGTTTACTGAGTTCGTATGCCTCCAAATAGTAGCTCAATCCTTTTTCATTATCGCCCATCAAACGGTAAGCTACGCCAAGATTGTTATCGCAGATGGAAACATCCTGCAGTGCATTTACTTTCAGTAATAATTCGCGCGCCTTTAAATTCCAGAAAACAGAAGAATCAGGTTTATTTGTTTTCTGGTAATACACACCTATATTTCCATAGGAAGAACCCAGCCCGTAGGTAAAATCAATTTCTGTAAATATTTCCGTGGCACGAAGGGCATACTCTTTCATTTTTTCGTAATTGCCCATGCTTTTATGAATGTGGCAGATGTTGTTGAGTGTTTGCCCGATGGCCTGTTTGTCTTCCAGTTCTTCGAAAACAGCTAATGCTTCCTGGTGATATTTGAGCGCTTCTTCGTATTTCGATTGTTCAATATAAATACTGCCTATTTTGCTTTTGGAAGAGCCGATACCCTTTTTGTCATTGAGCATCTTTCTTCGTTTTAAAGCTTCGAAATTAGCTTCCAGCCCTTTTTCAAATTCCCCGGTTTTAAGATAAATAATCCCCAGCCCGTTATACGAATCGGCTATTGATTTTTGATCGCCTGTTATATGCGCTTCTTCCAGTGCCCGGAGTGAATATTGTTTGGCTTTTTTCAGGTCGTAAAAACAATATTCCCACGAAAGTTCATTCAGTAAAAATATTTTTTCAGTTCCTGATGATTTTTTCAAAAGTGTTTCAAGGCTGTCAGCAACCCGGTTTTGTGCAGAAATAATATTGGTTAAAAAAGTAAAAAAAACAAAGTACATGAAGTAAAAACAAATGGTAATTTGTTTTCTTAAACTGTATTTCGCCTCATGGCTCATGACTGACGCCTCATCGCTTTTCCCTATAAAGGAATATTTCCATGTTTTTTCTTCGGCAGGTTTTTCACTTTATTTTTCAGCATATCAAATGCGCGAATCAGTTTTTCACGGGTTTGTTCGGGTTTTATCACTTCATCCACAAATCCGCGTTCGGCTGCACGATAAGGATTAGCAAACATTTCGGTGTATTCTTTTTCTTTTTCTTTCAGTTTTTCCACCGGGTCTTTTGCTTCGCTGATTTCTTTTTTGAAAATAATTTCGGCTGCTCCTTTGGCTCCCATTACTGCGATTTCGGCTGTAGGCCAGGCAAAATTCATATCGGCACCGATGTGTTTGGAGTTCATAACGTCATAGGCACCTCCGTAAGCTTTTCTTGTAATAACTGTTATCCGGGGAACCGTGGCTTCACAAAATGCATACAACAGCTTTGCCCCGTTGGAAATGATGCCGTGCCATTCCTGGTCGGTGCCGGGCAAAAATCCGGGAACATCTTCGAAAACCAGCAGCGGAATATTAAACGAATCACAAAAACGCACAAACCGGGCCGCTTTGTTGGAGGATTTAATATCGAGCACACCTGCAAGATAAGCCGGCTGATTGGCAACTATACCAATACTTTTTCCCGCCAGCCGCGCAAATCCCACTACAATGTTTTCTGCAAAATCCCTGTGCACTTCAAAAAAACTGTCTTCGTCCATTGTATGGCTGATCACATCCCGCATGTCATACGGCTGATTAGGATTTTCGGGTATAATATCATTTAAAGCAAGGCGCAGCTCGTTAGCCGGTTCATATTTCATCCGGGGCGGCTCTTCCTCACAATTCAGCGGAATGTAACTGAAAAGTTTTTTAAGCTGGCGTATACATTCCAGGCCGTTGGCAGCAGTAAAATGTGTAACGCCCGATTTCACTGCATGCGTCATCGCTCCGCCCAGTTCTTCTGAAGTCACTTCCTCATGCGTCACCGTTTTCACCACGTTGGGGCCGGTAACAAACATGTAAGAATTATTTTCCACCATAAAAACAAAATCGGTAAGTGCCGGTGAATATACCGCACCACCCGCACAAGGGCCCATGATAGCAGATAACTGTGGAATTACTCCCGAAGCCAGTGTATTCCTGTAAAAAATATCTGCATATCCCGCCAGCGAAACCACACCTTCCTGTATGCGCGCTCCGCCTGAATCATTGAGGCCAATAACAGGACACCCGTTTTCCATGGCGAGATCCATGATCTTACAAATTTTTTCCGCATGTGTTTCAGAAAGTGAACCTCCGAAAACAGTAAAATCCTGCGAAAAAACATACACCTGTCTTCCATCAATGGTTCCATAACCCGTTACCACCCCATCGCCCAAATATTTTTCTTTATCCAAACCGAAATCAGAAGAACGGTGCGTTACCATCATCCCTATTTCTTCAAAACTTCCTTCATCCAGCAGAAAATGTATCCGCTCGCGGGCAGTCATTTTTCCTTTTTTATGCTGGGCTTCAATGCGCGATTTTCCACCCCCCAACAGGGCTTCATTTCGCTTGCTTTCCAGTTCTTTTATTTTCTTGTTCATAAGTGTCTTTTACCAGCGATAAATGTAGTGATTAGTTGCAAGTGATCGAGTTGAATATTAGGTAATGTTTATACCAAAAATCATGTAATGTGTTGATTTTCAACATATAATAATTAACATAAAACCTAAAACACATGATCCGCCACAACAATGGAACAGTTTTTGCGTAATTATCATCAAAACCCAATGACATGAATACTGTAAAAGCTTTATTGACCATTGCCCTCGGCAGCCAGGTGTTGCTGGCAGGAGCCGTGAAGCAGGGCGAAAACACTACGACTTACCGAAAAGTGGAAAACCAGGCATTTGTAGCCGGTGAAGAACTTCGCTACCGTTTGCATTATGGATTTGTAGATGCCGGTGAAGCAGTATTAAAAGTGAAAGAGTGCGAGAAAAAAATAAACGGGCGCAAATTATTTCACGTGGAAGGCGTGGGAAAATCCATCAGTGCGTTTGATTGGTTTTATGTGGTGCGCGACCGTTACGAATCGTATATTGATTCGGAAGGAATGTTTCCCTGGCTGTTTGTACGCAGGGTGAACGAAGGCGGATACATCATCAACCAGGATTATACTTACCTGCAACATAAGAAAAAAGTGGACAATGGTGCCGGAAAAACTTTTGATGTTCCCGAAGCGGCACAGGATATGATCTCGGCTTTTTATTATGCACGTACGATTGATTTCAGCAAAGCGAAAGTGGGAGAAGAATTCACCATTCCCCTGTTTTATGATGATACCAATTTTCCTTTGAAAATACGTTACATGGGAAAAGAAACCATCAAACTGAGAATGGGAAAATTTAAATGCCTGAAATTTGCTCCCGTAGTGGAAAAAGGAAGAATTTTTAAAACAGAAGACGACCTTTCTGTCTGGATCTCTGACGACCAGAACAAAATTCCCCTGCTTGCCAAAGCAAAAATTTTAGTGGGGTCCATCAAAATGGAAGTGGTGGAATATAAAAACCTTGCCGGGCCAATATCGGAAGTGAAATAAATAATCTGAATCCTGATTATACTAAACGGATGATCACTCATCCGTTTTTTTATTTATATCCGTCTGCTGTTTCTTGTTTTTATACCGCTTCCGTTTAATTGTTAACCTCCGGCATTTGATAAATCTCATATTTTCTTTTGCTTCTAAATGGTTAACTTAGCCAAAAATTCCGGCCATGGAAATGACACCTGAAATTGTAGAACGCTTACAGAAACTCGATGAAAAGTACCAGGCAATGGGACAAAGCATGTCGGGTTACCTGGACGGATTACTCACCTCCAATTTTCTTTCTTACTGGGATTATACCCACGTAGACACACTGCTTTCGCTGCAAAATCCGAAAACCGATTTTCCGGATGAAATGATTTTTATTATCTACCACCAGATTACCGAACTGTATTTTAAACTTTCGCTGCATGAGCTGGAACAGGTAGCCAACAACGGAAGAAATGTTTTGCCCAATGGTGAAGACAAAGGATGGAATACAGAACCTGATCCGAAATTGTTTACCGAACGCATCATGCGCGTAAACCGTTATTTCGAAGCGCTCACCAAATCGTTTGACATCATGGTAGACGGAATGGAACCTGAACAGTTTCTCCGTTTCAGAATGGCTTTATTGCCGGCTTCGGGTTTTCAAAGCGCACAATACCGGATGGTGGAAATATCATCAGCTGATTTTATTCGCCTTGTGGATAAAGATGTGCGTTCAAAGTTTGAAGGAAAAAATGCTTCAATAGAAGAAATGTATGAACACATTTACTGGAAACAGGGAGCTACCGAACTGGCTACCGGTAAAAAAACACTGACATTAAAACAATTTGAAAAAAAATATTCGGGGAAATTCATTGCGATGGCCAAAGAATATAAAACCAAAAACATGTGGGCCAAATTCACAGAGCTGGAGAAAAAAGGAAAAGCCACCGAACAACTGAAAAATGCCCTTCGCGAACTGGATGTGAATGTAAATATCAACTGGCCGCTGGTGCACTACAAATCCGCAGTACGTTATCTTCAGCAGGATGCCAGAGATGTGGCCGCCACCGGGGGAACCAACTGGCAGAAATATTTGCCCCCGCGATTCCAGAAAAGAATTTTTTATCCCTCACTGTGGTCCGAACAGGAAATGAACGACTGGGGAAAAGCATGGGTGGATACGAATATTTTTAAAAAATAAATCTCATTGGGAAAAAAAGCCGCCACCCTTTTATTTTCTCTTTGGATTTTTGCTGTGATCTTTTTGCCCTCCTGCGGAAATGAATCGGTGCAGGAAGCCAAAACAAAAGACACCACAAAACCAAAACCACCGCGCATTGAATACGGTTACCTGCTGGACACTTTTAACGTGGTGCAGGATCATGTAAAAAGTGGTATGACATTAAGCCATTTACTCGCTCCCTACGGAATTTCACAGCAGGACATCAATACAGCTGCACAGATAGCCAAAGACAGCGCAGGACTGAATTATATCACCGAAGGAAACAAATACACTGTTCTCCGCTCGCGCGACACCAGCAAAACATATTGCTGCATCTATGAAAAAAACCGGGTAGAATATGTAATCTTTGATTTTAGCGATTCACTGAATGTAAAACATATAAAACGTCCGGTTACTATAGAAGAAAAAACTCTCACGGGTGTAATCGAAAAAAATTCCAATCTTGTGCTTACCATCAAAAACAGCTTAAATGACGAAGCCGTTAGTGGCGAACTGGCCGAAGAAATTGCCCAGGTGTTTGCATGGACCATTGATTTCTTTAAGTTGTATCCTGATGATAAATTCAAGGTGGTTTACGAACAGAAAAACGTAGAGGGCGAACCTTATGGCGTGGGAAAAATAAAAGCCGTTTACTTTTACAATATCAACAAACCTTATTATGCTTTCCGCTTTGAACAGGAGGGCGAGGTAAGTTATTTTGATGAAAACGGAAAAGGAATGAAGCGTCCGTTTTTACAGGCACCATTAAAATTCAGCCGCATCACATCAGGATTTTCATTAAAACGTTTTCATCCCGTACAAAAAACATGGAAAGCCCATTTGGGAACCGATTATGGTGCGCCCACCGGAACCCCGATCATGGCTGTAGGTGATGGCACCATTGAAGCAGCCGGATATACGCAATACAACGGCAATTATGTAAAAGTTAAACACAACAGCACGTATCAAACCGCTTACCTGCATATGAGTAAAATTGAAAAGGGAATTCGTCCCGGGGTAAAAGTGAAACAAAGTGATATAATCGGTTACGTTGGTTCTACCGGACTTGCCACCGGCCCGCATGTATGTTACCGCTTCTGGAAAAACGGGCAACAGATCGATCCAAAATCAGAAAAATTTCAATCTACCGAACCGGTGAAGGAAGGAAATATGAATGCATACAATGCCATAAAAGATCCGCTGAAGGCGCGGTTGGATTCGCTGAAAATTGCCGATATTAGCAGTAACCAAACTGCCCAATGAAATTTATTTTTTCTTTCCTTTCAATAATTGTTTTTCTTCCCTGCGCCTTCCCCCAGGGCAAAGACTGCCAGGATATTGAACGGTATATTCCGCGCGATCATTCTTCGGGAGAAGTGTTGATCCATGTGATGATTCATGTGGT
>JBMORL010000067.1:0-1552 GCA_049322335.1 Bacteroidota bacterium
ATGACAATAAAGATCAGGGTAACATTATATAATTCGGTTTTTTTCCATGCGTATTTAGGATGCATCCCTGTTTGGGCCTGGTTGATAAACCCGCTCATGGGATAAAAAAACAACCTGAAATTAGCTTTGGCAGCATGGGAAACAAATAATCCCGGGTGTTTTGAAATTTCCATGAGGCTTATATCCCTGATATTACTCCAGAACAAATCGGGATTTTCATAGGGTGAGACTTCCATTTTTTCAGCAGCTTCTTCAAACAACTGCATACGTGCTTCATTCAGCGTGATACCTTCTGTTTGCGAACGGATGGTTCCGGCAGTAAAATAAACAAGATTGAAACTGCTGATGTGCGAGAAGAAAAAACTTCCGAAAAGAAAATAATTGCGGATCATCCATCCGCCACATAAAACCGACCAGGGAAAAAGAAAAGAAACAGCACCTCTTAAAAAACTCTTTTCCTGTTTTTTCAGAATGAAAATAACTACAGGTAAAAAAAACAGCGGAAGAAAAATGCCGATGGGCCTTGTGAGTGCAGCCATGCCGAACAAAAACGAACTTATCAAAAAATATTTCGTTGTTTTTTCTTCCGGAGCTTTCAGCATAAAATAAAAGGCCGCCAGTACAAATAGTGTAAAAAAGGTTTCGGCCATTACAAGACATGAAAAAACAACAGAGGGAATATCAATGGCAACAACAAGGCCGGCCAAACACGAAACCCAAAATACCGGAGTAATAAGTTGCGCCAGTTTCCAGGTGAAATAAACGCAGAGTAATGAAACGGCAATTTGCAGCAGAATAAAAATCACCAGTTTTCTTCCGCACAGCAAAAAAAGCACGGGTAATACCGGTGTGCGAAAAACATCAGGATAATAAGGAGATTCCGTACTCATGCTGTAGGGATTTCCTTCTGCTATGTTTTCAGCTATTTGGATATAGCCGGCAGAATCGGCCAGCATAAAACCGTTGGAGGAAATAGATAGAATATAGAAGAACCAGCCCAGCCGCAGCAATAATGCAATGGTCATCATAAAGGCAAGCGGGTGTTGCCTGATTTTGTCTGAAATGGTAGCCCGGTTCATCATTCAAGTATA
Organism: Bacteroidota bacterium; assembly: GCA_049322335.1. Lineage (GTDB taxonomy): Bacteria > Bacteroidota > Bacteroidia > Flavobacteriales_D > UBA2798 > JBMORL01. The sequence goes on from JBMORL010000067.1 coordinate 1,092, forward strand.
ACAATTCTTTTTTGCCTGAGGCTATTATTAAGCGATCTCAAAAATAAAAATCCCTGCGGCAAACTCTTCCGGGTCTCTGCTGCACGTGCCGATGGAGACCTGGAAGAGTTCCGGTCCGGCTTTTTATTTTTGAGACAGATTCCCGCAGACAAAAGTTAACATAGAGGATAATTCTTACTTTCGTAAAATGAACCCCGGAAGAAATTTTTTTTATCTCCTTTCCTTTATCGAAGGAGCCTGCGTAATGGCAGCCGAACTGATGGGTGCCAAAATGATGGCTCCTTTTTACGGTTCATCGCTTTACGTATGGGCTTCGGTAATGGCCATTACGCTGGTAGGGTTGGCTTCAGGGTATTTTGCAGGAGGTGTTTTATCATCCAAAAAAAATCCTGCCAAAATACTTTACCTGTGTATGATGCTGGCGGGCGTGTTTACCATTCTTATGCCTTTTGCAGCAAAAG
>JBMORL010000068.1:0-9502 GCA_049322335.1 Bacteroidota bacterium
CACAGATCGGTTTTATTGCCCTCAACAAGTATGGCGAATACGGAGCTTTCTGTTTACAAAAAGGGTTTAATTATGCCGTTCATACCAGCGAAAAAAATGTGCTGGTGGACGGGGAGCATCTTCTCTAGAGTCACGGATTTCACTGATTATACAGATTTCTAAAGGCATTTAATCCGTGAAATCCGTGGCTAGGGATTGTATTTCTTTAAAAGCGAATGATACTTTAGTAAATCGTTATATGTTTCAAAAATATAAAGGAAATTAAATTTTTCATCAGAACGAATATTGAAATCCCCTGTTTTTTCTTTTCCTGGAAATTGTAAGTTTTTAGGTTTTTCCAGGGGAAGGTAATTATGATCGAATATAACAAAATTGTTTTTTTCTCCGGGAATCCATAATTCTGCAATTATTATTTTCTTTCCCCGATCTTCCCTTCGTACAAATTTATCAGTGGGTTGGGAATAAATAATTTGTGAAGTATCGGCTGAAATAGTTGTTACAATGGTTGTATCAGAAACCCATTTTCCTGACAGATCGAGAATTTTTATAGACATTCGAATATGTTTTTTTTCAGGAGAATCTGAAATGACGTAAATATTTATTTTACCCTTTTCCTCCACCGGTGAAATGATCATTTCTTTATAAGCATCCACTACCACCTCATGTGCAATTTTATTTTCTCCGTCATAGTCAACCGTACTCCATGAAACGCCCGGCCAGGCATCGTTGAGTTGCCAGTACATGGTTCCCATACAATAGGGTTTTGCCCTGCGGTGTGCTTCAATGGCCATTTTGTAAGCTTCCGCCTGCATCATTTGGGTGAGAATTAAAAATGATTCAAAATCTTTTGGTTCACCGTAATAATCATTTACATATTTCCACAACAATAGCAAACCTTTATAACTTCTCATCCGGTAAGTAAACTCTGGTGAATTAATATTGTATCCGTTAAGATTTATTGTGTCCGTACGGTTACTGTTATCAGAAATAAAATATTTTTTAATGGTTTCTATATTCGGGAAAGACGGAAATCCGTATTCACTTACAAATCGTGGAATTTGTGTTTTAAATGAATCGATCGGATATTCTCCGTGCCAAACGCCCCAGTAATGGCAATCTCCTTTGGTAAAATCTTCCGGTTTTCCCCAGTTGCTAACGGGTGATGAACTTAAGTAGTTTACACCGTTTCCATATTTTTTTACAGCATCAGGGAGAATGTCATTGAATATCCTGTTGTATCCTTCTTCCAGTTCTTTAATTTGTTCGGGTGTATAGTTATATTTTTTCTGCCACCCCCAGTTTTTCCAGGCCACTTCTATTTCATTATTTCCACACCACAATGCTATGCAGGGATGTCGGCTCAACCGCTTTACCTGGAATTCAGCTTCTTCTTTTACATTATTTAAAAATGCAGTATCAGAAGGATACATCGTATTGGCAAACATAAAATCCTGCCAAACCATAATGCCATTGATGTCACATTGAGTATAAAATTCATCATTTAAATATTCACCGCCTCCCCAGATTCTGATCATGTTCATGTTTTTCAGATAATCACGTTCGTTCAGAATAAAATTCAAAAGCTGGTCACTGGATGAATTGTAGGGATGAATTTGAGGAACCATGTTTGCTCCTTTTACAAATATTTTTCTGTTATTCACTTTGAAATAAAAACTCTCTCCCCGGCTATCTTTTTCTCTTATTAATGTAATATTTTTTATTCCTGTTGTAATTTCTTTATACTCTTTTTGGTTTAGCGTGGAAAATTCAAAACCAATTTGATACAAGACAGGTAATTTATCTTCTTCTGCATTTAAGTGCTGGTATAGCCCGTTTGGCCACCAGAGTTTTGGATTTTTGATTATTATTGGTAAAGCAATAAGATGTTTGCCTTTGTGAAGTTTTTTGATGGTTTCTGTTTCCGGACTTTCATAACCATAACGGATATTCAGTTCAATATCTTTGCTTGTTTCCATTTCAAAATAAGCAGTAAGAAATGCCCGGGTTTCTGTCAACGAATCCTGCTTTATATATTGATCATAAATTATAAAATCGTTCCATCCGATAATACAGATTTGTTGAGCCAGCTCTGGTAATAATACACGTGGTGAAAAATCCCAGCCATATTCAATGGCAGGATTCCTGGTGTATTGATATGTTTTTTCAATATCGCTGTCGGAGGGATATTGAACAGGATCATTTATGTAAAGTTCTTTTGCTTTTTCTACCTGAGAAATTAATTTTATTTTCAGTGTATTTTCTCTTTTCTCCCTGAATAAATGAGTAATGTGATAAAAGAAAGTTTTAAAATTATTATCGCATTCTCCGATTAATTTACCATTAAAATAAATAAGGGAATAAGGCTCCGGGTTTTCCAAATAAAGCGTGTAGTTTTCAAATATTTCCTGGTATTTTTCTTTTTGAAAATGATATTCATAAGCCGGGTATTTCTTTTCGATCACTTTAAAAAATTCAATATTTTCCCATAAAAACAAATAATCGGGGGCAACAGAATCAATAAAATTTAATGGTAATGAATTTACATAAGCAAGAGGAAATTTTCCTTTGATTCCCGGAACGGAATATTTCCAGTTAATATCCAGGTTATAATACTCTGTTCGTTGTTGTTTGTTTTGGGCAACAGCGATGCCGGACACACAAATAAAAAAAATAAAAAATAGTTTATTAATGCGGCTCATTTTTTTATTTATGCGGATACGATTTTGATTAGTTTTCTTATTTCCCCCTCATCACAAACCTCACCGCTAATTACCCCCGAACTATGCACCTCACTCATCCCGCATTCCAGCAGTTGGCCCACATTTTCAGATCTTACTCCGCCACCGGCAAGAATAATAATCCTTCCTTTTGCCTGTTCGTTCAGTTTTTTCAACTGCTTTTTTCCTTCTACAGCAGTTTTCGCTTTTCCGGATGTCAGCACACGCTCAATTCCCAATTCCATCAATTGCTCCAATCCTTTTTGCTGGTCGTTTATTTTATCGAAAGCCCGGTGAAAGGTAACCTGCAAGGGGCGAGATAACTCCACCAATATTTTTGTTCTTTCAACATCTATCTCGTTTTTTTCATTCAGCAAACCAAAAACCACTCCCTCAAATCCCAGTTCCTTAACCTGTACGATCTCCTTTTCCATCTGTTCAAATTCATCCCCGCTATATACAAAATTCCCCCCGCGGGGACGGATCATTACAAATACCGGTTGCCCGGCTGAAGATTTTATTTTTTTCAATTCTTCCAATGATGGAGTGAGCCCTCCTGCCTTGTAGTCTCTGCAAAATTCTATCCTTCCGGTCCCTGCTGCAGCAGCTTTTTTGGCCGATTCATACGAAAAACACGCTATCTCCAGAATACGCTGTTTCACTGCCACTTTTTCTTTTGCGCTTTTCAAACTTTTAGTAAATTTACTCAATTTACAAAAGCGGTTTAGATGAAAGCACAAAAATTAGGATGGGTCATCTGCGGAATGATGGCTTTTTCTGCCCATGCCCAGGTATTGAAAAATCCATTGAATAAAACCGATAAGCCGGATGTACTGGATTCTATTGTAAAACCCGATTATACGCAGTATGTTAATCCAATGGTGGGTACTGGCGGGCATGGCCACACTTTTCCCGGTGCCACGCTTCCATTCGGAATGGTGCAGCTTTCTCCCGATACACGCATTGATAACAGCTGGGACGGATGCAGCGGATATCATTATTCGGATAATACCATCTACGGTTTTTCTCACACACACCTAAGCGGAACCGGTTGCAGCGACTACGGAGATATTATGATCATGCCAATGGGCGGAGATCCCAATTCAGATAAAAAAGTGTATTCTTCAAAATTTTCCCACATCAATGAAAAATCTTCACCGGGATATTATTCTGTTTTACTGGATGATGATAAAATAAAAGTGGAACTCACTTCCACCAGGAGAGTGGGATTACATAAATATACTGCTACCAAAGGAGGAAAAGTAAGTCTCATCATGGACCACACTCACCGCGATGAATTGATCGAATCTACCATAAAAATTATTTCTACTACGCGTATAGAAGGAATGCGCAGAAGTAAGGCATGGGCACAAAACCAGGTGGTATATTACGTGATCGATTTTTCTGAACAGTTTGATAAGTATTCCATCAAAGATCACCAGGGAAAACCGGAAGCGGTAGGAGCTTTTACTTTTAAAATGTCTGCCGGAAAATCATTGTATGTTAAAGTAGCCATCTCTTTTACCAGTATCGAAGGCGCGCGAAAAAACCTGGAAGCAGAAATGCCGTTTTGGGATTTTGAAAAAGTAAAAAATGATGCGCGTGAAGCGTGGAATAAAGAATTGAGCAAAATAGAAGTTTCCAACGAAGAACCGGAAAAAACAAAAACATTTTACACGGCACTTTATCATTGTATGATTCATCCTTCCGTGGCATCGGATGTAGATGGAACCTATCTTGGCCGCGATTTCAAAGAACATAAAGCTGATGGATTTGAGTATTATACTGTTTTTTCATTGTGGGATACTTATCGTGCCCTGCATCCGTTGTTCACCATCATTGACAAAAAACGCACACTTGATTTTATCAAAACATTTCTGGCTCAATATAAAGACGGGGGAAGACTACCGGTGTGGGAACTCGCTTCCAATGAAACGGATTGCATGATCGGTTATCACTCGGTAAGTGTAATGGCTGATGCGTATGTAAAAGGTATCCGCGATTTTGATGCAGAGCTCGCACTGGAAGCCATGCAAAAAAGCGCCAACGAATTTTACCGCGGATTGCCTGCATTTAACCGCCAGGGATTTTTGGAAATAGATGACGAAAACGAATCAGTTTCAAAAACGCTGGAGTATGCCTATGATGACTGGTGCATTGCCCGCATGGCCGACCTGATGAATAAACCTGAAGTATATAACGAATACTACAAACGCGCCAAAGGATGGATGAACTTATATAATCCCGAAAATGGATTTATTCAGCCGAGAACTAACGGTGGATGGATTGCCGGTTTTGATCCGTTTGAAGTAAATAATCATTATACCGAAGCCAACGGATGGCAATATAATTTTCATATGCCTCAGGATATTACTTCGATAATGCGTTTGATGGGTGGCCGTGATAAATTTGTAGCCAAACTCGATGAATTATTCAGTGCTTCCACAAGAACCACAGGACGTGAACAAGCGGATATCACCGGGCTGATCGGGCAATATGCGCACGGTAACGAACCTTCGCATCACCTGGCTTATCTCTATGTGTTTGCCGAACAGCCGTGGAAAACACAGGAATTGCTGCACAGGATTAAAACAGAATTCTATAAAAATTCTCCTGCAGGATTAATTGGCAACGAAGACTGCGGACAAATGAGCGCCTGGTATGTTTTCAGTGCACTTGGCTTTTACCCTGTTTGTCCCGGAAGTGATGAATATGTGGTGGGTGCGCCTTCATTCGAAAAAACTATTATTCATCTTGAAAATGATACTACGTTCGAAGTGAATGCGATCAATCTGTCAGACGAAAATCATTATATCCATTATGCCGAAACCTATGTGCTGAGCCACGAAGAAATTTCCCGCGGAGGAATATTCAGTTTCACAATGGGAAAAACACCGGTAAAAAATATTGAACCGGTTCGGTTTGTCATGTTTCCTTCTTCCAATAGTTCGCAAACTCACGGTGGGGCTACCGGAACACTCAGGGCCCCGGTTATTAAAACAGCAGCAAAAACATTTAAAGATTCACTGGTGATTACACTTTCTACCCGGGAGGATGCCAAAACCATGTTTTACTACGATTATTTTGAGTGCTATGATGATACCTGTATGGCAAAAATTAAAAATAAGGAACACGAATACAAAGGGCCCTTCACTATTTATGATTCCAAATACATTTACACACGTTACGTTACTCCCAATGGAAAAAGCCCGATGGTGCGCGGATATTTTCACAAACTCCCCAACGACTGGAGTGTGAAGATCGTTAGTAAATACAGCAAACAATACAGCGGTGACGGTGATAATACCATTATTGACGGATTACACGGTGACATCAACTGGAAAAAAGGAGGGTGGCAGGGCTACCAGGGCCAGGACGTGGAAGTGATCATCGATCTGCAGGATACTATGATGATTGCCGAATATGGAGCATCATTTTTACAGGATTCCCGCGCATGGATTATCTTACCCACTTCCGTTGAGTTCAGTATGTCGATGGACGGAAAAACGTTCACCGGAAACCAGATCGCTTATCCGGCTGTAGGTCCCAAAGATGAGAATGTGCAGATGGTAAAAATTACTTCACAGGTAAAGAAAATAAACAATGCACGTTACATAAAAATAAAAGCCTATACTATTGGCAAACTTCCCGAATGGCACCAGGGAAAAGGCGGGGATGCCTATATTTTTATGGATGAAGTTTGGGTGGAGTAGGGGGATTTAAAATTTGGAGATTTTGAAAGCGTGAAAGTTATTTAACCAGGTATTTTTATTTTATAACTCTGCGAAAATCTGCGCTATTTGCGGGAAACTGTATTTCTGCATTTTTCCCGCAGATCACGCTGATTGGCGCAGATTTTTGAATTTATTAAACAGTAAAATCCTTTTTGCTTTGAACCTATTCCCGATTCTTCTGTACAGATAGTAATGAAAACGATCACATTTTTCCTTTTCTTACTGATCTCCGGGGGTTTATTGGCCCAGGATTTTAAGGTTACAGCCACTTCACAGGGCTGGGCGGGAGGCATTTGCTGCCGGCATGGAGTGAATTATTCGGTAACCGTAACGACCGGAAAGCTGGATATTGATTCGGTAAACGTGATGAGTGTATGCATCGAAAATAAGCGATACATTACAAGTTCGCTCACAGTAATAAAATATAAAAACAGCTTTACAATTTCATTTGGTTATGCTGCAGATGACCATGTTTATGATGGCATTGACGATGAACATATCCCGAAAAAAGATAATGAAATTTCCTGTGATAAAAACCTGGTTATTTTTAAATTAAATGGCGAAATGTTTTCACTAAAGATTGAGAATGTAACCCAACTTCCTTACCTGGCGTACCCTTAAAGGATTTTATGTTTTACGTTCTATGTTTTAGGTTTAAGTATTAACTTAAAAATCAGAACCGGAAACATAGAACTTTAAATCAGGAGCAAAAAACTGAACTTTTTCCTTCTTCACCTGTACAGCTCCCCGAAACCAATAAAAATAAATAACATGAAAAAAGTTTTACTATCCCTGCTGGGGCTGGCAGGATTGCATTATTCCATTTATGCACAGGTGTCAGGTAACGAAGCATACGGAAATCTTCATTACAATAAATCCTACAACAACAATTACTATTACCAGAACAATCCTCCTCAAAACAATCAGTACTATCAAAACATGCTGGTTACCGACAGTACTTATTTTATTCAGGCAAAAATCCTGATGAACGTGCAGCCCGACCATTACATAGTAACTTTTTCCGTACAGGAAGAAGAGCTCACGGTAAAAGACTGCAATATAAAAATCAACGACCGGATCAAAAAATTCAAAGAGTCGCTGAAAACATTAAACATAAAGGACGAAGATATTTATGTGGACATGGTGGCACAGGCGCGAATTTATGATTACAAAGTTGCCGGGAAAACCGCTACACAAACTGAAACAGGATATGAACTCAAGAAAAATATCATCATCAAATTTTACGACATCACGCAAATAGACGATATGCTCGTGTTCGCTTCCGAACAGGATATTTATGATATTGTAAAAGTAGATTACATTGTGGAAGACCAGCAGAAAATTTACGACCAGATGATTGCAGAGGCTGCAAAACTCATTGATCATAAAAAATCGCTGGCCAACGGAATGTCGAAAATGGTTTTCCTTCCCGATTACAAACTATGTTTCCAGAATTTTTTTGCCGTTTATCCCGATGAAGCTTACAAAAGTTATTCGGCTTTCGAAACTTCTGATGCCAATTACCATTATGGCTACAACAGCAGTGAGTCGTATTGGAAAAAAGAAATGCGCAAAACCAAAACGTTTTATTACGACAAGATGAATTATTCCGGTTTTGATAAAGTGATCAATCCTTCCTACACCCGTATCCCTGTACAGTTTGTGCTGGATGTGCAAATGAAGTATTCACTGAAATGTGATAACTGCCCGAAAAAAGAAGTGAAAGTAGTAGTGCCGGAGAAAAAGGAGAAATGATTTTGAAATTTTAAATTTAGAAGAGTGAATTCAAATTTCAACTTTTCTAAATTTAAAATTTTACTTCACATCCTCTCTTCCGATGCTGTAATAGGTAAACTCAAGTTTTCTCATCTGGCCGAGGTCGTAGAGATTGCGGCCATCGAAAATTACTTTTTCTTTCAGCGATTTTCCGATCTGTTCAAAATCGGGAGTACGGAATTCCGACCATTCGGTAGCAATAATCAGTGCATCGGCACCCGGTAAAGCATCATATTCGTCTTTGGCAAAATTTATTTTATCGCCATAAAGCCGTTTAACGTTATTCATCGCTTCAGGATCAAAGGCAACAACTTTTGCTCCTGCTTTCAATAATGCATCAATCATGTAAAGAGCAGGCGCTTCACGGATGTCATCGGTATCGGGTTTAAAGGCAAGTCCCCATAGCGCAAATGTCTTACCCGTTAGATTATGGCTATAGTGATTGTTTATTTTATCAATAAGCTTCAGTTTTTGTTTCTCATTTATTTCTTCCACCGCTTCAATAATACTAAAATGATAACCGGCTTCTTTTCCGGAGCGGGCCAGTGCTTTTACATCTTTCGGAAAACAACTTCCGCCATAACCAATACCGGGAAATAAAAAACGTTTTCCGATTCGCGAATCAGATCCAATACCAATACGAACCATATCCACATCTGCTCCCACTTTTTCGCAGAAATTGGCGATCTCGTTCATAAAAGTAATTTTTGTGGCAAGAAACGAATTCGCAGCATATTTTGTGAGCTCAGCAGATTTTTCATCCATAAATATGATCGGATTTCCTGAACGCACAAATGGTTTATATAATTCTTCCATCAGCGACTTTGCTTTGGCAGAGCTGGTGCCTACTACCACCCGGTCGGGTTTCAGAAAATCATCTACTGCATAACCTTCACGCAAAAATTCGGGATTGGAAACAATGTCAAAATCCACACTGGCGTGTTTGGCCACAGCTTCTTTTACTTTTTCGGCTGTACCCACCGGCACTGTACTTTTGTCAACGATCACTTTGTATTCGGTAATTATTTTACCTAATTCATCAGCAACCCCCAGCACGTAAGAAAGATCAGCTGAACCATCTTCTCCCGGTGGTGTAGGAAGAGCCAGGAAAATAATTTGTGCGGGATCAATGGCCTCGCGCAGGTTGGTAGTGAATTTTAATCTTCCCTGTTTAATGTTTCTTTCAAACAATACATCCAGGTGAGGTTCGTAAATAGGCACTTCGCCATTCCGCATTTTTTCTACTTTCTCTTTATCTATATCCACACAAATAAC
>JBMORL010000068.1:9602-13711 GCA_049322335.1 Bacteroidota bacterium
AGAATAGCTGCCTGCACACTGTCAAGCCGCGAATTTACTCCAATGGAATCGTGTACATATTGCACACTCTGCCCGTGATTGGCGATCATTCTCAGTTTCCCTGCCAGTTCATCGTCATTGGTAAAAATTGCCCCGCCATCACCATAGCAACCGAGATTTTTCGAAGGAAAAAACGAGGTACAACCGATAGTACCAATAGTTCCCGCTTTTTTCTTTTTTCCATCACTGTATTGATATTCTGCACCGATGGCCTGGGCCACGTCTTCTACTACAAACAGGTTATGTTCTTTTGCGATTTTCATTATGGGCTCCATATCGGCACATTGTCCGAATAAATGCACCGGTACAATCGCTTTTGTTTTAGGCGTAATGGCTTTTTTGATCGCTTCGGGATTGATGTTAAATGTTTCAGGATCCACATCAACGAGAACAGGACGTAATTTCAATAAAGCAATTACTTCGGCTGTGGCGACATAAGTAAACGAAGCGGTAATCACTTCATCACCCGGTTGCAGTCCCAGTGCCATCATTGCTATTTGCAACGCATCGGTTCCGTTGGCGCAGGGAATAACGTGTTTTGCGCCCAGGTAATTTTCCATTTCCTTTTGAAATTCTTTTACTTCAGGCCCGTTGATATAGGCGGTAGAACGAATAACATTCAGTACAGCCTGGTCAATTTCTGCCTGCATTTTTTCATACTGGGCACCCAGGTCTACCATTTGAATTTTTCTCATTGCTGCGGCTTTAAAAAGAGAATGCGAATATAGGGAAATCATAGCCATTCACAAGTGAAAAACAGCCGTTTTCGGAATTCCTTTCCCCGGGGCAATATTAGTCAGCCAATTACGTTATCTTTGCTTCCGTATGAGAAGGATTTTCATAGTATTCCTGGCCATTTTTTCAACGAATGGTTCTGTATTTTCACAGGCCAGCCTCAGGGATTCGTCTATTAATATGGGACTGGTGTATATGTCGTATACAGCCCAGTTGCCCGGTGGCAGCCTTTCTGACCGTTTCGGGTATAATTCAGCTATCGGGCTGGCCGCTGATTTTAAACTGAAAAATTATTTTTCATTCGGACTTTCGGGTACATTTATGTTTGGAACAGATGTGAAGGAAGATCCTCTTGCTTCTATCAGAAATTCCTACGGAGATATTATTGATATCAATGGTGATGTTGCCGATGTGCTGATGTTTGAACGGGGTTTTACTGTTACGGCTACTGCCGGATGGTTGTTGCCAAAATTAGGACCGAATCCCAACTCTGGAATTTTATTTAAAGCCGGAACAGGATATCTCCAGCATAAAATCCGCATTGAAGCCAACCGTAATAATGTGCCACAGATACAGGGCGAATATGTGAAAGGATACGACCGTTTAACCAGTGGAATTTCTTTTACTGAGTTTATCGGCTACCAATACTTATCCAACAGGCGATTAATTAATTTTTTTGCAGGAATAGAACTCGTGCAGGGGTTTACCAAAAGCAGGCGCGATTACCAGTTCGACCTGATGTCGGGTGATAAATCACAGCGGATAGATGTATGGTATGGTATACGTGCCGGATGGGTGATTCCCATTTACCAGCGCCCTCCGAAACAATATTATTTTAATAAATAAATTTTATTGTGCATTACCTCTACCACATCAGCATTCACTTTTATTATTTCGTGGTTTGGTGTGCCTCTTTTTATAATCCCAAAGCAAAATTATGGATTGAAGGAAGGAAAAAAACATTTCCCCTGCTGAAAGAAAAAATTCAGAAAAACGAAAAATATTACTGGTTTCATTGTGCTTCACTCGGTGAATTTGAAATGGCACGGCCGCTGATGGAAGCGATCAAAAAAAACAAACCCAACATTAAAATTCTCCTTACCTTTTTTTCTCCCTCGGGATATGAAGTAAGAAAAAATTACGAATATGCCGATGTGGTTTGCTATCTTCCGCTTGATACAGTGGTGAACGCTAAAAAATTTATTACCCGTGTCAATCCGCAAAAAGTATTTTTTGCCAAATATGAAATCTGGCCTTCATTTTTATCCGAGCTGGAAGAACGCCACGTAAAATCGTATTTGTTTTCTGCTGTGTTTCACAAAAAACACCGGTTTTTCAAATGGTGGGGCGGATATTTCAGAAAAGCATTGCGGTGTTTTACAAAAATTTCGGTGCAGGACGAACATTCGCGGCAGTTGCTGGAGTCAATCAATATTGAAAGCACGGTGTCGGGTGATACACGCTTTGACCGCGTGGCAGAGCACGCAAAAAATGTAAAGCCCGATTCCACCGTTGAAAAATTTAAAGGAAATCATATTCTTGTTATTGCCGGAAGTTCATGGCCCGCGGAAGAAAATATGCTGGCTTCGTATATCAATAAACACGATAAAAAAGTAAAATGCATCATCGCTCCTCACCAGGTAAATGAATCACATATACACGAAATAGAAAAGTTGTTTCATGTAAAAACCATTCGCTACTCCCGCACAGCAGAAGAAGAAAACGTGCAGGATTTTGATGTAATGATCATTGACAATATCGGGATGCTGGCTTCTGTTTACAGTTATGGTGATATTGCAGTGATTGGAGGTGGATTTACCGGTAAACTGCATAATATCCTTGAACCTGCCGCTTACGGACTGGCCATTTTTTTCGGCCCTAAACACGAACGGTTTAAAGAAGCAGCCGATCTTATAAAATCTGGCGGAGCTTTTGAATTTAAAGATGCAGAGGAGCTATCTTCACAACTAAACTCATTGGTACACGACCACATGAAACTGAACGACACAAAAGTTTTCTCCAGGGTGTTTGTGGAAAACCGGAAAGGCGCAACAGAAAAAATATTGATAGAAACAGGGATTCTTTCTGTTGAAAAACCAAAATAATCTTAAATTTCAAACTTCAAATCTTAAATAAATGATCATTGTAACCGGAGCAGCAGGATTTATCGGTAGTTGTTTGGTAAGTAAACTTAACCAGGAAAATTATTTTGATATTGCCGTTGTGGATGATTTTTCACACACTGAAAAAAATAAAAACCTGCAGGAAAAAAAATATTCGCATAAAATTGACCGGAAAGATTTTTTTCGTTTTATAGATGAGAACGAAAAACTCATTCAATTTATTTTTCACATTGGGGCGCGGACAGATACTACCGAGTTCAACAAAACTATTTTTGATGAACTGAATGTAAACTATACAAAGGAAATATGGAACCGCTGTGTAAAATTCGGAATTCCGCTGGTGTATGCTTCTTCGGCTGCTACGTATGGTTTGGGCGAATATGGGTATGAAGATAATCACGATGTGGTATATAAATTAAAGCCACTGAATCCTTATGGCGAATCAAAAAATGAATTCGACAAATGGGCTTTACAGCAGGAGAAAAAACCTTTTTTCTGGGCAGGACTGAAATTTTTTAATGTCTATGGCCCCAACGAATATCACAAAGGAAGAATGGCATCTGTGATCTTCCATGCGCACAAACAGATAAATGAAAACGGAAAAATGAAATTGTTCCGTTCACATAACCCGGATTATAGAGACGGTGAACAACTCCGCGATTTTGTTTATGTAAAAGATGTGGTGGAAGTGTGTATGTTTTTGATGAAGCACAGAAAGGATTCAGGAATTTACAATCTTGGCTCCGGCAAAGCACGAACTTTTCTCGACCTGGTAAAAAACACGTTTAAAGCCATGGGAAAGGAAGAAAAAATCGAATTCATAGATACGCCTGCCGATATCCGCGACAAATATCAATACTTTACCGAAGCTAATATGAATAAGCTCCTCTCTATTGGTTATAACAAACCATTTCATACGCTGGAAGAAGGAGTAAAGGATTATGTGGGGAATTACCTGGAGCAAAAAAACTACTATTGAACGCGTGTATAATGTCACCCCTTCGGGGTTCTTTAGTTTGGGTGGAGTTTCGGGAATTAAAATAATGCCATCCCTCCGGGATTTTATGTTTAACGGAACTAATGCTTAATGAAGTTAAAATTATTTATAAGCCAAACTCCGAAGGAGTGATATTATTTTAATTCCCGAAACCACTTCCGGATTTCCGCGAACCCCGAAGGGGTGACATTATACACGCATTCTTCTCCTGATCG
>JBMORL010000069.1:0-1524 GCA_049322335.1 Bacteroidota bacterium
CACCATAGCCGTCAAGCTAAGGAATTACTTTGAAAATAAGGTATAGCCACTATACATGGCTAAATTTTATTTTCCATATTTTTTTTGCCATTTTTCCGGATGGCTTACCGTTTTTGTTGGGATAAATATAAGTCATTTATGCTACTTTTTTAAAATATGTTTTAGCCAATATCTGAGGCACTTCTCTACTACCTTTTTTATATTCTTTCTGATGATGTATGATACTTATTTTTCCTAATTCTATCAACCAATCATAGAGCAAATCTTCATTCTCTAGTATGCTTATGGTTAGTTTTTTTGACCTGCTATTTAATGTACCTGTGAGTTTATGAAAGCTGATATCTTTATTTACAAGTTCTTTTATCTGGTTTAGAATTGTCCAGTTGAGCATTACCCATAATAGTTTGACTAATATGATACATTCCAATCGGGTAGCATTCATAGCGTGTATCTTATGAATATTCATTACACTTTTCCATGTTTTGAAAATAAGCTCTATCTGCCAACGGAGGGTATACAACTCATAAATGGTAACTGCATCACATTTCTCTCTTTCCACATTAGTTAAGAAAAGATTTAGTTCAATACTTTCCATAGCATCTTTCCCCAACTTTCTATTAGCCGATTTCTTTTTCATCCGGATGGCTGCCTGTTCTTGTGTAAGCAAGTTAGCCACAAGCCTTACCGGAGAACGTTCCTGGGCTCCTACATATACATCCATATCAAGGTACTTTTCTTTTTGATCCTTTAGCTTTTGAATAATTTCGGCATTAGTGAGCTGTTTCATTCTTCCATCTTCTTTGGTATAAAAATTCCAATGCGATTTAGCCCTACTGATAAAGTAAAGATTCTTTTGAGTTAATTCTTTAAATGCTTTTGGCCCAAAATAACCAAGATCTCTTATCAATAAACTTTGGGGTGATATTTTGTCAATGTTTTTCATCCCTGCTTTAGGATCGGAGTCCAAGGCTGATCCAATCGCTAATTCTGTTACTTTAGATCCTAATAATTGATATTCAAATTGTATCTGTATGATAGCTTCTTTTCCCTCTCCGCCATATCCAGGGAAAGTGGATGCTACTTTTTTTGAAACCACAAACTCAGTGCTATCCATAATATGAATATCAGTAAAATGATTTGCATAACCAGATAGAATGGGTTTCCTGCTTAACTGCTTTGAGATAACATCCTGTAAAATATAAGTAAGCATATCTCTAGTTCGATCATTGAAACGCTCATTAATAGCTTGTTTGGAGACTCTATTGGCTCCATGATGTTCTAAATCTATGCTGTATTCAGTTAATGAAGGACTATTTTGTGAGTTGCAGAAGAATACTGTTTCTAAAAAGGCCTTAGGGGAGATCACTGATGTTCGCTTCTTAAAACCTGATAGCTTAGCGATGGATTCTATATGATCCTCAGAAACAATTTTTGTCAGGTAACTTGAAAAACTCTTTATTTTTCGGCTTAAAAATAACTTTTGTTTGTTTTCCTATGACATTTTCCATTAGCTTGACGGCTATG
>JBMORL010000070.1:0-1472 GCA_049322335.1 Bacteroidota bacterium
TAGAAGGTTATTTACTTATTAGGCACTACGGTTTGGCCTCAATTTTTGAGTGAATGTAAACGGACGATATTTAAGATGATTTTAGTTTACTCTATTTGTAACATTGTGTGCTTCTTGACTTATCAGTCCCTTTATGCCTAAGGAAGGAACGGTTGTTCTTGATAGCAACTATAGATTCAGATATTTGGCCTATTAATGTCAATAGGCTTGTTGTAAATTTTGCCTTGTAAAACAAATCAGCGAATCTTTCCCGTACAAAGAGGAAAGCATTTTTCCAATTGTATTTGTACTGGTGTTTTCTACCTTGTGTTTTTTTTTCGATTAAAGGCTCTGCTTCCCTTCGGATTATCCCGACCATATTCATCATAAAGGTATGGGCATAAAATTCCTGATAAATACCTTCGTATCTGCGGGAGCCGAACTGTTCCAACTTCATTGTCGGCTTTAATTTTTTAAATCCTTCTTCAATCCCCCACCGCATAGCATAAAGCTTTTTCATACTAGCCTCATCGATTGTCTTCTGATTAAATAAATTACTTACCAATAATTCAACCTCTCCGGAGTCTAAAACAATTTTAGTTACTCTTACGGTAATCTCTTTGATATCTACAGCATGTTTTCTACAAGTAGAACGTTCCATTTCACTGGGCTTCCAGGTGGTTATAAAGTCTGTCGAATCTTCCCTAAGAACATATTTAGCGAAATCCAGGTTTGCTGTTTTGAGTCTAATGCAAAAATTCAGCCCTCTATTAATACAAGATTTACATACCGAGAAACTTCCAAATCCTCGGTCCAGAAGAAGAATCGAATTAGAATAATCTGCTTTAGTTAACATAGTATTCAACAACGATACTTCACCAATTGAAACAGGAGAAATAATAGAATCAAGAATAAAATTGGAGAGCACATCATAGAACATACAGGCATTGGCAAGACAAGTGCTTGTGCCTGTGTTTGATTTACAAAACACGCCAAAGTGATTTTTTATCTGTTTGGAGGGCGGTAAATTAACGGTTGTGCCATCTCCGGCAATCAGTCGATAACCATTCCATAACTTGGGGTTTAATGTTTTTATATGATTAGTAAGGAGTTCATTTAATTCCAGAAAAAAACTAAGACGAATCTTATAACGAGCCATTGAAAAAGCAGGACCTTTTACCGCAGCACAACCGATGGAGGGTAAAAAAGTCGCTAAATTGAATTCGTTTGATTCTTTAAAAAGGTGAAGAATGGTGAGTGCAACCGAGGAAAATGTGAGTTTGTTTTTTCTCGTAAAATTGGTGTCGCTCTCACATAAACTTTTATAATCCTTGTTGTTATGAATAAAATCAAAAACTTTTTTTAGGAGATCCTTCGTGGAAATCCTTCGTGGTTTTGATAATCTCAATGGACATATATTGCTTTCTTTATATGCATAAAGGTAGTTGATTATTCGTTTTTATACTAAAATCCTTATTTGAATAGCATTGGTC
>JBMORL010000071.1:0-12928 GCA_049322335.1 Bacteroidota bacterium
GGTTTGTGAAAAGATGGAAATAAAAACAGGAGAAGTAATGCAACTGTTTCGTGTTGCGCTAAGCGGAATAGCAGGCGGACCCGCTTTATTTGAAATGGCTGAATTGCTGGGGAAAGAAAAAGTAGTGGGCCGGTTAACGAGGTTTGTGGAGGTAAATTAATTCTGCTTGTCAAAATTGTTTTCGTTGACGGGATTACAAATCCCGGGTGAGTTGGTGAAGGATTGAAAATCCTTCACAGCGGGGAGAACGCTTCGCTAAGTTGGAAATCCTTCACTGGAAAAAGAAGTTTATTCCACAAAAAGTTTCTTCACATCCCTGCGCTCACCATCAGTAAGCACAACAGAATAGATTCCACTGCTGAAAAGTGATTTGCTGACAACGGCCGGTGTTCCACAAACAGTGGAAGTGCTGTACACTTTTTTCCCTGTCATATCATAGAAAGAAAGCATCAGGGGTTTGGAAGAGGATGAAGAGCAATACACGTTAATGACATCACTGTTGATGGCTGTGTAATCAATATGGATAAATCCTCCATCCATGATATTAACGGATTTGATATCGCTGTAAGAATATTGTCCGTCATAATCGGTTTGTTTGAGGCGGTAATAGCCAATACCCAAAACAGGCTCTTTATCCACGGCCGCATAGCTTATATTTATGTTGCTGTTTCCTGCGCCTTTCACGGTAAGCAGTGGCTCAAATTCTATTCCGTTCACCGATCGTTCTACCGTAAAATAATCGTTATTAATCTCGGTAGCGGTTTCCCACGTAAGGTCCACATCGTGTCCATTATAACGTGCATCGAATTTCAGCAGCTCGATGGGAAGCGCAGTTATGTCGCCAATAGTAAATGGACTGAATGAGGTAACGGTGTTACTGGTTACTGTTCCTGCGGCTGCCGTTCCTGTTGTGGCGGTTTGTGCATGATCCTGCCAGGTGGAAATTCCATCATGGCGGGCTACACGGAAATTAGCGAGAGTAGTAGGCAGGTTACAGCTGTTGGCGTCAAATGAAAGCGTAACGTTTTTCGATGCTGTTCCTGCATTACGGTTTAATATCCAGTATTCGCAGGAGCTTATTTGTGTGAGGGTAGGAGCCAGGGTATTTCCATAAGGAACCTGTGGATTGGAATAAAAATACTCGGCTGTGAAGTCGGATACAGGATTGGATGTAAGTGTAACATCATTTATTGCACAGGAAGGATCGGTACCTGTTCCGTCTCCGTTATTTACCCACCGGAAACCGATTCTTACATTCGGATTATTGTTTGCACTGGCAGGAAGAGCGACAGAACGTGTGGCCCAGATTCCCTGCCCCAGGCATCCGGTGGCAGTTTTAGGCATATCATCTATCTGTGCCCACACAGCACCATCAAAATACCAAAGCGTGGCGTTATCAAATGTAGTTTGACCATTTTCGATATATAAAAAGTCAACGGTAATTGAACTTCTTCCGGTACAATTAATTGTGGGTGATTCTGCTCTTTTGTTGGTTACTTCACCGGCTCCTGAAGCGTCATAGGCTGCTCCGCAATCTCCGGAGGGACAAAAGAAGGGTGCGGCAGAAGAGGTAGAAACATTTCCAAGATGTAAAGTTTGATTTGTACCGCAACCTGAACCACAAGCTCCGGCAGCATTTCCATTTTCCTGGCAACTTACATACCAACGATTGGCATCAGCGCCTTCTCCGCCAAGCGAAACAGATGTCCACCCAACAATAGACGGGTCGCAACCAGATCCTGCTGCGCAAACTGTTCCGTCAAATGTTTCGGTATAAAAAACCACAGGGGCAGCAGCAGTTGCGCTGATACCAATGGCCTGGTAATCGCTTCCTTTCCCGGTAGGGAATGTAAACGCATTTAATCCTGTATAACGAACGGGGCCATTTACAAAACTGGAATTATTGGCACCGGTAACAGAACCTGTTGCTGAAATGGTGAGCAGGTTAGTGGCTGTGGTATTTAATATTCCTGTAGTAAAAGTGGCG
The DNA here is from genome assembly GCA_049322335.1 of Bacteroidota bacterium. GTDB lineage: Bacteria > Bacteroidota > Bacteroidia > Flavobacteriales_D > UBA2798 > JBMORL01. The sequence goes on from JBMORL010000071.1 coordinate 1,988, forward strand.
ATATTGTTTACGGTAATGGCATTATTCAGTGTTGCGCTTCCACCGGATTTGCTCAATGTAAAATTGTAAATATTGAATGTTCCTGTGTTGTTGATGGCCTGTGGGCCTGCACCATTTAACTCAATTATCCGGTTGTGATCAGCGTCATAGGAAACGGTTCCGGCAACGGTGATATCGCCAGCTACGCGTATTCCTGTTCCATAGTTACGAACGGTATTACCGGTGCGCACAATAAAATTTCCTCCTACCGTAACAAGTGTGGCGTTCTGGCAATCGTTAAGAAAATCCACCGTGCTGGTTCCTGTTCCTCCAATGTCAAAATTTCCTTTTATGGTGGGAAAATTAGTGGCGCCATTAAATGTTGCTCCGGCTGTTGTGGTCCATGTACCGGCCACGTTATTTTCTATAGTAAGATTTCCGTAATAGGCGCCAACAGTTGTAATCTGCGGATTTTGCGCACTTGTTTTTCTGAGAATCCAGTTGGATGTTGCGGGAATAGTTGCAATTCCTCCGTCATAGGCATTTTGCCAGTTGTTGGAAGAATTTCCAGCTGATTTGATCAGCGTTCCGTTGGCTCCCATGGCCCAGGTGGCTCCTGCATTAAAAGTGATAGAAGGTGTAGCTGCGCCCCTGTTATCCCACATCGTTCCGTTTACCTGTAAATCTGCTCCCGCTCCTGCGGCAATTGTTAATGTTCCTCCTGTCCAGTTAACGGTTCCCCCGCTATTAATCACTACCTGGTCAATGGTAAGATTTGCGGCAATCTGCATTGTGTGTCCGCTTTGAATGGTAATAACTCCATTGGTGCTGTTGGGTGCGGCTCCCGGTGCCACCCACGCTGTTCCGTTCCAGGTTTGCCAGTTACCGGCCGTTGCCCATGTTCCTGAAGCTGCGCTGCGATAATCTCCCACGGCTTGTGAAAATAAAATTCCGGGGGATAAAATTCCCAATGAAAAAGCAAGTATCCGCACTGCGTTTCGCATAGTGCCTCCGGGTTTTGGTCAAATTTAATGTTAATAATCCGGATTTCCAATGAAAAAATGAATTCATGTAAACATTATTTTGTTAATTTTCACTGATGAAATTCCTCTGCGTGCCAATAGCGATTGTTGTGATGCTGCTTTTAACAAGCGGGGGGCTTTTTTCACAATCTCTGACGGATAGTTTGTGGCTGGTGGTAAAAACATCCCAAAACGATTCAGTAAAAGTGGACGCCTATAATGACCTGATTTGGGAATATATGGGCGTAGATAATGATTCAGCCCTGCTGGTGGCACGAAAAGGGATTGACCTGGCGGAAAAGATCAATTATAAAAAAGGCCTTGCCAATGCCCATCGTTATGCCGGGCTGGTATACGAACGTCTTTCGAATTATGCTAAGGCGCTCTATCACCAAAAGGTAAGTTTGAAGTTGTGTGAAGAAATGGATTTCAAGCCGGGAATTGCCAATACGCTCAACAATATTGCAGTGATTTACCAGCACCTGGCCGATTACAAAAAAGCACTCGAGTACCAGGAAAAAAGTTTAAAAATGTGTGAGGAAACGGATCAGAAGGAAGGAATTGCTGCCTGCCTGGGAAATATCGGCAACATTTACAACAGCGTTGGTGCAAAGGAAAAAGCATTACAGAATTACCAGAAAGCACTAAACATGTATGAAGAGCTCGGCAACGACCACGGTATTGCTGTTTCGATGGGAAATATCGGAAACCTGTATAAAGACCGGGCTAATTATGAGCTGGCGGAAGAATTTTTACTGAATAGCCTGAAGACACATCAAAAAACCGGAAACAAACAGGGAGAGGCCATTGCTATGCAAGCGGTGGGCGATTGTTATTTTAAACTCGGCCAACATGAAAAAGCGCTGGGTTATTTTACACAAAGTGTTCGTCTTGCAGAAGAAACGGGAGCCATCAGTACCGAACGGGATGCCTATTACGGGCTTTACCAGATTTATAAGAAAAAAAGTAACTCTCCGCTGGCGCTTAAATACCACGAAGAATTTGTTCGTCTCAATGACAGCCTTTCGCTGCAGGAAAAAAATGAAGATATCAATACGGTGAAAATGCAGTTTGAACTGGAAAAGCAGGAAGCTGATTTAAAACGGGAAGCCCAGGCGGAAAAAGAAAAACTCATGGCCATCAATGCCGAGAGGGAAAAAGCGCAGCAGCTGGAAGCAGAAGTGGAGAACCAGAAAAAACTTACCATTATTTATATAACGGTTGGTGGATTAGTGTTGGTAATGGTGTTTTCTGTTTTTCTTTTCAATCGTTTCCGGATTACCAAAAAACAGAAAGAGATCATCGAACAACAAAAGCGGGAAGTGGATGAGAAACACAAACAGATTACTGATTCCATTAACTATGCGCAGCGTATTCAAAATGCTATTCTTCCTTCAGAAAACGACCTGAAAAAGATTTTGCCTGACAGTTTCGTCTACTTTCAGCCACGTGATATTGTAAGCGGTGACTTTTACTGGATAAACGAATCGAATGGTGCCATATTGCTGGCCGTGGGAGATTGCACGGGCCATGGTGTTCCCGGTGGATTTATGAGTATGCTGGGTAATAGTTTTCTGAATGAAATTATTATAGAAAAAAATATAACGGATCCCGCACAGGTGTTAAATGCATTGCGCGATAAAATTATGAGCGCACTGAAACAAACCGGCAGTCAAACCGATGCCAAAGACGGAATGGACATTGTATTGTGCCGGATAGAAAAAGAAAAAGGCAAACTGGTATATGCAGCGGCCAACAACAATTTCTACCTGGTAAGAAAAAGCATTCTCACCGAATTGAAAGCCGACAAAATGCCTATCGGATATCAAACCGATCTTTTAACCCCGTTTACCAGCAATGAAACCCGTATTGAAAAAGGCGATCATCTTTTTCTTTTCACCGATGGATATGCCGATCAGTTTGGCGGACCGCAGGGGAAAAAATTCAAATACCAGCAACTGGAAAAACTATTTTGTACTCTTTCGGGCGTGTCGTCTGTACAGCAAAAAACGGCTCTCGAAAAAACGTTTAATGAGTGGAAAGGAAGCTATGAACAAATTGATGATGTATGTGTGGTGGGAATAAAATTATAAAATTTCTTTCCTTTTGCCTGCTGATATTACCCGTTTCTGATTTAGTGGCGCAAATTTCTGATTCACAAAAAAAAGAAATCGACTCGCTGAAAGAATTTATTGGTTCTTCTTCCAACGACACACTTGTTGTTAACGCTTACCGGCAATGGGATGATATCATCTATATTTCGGATGTGGATCTTGATTTTTTGCTCAACAAAAAGATTGCATCCCTTTGTAAAAAAAACCTCAAAAAAAATCTTTCCTATAACGAAGTATATTTTTTCAAAAAAAACCTGGCTTCGGCACAAAATATATTTGCCAATTATTATTCCGACCACGGAAAACTTGATTCGGCCATGTTCAACTATCAATCGGCCATGGTAATTTACCAGGAAATAAAAAATATGAGCGGGGTGGCCAATTGCTATGCAGGAATAGCCATCCTTCAATGGAAAGAGGGCGATATTCCCGAAGCCGTGAATAATAATTTGCGGGCGCTGGCTATTTATGACGCTCTTGGTGCTCAAAACGCAATGGCTAATGTGTATCTGAATCTCGGAATCATTAACCGCGGCCAGGGAAACACCAAAGAAGCATTAAAAAATTATAATGACGCGCTGGCCATTCAAAAAAAATTGGGAGATGAATATGGCGAAGCAAATTCTTATAATAACATCAGCACCGTTTATTTATACAGCGGGGATTATAACAAAGCGCTTGAGTATAATGAAAAAGGCTACGAACTGAGGAAAAAAATGGGAGATGTATTCGGACTCGCATCATCCAGTATGAACCAGGGAATTGTTTACCATAGTTTTGCATACCGTGAGGAAAAAAAAGGAAACAGTATCGCTGCTGCAGAATATTACAAAAGAGCTCTTGAAAATTATGAGCTTTCACTTCGTTTAAACACCGAGGCCGGGGATGCGGAGGGAGTGGCCATGTCCGTTCTCAACCTGGGATCACTTTACCTCAACCTGAAAGAAAAAACTAAAGCAAGGCACTACCTGGAAAAAGGACAGGAAATGGCTGCAGAAATAAAAAGCAAATCGCTTTTGAAAGAAACTTTTCAATTTAAATCGTCACTTGACAGTATGGAGGGTGATTTTAAAAATGCTTATTTTAATTACCGGAATTTTATCAGTTACCGCGATAGTTTGATCAATGAAGATAACACCAAAAAAATAGTTGAACAAAAAGCAAAATATGAATATGAAAAACGGGCTGCAGCCGATAGTGTTGCTTTTACCAAACAAAAGGAAATAGCAGCCGAACAAATAAAAACCCAGGAAGCCCAGCTCGAAAGCGAAAAAACACAGCGTTATTCTCTTTATGGCGGCCTCGCGCTCATTGCTGTATTTTCCGTTTTTCTTTTCAACCGGTTTAGGGTAACACAAAGGCAAAAAAAACTGATTGAAGAACAAAAAGCCATAGTGGAAGAAAAACAAAAGGAAATTGTTGACTCTATCAATTATGCCAAACGTATACAAAATGCTATTCTTCCCGATGAAAAGGACTTTGCTTCACTTTTTACCGATGCTTTTGTTTTATTTAAACCAAAAGACATTGTGAGTGGCGACTATTACTGGGTTACGGAAAAAAAATCTTTTATTTTTTATGCCACGGCCGATTGCACCGGGCACGGTGTCCCCGGTGGATTTATGAGTATGCTGGGCAACAGTTTTCTCAATGAAATTGTGATGGAAAAAAATATTTCCGAACCATCCGCTATTCTTAATGAACTTCGCGATAAAGTGATTGCAGCATTGAAACAAACCGGTAATGTGGGTGAAAATAAAGACGGGATGGACATCGTGCTAACCCGTTTCGACCTTGAACATAAAAAATTATTGTACGCTTCGGCCAACAATGATTTTTACATTATCAGGAATAATGAATTGCTGGTCTGCCGCCCCGACAAACAGCCCATCGGTTATTACAACGATACGATGAAGCCCTTTTCGCAACATGAAGTACAACTCGAAAAAGGTGATTGTGTTTATACTTTTACTGATGGATATGCCGACCAGTTTGGCGGGGCAAAAGGAAAAAAACTTAAATACAAAAACCTGGAAAGCTTACTAATGAAAAATCACACTCTTCCTTTTGCAGAACAAAAAGAAGTGCTGAATGATTTTATTGAAAACTGGCGGGGAGAGCTGGAACAAAATGATGATATTTGCCTGATAGGAATTAAAATTTAGCGCATGCATATTGTTTCCATTCATAACTTAAAAGTTTACGGTTATCATGGCTGCCTTCCCGAAGAAGAAGTGATTGGCACCAATTATCATATTGATGTGGATGTGTATACCGATTTTTCGGAAGCAGCCGAAACAGATAATCTTTCCAAAACCATCGACTATGTGGTGATTGCCTCTATAGTAAAAGAAGAAATGGCTGTCAGGGCTAAATTGATCGAGAATGTGTGCCACCGGATTATCAGCCGGATAAAAAAGAAATATCCCTCTGCTCAAAAGGCAAGGGTTACTCTTCATAAAATGTCACCCCCGGCAGGTGTTTTTCTTGAAAGCGTGAGTGTAACTATCGAGGAATAAATAAGGTAGGGCAATGGCAGGGAAAGTGCTTTTGCGCATTTTGAACAAATTGTTAACTTTGTGTCCCTTTTAAAAAGGTTCCGTGGCCGAGCGGCTAGGCAGAGCTCTGCAAAAGCTTCCACTCCAGTTCGAATCTGGACGGAACCTCGATAAAAACAATGAGCCACGCGCCAGCGTGGCTTTTTTGTTGTTGTAAAAGATCAACATGGCCCTGCATGATTGAGCTTTTACAACAACAAAAACACGAACGACAGTGAGTGCATTGTTTTCTGACTCAGCCCGTGAAGGAGAGATCATGAAATAATCCGGACGATTTGTGTACTACACACCAATATGTTTTTTTGTTTTTGGAAAATATCCCATGCGCCTTTGTTTCATTTAGCCGGGTCAGTATTATATAACAATCTATTTTCCACTGATCCTGTTTCTTGCTATAAAATAATATTTTCCTTCCTTAACTTTTTCCACAACTGCCTCTAAAGCTGATCTCGTTACCACTGCTAAATTCCATTCCACTGTTAAAATGATTTCCGGTGTGACAAGTTTTTCATTTATTTTTCCCTTGTAATAAACAGGTTCCAGGTTTTTTGAAAACGCTATTTCATACTCTTCTGAGTTGAGCGCCCTGATATAAATTTTTTTTTCATATAGATTGGTATGTATTGCTGTCACTTTAATTCCAAACGGAAAATTTCCTTTCACTTCCACGGCCCGTATTCTTCCTTGTATAAACTGCGAAATTTCTACATGATACCCCTCCGTTTCCTTCACCGCATATTCCATCCATTGTTCTCCTTTTAATTTTCCTGCAGGAGAAATAGCTGAAGAATTGTTTTTCCCCGTACCACACGAAAAGAAAAATAATACTAAAAATATCCAGGTAAAAAAATTCCCGGCTAAATTAACCGGGAATCTCTTTTTAATATGGTCTTGTTTATTTTTCAATCACAAATGACTTTATCATATATTTTTCATCCCTGAAAATAACACGCAGCGAATACATCCCGGCAGGAAGGAAGGAAAGATCCATATTGAAATTTGTGCCGGTGGTTTGGGTCACATTTTCTGAATATACTTTCTGTCCTGTAACAGTATATACTTCAATCGATGAAGCTGCATTTTCTCCCGCCAAAGATGAAACGGTTATCATTCCATTGGAAGGATTGGGATATAACATCATTTCCATTTCGGGAGAAATTTCTCCTTCACCGAGCGCAATAGAGCTCATGTAGTTTCCGCTTTGTGAAGTTCCGCTGGTGGATGTTGTAAGGGTAAATAAACTAAAGATCGGCATATGATTTCCCGGTTTATACCACAAATATTGATCGTTGGTATAAGTAATGGTGGTGAATTGTGAAGAATCCTGATAATCCTGGTAAAGATGTACTCTCATTACATTGGTATATGTTCCGCTGGGAAGAATGATTGTTCCATATCCGTCAGCAGTAACAGTAGTGTTTCCCGTTCTGTACCAGTTTACACCACTAAAGAAATTGCAGGCGAAGGGATCGGTATAGGTGTCAAGATAATCCGTTGGGTAGCGCAACTGGTCTTCTGCGTTGGAATAAGATAATGTAGCGGCTGATGTGGCGGCACCTAAAAATTGCCAGGCCGCAGAGCTTCCGTTATAATAGGCATAATTTCCTCCTCCTGCATTCACAGAGAGATTGGCTGTTGGAAATGATCCGCCATAAGGAGTTGTACCGGGGGCAATAAAAGTGGTTGTCGTGGATCCGGAAGAAGACACTGAAGAGAAATTCCATGTCTGATTGGCTCCCGAAGTTCCGGGTGAAACATACGTAATGGTATTGTGCACAAAACTTTCTCCCACTGCAGGATTTGTATTGGAAGATGTAAGTTGCGGTTGTGCCAATGACACTAATGTAAAAATAGAAAATAAAGCCGGTAAAATTATTTTTTTCATAGCTAGGGTTTTAGGTAGATAAAAGTACTATTTTTTTTCCTTGTTTCGCCTTTTGTAAGTTGAAATTTGTACCGTGTTCGTTACAAAATACCCGCCATTCGTTACATTATCACTACATAAAATTGATCAAAATGAAACCGATATCACCGGGTGCAACTCCATATTATTTTTCGCCTGTTTTCGTTTGTAGTGATGATCAATATCAATAAAAGCTACTCCCGTAATCCAGATTTCTTTTCCTTCCAGCTGATTGTTCTCAACGAAAAAATAAACCGATTGAAACGCATCATGTAAAGGAGAAGGCAGCGCATAGCCACAACGGGGATTGGCACATTCGGCAATCAGGTAATTTTCTCCGTCAGTAAGCCGGATATGATAATCACCATCGTGTTCCCGTTTCACCTTATCCACTTTTGCGCGAACCGTGTATGTTTGTTTTTCCACCGGCTGACGTTCAGTATCTGATTTTACTTCTGTCACGGGTAAGTCTCCCAGCGCTTTTACAGTAGTTGTATCACTCACCAGGCTTACTTCTTTCGATCGGTCATCGGTCATCAGTTTTATTTCTCTTCGTGTGTCTCCGTTACAGGCATCAGGGTTTTTTCTGCCTTTGAAGCAGGAGAAAAAAGAAATAACAGAAATAATAAAAATTAATTTCTTCATAAAGTAAATATACAAAAAAACAAACCCCGCAGAATGAACTCCGCGGGGTTGCAATCAAACCAACACCAAATCCGGGTGCCTGACTCCTGTACAGGCAACCTCTTTCCTCCTGAAAAGATTATTGCATAAGGCGTGCCGTAAATTCCGTTTTGTCTATAGAAAAGATAATATAACAAGAAAAGCGCCTGCTGCCAAAAGAAATACTGCCGAACTGCGAAGCTTCATATTATTGTTTTATTGTATAACCATTCAACATCCCTTAAGTTACACTACAAATCTTTTTTTTGAAAAAAGTTTTTTCAAAAAAAACGGGAGCCTTTCAGCTCCCGTTTGCTTTTTTATTGCGGGACTTAGTGTACGATTAATCGTTTTACCGCTTTTCCGTTTTCGTTATACAAAGTAAGTGTATACACTCCGCGGGCGAAGGAAGGAAAGCTGATATGCACATCTGTTTTACCATTACCCACGGTGATTTCTTTAACATATACCAGCTGGCCGATGTTATTATGAATGTTTACCGAATAATTATCTGATTGGGTGGTTTGAAGCGCGATCACAAAATTTCCGTTATTCGGATTGGGTAAAATTTCCAGAGAAATAATTCCTTCCGGGTCAGGCACTGTTACATTGGTAACCGATTGAGTGGCCGAATTAGACGAACAACCATTTCCATCAGTTATCTCCACCATATAATCGCCATTCTGAGTCATAACATAGGTGGAGGAATTGGCCCCGGCTATCGGGTTTCCGTTAAGATACCACTGGTAAGTGAACCCGGAAGATGGATTGGCGCTAAGTGTATCTCCGCTTTGAGAAATAGTAGGGTTGGCCGGTAAAGTGTTTACCGTTACATTCACGCTGTCAGTGTCTGTACAACCTCCCAAACTAACGGTCACCACATAAGTGATGCTCGAAGAAGGATTGGCGTTTACAGTGGCCGCGGTATCCGAATCAAGATTGGTGTTGGGTGTCCACAGGTAGGTTCCTCCTCCCGAAGCACTCATCGTAGCATAATCGCCTGCGCATATGGTTTGATCGGGTCCCGCATCAGCAACCGGTGCCGGATTTACACTTACGCTTGTTGAAGCTGTATTGCTGCACGATCCGATAGTTACCGTTAATGAATAAGTTCCCGCCTCCAAAGTTGAAGCATTATTCAGGGAGGGATCTTCGAGTGAAGAGGTAAATCCGTTTGGCCCGGTCCATGAATAAGAGGCCCCGGCTATATTTCCACCGTCAAGAGCTATAGTTTGCCCTTCACAAACCGGGCTATTGGAAGATGCGCTGGCAGATGGAGACGCGCTTACGATAACACTGGTGGTTGCCGTATCGCTGCACCCTCCCGCGATTACAATTACCTGGTAGGTTCCGGTCATTGCTGTGGTGGAAGACGGCCGTGTCGGATCTTCCAGGGCTGATGTATAAGCTCCCGGTCCGCTCCAGGCATAGGTAGCCCCACTAACGGTTCCTGCATTTAAGCTGATGGTTTGTCCCACACAATAGGGCCCCGTGTTGGAAGCCGTAGCTACCGGTGACGGATTTATAGTTACCGTAATATTATCTGCAGTGCTTGTGCATCCATTGTTGGTTACAACTAACGTATAGGTGCCTGCCGCAGAAAGGGTGGTGTTGCTGACGGAAGGATCTTCCAGTGAAGAAGTAAATCCGTTAGGGCCGGTCCACGAATATACCGGGGTGCCGGTAATTGTAGTAGAGGTGAGGTTCAGTGTTGCTCCTTCACAAACCGGTGAGTTGCTTCCAATGGTTGGATTAGGTGTTATGTTTACCACCACGTTCACCGTTGAAGAGGATGAGCATCCTCCTGCGGTAACAGTAACCGTATAATTCCCGGCCCATGTGGCATTTGGATTAACCCTCACAGGATTTTGCAACGTAGAAGTGTATCCTCCCGGACCGGTCCAGGAATAAGTGGCTCCCGCAACTGTAGGTGTAAACAATGTTATACTGTTTCCTGTTCCGCTACACACAGGACTGTTGCTGGTGGCATTAGCTACCGGTGATGGATTTACGGTGACACTTACGGATGAAGATGCTGTACATGTTCCCACCGCAACAACAACCGTATATGTTCCCGACATCACAGCAGTGGAAGAAGCAATGGTTGGATCTTCTGCTGAAGAGGTGAAACCGTTAGGTCCGGTCCAGGAATAAGTGGCTCCGGCAACGGTGTTGGTGGTAAGATTTATTGCGCCTCCTTCACATACCGGTGAATTACTTCCGGCTGTTGCAGCAGGCGCTGTATTAATGGTTACAGCTGCTGTTGATGATGCGGAACATCCTCCTGCGGTAATCGTTACTGTGTAGTTTCCGCTCATGGCCGTGGTAGAAGAAGGACGTGATGGATCTTCAAGTGAAGAAGTATAACCACCCGGCCCGGTCCAGGCATAAGTGGCTCCCGCTACTGTATTGGCTGTTAAGTTTAATGTTGTTCCAGCGCAAACCGGTGAGTTGCTTCCTGCAGTGGCAGTAGGCGAAGTGTTAACAGTAACATTTGTACTATTGGTGGATGAACAACTTCCAACCGTAATGGTTACTGTATACGTTCCTGCCATAGCTGTGGTAGAAGAAGCAATGGTTGGATCTTCTGCTGAAGAGGTGAAACCGTTAGGTCCGGTCCAGGAATAAGTGGCTCCCGCTACTGTGTTGGCGGTAAGATTTATCGGGTTGCCGGTACATACCGGTGAATTGCTTCCTGCTGT
>JBMORL010000072.1:0-1452 GCA_049322335.1 Bacteroidota bacterium
AGTACCGGTGGTGGCAACCTCTTAGGCAATGCCGCCACAGCCCTTTTAAAAGAAATAAGAAAAACCCATCCACAGGTAAAAAACATCAAACAGGTACGGGCAAGTGTTATTCAATACTGGTTAAAGCTACATCATATCAGGCAGGTACAATATATGTGCGGGCACCGTTATGTCAGTTCAACAGAACTATACAGCACCAAAAAAACCGATACCCTGCAGGAACAGCTTGAAAAGTTAATGCCTGATATCTGAATAAACTTTTTTCTTTCAACTGAAATACTATGCTTTCTTAGAGCCACCGGAACCGCTGCCAAGAGCAATACCGGCAATAAGAGCGAGTAAACCCCATCCCACAATGGCACCAACATCACTTTCTTTTTTTACCACTGTTCTTGTCTTTTCAACCGGAACTTCAACTTTAATTACTTTTGGTGCAGGTTCAGGACGTTTTTTTATACCCACGTTGTAATCGTGTTCCAGTCGTTTAAATGGATTTAACAAAGTGTCTTTTGCCAGAGTAATCATCTTAAACATTGCATCAGCCGGAGCAGATCCGTTGTGCTTGTCAGGATGAAACTCCATAGACTTTTTTCTGTACGCTTTGTTGATCTCATCAGTAGTTGCATTACTGTTGATCCCCAGGAGTTCGTAGAAGTTTACCATAATTATTTTGTTTTTAAATTAATAATGGCATAGCACCCTCAAACAAATCGCCAAAGTAAAACCCGGGATAAATAAAAGACAAAATGTCCTGAAGAAATAAAAACGTTACGCCAATACGTACACTTATGTCGTTTTTTTATGACATGAGGGCAGAAATGTATCAGTAAACAATAAACTTTTTTCTTTCAACTGAACACCCGTCTTCGTTACCAAAGACGCCACCACACAAGCCCACCGCACGAATGCAGGGAAAAAGGAGTTCTCTACAGCCCCGCAAGACAAAAGCAGCGCCAGGTGCAAACCAAACCAACAAAAGCTGATGACAGCACATGTTGGTTTGCTTCGCATTTTTTGCTGAAGCAAAAAACTTCGCCTGTCACAGCTTTTGCAGTTGCGGGGCTTCCGTTCACGCGCAGCTCCTTTGTCTTGGGTGTCCCCCGCATAAATTTTTTAGTGGCTATGACTTTTTTCTTATGCGGGGCGCACCCAATCCAACCGCTGCTTCATGTTGGGGCGCGCCTGCGGTGTCGCTCGGGCTGCGGGTTTTGACTTTTTTGATTTTTTTAAAGGAAAAACCCTTGCTGCGTCTGTCCTTACGCTCGATCCTACCGCACGCGCAGTAGCCGCAAGGCCGTGCGATTACACACGGACATCTCTTGCAGCACCCTCGCTCCGCGCGCAGGAAAGGCGCGCCAATTTATCCTCCGAAGGCCCTGCGAAGGAGGAAACAGCCAACTGAAAAACAGCCGGACTTTTACCCAAAAAATACCCGAAAACCTGTTTTTGGGT
>JBMORL010000073.1:0-1431 GCA_049322335.1 Bacteroidota bacterium
AACCATTAAGATTCTGTGTTAAATACCAAAGGTTCTTTTTTTTAATTTTGCTTTAGGCGGCTTAAGCCAGCCTGTAAGGAGAGGCAGTTTCTATTAAGTTAGTTGCTGCTTCTCTGTTTTTATGCTGCTTCTTTTTTTCGTTCTTCATTTTCCTGCTCTTTAAGATGGTTTTTATCGTAAACTGTATTGGTCTTGTATAGAATATAAATCATCTCCAGAAGCTTTCTTTGAACCGCTACTGCTGCTTTCATTTTTATTCCATGCTTAGTCACTAATCGTACAAAGATTGCTTTAAACCTGTCCTCGTGCCGGATAGCAGCAAGGGCAGGCAGGTGCATAGCTTTGCGTAAATGTTTGTTGCCCTTCTTAGATATTCTTGGCTTACCTTTCACCGATGTGCCGGATTGTTTCTCCTGAACATCCAGTCCTGCATAGCTTGTCAATTGCCGTTTGTTACGGATCAATTCAAAACCATTTGTTTCTGCCAGTACGGTGGCCGCTGTTAATAAACCAACTCCTGGGATAGAACAAATGACATCAACGGATTGAGCCACTTTCTCTTCTTGTTTTATTAAGACAGCTATTTCTTTCTTGATGTCAGATTCTTGCTTGTTGAGCAATTTGATTCGTGTCTTTACTCTTTCAATACTTTTCTTATTGGGCTCGGCTTGTGTTTGTTCCGCGTGTAATTGATTCTTGTCCATCGTTCGCTGCTCCACAATCTGATCTCGTTCACGGGTTAGTTGTTTGAGTTCATTAAAGATTGCTTTAGGACGTTTCCAGCAATCTAATTTTCGCTCCAATCCAAAACGTGCTATTGCCTCTGATGCGGTTTTGTCTGTTATCGTTTTTAGTTCTAATGTTCTGAAGTAATTACTGATTTTGTTGGGGAGCACCACACTTACTTCATATCCTTTTTCTTCTAAAAAATAAGCTAAGGATTCATGATATACACCTGTTGCTTCCATCACATACCGAATGGCACATCCATCTTCAGTTTGTTTTTTAGCCCATAATGTCATGGCCTCAAATCCCTTTGCTGTGTTGGAAAAGGTTTTATGTCTATACAACTGGGGTATCCAATCATCATACATACGACCTAAGCAAACGACTAATTCCTTCTGGGCCACATCAATACCCAACACTTGTTTCACAATTTTTTTCATACCAATTAAAGTTTTGAAATTAAAAAGTGAAAATCTCCCTTTCGCCTTCTCGCCTGGTAGGATATTCTGGGTACTCTGTTTACAAAGTCCCTTACATTCTGTTCAAGCTCGAAGAGATCAAAAGAGTGAGGCCATTTCTTAATGAGAACATACCTTGTGGTTGTTTAGGCATAAATGAGCTCTCACTCTTTTTCACTTTCATCATCAAATTTATTGGTACTTAACATTATTTTTATACCTACTTTACAAACATAGGAGACATTAA
>JBMORL010000074.1:0-1422 GCA_049322335.1 Bacteroidota bacterium
ACGGGTTGTTTCAGTCCGCCAAGCGCGAGGCGCGCGGCTATGGCCGGATCAGCACGATCCGAACAGTGATCTTCCTGATCGCCGGCAAGCTCGATTTCTCGAAACTCAATCCACATGCGATACATTAGCCCACTCGAAATTCAAAAGAGCCGAAAGAATACATGGCTTGCGAGAAGAACCTTTTAGCGTCAAGCAGGATACCAAAAAATCATATAGTAATCGTTGACAATATTAGACGCTGAATAATAAAAAATGGCAGACAGAAAAGTTGCACACCCCATAGCGATCAATCTATATCTACCTGAATAATAAATGAAAATATACGCCAAACAAATACCATCAAAAATGGCTGTCAGCTCTGAAAAACGAAGCGAGAGAACATCATTGTTGAGGAATATTACCGTAAGGATGATCCCGTACGAGCTGCAAATCACAGCGAGGCGTATACCATGATTAAGATGGCGCCACTGCAAGAGAAGAAAAACCACAGTAGCGACTTTGACCAGGAAATAGGAGCTCAACAGCGAATTTTCTCTTGTGTCATATTGCCCCGAAAAATAAGGAAAAATGCGATCAACGCCCTCCGCAGGGTATTGACCGGAAAGGACAAAGACAGCGAGAAGCACTGCTATCAAGCCTCCTATCAAGCTCTTTCGATAACCACGCGCAGGATAGGCATAAAGGAGTAGTGGCGCGAGTACAATCGTTGAGAGATGAACGAACACGCCAAGAGAGAAAATGAATAGGGCCAACATCCATTTCCGCTCCAGAGAGTAGATAAGCCCTAGTGTGGCGATGGATATTGCCAGTGCGGCTCTTACCTGAGTGAATTCATGGACTAAAAAAAATCGTGATATGACAAAAAGCAATCCTAGTCCCAAGAGCCCGTAATAATATGGACTTCTGAATACCCTGATTTTTATTGATAATGAAATTATAGATATCGCCACCATCAACAATATCAAGTTACCTTCATCACTTCTAAGGAGTATGCCCATAAATTGAAATAACGGGTCTTTGCTGGATAAAGTATACCCTTCTTCCATCGATGACTCTGGATTTAACCAGATAAGGTAATTGAGATAATCTTGATCGCTTGTTGGAGATCTTAATCCAGAGAATAGGCTTAGTAGCAACACCATGATGGAAATACAGGTGCCGCAGATGCTTTGCATGTGGCCCTTTGTGGCAAGCGAGCGTGACTCGGCCAATGCCACAGGGATGCATATTAAAACGCAGAGGACGAAAATCAACCAGTAAGGTATCATGATTTATGAGTTTTGTTAATCATTAAAGGGTCTTCGTGAAAGAGTGTGGGTAAATTTCATGTTTTTTAGAGCTTCGGGAGCATAGACGTGAGTATTTTCAGGCGCAGATATTCTTCATCGCGCAGACCATATGCTCGTCGTTGGATAACTCGTA
>JBMORL010000075.1:0-1404 GCA_049322335.1 Bacteroidota bacterium
AATCACTGTTGTCCGGTAAAAATGGGAACAGAGGAATAAGGGTTGTTTATTGACAAAATAAAGTCTTTTTGGATGTAAAACAAAAAGCTAGCCCCCCCTTAGGTTTCATACAAGAGTAGTTGTCCGTTGTTGACTATTTTTTTAGAATAATTAAGCAATGCTTTTTCCGGATTATTGAGGAATCGTATCAGATGTATATAATTCATCAGATGCAGACGGATCATGCCTGCCAGATTGGTATAAGACCATTTTCGTTTAGTTTTTTCCAACACGATCTTTAATAACAGATCGGTAATGAGGGAACACCAGATCTGGATTTTAATAGCATTTTCATTATCTCCCAGAAAATGTCTTAAAGGATAATTCTGTTTAAGACGTTTAAAGAGCAGCTCAATCTGCCATCGTTTTTTGTAAATTCCCGGGAGCAAATTGGCTATGATTGGTGATAAAAGTAAATACTTTTCCTGATTGCGGATCTTTGTATTCAATTCTGCGCACCTTGATTTTGGGGGTGGGCTTATTGCTGGGTCTACCCAATAGTACCTGACTATCGGAAATAACCCCTTGGTTGTTTTGCCGTTCACTCACCGGGCTCGATTCCAGTTTTTGTTGCCAGGCATTTTCTTTCAGACGGGTTACCCAAAACACACCCTGTTGATCCCATAGCTGCATCTGCTTATAACTATCATATCCTTTATCAAATACGGCAATAGCTCCCTGGGGCAAATGGATGTGTTTAAAGACCGTCCGGTCATTTTTGGATCCATGGGTAATAAGACTGAAACAGGGAATATCCTGGTCGGCCTTCACGACCAGATGGGCTTTGGCGCCTCCTTTTCTTTTTCCGTTCACAGGCTTGCAATCCAGTCCTTTCATGATATCTGAAAACAGGCTGATGGTAGTGGAGTCAATTAAAAACAAGCGCCTGTCAATACTTTTACCAGGAAGGCTGTCCGGTAAACTCCCATAATGATGCTTATATAACCGATCATAAAGTTGAGCAAAGAAAACTTCTTTACGATCCCGGTTGGCATCTGATAAAGTGCTACGGCGGGGAATATAACTTAATCCCAAATGGCTTAGTTTTTGTTGGCAGGCCATCAGCCCGGTGGTCACCTCCCTCAAGGAACTGCACCGATGGAAACTCGCATACAACATGGCCACCAGATGATCGTAGGTTTTGAACTTCTTGTAATAGTGATCGGTATTCAATTCTTTACAAAGTAACCCTATTATGGAGCGGGGAATAAAAGAAAGAAGTTGTGTGAAGATCGGCTGTCCGGTAAAAATCGTATCTTTGGCCATGGCAGTTGTTTGTTGTCGTAAACTAAAGCTACCAAAAAGAAAGGAGGCTCTCGCCTCCTTTTTGATTTTTATCTATTATTTTTACCGGACAACAGTGAT
>JBMORL010000076.1:0-1400 GCA_049322335.1 Bacteroidota bacterium
TCATTACTGTCCGAGACAATCCTGAGAAATAAAAAAATGAGCCATATTTTTTAGAATACGGCCCAAATTATATAGGTTGCTTTTACCACAAAGTAACTATATGAACAATAGTACAAATTTTTCTGGTAATTCGGTTTTCGGACAGCTAATTTCTTTAATACCGAAGCAACAAGTGCAAAGTGCCGTTAATAAATACCAGTCCGATAAGTTTACCAAGCGGTTTTCAACCTGGGAGCACTTGGTGTCCATGTTGTTTGCAACGGCATCCAATACCACTTCTTTGAGAGATGTAACCAATGGTTTCCTTGGCTTAGAAGGAAAACTGAAACACTTGAACCTAAAACAACCACCCAAAAGAAGCACCATTAGTGATGCTAACAAACGCCGAAGTTATCTGGTATTTGAAAAGATATACTACGATTTACTAAACCAATACAAACCAATTTTATCGGACAGCCGATTCAAGAATGAGTTTGGCAAGGAGCTGTCCATCATAGATAGTACCACCATTTTCCTGTTCAAAGACATTCTTAAATGCGTAGGGCGCAATCCAGAAAGTGGCAAACGCAAAGGTGGTATTAAAGTTCATATGCAAATCAGAGCTGATTATAACTCACCAGTTTTGGTCAAGTTTACCGATGCTACAACCCATGATAGCAGCTTCATGCAGGATATTAAGTTCAACAGTGACCAGATTTATGTGTTTGACAAAGGATACAATGATTATGAGCGGTTTGAAAGTTTTAATGCCAACAAAATACCCTTTGTCACTAGGCTAAAGCACAATGCAGCCTACCGCAGAAAGAAAGAGTTTGAACTTGCAGCTGATAGCAATCAAGCCATTCTACTTGATGAACAAATTGTATTACAGATACGTGAAAATGGGAAAACAGTTCGTGGTCTGCCACTGCGCAGAGTGGTATATTGGGATGAAAAACATCAAGTGTGCTATGAGTTTATCAGTAATATTTATGAACTGTCCGCCGATCAAATTACACAGATTTATAAATCCAGATGGCAAATAGAGACCTTGCACAAACAATTAAAACAAAACCAGTCCTTGAACTATTTTTTGGGTGATAATGTAAATGCCATCATCATACAAATATGGTGTGCACTCATTTGGAATCTACTTTTGACGGTAATACAAAGGCAAATTAAAGCGAAAGCATGGGCCTTTTCTAATCTTGCTAGTGTCATCAGATTGCACCTGTTTAATTATATCCATTTAAACTCTTTTTTAAAGAATCCAGAGAAACATTACCATCAAATAATTACCGCAGAATTAAATTTATTTGATGGATGACACCCTGCTTTGAAGAAAACCAATATTTTTTGGGAACTTGTATTGTAAACCTTATTAAAAATAGCTGTGATCAGATTATCTCGGACAGCACTGA
>JBMORL010000077.1:0-38270 GCA_049322335.1 Bacteroidota bacterium
CACAATGGTATGGCCAACCGAACGCAACAATAAACCTTATATCGTTTATCTTTCAGACGAATCCATTTTCTACAGGCGCCCGGTTATAAAACTGATGCTGGTGGGCGAGGGGAAAGTGGGAGTGTGAATAATGTTATTTTTTTCATAAAACCCCGGCTGGAAGCATAATTATTCCCCTTTTGCCGGATTGAATTACATCTTTTACATTTGCACTCTGTTTTCCGGGCCCCTAGCTCAGTCCGCCTCAGGCGGAAGCATCAGACTCCCCCGATAGCCATCGGGGCAGAGGGACAGGAATAAAAGTTAGTTTGGGCCCCTAGCTCAGTCCGCCTCAGGCGGAAGCATCAGACTCCCCCGATAGCTATCGGGGCAGAGGCACAGGAATAAAAATTAGTTTGGGCCCATAGCTCAGCTGGTTAGAGCATCTGACTCATAATCAGAGGGTCCTTGGTTCGAGCCCAAGTGGGCCCACAGTGAGAAAAAGTCTTGCAGAAATGCAGGACTTTTTTGTTAAATGAAGAAATTATGTTTTGTTGTTACATTCTTTTCAGTAAAAAACTTAACCGATATTATGTTGGGGCGTGTCACAATGATTTGAGTGAAAGAATTAAAAAACACAATGAACATTTTTATGGCAATCTGCGGTTCACATCAAGGGCTTCTGATTGGGAACTTTTTCTGACACTTGAAGTATCGGATTATCCCGAGGCTACCAGAATAGAGAAACATATCAAAGCCATGAAAAGTAAAATATACATCGAAAACCTGAAAAAGTATCCGGAAATGACTGAGAAACTCAAAAATAAATACAAAAGCATCAGACTCCCCCGATAGCTATCGGGGCAGAGGGTCCTTGGTTCTCCCGATAGTTATCGGGGCAAGTGGGCCCACGGTGAGAAAAAGTCTTGCGGAAATGCAGGACTTTTGTGTTTTTATTCAATAAATAACCCGGAAATTCGTTAGTTATAACATTATGAAATTAAACCGGATTTTAGCGATTATTCTTATCTCCTCCTGCACCTCTCCCGGGGGCGCACTTTGGGAAGCAACCCCCGGGCTTACAACGGCAGATTCGGTATATCTTGATCAGGCCCAAAAAAACCGGGGAATAATGGATTTCAACGACATTTTATACAACGAATTTATCAGCGAATTTACCCTCACCGATTCCTTCAGGGTCGTTAACCGCTCAACAGATACACTTTTTATCAGTACAGCAAGCAGTGGACACACCGTTAGTGAATTTTCATCTGAAAAAATGCCACCATTTACATTTCAACAGGTAAACTATAAAAGCCATATTTCAGAAGATACAAAAGGGAAAATCAGCCGAACAATTACCCTGCTTGCAGAAACGAAAAGAGGAAAAAAGAAAAAACTTACCTATACTTTCTCCATGGAAATCATCCCTCAGAAAAAACCAGACGGGGATTGGGTGATTACTGCATATAAGACCGCTGAAACCAAAAGCCAAAAAGAACCCGAACACCAGGTGATGCGATTGAACTGGAAAAGTTGGGGAAAAAATACCGGGTTCATTCACCTGGGCACCTTTCATGAATACCAGGCAGAATATGTGATAAGTGAAAAGGGAAAAATACTTTTCCTTACTCTCCCTGCTGTGATCACCTCGGCCTGTTGCCCTACGGAAGATGACCGGCAACTGGGAACTTTATTCGATAAAATCGAATCGTATGAACTCAGGGGAGATACACTTTTTCTAAGGGGAAAAAACGCATTTATAAAAATGGTCAGGGCTGAAAAATATTTTTCAGACTAAATTTTTAAGGAAAGATCACCCCGTTACAATCCGCACAATGTATAGCGGGCAATGTGCTTCCGTAATACGCATTAATGGCCAGGATAAATTGATTGGCAATCAAAGCAGCTCCTTTTTGAGTGGGATAAAAGCCGTCCAGCGAATAAAAACCGCCACTCACAAATTCTGCATCAATCTCTACTCCGTTAGACATGATCCCGGTTTTCACATTGGCAAAATAGGTATTCATATCTGCAACCGCCAAACCGTATTGGGCGGCTTTTTGAATAATAACAGCGTTATAATCGCTGATCATCTGGTCGAGAAAAGTTACTTCAGAAGAGTCAAGGGAATAACGATCGTGGATAACGTTGACAAGAATGCCATAATAATAACACTTCATCGAATCAATGGGAACGGAAAGCGTGATGTATTCGTCACTGATCATTTGCCGGTAACCACTGGGAGCCGCAGGATCTTCAATTACAAAACCGTTTTTCCCCGCCTGGAAACTGATATGCGGCATTCCGAATGAAACATACAATGCGGTAAGAGAATCTGCATCATCCTGTTCAAGATCGGCACCGTTCCAGGTTACTAATGAATAGTAGGGAAAGTTTCTAAAATCAGGTAGAGTGGCCAGAATTCCTTTCGCGCCATTGTTTACCATTGGCAGAAGAATGGAATCAAGACCCGCAGCAAAAGAAGAGGAGGAATTGATCGTGCAGTTAAATCCCCCGTTTCGTGCGTAATAAAAAATATCTTCCATTCCCAGCCATGCGGCAAAAAAAGAAGGCTGGCGGGATGCAGCGGCAGCAGCAGGCGATAATCCTGAAAAATTTCCTGCTACACGGTTCCAGTAAACATTGGTTGTATTTAATGCGGCTGAGTTAAGGTCAGCAACGTTGGCAAACGGCACGGTAAAATCGTCAAGCGAACTAACGGATTGCGAACTTAAGTAAGAGGCCTCGCTGCCGGCAGAGTGAAAACTTTTTAAGGGAGAAAGGGAAGAAACGCCTTCGCAATCGGTTTTGTATCCCAGGCGGCTGGCGGTAACGTAAATACCTTCCCAGGGTTTTGAACTTGTTCCCAATCCCGAATTGTCAGGCATCAGCGCCTGGTTGAAAGAAGTGCTTCCGGCCTGTTGAAGGGAAGAGAATAACAGTGCGGGGATGGATCTTGACTGCGCTTCCTGCCACATGGCCCCGTCCTGGTAACCGGCCATATATCCGTCTCCGATAGCCACAAATCGGGTAAAATCCGCATTTCCGCTATGAATATGTGGCAATTCTACTTTGGGTGTGCAGGCAAAAAATAACACTGCAACGGCAAAAGGGATAACAATCGGTTTTACTTTCATAATTAGCAAAGCTAAAAATAGGAAAAAAGAAAATGCAATGAGTGTGAATGGCCAAAAAATTAATAAATTTAGGCATCACCACAAATCAATACTTCTGTATAAGCGGCATATACTATTTTTTTCACTGTTACTGACAGCGGTTTTACCGGCAAAAGCAGGAAGCAGCGATGATTCACTGATGAAGATATGGGATAACCGCCAATTGCATGATACGGTCCGGTTTGAAGCCCTGGGTAAGCTTTCACGGAATTTTAGTTTTTCAGATCCCGATTCTTCACTGGTGCTGGCACAAATGCTGTTTAAGGCGGCTTCTGTGAAGTCGATGCACAGGTGGATGGGGAGTGCTCAAAACACCATTGGTATTTGTTATTGGGTGAAGGGAGAATTTACTCCCGCTCTCGAAGCCTACGAGTTTTCACTGGAAATGTATGAAAAGTGTAATAACAAAAAAGGAATGAGCAATGCATATAACAATATCGGCCTCATTCATGCGCAACAGGGAAATCACCAGGTAGCGATAAAGTTTTTGCATAAAAGCCTTGCCATGGAAGAAGAAATGGGAAACCGCCTGGGCGTGGTGATGTCGTTCAATAATATCGCACAATTGTATACCGACCAGCGGAATTATCCCAAAGCATTGCAATATCTTGAAAAATCGGAAGCGCTTTCGGTTACTCCCGAATTTGATGACGCACTGGCCAACTGCTATAACATTTATGGTGTGGTTTACTACGAGTTAAAAAAATATGATACCTCGCTGGCTTATTATAACAAAAGTCTTGAAATCCAAAAAAAATTCAAAAACGAGAAAGCCATAGCCGGATTATATATCAATATTGGCCTGATATATCGTGAAAAAAAGGATTATGATGAATCCGACAGGTATTTTATGGAAAGCTTTTCAATGAATGAAAAAATAAATCATCCGGAAGGAGTCATTGCGTCCTACAGTAATCTTGGAACCAATCAACTAAGAAGAAATAATTTTCGTGAAGCAGAAAAATGGTGTGTAAAAGGATTGCAGCAAACGGTGGACATGGGATGGATCGGTGATGAAATATTTTTATGTGAATGCCTGTATAAAGCCTATAGCGGGATGGGCGATCATAAAAAGGCGTATGATTTTCACGTAAGATATACAGCATTGTCTGATTCACTGGTGAACGAAGAAAAATTAATTGAAATTACCCAGAATGAATTTCAGTTTGAATATGCCAAAAAAGCAGCGGCCGACAGCATTCGTCACGAAGAACAGCAAAAAATCACAAAAGCCGAACTCGCTGCCAGTGAAGCACAATTAAAAACAGAACAAACACAAAAATACATGTTGTTTGGAGGAATCGGGCTGGTGATGGTGTTTTCACTTTTTATTTTCGACCGGTTCAGGGTGACGCGTAAACAAAAAAAGATTATTGAAATACAAAAAGCAGAAGTAGAAACCAAACAAAATGAAATTCTCGATTCCATTCATTACGCCAAACAGATTCAAAATGCATTAATGCGCGATGAACGCGAATTTTCCCATGGCAAAAAAGAATGTTTTATTTTATTTCGTCCCCGTGATATTGTTTCGGGAGATTTTTACTGGTCGTTTGAAAAAGAGAATCATTTATATTTTGCTGCTGCCGATTGCACCGGGCATGGTGTGCCGGGAGCTTTTCTTACTATGCTGGCCGTGTCCACACTCAATGAAATTACAGCATCAGGCGAATCTCTTTCTCCGGCCGGGATACTGGATGCGCTTCGCAAAAAAATAGTAAGTGAACTTTCACAGTCGGGAAAGCGCGTGGCCCGTGACGGCCTGGATATTTCGCTGATGAAAATGGATCTTTCTTCAGGAGAAATTCAATGGGCAGGAGCCAATAATCCATTGGTAATTGCAGACAACACCGGGCTCAAAGAAATAAAAGGCGATGCACAGCCGGTGGGATTTTCAGAAAAACAAATACCTTTCAAAAATAACTCGTTTCGGATTTCAGCAGGATCGATGGTTTACCTTTTCACTGATGGCTATGCCGATCAGTTTGGAGGCCCGTCCGGAAAAAAAATGAAAAAATCGGTGATGTTTTCGCTTTTGAAAGAAATTCATCATCTTCCCTTGTTGCAACAAAAAAATCAACTTGAAATTTTTTTTACAAAGTGGAAAGGCAATCATGAACAGGTAGATGATGTGTGCATAATTGGCATCCGGCAATAATAAAAATGTTCTGCCCCGGGTAGTGTTTTTCTATTTCAATTTTATTTCAATACCACATCCCCGATTTTGATCACTTCTTTCCCGGTGGATAATCTTCTCACAATCTCCTGCATTTTTTGTGTGGGTTTTCCGTAGTCGGTATAGATTTGAATGACGATGGTTGACGGGCCGATAACGCTCATTGCACTTTGCCCGTAATAATTCGCTTCCACGAGATAATTTCCTTCCAGCGTGTAATGTAACATGTATTCTTCGGGACCATAACCTCTCGTAAAATCGCGCGATAATCTTCCGCCAATGGCTGTGAGCGGGTGACTGTAATAACATTTTTCTCCGGTAGGTTCGGTTACCCACAGATCAATATCGCAGTTGTCGGTATCCCAGCAAATCACTACGCGTGTTGCTGCTGTCATGTTACCGATAAAACGTGAATCGATGCGCGACAGATCCAGTTTTTGTCCGCAGGTGGAAATGATGTTGTTCATTTCTGTGAGCACAATCGCCTCTATTTCCGGGAAACGATCATTCCAGTCTTCTTCAATCACTTTATACAATGTGTCAATGGCAGCCTGGTATTGTTTGTCGCGTGCAAGAGCCAAACCAAGATCTCTCCACGTTTGCGGTTCTTCCGGGCGAAGTTTCGCTACTTTGCGGAACATTTCAATGGAATGTTTGGTTTCCCCCGATTGCAAAATACGGTGAGCCAGTACGCGCATCATGGCATAATCATCATAACGGAGTTCGGCTATGTTGGAAAACACAAGTAATCCCCATTCCTGTTTTCCGCGTTTGATCATGTATTCTCCCACATCCAGGTAAAAAGGCGCCACATACAAATAATCTTTCCGTAGTTTTAAGTATTCATTATACAATTCGGCATCCGCTACTTTGGATAATTTTTCTATGTAAGGCGCATCCGATTTCCATTCCTCCAGTTTTATTTCGGGCTTACCTTCCAGCTCAAAAGCCTTTAGCTTGGATTTTTCATCCAACATAGAGGCATTCTGATCACGCATAGCTGAATAATGAAGCGCTTCCCTGTAATGCTGAACATCCGATAACATAATTTTATTTGCTTCAATTGAAACGAAATCTTCTTTTTTCAATTCGTTTTTTCTCAGCAACTCCTGTTTTCTGTTATAGGCCACCGGATCACGCAAACTATCTATCGTGTTTTGCAACCCCGTAATTTTTTGTTTCAGCGAATCGATGGTTTGTTCACGGAGTTCAACCTGGCGCAAAGCTTCTTCATACAGGTTTTTCATGGAATCGAGTTCCTTTTCTTTTTTCTCCAATACAATTTTCCATCGTGCTGCTTCTTCTTCCACCAGTTTTTTTGCTTTTATTCCGGCAATGGTATCATAATAATCCGTTTGCCACCAGTTCAGTTTTTTCGAATACATTTCTTCCACTTTTTGTATTCTTTTCTCCGTCACCGAATCTTTTTCTTTTTTCATGCTTTCGGCCATCGCCTTGTATTCGTTCATCAATTCTTCCGGTGGAGTAATCTCATAATGCACATAATCACGAATATCATCCAGAACAATGAGCGAAGTAAAAGGAGAAACAATGGAATACTTGGTGGAATGGGAAATGATCTTTTCTTTATTTTTTTCAGGAAGCGGAAGAAGACGATTCAGTTTTTGTAAAGCCCACATGCGTTCCACCACATTCGATCCCGAAATTTCATTTTCACGTGAAAAACTGATCGTTTCAGTATGCAGTATTTGCCCGGGAATTCCGAATTGAAGTGAAAGATCAAAATCATTGGAAGAAGAAATTCCGGACAGGGTAAATCCATAACCGTTTTTACAGTGTATATCGTAATACACATCGTTAACAGTTACATCAGAAGTATATCCATACAATGAAACAGCCGGGGTGGAAATTTCGTTCAGCGCTTCTTTCATTTCAAGTGTAGCCAGGTTAATCATCTTTCCTCCTGAAGCAGATGAAACAAAACCAAGATAACTGAAGTCGGATGAAGTTCCCGAAACAATACTATAAACCGGAATTTTTCCGAATTTTATTTCTTCCTCACCAAAACTGGAGATGCCATCCGATACCAGTAAAATTTCATCTGCTTTTACAGAAGAAAGATCCAGTGTCCCCAGTTGAGTAGCTCCGTCAAAAGGAAGCGAACGGAGATAGTGTACCAGTCGCTCGGTGTTCCCGTCCGAAATTTTAAATGTTTTTGGTGAAGAAGATTGGATATTGCAAGTCACTACTTTTACTTCTGCGTTTTTCAACAATGCAAAATATTCTTTCAGAAATTGAATTTCTTTTTCCGTATGGCGCTGCATTCCTGAAAAAGAATTATCCCAAACGATCAGAATCGATGAGGGATTTTTCTTTACCGGTTTTATATCGGGAACAAAAACAGTGACGCTGAAAAAATAACCGTCTCCCTTTTTACTTTTTTGAGTAAATACTTTTTGTCCCGAACCATCTTTTGGGATGGTGTACACAATAGTGGTGTTTACCAAAATATTTTCTTTTTTGTTTTCAGAAATCCATGTCCATTCTTTCCTTGTAAAGTTTTGGGAAACCAGGTCGTTCTTTTTAAGCTGCGGTTCGCGGCTTTCACCATTCACAATTATTTTCAGGGTGAAATTTTTGATTTTAGCATTCATCATCAGCGGCACTTCCACATTAATTTCTTCCTGGAATTTTATGGGAATTATTTTTTCGGTAGTGATCATGATCTGCCGCGTTCCTTTGGCCGGAATAGGAAAAACGCGTGCGCGGTAATTATTTCCTTTGGTTTTTTCCAGCAAAGCCGGATCCACTCTTCTTCGTTCAATATCTTCAAATACTTTTTGTCCCTTGTTTTTGTCCACCACCACACCTTCCCGCATTTTTCCGTTGATGTCAAGGGCAAATCGTACTACATTTTCACCTTCTCCTAACGGAAACTCAAGATTTCCTTCCAGTTGCCGGTCGAATTCGTTTAAAAAAGTGAAGTAATATGTATTGGTTACCCGGTTGCCGGTAAATTCCGAAGTGCATTCCACCGAAGTGATTTTCAGATCAGTTTCTTTGGCTCCCGTGGGACTTTTTACAGTCAACCTTGTATATTCCTGCTGGGCATCCGTAGAGGAAGCTAGTGTAACAGAGTAAGAGAGCAGGAGTAGGGAGGGTAAAAATCGGGCCATGCTTTTGGTTTTGTGGTTATGGGAAAACGATCATTTTCATGATTCCGTACATGCCGGAAAGGTAAAAGTTCATCATTCTGTGCCTTTTCGTCATTTATCTCCGCCAAACTATCACAATTTCCCCTCAAATACGAACTTTTCGCCCGAAATTTCCGTAAAGTTTGTTTATACATCCCGCCATGAAAAAAGCATTTATATTCTTGCTGATGGCCATGATCGCCCGGGTATCTTCCGGGGGGAATACTCCATCACCCTGTATAAGTTGTGATTCGCTGCAAATGAAGGAAGGGAAAGCCTGGCTTAACGGGCAGCCTTATACCGGCAAATGTGAGACCTACCATGCTACTGCATCCAGAGAGGGAAAACCAGTAATCAGGGAAAGTTATTTTTATAAAAACGGGTTGCGATATGGAAATTTTTTCACTCTTGATGAAAAAGGAAATATCACCCAGGAAGGAAACATTACCAGTGTAGTTAAAAAAACCGAAGAAGGTGAGATCGTTATCAGAACGGGCAACAGTGTAACGTATGAATACTATGAAAGCGGAAAAATGAAATCAGAAACCAAATATATCTATTCTGATGAAGGGATAAAAACAATATCCTCAACCGCCTGGTATGAAACGGGGAAAGTGAAAAGCACTACCACTTACAATAAATTCGGTAACCAGGAAAAGTATGAAACCTTCAGGCCCAATGGTGATAAAGAGTTGCTGCTCATTTTTGAATACACCGAAAACCAGCGCAACAAGTATTTCACCGAATACAAATGGGACGAAGACGGCAACAAAACCGTTGAAAAAGGGTGTTATAGTCCGAAATTCTGATTCTTTATAATCTTTTTCTTCATAAATTCATGGCATGAGCCTCCGATTGTTCGTAATAACACTTCTTGCGCTGATAGCAATAGCGTTTAATTATTCACAGTTGATTAATAAAAAAACAGGCTTGTTTTTCCAACAAGTCAACATTCCTGATACACTGGTAACCGAATATATTCCTGACACCGTATATGGCGATTTTGACGGTGACGGTAAAAAGGATGGAATATGGCTGGATATTCCTGATTTGATGGATGAAAAATACTCGCATAAAAACCCACCCTTTATCAATGCCCGCCTTGCCGATAAAAAATTCGGATTCATAAAGTTTGAATCGTATTACGGAGGAGGGTATATTCTAAACGAAGGCGATCTTAATGGAAACGGAACGGATGAATGGTCGGCTTTGCTTTACAATGAAGGCTCGTGGGGAGGAGTTCATGTTTACTCCTGGGATAAAAAGCGAAAAGAATGGTATCAGCCTGTTGAGCCTTTTTCAGTATGGGATGGCCTGGGACAGGAGAACATTTATACAGACACCAGCCGGTGGGGATATGTCATTATCAATGAATGGTCTTATTCCAATACGGAAGGCCATAAGCTTAACACAAAATCTGTGCGTATCAGTCTGCGTTGAGTTGTTATTTTCAAACGGAATTTTGTGTTATTTTGCAGCATGAGCGGAAAAAACCTGAACGAAAAACAACAGCGATACGACCGGGCCTATATGCGCATGGCTTTGGAGTGGGCCAGGCTTTCTCATTGTCTTCGTAAACAAGTAGGCGCCTTGATTGTTAAAGACAATATGATTATTTCTGACGGCTATAACGGAACACCTACCGGTTTTGATAATTGTTGCGAAGATGATAAAGGCGATACCCTTTGGTACGTCCTTCATGCTGAAGCCAACGCCATCATGAAAGTAGCCCGCTCAACACAAAGCGCAAAAGGCGCCACGTTATATTTAACACTTTCGCCCTGTAAGGAATGCAGCAAACTGGTGTTGCAGGCCGGCATTCAGCGGGTGGTTTTTCTCCATGCCTATAAAGACCTTTCGGGAGTGGAATTTTTACGCAATGCCGGTATTGAAGCACTACAACTTGAACTGGAATAATGGAAACTAACGGAGATAACCTATACGAAACCAATGCCCCGAAAAAACCGGCTAATTACAGCAGCCGGCTGATTATTTATTTTCCGCTTTTACTGGCCCTCGCCCTTTCAATGGGTATTTATTTCGGCTCACAGCTTAATCCGCTTCCCAAAGGAGCCGAAAAAGAATCACTGAGCAAGATCAACCATGTGATGAAACTCATTGAAGAGAATTATGTGGATGAAATAGACCGCTCCAAACTAACGGAGGAAGCATTATCGAACATTTTATCGGGACTTGATCCCCACTCAGCTTATCTTACTCCCGAGATGGCAAAAAAATCGCAGGAAGAACTGAGCGGAAATTTCGGGGGAGTGGGGATACAGTTTATTGTGCATAAAGATACGCTGGTGGTTACACACATCATTGAAGGCGGCCCGGCAGAAAATGAAGACATCCGTCCGTTTGACAGGATTATTAAAGTAGACACCACTTCATTTGCCGGAAGAGATATTACCACTGATGATGTATTTAAGTCATTGCGCGGACAAGTGGGATCAATCGTTCACCTGACCATTCAGCGTCCCGGGGAAAAAGAACTGGTAAAAAAAGAACTCATGCGCGGGTTGATTCCCGTTAGCCCGATAGAAGCTTCCATTATGCTGGACGAAGAAACCGGTTATATTAAGCTTTCGCAGTTTGGAGAAAATACCATGGCCGATTTTATTGAAGCCGTTATAAAACTGAAACGTGATGGAATGAAACGGCTTGTTTTCGATTTGCGTGATAATGGTGGCGGATTACTCAACCAGGCCAACGACCTGGCAGACGAATTTTTGGATGCAGGTAAAATGATTGTATATACCGAAGGCGCACACAGTCCGAGAAGAACCTATAAAGCCACTGCTAAAGGAAGACTGGAAAACAATCCGGTAGTGGTGCTCATTAATCATAATTCAGCTTCTGCCAGCGAAATTGTAGCCGGTGCTTTGCAGGATAACGACCGCGGAATTATTATGGGAAGAAGATCGTTTGGAAAAGGCCTGGTGCAGCAGGAACTCCCTATTGGCGATGATGGTTCACGACTGCGCTTAACCATTGCCCGTTATTACACTCCCACGGGAAGGTGCATACAAAAACCCTATGGAAACGGAATTGATTACGAGCGCGAACAGAGAGACCGGTACGAAAACAACGAATTTTTTCATCCTGACAGCAGTGTGTTTGTTGATTCATTGAAAAAGAAAACCCCCGGGGGGAAAATTGTTTATGGCGGTGGCGGCATCAATCCTGATATTTTTATTCCGCTTGATACCACCGGGCGGAGCGATTTATATTCGCAACTGATGTATGGAAGAACATTTGCAGAATATGCTTTTGATTTTATTGAAAAACACAAAAACTTTTCTTCCCGGTATAAATCGTATAAAGAATATGCCAGCCGTTTTACTATAGATGAAGTAACGTTTATGGGATTGATTGAGTATGCCCGTGCCCGTTCCATTTACCTGTCAGAAGCTGATGTAAAGCATTCGGAAGAGCTGATAAAAAATTACCTGAAAGCCGAAATAGGAAGATTGATCTGGAACAGTGACGGTTTTTATTCGGTGATCGCCAAACGGGATAATGATATTCAGCGGGCACTGGAAAAAGTAAAACAGATCAATTAATATTATTTTCGCAATACGTATCTCGTTTTTTTAGTATCCCAGGAATAATTTACCCCGGCTTCATCCAGTTCTTTTTTGGTTTGCTCAAAAAAATGTCCCACTTCTCCCAGATTGACAAAACGTGAAAAACGATGATCAGGATCACCGCCTGAAAACATATTATCATTTAGATCATCTACCAGTTTTTCTTCCTTTGGCACAGACTCATATTTATCCAGCCGTTGTTTCAGTTCAAGATAATCCTTTTGAATGTAAAAGGCAAAACTTACAACTGAATCGTAATCTGCCTGTAATTCTGCATGCCATTTTTCAATATTAGCCTTACGGAAAGCGATGGAATCATTTTCTTCTTTTTGGAGTGGAGGAGCTTTTTCCCCGCCAGATTTCGTTTCCCGGCTGCATCCGACAACCAGCAAAGTGAAAAAAGTAAAGTAAAACAGTGAGTATTTCATAGCAAAATATGTTTTAAATCTGTAAAAAATCGCCAAATTAGCCGTGAAAATCAACCAGGCATGGCTATCATCCGGTACAATACAAAAATATTAAAGTTCACCAAAATGGGAGAAAAAACCGGGTGGACCTATATAGAAATTCCGGCAGATATAGCACAAAAGTTAAAACCCGGAAATAAAAAATCATTTCGTGTAAAAGGAAAGCTCGATCATTTTTCCATTGAAAAAACATCATTACTGCCCATGGGTAAAGGAGCATTTATTATGCCACTGAATGCTGTTATGAGGAAAGGTATTGGAAAAAAAGAGGGAGGAATGTTACGGGTGCAACTGGAGGAAGATAAACGCGAATATGTATTGAATTTTGACATGATGGAATGTTTGAAAGACGAACCTGCGGCAGTAAAAAAATTCAAATCTCTTCCCGGTTCTCACCAGCGTTATTTTTCCAAATGGATAGAAAGCGCCAAAACCGAAGCCACGAAAGCCAAAAGAATTGCAATGACGGTAAATGCTTTGGCCAAAGGATGGGGATTTGCGGAAATGATAAGGGCGAATAAAAAACAATAATATATGGCTCTCGCGGTTATCAAATGGATCATTGTTGTTTTGTCATTGCTCAATGCCGGTTATATGGCAGTTGACGGAACAAAAGCACTCACTACGGGAGATTATTTCCGTCCCTCATCAGGTGAATATGCCGGGCAACTGGGGCCGTGGACAAAACTGGTGGAGAAAATCGGGATAGATCCGATGTCGGCATTAATGAAAAGTATTTTCCTTGTTTTTGGACTGGCAGGATTATTTATTACTGTCGCTTTTGCCATGAATGTTTCGTGGAGTTTTAAAGCGTTGCTTCTATTTAACATTTTCTGCCTGTGGAACCTGTTTTTCGGTACAGCCAGTTGTGCTTTACAGATGATTTTACTTTTGGTTTACCGGTGGATGAGGTGATAAAATTAACCCGTGTTAATCATAGTTAATTATTTCTACCCTATCATTGCCTGAAAATGTAATATGAAATTCAAACATTTCACCATAGTATTGATTTTACTTTTTGTATTCGACTCCTGTGCGATAGAAAAAAGAAGATACAGAAAAGGATTTTATATTCACAAATTACACTCATTTCATAATGGTTCCGTTCAAACTGAAGAAAAGAATGATTTAGACGGTTCTCCAAAAGAAAAAAATGATTCTGTTAATACAGTTACAATTACTGATGATCCTGAGACAGCAACAAACCATGTCGGGTTAAATACAAATAGTTTAGTTAAGGACGTTTATGCTGAAAAAAACGGAAAGAAAATAGCTTTTCACCGGGAATCAGAAAAAAATGTAAACAGCCCCATTTCACAAAAAAAAGAAATCAGAAAATTTTTTACATCCACACCCGTGACAATATCTCAGGCAAAAAACCAGGAATGGAGAGTTTTATTAGCCATTTTCTGTGTGGCCTTAATGGTAATCGGAATTATTATAATGATTGCATCTTTTTCAATGACCTATTATTCTGCTTTTTGGGGAATGACTTTTGGAATTGGAGAAGCTTTTATGCATTTTATGAAGGGATTTTTATTGTTTGGAGTTTCCTGTACAATTTTTATTCTTCAATGCATAAAAATCAGGAAAATCAGACAGGATCAGAAAAAGCAACCGGCAACCTAATGATAAATATCAATGTTTACCGGCTCCTGTTCGGCAATCACCATAGGAACAATCGTGCGGATGATTTTTATCTTTTCAAAATGTTCAGGATTGAATTCACTCCAGTCGGTAAAATTTTCGTGAAACACTTTTTGCGACCATTCGTTTCGTAATTCATGGTAAGCCTGCTGTATGCCATCGTGAATCTGAATGTAAGTTCCGTACTCCACTTTTTTATCGGTGGTAATACTGATGATGGCCCTTCGCGGAACGGTTCTATATGATCCCGCTTTTTTGGCTGCGGCCAGCCGATCCTCCCATAGGGAAAGAATGCTTTTTTTTACAGAAATAAGTGATGATTGCGGTTCATTTTGCTCCAGCACCTGCAGTTCGGCTTTGAGGCGAACAATAGAATCGCGCGCGATAAAAACAGTTACTTCATCCAATTGAGGTAATGCGGCTTTGTTTTCGGGGTTGGTAAGAAATTCTTTCACCTTTTCTTTCAGCAGTGAAACATTGTGTAGTTTTTCTTCTTCCACCATAATTTCATTCTGACCGTTGATGATGATCTCGAATACATCGCGTTCGTTTATTTTTGTAAAAATGTCTTCTATTTTCCCGGGCGGCAGTTTTTGCGGGATGCCTTCTTCCACATCCATAGTAGTGGTCATTAAAAAATAAATAAGAATTAAAAATGCAATATCTGCCATCGAACCTGCATTAATCTCACCGGGCCATCGCTTTGCCATACGTTATAGTTTTGGTTCAACATCTGTTCAATATACCATCAACGGAATTTCCCGCCCTGATATTTTTTATTCCACACGGAGTTAGGCAACGGTTCAAAATATAATGATAACGGTTTTTGGAGTACGGATTTGTTAAAAAATAATCCCGGCTTTTCCCATTCAATTATTTTACCGACATTGGGTGCAGAAAATTCAGTAAGCATGGTTACTGAAAAGTAACATTCTCCGCACCCATGCTGGCGGGAACAATAAAAATTATTATGAAAAAAGTTTTCATGTTGTTAACTGTTGCCACACTTGCCCTGGTGTCCTGTGGCGGTGGTGACAAAAAAGATGACAAAAAGGAAGGCGAGAAAAAAGAAGCCGGGCTTAAAGATCATCTATGCACGGAGCGTTGCCACGAAGCCGGACATTGTGTGATGGCTCACGGAGAGAAAGGCCACGAATGCTCTGATGAATGCAAAATGTAATGAAAGGGGCGAAAGCCCCTTTTCAATTTATAAAATGAGTTACGTCCAAAATATAAACCGTCTCCATAAACTGTATACACTTGTTCAGCAGGTATCCGGTGAACTGGAAACCATCCACCAACCCCGGCTACATTGCAAAAAAGGTTGTTTTGGTTGTTGCGTGGATAATATAGAAGTGTTTGGCATAGAAGCGGAGAATATCAAAAAGCAATATCCTGAAGTACTGCAACAACCACCTAACGCACCAGGGGCGTGTGCATTTTTAGATCGTGAAGGAGCTTGCCGGATTTATGATGCCCGTCCATTTGTATGTCGAACACACGGCCTGCCTTTGCGTACCATTGCCGAAGAAAACAACAAAATTTTCGAGTTGCGCGACATCTGTCCGCTGAACGAAGAAGGCACTCCGCTTGAAAACATAGATGAACGCCAGCTATTTTTCACCAATCCTTTTGAAGAAGCACTGGCTAAACTGCAACTGGAATGTGATGGAGGGAAAATGGAGAGAGTGGGGTTGAGAGGGATGTTTATCTTCCGGAAATAAAAAAAGAGGAAAAATTTCCTCCTTTTGTTAATGGTATTTTAAAAATTAACCTTCAATAACCGTCTCACTTTTTTCAAGATATTTTTGAACACGGCTTCTTATTTCTGACAAAGAATGGTCACGTAATAATTTTCCGTTTTCAAATACAGGTTCCATCAGGCAGAATTTTAGTTCATCCCAGGAACACTGATCCTTTAATACCAGTTTTCCATTTTGTTCTTGTACAGCTAATAATCCCCTCGCTGATTTTTTTGTACCATCATCAGTCTTCGGGTCTTTGTAAATTTCCCTCTCTTCCCCGTTTACTTTTCCATAAGTTGCTTTCATTGCAAATCCGTAGGTATCGCGTGTTACGTATTCGTAGGTAAAAGAACCAATTCCCAAAACAACGTTAAAAGAAGCAAATCCTTTTTGTTTTAATCCTTCTAATATTGCCAGTTGCCTGTCAAGAGTGATGCTGTCTCCGTAAATTAATCCGATATGTGAATCAAGAAGTTTATAGCCCTTATCTGTTATAATGCCTCCGAAAATTTCCCACATACATTCAATGGCGCCTTTATATTCGGGACTTCCGGGTTGTGCGTCTTTATCACCTATAATTATTTTTACAGGATCACCACTATCGGGACGAATAACCACTTTTCCATTTCTTGAAAGAATCTCATTTTTCAATTTTGGTAAATACTCGGTAATCACCTGCCAGAAATCCCATGTATCTGAAACAATAGACACAATGCCTGTGGGATATAAATCAGTTACCAGCCTTCGAAAAGTTTCAATTTCATTTTCTTTTGTCCCCATACACATCACCGAATGTTCAGTAGCAGGAACACTTCCTCCGATGATTTCTTTTTCAGCATCGGCATTATAATATAACTCATGGAAGTCTATTGCGGGAACAGTATCAGTTCCATAAAAAGAAAGAAGGTGGCCCGCACCACTGATACAAGCGTCTTCTATGCCACTCATCCCCCGAAAACTAAAATCATGTCCTTGCCAATAGACAAAATCAATATTGTTTTCACTTACGGTTTCAAAAGCATACCGGTTAAATATTTTTCGGTATTGAAATGCAGTGGTAGCACTTGTAGAAGGTTTCCATAATATAGCAGACATAAGGGACTCTAAATAGTTTGTGAGCCAGAAAAAACGAGGTTCTGTATTATGAACTGTTAATACGGGGATTTTTGGACTAACAATAGTTCCTTCTGGTAGCGCTTTTATTGAAAGGGGTAGATATCCGAGATCATGTAATTCGGCAATATGTTCTACAGGAATACTGTCTTTGCCTAGAGAAGTATCCATTCTGCGTTTGTAGTCAGCCATTACTTTTTCTTTTGGTAGTTTAAAAAACCCTTCATTCCATTGACGAACGAGATATTCTTTTACAAAATATTGTAAGCCAAAAAAAACAAGTTCTCCATGTCCGTCACGCCTGAATTTTCGGGGTGTAAAATTGGAATAAACCAATTCGGTTCCTTCGGGATATTGTCTGCGGTGATCAGCTTTATAAAAGTCGATCAGCATGAGTGGATTGATTTTCATTTTTTTATGGTTAATTAAATAAATTAAACTGATGAAAAAAAGATGATTCTTCACGATCTGATACTGAATTTGTACAACATATAACTTCATATCCTGCTGCAATCAGGTTTTCTATGGCGTTGTGGCTAAAAATCCCGTGAGAGATCATCAGGTATAATTTGTTTGCGCCTTTGTTTTTTAAGACGGAAGCCAGTTCAATAAAAGTTCTGCCACCGTCACATATATCA
Organism: Bacteroidota bacterium; assembly: GCA_049322335.1. Lineage (GTDB taxonomy): Bacteria > Bacteroidota > Bacteroidia > Flavobacteriales_D > UBA2798 > JBMORL01. The sequence continues at coordinate 17,690 of JBMORL010000077.1, forward strand.
TCAACCACAATGCAGTTTTTATTTTGCAAATTATTTTCGTTGATGTCGCTTTTGATAATATTTCCGGTAGACAGGTCGCGTATTTTAATCCCGGTTATGATTTTATCGGTATATCCAAGAGAAGCAGCGAGCTTGTCGGTTTTTTTATATGCTCCCAAATCGGGAGATACCAGCAAATAATCGGTAATCTGAAGTTTTTCTATAAAATGCCGTACCATATCATGATTTTTGATATGTATACAGCGGTCCAGCAATGCAGGTGTAACATCACTATGGGCGTCATAAACTGAAACTTTTTTGAAGTTCGCTGAATTGATAATTGACGCAAATACTTTTATTGAAAGCGGTTCTCCAGGCACCATTACCCTGTCTTGTCTTGCATAGGGAAAGTAAGGGATAAAAGCTGAAATAGAAGTAATACCCGACTGCCTGAGGGCATCATTTGCCAATAGCAAATACATTAGGTCGTCAGCAGAATTGATTCTTGCAAGAATTTCTATTTCATCATTTTCATTAAAATTCGTCAACAATTTCACATGGCATTCGCCCCCGGAAAACCTGGATGTTTTGATAGAATTGGAATCTTTCAGATTAAGAATTTTTTTCATGTTATATTATTTTTACAGTGAATCCTTCTGATACCAATTTTTGGTATGCAGTTTTATTGAAACTGTATAATTCTGCTCCTTTTTTGGAAGAAAAATACTCTTTTTCATTCAACGGAATGACAATGCCAAGTTGTAGTATTTTTTTCCTAAAATTTCGTTTATCTATCTCTGCGTCCAGGATAATTTCGTAAAGGTGTTGGAGTTGAGACAGTGTAAATTTTTTGTCAAGCAATTCAAATCCTACGGGTTGCCATGAAATTTTTCCTTTTAACCTGTTGCAGGCGATTGAAATTATTTTTTTATGATCAAAAGCAAGACCCGGGATTTTATTAAGTGGAAACCAACAGACATCAGAAACATTTTTTCCTGCAACTGGTAACATTTTTAAGGTATTGACAAGAGAAAAATAACTGATAGAAATAGTATGGCCACGCGGATCTCTTTCTTTATCTGTGAAAGTAAATAACTGTTCAAGGAAAATATTTTTTAACCCGGTTTTTTGTTTAATAACACGATTTACGGTTTCTTCCGCAGATTCTCCTAAGTGTAAAAATCCTCCGGGTAATGACCATTCGTTTTTGAAAGGAGCTATATCTCTTTTCACTAATAAAACATTTAATTCCTTTTTATCATATCCGAAAATAACAGCATCAGCTGTGACAGACGGTCGCGGATATTCATAAACCACACTATTTTTTTCTTTTGGCATATACAAATATATATAAAAACATAAATAAGTGTAAAAAATACACTTAAAAATATATATAATATTGAAATTCAGGCTAATAAGTATATGATTTTGTGATTATTTCTTTTACCATGAATTCTATTGCTTGTTTCACATCATCACTCAATACATTAACCGGGCGGTTAGTTTCCATCCCCTCTGTAATATATTCCGCAATATTCACCCCATTAAACTTCAGCCATTGGGCAAGGAAGAGAAAATCTTCTTCTGTGGTTTTTGTGCGGGCGAAAGAACGGCAGGCTATAGCCATTTCCATTTTAAATTGTGCAACAGTAAATCGTTTCGATAGCTGTCCAAAATCATCGGTGTTTTCCGCCAGAAGAGAGTCTTCTTCCATATCATTGATAAACGAAAAAGAACTTTCTTCCCCATCGTTTTCTTCCAGCTCCAGTTCCTGCAGCCAGTTTGATATGGTTTGTTGTGTTGCATTTAACTCGTTTTCCCTCAGCGTTTTTAATTCATCAATCTTTTCAGCATTGTTTTCCAGTTCCAGTTTTTCTACTCCCTCTTTGATAATAGCCAGTATCTCTTCTGTTATTTCAATGACTTCACCGTTTTCTGTTATCACCCAATGATCTCCGTTTGCATCAGTAATCAGTGCGGGCAGGTCATCGCTTGTGATACCGGGATGAATAGTGTCGCCATTTTCGGTTATTATGATAAAATTTCCGTTAGTATCAATGATGGTATCGATATTCCCCGGAATATCAAACTGGTTTTCGTTGTTACCACCGGCTTCTTCCCATTCAGATATCCAGTTGTCAATGGCTGTAGTAACTACCCTGACTTTTCCTCCTTTTACTTCAAAATTATCATCCACATAAATGCTCTGATATTCCACTGTAAACCGAACCCCAAACACTTTTATTTCCCCATAACCTGAAAAAAATCCAGGCTGTGAATTGGCATAAATAGCGGTAACTTTCATTTCGAATTGTCCAACAGATAAAATCATTCCCGGGTAAGCGTTTTGCAGAGGTTGTGCAGTCAACGGGTTTACAGGAATATTTTCATCATTACAATTTATAACGGTTTCGGGATTAGTGGTAAATATACAGGTATTGCTCCAGCCACTTTCCACATCGCTTCCAAATCCTTTTACCCTGCCTTCATAAGTAGTTTGTGCTTCAAGTTGCCCGACTTTATATTGTGAAGAAGAAGTAAAATAATCAAACCAGTTTTCTGTTCCCTGTCTTCGTACCTGCAACCTGTATTCATTAAAATTGCTGATATTGTTCCAGTATAATTTGGCTTGCCGGTGCGAACTTACCTGTGCATTGAGCTGCAATGAAAAGGCATCCGGATTGAATTGAGATAAAATATTTCCCCATGTAAAAGTACAGATCTGTGAATAACCATTATTTTTAAACAAATCCCTTCCTTCCGTATCGCGTGCACGAACACGCCACACATATTCCATTCCCGTTAGTAATGGCGGATCGGATATTCCGTATACATACACGGGTTGCATGGTAGTGACAGTAAATATTGGCGACATGGTTTGTACTACAGCGTTCGGATCATTTCCTGCCGGGCGAACTTCATACAACTCAAAATCATATTCAGTTGTTAAAGCAGAATTGGGAGAAGAAAGATTCATTGGGGACCACATAAAAACCAGTTGTTGCGGATTCAATTCATTTACCTGCGCACCACATAGTGGAAGATTAAGAAATGGCGGATCATTTAATATAAACCATGCTGCCGCACATGATTCATTGCTCACAGGAGTTTCCACCGGATTGTAATAATCGAACGCAGTAATACAAACGGAATAGTATCCTTCTGGTAATACTTTTCGTAACTCATAATCTGTGGGGTTGATTCCCGAAAAATCAAGATGTTGTGTTGCGAGATAGGGCGCTAACTCAGATCCCGTTAGTAAATAGGGAACCCCGGGATTTAACGTAACCGGCCCGCCATCGAAAAACGGTTTTGATTGAATCGTAAAATTGTTTCCCGTGATTTTAATTTTCAGTTTAACAGTGTGTTCAGGAACGGAAAAATCATTCAGCTGAATAATAAATTTTAGTTTTTCATTAAATTGATCAGCATAATCGGGAAGGTAACCGCTGTAGGGGGGAGTGAGGATAGAAGTGATTTGAACGGGATACGACTGAGAGAAGGATGCATTGGAGAAAAGAAAAAATGCGGCAAGCAGGGCGTGGGGAATCCTCTCCCTGATTCGCTGACGCGAATCTGTCCCTCCCCTTTTGCGGGGAGGGAAGTAATTTGAAAGTAGTATTTTTCCAGAGAAAAATACTACTTGTTTTTTTTCAGAAAACATTTTTCTTTTTTCTTTTTTTTATTTCCAGCTCCTTTACTTTTTTAATGATCGACTCCATTACCTGATCGGTTTCGTGAATGACTTCTTCATTGGTAAATCGTATGATGGTTACATCCAACCGGTGAAGTATTTCTTCCCGGTATTTATCTTTTTCTGTCTGTTCGGGGGTAAAATGGTAGCCTCCGTCAATTTCCACAGCGAGCATGAGTGAAGAACAGAAAAAATCGATGATATAGTTATTGAAAGGATGTTGTCTGCGGAATTTGTATTTTCTCACGGTATTTCTTCTCACCAGCGCCCAAAGAATTTTTTCTGCTTCTGTCATTCGTTTTCGTAATTCTTTTGCTCTTTTAAAAATCGTGACACCCGCACTTCCGTAGGAAGCAAATTCCTGTAGTGGTATGTATTTTCTTTTCATAATAACTCTTCCTGCAAGCCCTCTCTCCTTTTACCTCCCTCCCCGACAGGGGGAGGGACAGCCACGCGGCTAAGCGTGGCAGGGAGAGGACCCCCGCGTGAAACAGACATTATTTTTTCACTTCAAATTCTTTTCTTAATTTCTTTTCCACCTTTTCAATATCTCCCATCACATCTTCTTTCTGAACGACAATATATTTTATATTATTCTCTTCCAGCAAATGCAATTTCACTTTATCAAATTCTTTGTTATGATATCTCCCCGGGCTATCAATTTCAATACAAATTCTTTTTTCTTCCGAAAAAAAATCGAGAATAAAATATTTGTACATGTATTGCCTTTTAAAATCTTTTGCCAGGTTAAATTTTTCCAGGAGGAGCCATATCCTTTTTTCGGGATCGGTCATGGCGTTTTCAATCATGTACTGGCGGTCGAAATCCTCGAGGGATTTACCTTCTTTTTTTCTGAAAAGTTTGCTGATGGTATTCATGGGTTAAAAATTATAACTGAAGTTAAGTGTGCCGGTAAGTTCGCGGACAAAAATTTCATTTTGTATGCGACTTACCAGGTTACACGAAAAAGATGAATTTATTTTTTGTTTATGCGCTAATGGTATAGCGTATGATAACGAGATCCGGTTATTTAGCACAAATCCGGTGGAAACTTCATTTTGCCAGGTTTGGTTGAATGCTGAGCTTGCTGAAAACTTTACTTTTTTATAAAAGAGAGGATGCGCATACGAAATATTGGGCCCGAAAAAAATGGTTTTTCCTGTGGGAAAAGATGAATAGTTGCTGTTGGTTCCCACCGATAACGAAGAACGGGAAGGCAGAAATTGCAAAGTATATCCCAGGTTGCTGTTCAGGTTGATAGTTGGAACAGTATTCAAAGAGGACGGAAAAACAGAAAACGACTGAAAATTTCCATGTTGTTGATGGGATTCCGAATAACTGGCAGTAAGCAGAAGGAATTGCTGTATGGTTTTTTTTCCGATTCGTTTGCTAAGTGAAACATTGGCTGAACGTGATACCTGGTAAAAGTTTAATGTGTCAAGTGAATTGGAAAAATACGGATCGTTATAAGTCCGGTTTTTGGTGTAAGATGTAAAATTGGAATAAGCAGCATTTACATTCCATTTGTCGTTAGGAGTAAAATTTACGGAAGCAGAACCCACCCATCTCCAGGTGGAAGCAAGTTTGGAATCATCAAGATTGTTTCGTTGAAACCCCGAGTTGATACTGATATTCAGTTTTCCTTTACACAAAATAAAAGAAGGAGAGAGTGTGTAATTTTCAAGATCGTTATTGATAAAATAAGTTCCGAGGGTGGCATACCCGGGATCTACATGTTCATGCATCAGTTTCAGATTGAATTTTTTGACTGAATAGTTTACAGCCGCCTTCCATGCAAAAAAATAGTCAGCGCTTCTGATTAATTGTTGAATATCCGGAAACAAGTATTTTGAAGCATCGGTTTTTCCCGGTAAAAAATTATATCCTCTGGCCATTCCTGATAGAGCTATTTCTGATTCCATAGAAATGGTATTGGTAACTTTGGTTTTTCCACCTGAACTTATTACCAGGTTTTCCATTGGCAATACCGGAGAATTTACCGGAATAGTTTGAAGTGATGCCGGATCGTCACCGGCTGCAAACCCGGAAAGGAAAAATGAATAGCCGTTTTTTTCATAACCGGCTTTAATGGCACAACCCATACGCTGGTATGAAATTTCAGTTTCGTTTTGTAATTCTGGGTCCCACTGAACCGCTTTTTTAAATCGCCCGTATAAAACAGAAAATTTCCATTGCCGGGGAGAAAGCTCCACTGCTCCGCCCATAAATAAATGCCCGGAAATGGAATAGGGAGAAAAACTTACCGAAGAATATCCTATCTGTGCTTTTGCCCATTTATAGGTGGGGGAAAGAGAAAATTGATTGAAGGGTTGTGTAAATTTTCCTTTATGATTGGAATAACTGTAGGAAACCGGCATATTAAAATCAATAATATTTATATTGAGATTTCCACTGGCAAACCAGTTGAAAGGATCGCGCCTTGATGCAATTCCTTTTGCATTATAAAATACAGAATTAAGATTCATTCCCCCCGAAATAGTTATAGCATCTTCTTCACCGATTTTTTCAAGATTTTGTGACATCGAAGAATTTACCGTCAGTATCAACAGGAAGAGAAAAAGATATTTGAATTCCGGGTTCATCGTCCGTTCACTATAAAATAAATGTGCCGCGCATCATATTCCGATACAATTCTTAAAATACAGGTTCCGTTTACAGGCAGATTTAGCTGAACAGATTCTGAGATTATTCTTTCTTCCCTGAATTCATTTTGATACCAGACATATCCATTCATGTCGGCCACCCACATCACTACGTTTTGTTCTTCATATAATTCTATTTCAACAATAAAATTTCCTGAATTAGGATTAGGATACAACTCAAGCGATTTAATTCCGCGTTCTGATTGGCCGGTGGAAAAATTTGTATCGGGATATTGAATATAAATGGTTTTCGAAAGTGTTTCTGTGCAACCGGAATAAAAACCGATGAGTGAAATGACATACGCTCCGGTATCAGAAAAAATTATACCCGGGAAGCCGGAATTAATAGTAGCTTCAGCTGCTTCCGCTGGAAAGCTCCACAAAACACTATCAGGCTGAGGATTGCTTAAATCGATCAGGATGATAGTATCACCGGGAAGATTATAGGTAGAAACAAGAAAATAGGGCTCCGGTAACTGGCTGTTGGGAGATACAACGGCAGTATCAGATGTAAAACATCCTAATGAATCTGTAATAATAATTTGATAAGTTCCAAATGGCACAGAAAAAATATTGGAAGACTGGAACATACTGCCGTTATCAATAGAAAACTGGTAGGGAGGAATTCCCCCCGAGGGATAAATTTGTATTTGTCCGCCCGAACTATCACACAATGAAAAAGTAAGAATGGAATCCATAATATCCGGAGATATAAAAACCGTTACCGAATCACTGCCCATACATCCTGTTCCGTCTGTAACCGAAACGTAATATACAGTAGTTGAATCAGGAGAAACAGATACCGGATTTTGTGAAAAAGCTACAGGTTGCCAGTTAAAGTATAGTGAAGAAAAATTTCCCGTTATTTCTGCTTCAAGTAATGTACTTCCCCCGCGACATATCATGGTGTCTGTGCCGGCATCTACAATGATCAAAGGAATTTGCTGCACAAATACGGAATCAAAGTTTATGCAACCGTTATCTGTTCTTTGTGCAATAAAAAAATAAAAACCGGTATCATTTGCAAAAAAAGGATTGGAAAAAGTATTTCCGCTTTCATCTTCCCACCATTCTGTGCATCCGGGCGTCAAAGCGCTTCCTGATAAAAATACTGAATCGGCCGAACAGGTGATGTACAACGTGTCGTTCAGGGAAGTTAGAAGGGGAGGAGTAATGTATTGTTGTATATAAAAATTTCTTACTGAAAAACACCCGTTGGAAGTATCGGTAACGATAAAAACAAAACTTCCGGGATCAGAAATCAATATGGAATCATCGTAAGAAAGGACCTGTAATGAATCTGAAAATGAAAAGGAGGCAGAAGAACCATTTGAATATCCCGAAACCCAAACGGAATCTTTTATACAGGTAAGAGTATCTAATACAAGCCCTGTTGTAGTTGGATGCGAAGTCAGAAAAATATCCGGTGGTGTTCTGTTCTCACTTACAATTACAGAAGAACTGTCGCGGCAACCATTTATGTTGTTCACCACTACAAAATAGTATTGCCCGATACTATCAGCAAAAAATGGATCGGGATAAAAATAAGATCCCGATTTATTCCAGTATTGGCTGGTATTTACTGTAAGAGAGTTCCCGTCAAGAAGAAGAGAATCAAAGGTGCATGTTAAAACAAAACTACCAGTGGGTGTAATGACGTCCGGAACAATAGTATCTATACTTATAAACACAGTGTCACGCTGAAAGCATCCGGTTAAAATTTCTGATACGGTTAAAATGTAAATTCCGTTCTGATTAATAACCGGATCTTCAGAGGAAGATGAAAATCCTGAAGGCCCCGACCAGTTGAAGTTCACCCCGCTGGTAACCGATTCGCCATTTAGCTGTAGCGAACTTCTTACACAGGTGAGAGAAGAATCGCTTCCTGCATCAGCATCAGGACGGGAAAAAATATATACCGGGAGTGAAAGCGTATCGGAATATAAACCACAATAACTAACGCCACACACATTTAAGTTTCCATTGGTTGCGGCTGCTCCAAAATTCAGCTGAATAGAATTATTGCCATTATTTATTACAGTAACATCACTACCCGTATACCACCAGAAATAACTATTGGCATAAAGCACTGCCGGAACAGAATAAGTAATACCGGATTCTTCCTGGCAAACATTTTGGTCGTATTGTGTAAATGATACAGGATCATGCGGAGGAAGGCAATACATCGCAACTCCTGTTTTGGATTGTGATGAAATGGTGGTAAGATTATTATCGCTTAGATAAAGACGATTACGGATAATCTTCAGCGAGCGGAAATGATTAATTGCAGAATTGGGTATGGGATTGAATAATGTTACATTGTACGGAATGGAAGATAAAATGTCGACAGAGGCAATATAATTTTGCGATTGTGACTGAATACTCTGAAAATCTCCTGCTATGAACAAATGATTTTTATATCGTTCAATGCTGTATGGATTTCCACTGCCAAATGATATAGCTCCGGGATTAACCGCTCCTGTTGTTTGATCGAGTTCATAAACTGTTTCACCTCCGGGCCAGATTTTGGAGTTCACAATAAATACTTTGTTGGCATATAATTCACAATCGATTACCTGCTCGAATGTAAAAGTTGGATTAAAAGAAAGAAAAGCTCCGGCTGTAGATTTCACCAGCGCAACAATTCCATCATTAAGCGATCCTCCGAAATTTCTTCCACACATATAAACATAATTGGAATTAATTTTCAGTTTCACTATTTCCAGTGATCCCCAGTTCATAGAAATATTATTGGGATGCGTATTCGGATTCCACGCGTTGAGTGCACCACTGGACGCATTGAACGAACAAATATTGTATCGTACAGTTCCTCCGTTATCATAAACAGCTCCCGAACCAGCAACATATAGATTGGTGCCGTCTATTACAAGATCATTAATGGGAGCTGAGGGCCCGATAGATCCCGCATTCCAGCTGTCTATCGTACTTCCGGCAGCAGTATCAGTTCTTCTTAAATAAGTAAATGAATTGTTTCCGTTTATTGAGGTAAAATTTCCACCGAGGTAAACACGGTTGTTGTACCGGGCAAGTGAAAAAATTTCACCCGTCATGGAAATTACAGGATTCCATCCGGCATCCACAGTATAGGTATTGGTAACGGTATTATGATGAAGTCGCGCAATATTTTTACGGGCTATTCCTCCAATGGATGTAAAATTTCCCGCCACATACACTTTGTTATTTAGCGAATCTTCCACAACAGAATTTATTTGCCCACCGGAATTAAGATCGGGGAAAGAAGAAATCAACACCTGCGGATAAACCGATATTGAAATTATCCACCCGGCTATGACTATAAGTATTTTTACTAATGACGCCATTGCAAAAAAGGGAGCCAAAAATAAAATTCAGAAAACATCCCCCATAAAAAAGTTTTCAACTAAGTATTTTTACATATGTTCTTCACCCGTTATACGTAATTCTACGTATATTGACAATGCGTTAGTTTATTTTATATTTGCTGCCCGTATGAAACATCTGCTGTTGTTTTTACTTTTCTCACCTGTTCTTTTAGTTGCACAGGAAGATTCTGTTTTAAACCCGCTTCAACAGGAAGTATATAATGTGGTAAATAAAGTGGAATCGGAAGAAAGATTTTTTGATGGGTTTTCTTCTGATTCTGCTCAGCATTTACCATTTGGAATAATAAAAGAAATGGGTTCCACACGATATATTATTGCTGTTGACAGTGCAGAATTTCGTTCTTCCGGAGCATGGTTTAATGCTTATATGGCGGTTGATTTTCCCGGTACGACAAAAAAAATTGCTTTTGCAGCCAAACATATAAAATTCAACCCCAAAGGCGTTACGGGTGGAAATCAATCCAGGCTGATGCTGGTTTCAGATCATTCCATTAAAATCAGTTCAAACATAACGCTTCAGCTAAAAGCTGACGGAAGAAATTTTGTGGAGTGGGACTGTAATGGATTCCGGTCTGTTAACCTGAAAGGGTATTTTGAGTTTTCTGAAACTATATTAATTCCCGAGTCAGAAAATAACGGGGAAAAAGTTACCGCATCATTTGAAATAAATACACCCGATATTCATCAGTTTGTTGCACAGGTTTCCATCACACCTTTTCGGCTGAATAAATTAAAGGATTGGTCGTTTCGCGTTACCGATGCTGTGGTGGATATGAGTGAAATAACCAATGCGCAGGGAATGATATTTCCAACAGGATATGATTTCTCTTCCATGAATTTTCCGCAGATGTGGACCGGGTTTTATCTGAAAAAACTGGTAATAAAACTGCCCGGTGAATTTTCACGTAACGGAATTCCTGCTGAAGTACAGGCGGAAAAATTATTAATGGACAACAGTGGCCTTTCCGGAAATTTCACTGCCAGTAATGTTTTTCCTGCCAGCGAAGGGGATATGAGTGGCTGGGGATTTTCCGTTCAGCAATTGGGAGTAAATTTTCTATCAGGAAAATTAAACGGTGGAAACATAAAAGGTGAAATAATTATTCCGGCTGTGGAAAATAACGGATTGGGATATACAGCGGCAGTAGTATATAATCCTGTAAATGAAGAAACCGATTATTGTTTTTCCGTTAATCCCAAAAACAATGTTCAGCTTAATGTATTTTCTGCCAAAATGGATTTGTATAATACATCCCGTGTAAACGTAACAAAGCTAAACGGAAAGTTTTTGCCGTCAGCCATACTCAATGGAAAAATTACATTTTCTCATGAACAGGCAAGCACTCCCGCGCTCAGTTTTCAAAACCTCACTTTCACTACACAGGCGCCATATTTAACAGCAGGAGTTTTTGCCTATGGAAATCCAAACGATTCGCTTTCATCACAAAACCGCGTGGGAAAATTTCCTGTTTCGCTGTATAATATGTTTGTGATAGTTCATCCCGAAAAACCAAAAATAAACATGGGAGTACGTTTAAATTTTATGAATTCAGAAAATTTTGGTTTCGCAGCACAAACCAATATTATGTTTGGAGCGAAGGTAAATCAGGACTCCAATGGAGAAACATGGTCATTTGATAAACTTTCCATTCATGATATCAGCTTGCTGGTAAATACACAACCATTTTATCTTAACGGCACAATTATTTTTGAAAATGATCATCCGGTTTATGGCGATGGATTTGCGGGACAGATTGAATTTCGTTTCAAGGAGCTGATGGACGAGTCGTTCCAGGTAAAAACCCGTTTTGGACACACCACCTATAAATATTTTTATGTGGATGCATGGGTGCCGGTGAAAATTAAAATCCCTTCTACGCCATTTGAACTAACACGAATGGCCGGAGGGTTGTATTATCACATGCGGCCGATGAACAATACAGTCAACGATTGTATTTCACACATGTCTATTCCTCCGCAAAACAATCAGCCTTTCCAGGAATATTATCCCGATCCTTCCATCAGTCTTGGATTTCGTGTTGGCTCGGGATTTCAGTTTTCTCCCAATGAAAAAACCATGAATGGTGAAATGATGCTGGATGTTTCTTTTCTTTCTTCGGGTGGATTAAACGCTATTCGCCTCAACGGAAATGCATTTTTCCTTTCCACCTTCAACGACCGGTTAACCAAACCTGCTCCTGTTTATGCCACAGCTTCTATTGTATTTGATAATGTAAATAAAGTGTTTGATGCAACGTTTAATGCCAACGTAAATGTTCCCCATGCTGTGAATGGTTTTGCTTCTTCCAAAATTTATGTATCTCCCGATCTCTGGTATGTATGCGTAGGAAGGCCCACACAACCTGCATACATTAATTTATTGGGAATCGCCAGTGCAACCGCTTATGTAATGGCGGGACAACAATTGGAACCCATGCCACCTCCGTTTCCGGTAGTAGCCAATCTTGTGGCACAAACCGGGCTGGATCAGCAACGAAACAATGAAGCATTGGCTAACGCTTCGGGGTTTGCTGCAGGAATAAGATTTCAATCTTCCTTTTACAAGGAGTTCGGTTTCGATTTCTTTTCTGTTTATGGCGGATTTGCTTTTGGGGTTGGATTTGATATGATGCTGGCTAATTTCGGAAGCCAGGCACATTGCGCAGGATCTTCTGAAACGGCAGGAATGAACGGATGGGTGGCACAAGGACAGCTATTTGCTTATTTGCAGGGAACGATTGGAATAAAAGGAACTGTATTTAAACAGGATTTTGATCTGGTTGTGCTCAGTGCAACTGTTGCGGCAATAGTAGGTGGAAAAATTCCCAATCCGTCTTATGTTTACGGTGCGCTCGCTTGTCAATATACCATTCTGAGTTGCATAAACGGAAGTTTTAATTTTGATTTTTCTGTTGGAAATGATTGCACCATTGTAAACTGATATGAAAAAAAATAGTTTCTTATTGCTGATTTTCCTTTTACCACTTTTTTCTTTTGCGCAAAAATCATCTCTTGCCGCAAAGGTAAAAGTAACCGATTCATCTGTTATTCTTCGCTGGGCACCCGCGGATCTTAAAACATGGGAAGCTGCCAAAAAACACGGATATATGATTCAGCGTGCTGAAGTGGAAAATGAATCTTCCGCTTCAATTATCAACTGGAAAAACATCTCATCGTTAAATAATACACCGTTTTTTCCATGGAAAGATAATGATTCCCTGTGGAAAGAACAGATAAATAAAAACGAAAATCTTTTTTTAATATACAATGCCCTTTATCCCGAAAAGGTAAGTCGTTTTGTCAATCCCAATGAAAAAAAAGCGGCAACAGAAAACCTTTTTTTTCTTGGGTTGATGGTTTGCGACATCTATCCTGATGCAGCAAGAGCAGCGGCTTTGTATTTCAGTGATGAACAGGCAGACAGGAATAAAAAATATGCTTACCGGATATCCATTCCGGGAACAGCAATTTTACCGGCCGTTGTGTTTTGTAATATGCAAATGCCGGAATATCCTTCTGTATCTTCTTTAAGGGCGGTTAGCAAAAACCAGTCATCGGTTTTGTCGTGGGAAATTAAAAACACCGGGATGTATTATTCTTCATGGATCATTGAACGTTCGGATGACAGCATTCATTTTGTCCGGCTCAATGACTTTCCCCATGTAGTGATGGCTTCGCAGTTTGAAAAAAATAAAACTGAAACCTATTTTCTCGACTCAACTGTTGAGAAAAAGAAAAAGTACTGGTATCGTGTAAAAGGAAAGGATCATTTTGGCGGATATGGCCCGGTTTCAAATGTGGTTTCGTGTATTTCTTATCCTGATCTGAAAGGTGCGGCAGAATTGGATACATTTTTTGTGCAGGATGATTCCCTCCTGAAAATTTATTATTACTTAACCGACTCATCAGAAATACCGGAGATCAAATCACACGGTGTTTTATGGAGTGAGTATATCGATGGGAAATATTCATTTCTCCCTTCAAAAAACGGGGAAACAAATCATATTACCTGTTCACGGACCAATTACTATAAAATGTTTGTTACCGGATTTAATAACGACACTGTTTTTTCACATCCATACCTTGTTTTACTTCCTGATAAAACACCTCCGCCTGTTCCTGAAATTATTTCGGGAACCAGCGACCGGAAAGGAATTATCAAAATAGCCTGGAAACCGGTAAAGGAAAATCAACTAATGGGGTATCGTGCATATCGTTCCAATTTTTTACACGAAGAATTTACCGAGGTAACGGGTAATTTTTTGCAGGATACATTTTTTACCGACACTGTTTCACTGGAAACATTAACCGAAGAAATTTATTACAGAGTGAATGCCGTTGACAAAAATTACAACAATTCTGCTTATTCATTACCCATAAAAATTAAAAAACCCGATATTATTCCGCCTGTTATGGCTGTAATAACAGATATTCATTACGAAAAGAATAAAATCATACTTCAATGGAACAATTCCACCAGCGAGGATGTGGCTTCAACCGAAATCTGGCGCTCGTCTTTGCTTACGGGATTCAATAAAATATTTGTTGCCGCAAACAATGAAAATAGCTTTGCTGATTCCTCTGCAGTTCCCGATTCGTGTTATTATTACAAAACGGTGGTGGTGGATGATGCAAATAATTTCACTGAAAGCCAGCCGGTATATGGATGTAATTTATCTGTACTTTACCCGGCCATCGATTCTGTTTCCTTTTCGGTGAACCGCGATAAAAAAAATATTTCGCTGGCCTGGAAGTATGAATATGCAGGAGTGGAAAAATATATTCTTTACAAATCCAAAAAAGGAGAACCGCCCCGCATTTGCAAAACGCTTCCGGGAGATGTAAATTTTTACCAGGACAAAGAATTGCATATCGGCAATCAGTATGTGTATTACCTCCGCGCTGTTTTTCAAAATGGAAAAGAAAGTGTTTTGGGAGATGGGTGGGAGGTGGAGTATTGAGGAGATGAACAAATGGAAAGAATTTTGTTTTCGTCAAAAATTATTTGATTACTTTATATGTATATGAAGCCGTTTCCGTAGCCCGCCCTCAACAATTTTTTTTAGTGTGGATATTTCAACATGAAAACGGTTTGCTTCTATTCTTGAGATGTAAAACTTGTCTGAGCCGATCCTTTTGCCAAGTTCTTCCTGGGTAAGTCCGGCTTTGAGGCGTGCTTTTCTTATCATTTCACCCAAAGGCAATTTATCCCTTGACGAATCAGGCTCACTTAACTCGTAGAGTGTATCAGCTCCCGGCTGGAATGGAAGGCAGGTAGTTTTACCTCCCGGTAATTTAATTTCTGTTTTAATTTCAGGCCAGCAGAGACTATAGTTTTCCAGTATTACTTTTTTAAATTCTCCGGGTTGAAGCAACTTATATTCTTTGTCGCTTCGTTTTACTTTCCACAACCTGAAAATCTTTTTAAAATCCAGTATCCTGTTTTGGCCGTCACTGAACAAAACAAAAATGGTATAACCGCTTACCCTGTTTATACGAAGGATCCGGGGAAGCGTTTTTTTTGATTTCCATGCCGTTTTTACAGATACTTTTGAATTTTTCATATTATACTTCCGTTTTATTTTCCCTTTCTTAATTGCGGGTTCAGATTGTAAAACAGTTCAATAAGTTTTCTTTTCAGCTCTTCATTATCCAGCCACGTTTTTATTTCTTTTAATTGTTTTCCCGGCATATCACCTTTTATAACAATCAGGGTTTTTATATTAAGCACCACTTCATATTCAGCATAAACAGCATGAAGATGAGGTGGATTATGATCGCGGGAATAGATATAAATTTTTATGTTCCGGATAATATGGATTGTTCCCATCCCGCCATGGTATTCGTTGCACAATCCTTTTTCCGTATAGCATATTCATGTTTTTTTAACGGATTATAATACACAAAGTTGTAAAATATTACAACAAAAAGAAAATTTATTTTCATGATTTTGTTCGTCAGAAGGCTTAAGCAGTAATAGCTCTAACTGTTAATCTTGAGGTTCCAATTTGGAACCTCAAGATTTCTATCTCATAATCACCAAGTTGAAACATAAAATCTTCCGGAAACCGTTCTGAATTTCTTTTTACAGCTTTATTCGGATACTTAGTTTTCACCCCATACAATTCCGCCAGGTCTTCGTCCGGCATCACTTTCTCTCCGCGTATAAAATAGATTTTCTGTACTATTAGTATTTCGATATTATTATTTTTCCCGTTATTTTCCATTTCAGTTGTTGGTTTTTAAATTGGATTTTTGGTTTATTTAAAAAAGCAAAAAGACTCCCTTGCGGAAGCCTTTTTGCAGGAAAAAACTATTTCTCTTTTTTGGAAAGCAGCAGAAATTCTTCGGCTACCACTTCGGTAACGAAACGCTTGTTGCCGTCTTTGTCCTCGTAGCTGTAGGAAGATATCTTTCCTTCGAGCGCTACCTGTTTTCCTTTTTCCAGGAGTTTTTCGGCCAGTTTTGCCGTATTTCCCCAGCAAACAATGTTGTGCCATTGTACGTTGTCAACGTATTCGCCTTTTTTGTTTTTGTAACTTTCATTGGTGGCGATGGAAAATTTGGCCATCATGTTTCCGTTGGCAAGGGTTTTTACTTCAGGAGTTTTTCCGATGTTGCCGATCAGTTGTACTTTGTTTCTTAATGTGTTCATGACTTTGAATTTTGTATCTGCGCCTTTCTCTTTTGTTTATTTTTCAGCGCAGACAGGTTAAACATTTATTTTATTTTTTGTCGCCTTCACTTTCCCGGGATTCGTAAAATTGACGATGCAAAGATGTAGCGGCAAAAATCCCCGATCCGGTTATTTGTCGCTTAGTGTCGGATATAAGTATTTGAATGTGCGTGTAACCGTTTGTAAATGAAAATACCATTCGGGAACAGCTCCCGAACCCCGGAGCAAAAACATTATTGATAAAATTCTAAAAGATGAGTTGATGTAAATTGAATTCTTAATCCGCGTTCGTCTGCGCCATCTGCGGGGAAAAAATTACCGCATCATGTCTCCCGCAGATAACGCTGATTAACGCAGATGAATCCGGAAATTATTTCTCTTTCCTCATGAAATAGCTGTTTTATCAGATCGTAAATAACCCGCATTTGGAAAGCCAAAAGGGACACGTAATACGTATAAACTTCACCTTTTTGTTAAAACCACCTGAAATCTAAACAAATAAACGGTTTAGATGTAAAATGTGGACTGATTTTTGTATATTAGTTTTATAATTCCGCCATCGCACTCTTTGCGCCCTCTGTGTAACTTTTGCGTCTTTGCGGTTTCTGCATTTTAACGAATTAAACTAAGTAATAACAAAACCATAAACCAATACCAACATGAAAAAACTCATCCTCACCACCGCAGTTGTTCTCACTGCTATTTCTTCTTTCAGTGCAGTAACCATTCGTTACTACAACAAAGATTCACGCGCACACACCATGGCTGTGCAGATTGACGGATCGAAAAAAGAAGTGACTTTCAGTGCCAGCACGACATCCACCGTAACCATCCAGGGCGGAGGAACCACCTGCACCATCCAAACTCCCTGTGGCGCCATCACCGTTAAAGACGGAGCCAACATCGAGATCAAAGACGGATGTATTAAGATCAACTGATTTTTTACAAAATAATCAGAAGCCCGGCAGGTAGTCCCTGTCGGGTTTTTTGTTGGGGGACGTGAGAGGTGAGATGTTAGATTGGGAGATATTAGACGTGAGATGCAGGCGATTGCAAAATGACGGAGAAATTTTTATTTTTGGTTGGAGCAAAAAAGGTAAGCAAAGCCATCCAAAATTAGCTGTATAGGCTTACCAAAGGTTGGGGGATAAACAAGTTAGTGGTAACCTTAAAGAAAAACCAATCAACATTGACAAAAGAAAATAAAAACATACAGAAGTCAGAAGGAGGAATTTTCCGTGTTTTTGAGTTCATTACAGAAGCAATTGGATGGTTACAAATAATCGCATCACCACTTTTAATTGGGCTGGTAATTGGAGCCATAATTTATTTCACTGACCCAAGCACGAATCGACTAATTATTGGTATTACTGTCTCGACAGCAGGACTTGTTGTAGGTATTATTTGGGCGACTAAACAATGGAGAGGAAAAGGAACTATTTGGTTTATGTCAAGAATAATGGCAACTCCTGAATTAGACAACCAAGACGAAGAAACCAGACCAAAGGCAAAAATCAATGACGGACA
This sequence comes from Bacteroidota bacterium, assembly GCA_049322335.1. Taxonomy (GTDB): domain Bacteria; phylum Bacteroidota; class Bacteroidia; order Flavobacteriales_D; family UBA2798; genus JBMORL01. The sequence goes on from JBMORL010000077.1 coordinate 35,612, forward strand.
GAAAGGCAACCGCTAACAGTACATTTGCAATAGGCGGGGTTTCGTGCTCCGCAGACAGTTTAGTGGTAGCGGAAAGTTTTGTGCTCCGCATAAACATCAGTGGTAACCTCCCTCCCATCGCAAATCCGCCAACCGTTAAACGACAACACAATCACCTAACACGACTGACAACGATTTGCAAAGAACAGTAGAACAAAATATTTAAACTTGTAATTAAATGGCAAAAACAACTTATACGGGTCAGGACATACCTGATTTTATAAATTCGTTTGTTGACAACGAACAAAAGAAAGCCGACAGTTATCAACTAATTGACTTACTTCAAAAATGGTCGGACTCTGAACCTAAAATGTGGGGACCAAGCATAATCGGATTTGGTAACTATCATTACAAATACGCAAGTGGACACGAAGGAGATGCACCAGTTCTTGCATTTTCGCCACGAAAAGCAGCCTTGACACTTTATGTTTACTCTGACACAGAGAAAAGCAAAAAACTATTGACTGACCTTGGAAAATTTAAAATGAGTAAAGCCTGTATTTATGTAAAAAAACTTGCTGACATCAATACTGACATTCTCAGAGAAATTTGTGTTGAATCAATAAAATACATTAGCAAACATCACGAATGTTCTTGCAGGGTAAAAAAATAACAATGACAACGAAAGACAGAAACATTGCTGGTAAAACGGGTTCCTATATACAGTAAGAAACTGTACAAGGAGAACCAGAAGGACTGATTGATTTTTTAAGAGGGTATATATTATGACATCATCAGCATTATAAAATGGAAAAGGGAGCAAAAAACTGATTATTTCTAAATGGTAATGAAACCCAATTTGATTTTTCTCATATTGCTTTTATACCTGTCAGGTTGCAAAAAAAAAATTAATCCCGAATTATACGGAGTTTATTATATTAACGACTCACTCAATATGCACTACAGCGAAATTAAATTGTATAAAAACAAAAAATACTATTACTATTCCCTAACCTGTATGATGTTCGGCTCAGATACCGGTCATTTTGAAATGAAAGACAACACGATTTATTTTACATCCTATAATCTGGCCGCCTATTGTTTACACCCACTGGATACTGTTCCAATATCTACTCCTAACGCCAATCCGTTAACAGGAAAAACAGTTTATTATTCCGAAGGAAAACTAACCCAATACTATTATAAAATCAGGAAAAATAAAATACACAGCGGGACAATTGTGTACGAAAAAAAATAAAATACCCCAACTTTCTCAACCCGGCAACTTTCAAAACTTTCTAACTTTCTCAACTTGACAACTTTCAAAACTATCAAACTCTACTTCCCCCCATATTTCTTCATATACTTCTCATAAAGCATTTTCTGGTGGTTGTTGAGATCTACCGGCTGGCCCTGGATATAAGCAAGCACTACATCGTTAGTACGCATGTCCAGTGCATCGCCATTGGAGACAAAAAGTGTAGCGTCTTTACCGGCTTCCAGTGAACCGCAGAGATGATCAATGCCGAGAATTTTTGCTGCATTTAGGGTGACACTCGCCAATGCTTCTTCTTTGGTTAATCCATACCCGACAGCATGTCCGGCTAAAAAAGGAATATTGCGGCTTTGCGCTGATTCCTGGTCACCCGAATTTTCGAGGCAATAGAGAATACCGGCTTTTTGCAATAAGTAAGGTAATTTGAAAGGAAGATCAATATCATCTTCGGCACGCTGGGGCAATTCGTGAATCCTGCGCAGCATCACTGAGACATTATTTTCGCGCAGCAGGTCAGTCACCATCCACGAATCGTAGCCGCCTACAATTACAATTTTTGGGACACCCATTTCTTTGCAGAATAAAACCGCATCGGTAATTTCTTTTACAAACGAAGCATGGATATAAAGATTTTGTTTTCCGTCAAAAATACTGCGCATGGCTTCAAAGCGGAGATCTTTTTCTTTTTGGCCGGTGGCAGTGTTGTAGGCTTTTGCTTCGGTGAAGAATTTTTTTATTTCAGCAATACGTTCAGCGTATTTATCATTTTTTTGAGTTTCTGCGGGTTCGGCCCACCATCCGCCTCCCTGTGTGGTACGCGGCCAGTTAAGGTGAATGCCGTCATCCGCTTTCAGTTGTGCATCTTCCCAGTTCCATCCGTTAAGTTTCATCACCGAAGAACTTCCCGAAATAATTCCTCCACGCGGAGTAGTTTGGGCAAGGAGCACACCGTTAGACCGGACAGTAGGAATAACTTTACTATCGGTATTAAAAGCAATCAGCGAACGCACATTCGGATTGAAGGCCCCGGTTTCATTATGATCCTGCGTAGCGCGAACGGCTTCTACTTCAATTAATCCCAGCGTAACGTTCGTAGCGATCATTCCCGGGTAAACATGTTTACCGTCAAGATAAATTACCGTGTCGTATTCTTTCAGGTTGGGAGTGGTGGTGAGCGCATTGGCAACAGTCACAATTTTTCCATTTTTAATTCCCACCAGCGATTGGTTAATTACTTCTCCGTTGCCGATGTGAGCGGTGGCATTCATCAGCAAAACCGATTTCTGGGCGTGCACAAATATTCCGTTCATCAACGCTGCCAAAATCAAAATGTATTTCATATTCAGTTTCGTTTTCATAATCTTAATTTCGTTTCAAATCAAAAATCCAAAAATCCAAAAATCC
>JBMORL010000077.1:38370-103125 GCA_049322335.1 Bacteroidota bacterium
CGCAAAGGTTGCGCAAAGACGCGGAGAAAATACATTTTGTAATTCACTTCTCACTTCACTATTCATGTATTCATCATTTCTATTCTGCAATTCGTATTCCACTTCAAATCTCAACATTCATGTACTCTTCACTCTCTATTCTGCAATTTGTATTTACACCTCTCATTTCACTATTCATGTATTCATCATTCTCTATTCCAACTCTTCCTCATAATCAATCATCGTATCACAATGGTATTCTCCTCTTTCTCTTCTTCCCGGCCGTTGTGTTTGTGCTCCATTTTGTTTTTCCTTTATCATTTTCGTGATGAGCCGCACTCTTTCTTCCTGTAATGCATCGCGCATTATTTTATCACGATCGCGGTCGAAGTAACAGATGCCGTCAATGAAAGTTTTTTCTGCTTTGGCGTAAACAGAGAGCGGGTGATCGCTCCAGATCACGATGTCGGCATCTTTTCCTTTTTTAATACTTCCCATCCGGTTGTCGAGGTGAAGCATTTTGGCGGGGTTAAGCGTTACCATTTTCAGAGCATCTTCTTCGCTCATTTTTCCGTATTTCACCGCTTTGGCCGCTTCCTGGTTTAACCTGCGTGCCATCTCTGCATCGTCAGAATTTATTCCTGTATTTACTCCTTGTGAAGTGAGAATAGCAGCATTATAGGGAATCGCTTCCATCACTTCGTATTTGTAGGCCCACCAGTCGGCAAAACTGGAAGCGGATACTCCGTGCGCTTTCATTTTATCCGCCACTTTGTATCCTTCAAGAATATGTGTGAATGTATTTATTTTGAACCCCATCGAATCAGCAACGTGCATCAGCATATTGATTTCACTTTGCGAATAGCTGTGGCACGTTATGAAGCGTTTGCTGTTGAGAATTTCCACCAGTACATCCAGCTGAATATCTTTTCTTGGCGCAACGGCATTTTTATTTTTTTTCAGTTCGGCTTCGTAGTTTTTCCACGATTGTTCATAAGCTTTGGCGCGATAGAAGGCATCATAAAAAACCTGTTCCACTCCCATACGCGATTGAGGAAAACGAACAGTATTGTTTTCACCCCAGTTGGATTGTTTTACGTTTTCTCCCAATGCACATTTGATAAAACCATCAGCCCCGGCAATTTTCATCTCTTCGGGCGATTTTCCCCAGCGCAGTTTGATAGTGGCGCTTCTTCCCCCAATACAATTCGCGCTTCCGTGAAGCAACTGTGCAGCAGTCACTCCGCCTGAAAGCTGCCGATAAATATTGATATCATCAGAATTCACCACGTCAGCAATACTCACTTCGGCAGTAACAGCATGACTTCCCTCATTCACACCACCGCTGATGGCAATGTGCGAATGTTCGTCAATAATTCCCGCTGTAACATGTTTTCCTGTCCCGTCAATCACCCATGTTTTATTATCTACTACGTCAAGAATTTTTCCCACCTCAACAATTTTTCCGTCACGCAAAAGCACGTCTGCATTTTTCAGCACACCTTCTTTTTCATTGGTCCACACCGTGGCATTTTTAATTAAAACCGGAATTCCTGCGGGAATAGAATCCCAACCGAAAGCCATATTGGGATATTGCAGTTTCCCCAGCATCAGCGAATCGGTGTTGATCTTATCTTTTTTGTCGTCTTTGAATTTATTTTTCCGGATAGCGTTCCATTTCACCCAGTTTCCGTTGGGTAATTGTCCGTTTCCATCCCACGTTCCGCTGTCGTAATTGATGACACCGGCAAGACGGATCAGCCCGTCATAATTTTTATCCTTCAGCGTAAAACTCAGCGAAATACTTTTCATCTGGGCGGTGATTTTTACCTTAATGGTATTGGTGTCTATTTTCATAGAACCCGAAGGATTTTTCAGTTCGCCCTTTACGTTAAGGTCGTAAATATTATTTTGGATATTGAGCGTATAATCGCCACGAACATCTGTAACGTCATCCGCGTTTACGATGTAAGACTCGCCCTGTACCCAGTTTTGATAGATGATATTGGTTTCTTTGAAAATATTATCTGATGTAATTAAAAAATTCGCCAGTTTTCCTTTTTCCAGTGTTCCTGTTAATTTATCGGCACCAATCATTTGTGCGGGGATGATGGTGAGCGCTTTTAATGCTTCCGCCTCCGGTAAACCGTATTTGATGGCTTTTCTCAGGTTAGGCCAGAATGATTTTTTGTCTTTTAAATCGGAAGCGGTAAGCGCAAAAATAATTCCGTTTTTATTCAGCCAGGCAGGATTGGCCGGAGCGAGTTCCCAGTGTTTCATATCCTCCAGCGAAACCAAAAGTGCATCATAGGCGTCTTCCACATCATACGGATCGGGAAAATTAAGCGGAACAATTAATTTTCCGTTTGTATTTTTTATTTCGGGAATACGCTGGTAATCTTTTCCGCTGGTTTTAAAAATATACTGTATACCAAATTCATCACCAATTTTATCAGCGCGCAACACGTTGTATTTGTCGCCCGCATCAAAGATCTGTGGCAGTGAATGCATTTTATTCAGCGCCTGCAGCGAAATATTTTCCTCTTTCTTGTCGGTTTGTGAGGCATACCACTTTGCGTCAAGATAGGTCTGGCGCAACAAAGCAATGCACCCCATGAGTGATGAAGGATATTGTTGTGCCGAATTTCCTTTCCGGAACGAATACTGCACCGCGGCATCGGTAGAAAGAATAGTTTGATTTTCTTTTTTGTCAGCTAACGTGGCAAGCACTGCTGTCCCGCGCATCAGGCCGTCCTGCTGGTGGGTGAGTACAGTTCCAAAGCCAATGTTGCGGTAATCGGTGGCGGCTTTGTTGTCGGCTGCAAATAATTCGGCTGCGCGTGTTTCGGGTTTTATACATTCGTTCCAGTTGAAAGCGCCTTTTCTGGTGGTTTCGTATTGAGGAGCAGGATTCCACTGGCGCGGTTTCATTTCAGGCATTCCGTAGGAAGAATAAATATCGATGAACGAAGGGTAAATATGTTTTCCTTTCAGATCCACTTCCACACAACCTTTGGGAGCTTTTAAATTCGTTCCCACTTCTTCAATTTTTCCATCGCGGATAATCAGCACACCGTTTTCAATAGTTTTATCATGACTCACATGAATAGTGGCGTTGATAAAACAATAGTATCCGCCACCGGTTTTTTTCACCCCGTTGTCGTGAAAAGTAGGCTGGCTTATTCCCGCCAGGGAAACAAAAGCCAGCAAAATCAAAATCATCTTTTTCTTCATATCTACGCAAAAATAAGATTTAATCGATAGCCTGTATGTTTAGGGTGACGGAAGGAAATATCCCCCAATGAAAGGTGCTGCCGGATGTTAAATTACCTTAAGGAAATGCAATTTTCCAACGTCAGACCGTTCATAATACAGTGAAAAACCGGCAGCGCCACCCGATAAATTGCTATCTTTGCCGGTGAATTTAAAAGCGTAAAATGCAGGAATTCAAAGCAGGAAAACTGCTCGGACAAATAGAGTACCCATCCGATCTCCGGTCGAAATTCAAAGACGAAGATCTGCCACAGGTTTGCGATGAATTGCGTCAATACATGATTGACGTTCTTTCGAAGATCGGGAATTCCCATTTCGGGGCCAGCCTCGGAGTGGTAGAACTAACCGTTGCCCTGCATTATGTTTTTGATACTCCCAAAGATCAACTGGTATGGGATGTGGGGCACCAGGCATACGGACATAAAATACTCACCGGCCGCAGAAATATTTTCCCCACCAACCGTACCTATAAAGGCCTGAGTGGTTTTCCAAAAAGATCAGAAAGCGAATACGATACATTTGGTGTAGGACATTCTTCCACTTCCATTTCTGCAGCGGTGGGAATGGCTGTGGCCAATAAATACCAGGGGAAAAAAGACATTCAGCATATAGCAGTGATTGGTGACGGAGCTATGACAGCAGGGATGGCTTTTGAAGGGCTCAACCATGGAGGTACTTCCAACACTAACCTGCTGGTGGTTCTCAACGACAATTGCATGTCCATCGATCCGAATGTGGGTGCGCTGAAAGAATATTTAACAGACATCACCACCTCACATACCTATAATAAAATCAAAGACGAGGTATGGGGATTATTGGGAAAAATAAGCAAGTTCGGCCCCAATGCACAAGCTATTGCACACAAAATAAGCGATGCCTTTAAAACAGCGTTACTCAAACAGAGTAATTTATTCGAGTCGCTCAACTTCCGTTATTTCGGCCCTGTTGATGGTCACGATGTGGTGAATTTGGCGCGCATTATGAAAGATCTGAAAGATATTCCCGGGCCGAAAATTTTACACTGTGTAACGGTAAAAGGAAAAGGATATAAATTTTCGGAAGAAGGAAATCAAACTGTGTGGCACGCACCGGGAGTTTTTAATAAAGAAACCGGAGAAATCATAAAAGTAGTTCCGCAATCTCCACAACCGCCCAAATACCAGGAAGTATTCGGGCATACTATTGTAGAACTGGCGGAGAAGAATGAAAAAATAATGGGAATTACTCCTGCTATGCCTACCGGGTGTTCATTGAATATTATGATGAAAGCAATGCCCGATCGTGCTTTTGACGTGGGAATTGCCGAACAACATGCCGTAACCTTTTCTGCCGGGCTGGCTACACAGGGACTGATTCCATTTTGCAATATTTATTCTTCCTTTATGCAACGTGCCTACGACCAGGTGATACACGATGTGGCGTTGCAGAAACTGCACGTGGTGTTTTGTCTCGATCGTGGTGGATTGGTGGGGGCGGATGGAGCCACACATCACGGGGCTTTCGACCTGGCCTATATGCGCTGCATTCCGAATATGGTAGTGGCTTCGCCTATGAATGAAGAAGAACTGCGCGACCTGATGTACACCGCTCAACTCGAAGAAAATAATTTTCCTTTCTCCATTCGCTATCCGCGGGGAGAAGGTGTGATGACCAACTGGAAAACACCTTTCAAAAAAATAAAAATCGGAACCGGCAGGAAAGTAAGAAATGGAGAAGAAATAGCAGTGTTAACCATTGGCCCTGCAGGAAACGAAGCGCTCAAAGCCTGCGAACAGCTGGAAAAAGAGAATATCAGTGCCGCCCTTTACGATATGCGTTTTGTGAAACCACTGGATGAGATATTATTGCACGAAGTATTTTCAAAATTCAATAAAGTGATCACGGTAGAAGACGGCTGCCTGCAGGGAGGAATGGGAAGCGCGGTGATTGAATTTATGACAGATAACAACTATAATGCGCAGGTAGTTAGATTGGGAATCCCGGATAAATTTATTGATCATGGTACACAAAAGGAACTGTATGCGGAATGTTTTTACGATATGGCAGCGATAACAGAAACCGCAAAAAAGATGATTCAAAAGAAACCTAAAATAAATGTGGTGGGATAATATGAAGGGAATTTTACTTTTTGCTTTTTCGGTTTTCACCCTCTCTTTTGTTTATGCACAACCCGTTGCCCGTGTGGAAAAAACTGGCGGGGGCAGAGAAATTATCCTGGAAAGATACACCTCGCGCATCTGGCTGAAGGTAACCAACCGCGAAAGATATTCAGGCTACCTGCTGGAATTTACCGGTGAAGAATTTATCATTCTCAATTATACAGGAACCGAATCCGGTATCGGGCGTTCGGAAAAGAAAAAAAGAATGAGAGAAATTGATACAGCAGGAAATATGGATGAAAAACAAAAACATATTGAGTTGCTGAAATTATATTTTACAGATACCATTCATGTTCCCCTGGCCAAAGTGAAAAAACTGGAAGCCGAAAAACCTTTTTACCGCGAACACCCGAACCTTGTACCGGTTTTGGGATTGTCGGGTATAGGTATTGTAATTTTATCAGGAGTTTTATCGGGAGCAAAAATTGACGGGACAGAAGATATTCTTACTGCATCAGCTATTACCGGTGCCACTATGCTGGTGGCCGCTGGCGTTATCAACCGCCATTATCACGTTCCGCTGGACAATGGAAAGTGGACGGTTTCCAGACTTAAGTAATAGATATTTTTTACCTGAACATTGCATTTTCTTCGATACAAATGACTTGTTTTTTTTGAGTTAAATCAGGGCTATAACCGTTATTAAAATCTGTTTCAGATTGATTCTTTTACAAATCCCCATTCTCTTACACCCCCAACAAAGAAAAATTACCCCAAAAATTTCATTTTTATACAAGTCTAACACACAAAAAACAAAAATCCCGTTGCACCACCGGCACAACGGGACCTTTTTAAAAGAAAGTTTTACGCGCTCTTCACTTATTCCCTTTATCCGTAAAAATCCAGTCGTAAAACTTCTTCCCAACAGCTTCTTTCGCGTACATTTTTTTCATACCTTTTTGTTTTAAGTTTCCTGCACATACATCTTTTACCTTTAAATGGCTGTATAGGTTTACCACACTTAGTTTGCGGCATAATAAAAAAGGTAAAAGGCGGTTTATTCCAAAAAAATGGTATTTTAGCATTTCATTCAATGAATCCGCTTACCGCAATAGTTGTAGATGACGAAGAGCTCGCCCGCGAGAATCTGAAAATGCTGCTGGATGAGTTTTGTCCTGAAGTAAAAGTAGTGGGCACCGCTTCGAATGTGGAAACCGCAAAAAAACTTATTCATGAAGTAAAACCGCAGGTGGTTTTTACAGATATAAGAATGCCTTCAGGTGCCGAAGGATTTGAACTGGTGGATGAGTTAAAAGACAGAAAATTTTTCGTTGTATTTGTTACTGCATTTAAAGATTATGCCGTTCGTGCTTTTAATGCCAATGCCATTCACTATGTGCTGAAGCCGGTGGATATCGAAGACCTTCGAACAGCTGTTTCCAAACTGGCAGAAGCTTCCAAAACCTTCGAAGAATATCCTGAAAACTTCAGCCAGTATGTTTCTACTTTAAAAAACCTTTCCGAAAATCTCGTTCACAATAAAGCCTCCAACAAAATCACGATCAATCATTCCAAAGGAATTAAAATTGTAAACGATGATGATATCAATTATATAGAAGCCGATGGAAACTGCAGTGTCATCTGGTTTAAAGACAAATCCAAATACCTTGATACACGCACGTTAGGCGTATATGAAGAGATGCTGAATCCTGATAAATTCTACCGTATCCATAAATCATATATCATAAATATGAATGAGCTGGTGGAGTATGTGAGTGAAGACGGGTATTTTGCGGTGCTAAAAAATGGCGCGCGTCTTCCAGTTGCACGAAACCGTGTAACCGAATTCACCACGCGTCTCAAATCTCTGTAAACCGGGTTACAGTTCAATCAATCAAACCCACCGTTGGTTAGTCCGTGAAAATTTTTGAAAAGCAAGTACGTAAATTGGCTAAACCAAAAACCCGATCCGTATGCGTTTAAGATCAATTGTTGTTGACGATGAGTTTTACTGCCGCAACAACCTTAAAATGATTCTGGATGACTTCTGTCCCGAAATAGAAGTAGTAGGAATGGCTGAGTCTGCCGAACAGGCAAGAGCATTAATCCGCCAGCAACAGCCCGATCTTGTTTTCCTGGACATTAAAATGCCAAAAGAAGACGGGTTTTCTCTCCTTCAGTCTATCCCCGAACGGAGATTTTCTGTTGTCTTCACCACCGCACACAGCGAATTCGCATTAAACGCCTTTAAAGCCAATGCGGTTGATTATATAGAAAAACCCATTCATATAGACGACCTCAAAAACGCCATCAATAAAGTGATGAGGTTCCAGGTGCCCAATCCAAAACAGGAACTTGAAAAACAGGGACATCTGCAAATTGACAGCGACCGTATTTCACTGGCTACCCGCGATGGATTTATGATGGTGAAAAACGAAGAAATCATTCACCTTGAAGCCAGCGATAACTATACGATGATTTATATGACCGATAACCGGAAATTCCTCAGCTGCAAAAATATTAAGGTCTACGAAGAGTCGCTCAACAACACCGTTTTTTACCGCGTTCATAAATCCCATATCATAAATATCGCCCATCACTTAAAAGCTTTTGCGAGAAGTCAGGGAAATATTGCAATTTTGACCAATGGAAAACAAATTCCGGTGGCCCGCAGAAAGCTCACCGACTTTTTGGAACGCATCAACACTATTTAATATGTCCTTAACGGGACACGCCTGCCATTTTTTTTCAAAAACGAAACGCCTGTTCATTACAGGCATTTTGTTTTTTTTCTCTGCCACTATTTTTTCACAGCAATACACTTTCATCAATTATTCTACCGAAAACGGGCTCGCACAATCGCAGGTTTCGGCTATGTGCCAGGATAAAGACGGATACATCTGGTTTGCTACATTTGGCGGGCTCAGCCGTTTTGACGGAAAAATTTTTGTGAACTTTACCAAAACAGACGGATTGCCGGACAACCAGCTGTATTCCATTTATGCAGATAATAAAAACCGGATTATTACCGGCACCATTGGCGGATATTCCATATATGAAAACCGGAAATTCTCCAATCACAGTTTTCCGAAAGAATTTGCCAGCTATAACGTAGTGGCCATTAGTGAAGATCAGTCGGGTAACTTATGGTTTGCCCTTGAAGGCGGGGGAGTGGTGGTGAATCGTAATGGTATAGACCAGTTTTACGGAAAAAACCACGGTGTTGATCCCAATGTAAGGCACGTATTCTGCGATACTAAAAACCGGGTTTGGCTGGCTACACGGTCAGGATTATTTCACTTCAGCAATAATCGGTTTGTTAACTATCCCATCAATGGCGACAGCCTGAAAAATATCAGTTATGTGATGGAGGATAAACAGAAAAAATTATGGATTGCCACTTACGACCAGGGAATTTATGCAGAAACGGGAGGCAAAGATTTTATTAATTATTCCACCGAAAACGGGCTTGTTAATGATTGGGTGCGCACCATTTTTGTAGACGACCGCAATATGATCTGGATAGGAACCAAAACAGGAATCAGCAAATTCGACCGTAAGGAATTCAGTAATTTCAGTATTGAACAGGGATTAATCAACGACAATATCAAATGCATTTCGCAGGACAGCGAAGGAAATATCTGGCTGGGAACAGACGGAAAAGGTATTATGAAATTTGCAGGCGAAGCATTTATCACCTATACCACTGCCGAAGGATTGAGCAGCGATTTTGTGATGAATATTACCGAGGATAAAGAAGGAAATCTCTGGTTTGCCACCTATGGAGCAGGTGTTTGCCGCTATGACGGAAGATCGTATACAGTGTTTGACGATGAAAGCGGGTTAAGTAACAACACGGTGTGGACCACGGTAACCGACAAAGCCGGAAATGTATGGTTCGGAACGTCTAACGGACTTAGCGTATACGATGGAAAGAAAATAATTTCGTATTATGAGGAAGACGGATTGTTGTCCAACAAGGTAACCTCCCTTCTTGCAGATGATTCAGTGCTGTGGATAGGAAACAGGGAAGGCTTGTCGAAGTTTACCAATGGAAAATTTACCGGCTACGGCCCCGAAAGCGGAATAGAAGGCGGAAACATCAGGTCGGTATGCAAAGATAAAAACGGCACATTATGGCTGGGTGGTGTTTCGGGGCTTTTTGCCTTTGACGGAAAAAAAGCAGTGAAATATGTGTATGATAAATCCACCACCGATAATACCGTTTATTGTATTACCGAAGACAAAAGAGGAAATCTATGGGTGGGAACCAAGTCGGGATTGTTTCTTTTTGAAAATAAAACGTTTACCCGAATACCGTTAGGAGAAAGTGTAAACGCCAATAATATAAACTTTATTATTTTTGAGAACGACACACTCTGGGCAGGAACCAATAACAGCATATATGCCATTAATACTACAGCCTACCTGGCCAGCCGGCAGGTGGAATACCGTAATTATTCCAGGCTGGAAGGAGTGCGCGGACAGGAAAGCAATATGAATGCAGCTTTCCGCGATTCAAAAGGATTTTACTGGTTTGGCACCGATATGGGCCTCGTACGGTTTGATCCCTCGAAGATTGATCGTAACGAAAACAAAACACTTCCCTTCATTCATATTTCCGATGTCAGGCTGTTTTTTGAAAAACCGGATTGGCAGCAATTCACCAAAACGATAGATCCTTCTACCGGTATTCCCAAAAACCTGGTGGTGAATTACGATAACAATCACTTTACTTTTTACTTCACCGGGATATATCACACCAATCCCGATAAAGTGCGATATATATTTAAACTGGAAGGATTTGATGAAGAATGGTCGCCCGAAACCAATGCGCCATTTATTACCTATTCCAACCTTCCTCACGGCACATTTACTTTTATGGTTAAGGCCAGGAATGTGGATGGGCCCTGGTCTGAACCCGCAGTATTTTCCTTCACTATTACACCTCCCTTTTGGCTTACCTGGTGGTTTTATTCACTTTGTATCATTGGATTTCTATCAGTCGTTTTGCTCATTTACCAATGGAGAATTTCAGTTATTCGCAGAAATAACGAACGCGAAAGACTTATATACAAATCGAGGCTTTTAACACTCGAACAGCAAACACTTAACGCCAGCATGAACAGGCATTTTATTTTTAATGCCCTCAATTCCATCCAGTATTATATCAACAAACAAGACCGGCTCGAAGCCAATAAATACCTCACCAGTTTTGCCAAGCTAATCCGTAAAAACCTCGACAGTTCGGCCTCCGGAAACCTGGTTAGTTTAACCGAAGAACTGGAGCGTTTGGAGTTGTATCTGACACTTGAAAACATGCGTTTTAAAAACAAGTTTTCCTACGAAATTATCATTGACAAAAACGTAGATACGGAAGCAGTAAAAATTCCGCCCATGCTGCTTCAGCCCTGGGTAGAAAACAGCATCTGGCACGGCATTTTGCCCATGGAAAATCCCGGTCACATCACTATCCGCATTTACCCGGAATCCCATCACGTGGCTATCCGTATCACCGATAATGGTATAGGTATAGAAACCAGCCTCAAAAACAAACAAAAAGAGGGATCCGGGCATGTTTCAAGAGGCATAGAAATAACCAGCGGCAGGCTCGAAGTATTGAAAAAACTTACCAATGAAAACCTGCAGATCAGGGGCCCTTATGACCTGGGGAAAAATGGCCATGAAATCCATGGAACCGAAGTAATCCTTGAACTCCCAACCCATTCATAATGAAAAAGCGTGTTTTTTTTGTTAAAAACCCATCGATATTCAAAACAATTTTGTAAATTTGACGTACTAAGACTGTCTCTATATACCAGGGGACAGCGAGATAAAAATGAAAATGAGAATTTTGATAGCGTTTGTGTTTGCCGGATCGGTGTTGTTCACTGCGTGTGAAAAGGAAGCTCCTTTGCGCCCAATGAATGAAACCGGCAGTGTGATGGAATATCGCGGTGATGAAATAGAAGATGGCTCTACCACTACCGAAGGCGGGGGTGGAATTACAGATGGCGGCCATGGTTCTGACTACGACAACAGTTCCAAAAACAAAAAGAACAAAAACAATTAATTCTTTACGATAATTAAAAGCCCGTTCAGCCGAACGGGCTTTTTTATTTCCCGGTATTTCGTTTTTCAACTATTTTACTTATTTATACATGTCTAACATGATAAAAAAATGTAATATTTATACATCTCTAAAGGCTATTTCTACCACTTTTTGATTAATTTTAATAAAACAGGAAGGATAAGGGAGTGCAAATAAAACAGCTGGAGAAGGCTCAATTTACCTGATAAAGGAACAATTCTGCAAAAATCCGGTAAATGAATCTCCCGGTTATCCGGACCTGTAAAAATTAAACAAAAATATACATGTCTAACACTGCATCCGATCACCTGCACCGGCTCATCAAGGCCCTCACAAAGCCCGAAAAGCGGTATTTCAAGGTGTTTTCATCCCGGCACACCCTGGGTGAAGCCAATAATTACCAGTTATTGTTTGATGCCATCGAAAAAATGGAGGAATACGATGAAGAAGCCATCAGAAAGAAATTTGCCCGTGATGCCTTTGTAAAACAGCTTTCCATTGCCAAAGCAAGGCTCTATGATCAGGTGTTGCGCAGCCTCGACTCCTTTCACGCCAATTCATCTATTGATGCCGAATTAAAAAAGCTTATTCACAGCGCAGAAATTCTCTATAAAAAGACATTATATGCCCAAAGCCACAAACTGCTGAAAAGTGCCAAAAAACTCGCTATAAAGTATGAAAAGCACACCACACTGCTCGAAATACTGATGTGGGAAAAAAAACTCATTGAAAAAGATAATTATACCGAAATAGGTGAAGCAGAACTGGAACAGATTCACCGGGAGGATCATCTTACACTCGAAAAAATTACCAATTATGTTGATTTCTGGAACATTAAAAGCCGGATGTTCTACATTCTTAACCGGAAAGGAAAAGCAAGGAGTCAGGACGAATTATCCAGTTTTAAATCCATTATTGATAATGTTCTGCTGCGGAGCGAAGATGCTGCCCTGTACTTTGAAACCAAATATCTTTATTATCATATCTACAGCGCCTATTTTTTCAGCATAGGCGATTATGAAAACAGTTTTCTTAACCTGAAAAAGAATGTCGAACACATTGAGAATAACGTTGAGCTTTTTAAGGAAGAGCCTAACATTTATTTTTCGGTGCTCACCAATATTATCTATATCGGGAGCCGGTTAAAAAAATACGATGAGGTATTTTATTATCTCGAAAAACTAAGGTCGCTTCCCGAAAAAATGGCGTTGAACCGGAATGAAGATCTTGATATCAAACTTTTTTCGAGTGCCTACAGCATAGAGCTCACAGTGTATTCGATGACAGGAGAATTTGAAAAAGGAATTGAACTGGTTCCGATTATTGAAGAGGGATTAAAGCTATACGGAGACAAAATTAACAATGTCCGCAAAGCGTATTTCTTCTTCAATATTGCAGTTATGTATTTTGCCGAGAAAAAATATTCGGAAGCATTGAGATGGATCAACCAGTTGCTTAACAACATTGCTATCGATAAATCGGAAGACATTCATTGTTTTGCACAAATGCTCAATCTTATCATTCACCTTGAACTCGGCAATCAGCGCCTTGTTCCCTATGCGCTGAAGTCAACACACCGTTATCTTTCACTTAGAAACCGGGTATATAAATTTGAAACCATGATCCTTCATTTTATCAACAAGATTATGCGGGTAAGGGATAAGGAAGATGAAGAAAATGTATACGTCAAGCTCTTATCAGAACTTAACACTTTATCAGACGATAACTTCGAAAAATCAGCATTCGAGTATTTCGATTTTGTTTCGTGGGCCGAAAGCAAGGTAAACGGAAAAGATTTTAAAGAGATTGTAAAGAAGAAAGCCCATCCTAAAAATGCTTCCAGCCCTGTGCAGTGAGGGCAATGGCTTCATTTGCCGGAGTTACCAGCCGTGCTCCGTTTGATTTTTCTGTTATATGCCCGATAACCGTTATATGTGGATTCCCTTTAATTTTTTCGTAATCACCGGGTTTAATGGTAAACAGAAGTTCATAATCTTCACCGCCATTTAGTGCGCAGGTCACCGGTTCCAGGTTAAATTCTCCGGCAATGGCAATTACGGAAGGATCAACAGGTATTTTTGAAATGTAGAGATCGCAGCCTTTTCCTGATTCTTTGCACAAATGCAGGGTCTCGCTGGCCAGCCCGTCCGAAATATCAATCATGGAAGTAGGTTGCACTTTCAGTTGTTCCAGCAGTTCAATCACATCCTTACGGGCTTCGGGTTTCAGCTGTCGCTCCAGGATATAATCATGGCCTTCCAGATCGGGCTGCATATCAGGGTTGGCTTTATATACTTCTTTCTCTCTTTCCAGCAATTGCAGTCCCATATAGGCAGCACCAAGATCTCCTGTAACTGCTAAAAGGTCTCCCTCGTTAGCCCCGCTTCTGTAAGTTACTTTTTCTTTTGGTGCAGATCCTATAACAGTAATGCTGATAATAAGTCCGCTGCGGCTGGTAGTTGTGTCGCCACCTACCAGGTCAACTCCGTATTTTTTACAGGCCAGCAGTATACCGGCATACAGTTCTTCCACGGCTTCCAGCGAAAAACGGTTGGATAAACCAATAGAAACCACCAGTTGTTCAGCCTTTCCGTTCATGGCGCAGATGTCTGAAATATTTACTACCGCTGCCTTATATCCCAAATGCTTAAGCGGGCAATACGTTAGGTCGAAATGTACTCCTTCTACCATCATATCCGCAGATACCAGGAAAACTTCGCTGTCGTTTTTGGCCAGTACAGCCGCATCGTCACCAATGCCCTTTAAAGTTGAGGTGTTACCCAGTTCTATACTTTTAGAAAGATGTTCTATAAGCCCGAATTCGCCCAGCTCAGACAATTCAGTACGGTTTTTTGCATTTTCAAACATGAATACCTGTTATTTTTTAACCAGCAATCCCACACCAAATTTATTCTGGTCCCAGTTGTTTACGAATTCACGGTGTTCGTTTTCGGCTTTTAGTTCATGCCATAGTTTATACACATCACAGGTAGAACCACGGTGAATAACGATATCGTGAAACCCGATCAATCCTCCCGGCCTTACCAGTGTACTGTATTTTTCATAATCCTGTTTGGCTCCCTGGTAGGTGTGATCGCCATCTATAAAAAGATAATCTATTTTTTTAGTACCGAGAATAGAAAGGAGTTTTTGAAAAGTTTCATCAGAGTGAGAGTCGCCCCGTATCAATTGAATGGTTTGGTTCTTTCTTGCAAAGGAAGAATAAACGGGAATTTTCCATTCCGGGTATCCGCCTCCGAATTTTCCACCCGGAAGATCAATAGAAATAATCAGTGCATTTTCATCGGCAACACGCGAAGTAATAAAAAGAGTTCCGCCATTGGCTGTTCCGATTTCAACCACCACTTTAGGATGTAGCGTTTCTATTTCTTTAGCCAGTTTTGTAATTTCTTCCCTGAATTGCCAGGGTTGAATAAGTTCTGCTTTTTTCGAAAAAACAAAATCAATGGTTTCTTCTGCACTCATCTTTTTCTGGTTCAACACCTGTATATCTTTTACCAGTCGATTGAATCCGCGTTTTATCAGGAAAGTTGAAATGAGTTTTTTCATATAGATATTTCTTGTGACGGGAAATTTTTGATCCGCTTCAAAGATAGTTATTGATAACTGAATGGTAGTTCATAATTTCAATCAACGGCCGGATTACAGGGATTAAACTCATTATTCAGATTTTTAAAAACGCTTTTGCAAAGGAAAAAGTAATGGGGAAAATGCTAAAAACCCCTTGATTTAACCTCCTTATATAGCATTTGCACGAATACCATAAAAAAGGTATTTTTGTAGTTGTTTAGATTCAATCTAAATAAACAAATTAAATTAAATAATTGATTATTAATACTTTATAAAATGATAAAAGTATCTCAATCAGCAAAAGAACAGGCTCTTCGGCTAATGGCAGAAGAGGAGAAAGGTCGTGCTTTTATCCGTGTAGGGGTGAAAGGCGGAGGCTGTTCGGGACTGATGTATGAATTAAAGTTCGATAACGAAATGATGCCTGATGATAAAGAGTTTGAAGACAATGGAATAAAAATCGTGGTGGACAAAAAAAGTTTCCTCTATCTCGTAGGAACCGAACTTGATTATTCAGGCGGATTGAACGGAAAAGGTTTTGTGTTTAAAAATCCGAATGCCGATAGAACGTGTGGTTGCGGGGAGAGCTTTTCCATTTAATGATTGATTTTTTAACTACAATCGGAGTGATAATAATTAAACAAAAAGTAATGATCGAAGCACAAGCCCTCTGCGTCCTTTGCGGTTTTTCTGCGCCCTCCGCGCCTGCCTGCCATTGCGTGGGCGAGGATACGGCAGGCGGGGTTTCTGCATTTTATCCGAAACCCGATGTTCATTAATAAATTGCGAATTGGAAAACGAAAACAAAATATTAGACGACCACATCAATTCCGATTACAAATACGGATTTGTAACTCCTATTGATTCCGATAAAGCGCCAAAGGGATTGAACGAAGATATTGTTCGTTTCATATCGAAAAAGAAAAACGAACCCGAATGGTTGCTGGAGTGGAGACTGAAAGCATTTGCCCAATGGAAAAAAATGACGGAACCTCACTGGGCCCACGTAAATTATCCGCCCATCGATTACCAGGATGCGTATTATTATTCAGCGCCCAAACCAAAAGCTGAATTAAAAAGCCTTGATGAAGTAGATCCTGAACTGATTAAAACGTTCGAAAAACTCGGAATTTCACTCGAAGAACAAAAAAGATTAACCGGAGTAACTCCCGTTGCAGTGGATGTAGTGATGGATAGTGTTTCAGTAAAAACTACATTTTCCGAAGAGCTCGCCAAACACGGAATTATTTTCTGTTCCATTTCCGAAGCCATAAAAAATCATCCTGAACTGGTGAAAAAACACATCGGCACTGTTGTTCCCGTTTCTGACAATTATTTTGCTGCGCTTAATTCTGCCGTTTTCACTGATGGATCTTTCTGCTATATACCGAAGGGCGTTAGATGTCCGATGGAACTTTCCACTTATTTCAGAATTAACGAAGCAAAAACCGGGCAATTTGAAAGAACACTTTTAATTGCCGATGAAGGAAGTTATGTAAGTTATCTGGAAGGTTGTACAGCGCCTATGCGTGACGAAAACCAATTACATGCAGCTGTAGTAGAACTAATAGCCATGAAAGATGCGGAAATAAAATATTCCACTGTACAAAACTGGTATCCCGGTAATAAAGAAGGAGTGGGAGGAATTTACAATTTCGTTACCAAACGCGGAATTTGTTTGGGAGATAATTCAAAAATTTCGTGGACACAGGTGGAAACCGGATCCAGTATCACCTGGAAATATCCTTCATGCATTTTAAAAGGGAATAATTCAGTGGGTGAATTTTATTCTGTTGCCGTTACCAACAACAGGCAACAAGCCGATACCGGAACAAAAATGATCCACATCGGGAAAAACACAAAAAGTATTATTGTTTCGAAAGGAATTTCTGCCGGTTTCAGCAATAATTCCTATCGTGGACTGGTGAAAATAAATAAAGGGGCTACCAATGCACGGAACTTTTCTCAATGTGATTCATTGCTGATGAGTGACAAGTGTGGCGCACATACTTTTCCCTATATTGAAGTGAATGATAAAAGCGCCAAAGTAGAACACGAAGCTACTACATCAAAAATTGGCGAAGACCAGATATTTTATTGCAACCAGCGCGGAATTGATACCGAGAAAGCAATCAGCCTTATTGTAAACGGATATTGTAAAGAAGTGTTAAATCAACTACCAATGGAGTTTGCAGTAGAAGCGCAGAAATTATTAGCGGTTTCTTTAGAAGGTTCGGTGGGATGAAGTAGAATTTGAAATTTAATGTTTGAAATTATAAATTGAAAACACAAAAGATACATATAGCTAAAAGTATTAGAATACTCCGTGATTGCAGTGTGCGCCATTGCGAGGGAGTCTTCGACCGTGGCAATCTTCCCACATTTAGTGGTTCAAGCATTTTATTTTTAATGATTTCCTTTTGTTTTGCATTTTTCCATTCCTGTAACGAAAAACCAGTTGAAACAGTGAAGAGTCATCCTGTTGAAGAATTCAATAGCCTTGACAATAAACTGGAGTCATCTTCACATGTATTAAATAATAAACAAAAAGAACTGGAGGGAAACTTAAATAGTGAAGAATTGATTTTGGAATATTCCGGAGTAAATCGAATAATTGACAGCACTATCAATAAACTAAATAATGAAAGAAATAATCTTATCACATCTGGGAAAGAAAAAGACTATTTGGTCCCGGATTGGCAAAAATTCGGGTGGATCAAAGAAGATTTTAGAAAAATATTTTCCAGGATAGAAATCTCATCAGAAAAATATTCAATTGAATTGAAAAAATTTGAAAATATATTGATCCTGCCCGAAGAAATTGACGGTGAAGAATGGACATCAGCTATGTTTGAAAAAGCACCTTTGGTTGCAATCACAGCTTTGTTAACGTCATTGGAGAACGACTTGCAAAATATAAGATGTATGTATCTGGAATCGTTAATCGAATTTCAAAATGAAAATTAAGTACAGTGAAAAGAATTATGAATTTAAGACTCTTTGCGCCCTCCGCGTTTCCTTTGCGTCTCCGCGGTTCTCGCATTTTTTTCCGGACAGAATTAACAATTAAAAAGCAAATTTTTTGAAAATAGAATTTATGTTAGTAATCAAAAATCTCCACGCATCCATCAACGGAAAAGAAATTCTGAAAGGAATTAATCTTGAAATTAAAGCAGGCGAAGTGCATGCCATTATGGGTCCCAATGGAAGTGGTAAAAGCACATTATCATCTGTAATTGCCGGAAGGGAAGATTATGAAATTACAGAAGGAGAAGTGATCTTTAACGGAAAAAATGTATTGGATCTTTCTCCTGAAGACCGTGCCCGCGAAGGATTATTTCTCGCTTTTCAGTATCCCGTTGAAATTCCTGGTGTAAGTAATATCAATTTCCTGAAAACAGCCATCAACGAGATTCGTACGTATAAAAATGAACCACAGATTACAGCAAAAGATTTTTTGAATCTTGTAAAAGAAAAATCAGCATTGGTAGAGTTGGATAATAAACTGGCCAACCGTTCGGTGAACGAAGGATTTTCGGGAGGAGAAAAAAAACGGAATGAAATTTTTCAACTGGCGATGCTCGAACCTAAGCTGGCCATATTGGATGAAACCGACTCAGGACTGGATATTGATGCATTGCGTATTGTGGCCAACGGAGTAAATAAACTCCGCTCGAAAGAAAATGCATTTGTAGTAATCACCCACTATCAGCGCCTGCTTGAATATATTGTTCCTGATTTTGTTCATGTATTATTCGATGGAAAAATTGTAAAATCGGGCAAAAAAGAACTGGCGCTGGAACTGGAAGAAAAAGGTTATGACTGGATAAAAGAAGAAGTGAAAGCATGACAACGGCAACATTAACAGCAAAGGAAAAACTGGCTTTGCTCTTTGAAAATAAAAACTTCAAAGACAATATTGAATTACGTTCAGAGGGAAAAAATGCACTGGAGAAACTACAATCTCCCGACAGAAAGACGGAAGACTGGAAATACTCCCCGGTTTCTTTCATAACGAAGAATAATTATAAAGTTTATGAAAAAGAATTGGATGAAAAATTATTTCATCACCTGGTAATTTCAAATGATCATCATCATGCACTGTTTGGGAATGGAATCTTTTTAATGAAAGAAGATGAGGGTGAGTTATGCAGCGTAAGAAAAAAGGATATTAATCTTGTTTCCGATATTTCAAAAAATATTTTCACAGCTCTTAATGCGGCACACTTTACCTGTGGAAATTTTCTTCATGTTCCTGCCAATACCATCAAAAAAGAAACTATTCATTTTATTCATCTTTCTACCGATAATCATTACAATGTTATCCGTCATCAAATTCATGTGGAAAAAAATTCGTCAGCAGAAATTATCCTTTCTTTCTATTCTGCCGGTGAACAATCTTTTTCCAATGTAGTAACCGAAATTGTTTGCGAAGAAAACGCATCGGTAAAACTACACCTGTTGCAAATGGAGGGGAAAAATGCAGCACAGTATAGTCATGTGTACTGCCGGCAGCAAAACAACAGCCGTTTTGAGATCAATACATTTTCACAAGGCGGAGATTGGATAAGAAACGACCTGGATATTATTGTAAACGGAGAAAATTGCGAAACCCACCTCAATGGCCTGTATCTTCCGAAAGGGAAACAGCATATCGACAACCATACATTGGTAGACCATAAAAAACCCAATTGCTTTTCCAGCGAAATGTATAAAGGAGTAATGAGTGAAAATTCCACGGGAGTTTTTAACGGGAAAGTGTTTGTTCGTCCCGATGCGCAGAAAATTAATGCTTACCAGCAAAATGCCAATATCCTGCTGAGCGATGAAGCAACGATCAATTCAAAACCTGAGCTGGAAATTTATGCCGATGATGTAAAATGTTCGCATGGATCTACCACCGGGCAACTGGATGAAGAAGCCATGTTTTATCTGCGTTCGCGTGGAGTAGGTGAGGAGAACGCAGGAAAATTATTGGTACACGCATTTGTGAATGAAGTGATCGAAAAAAATTCAAATAAAGAAATAAGAGAATTTTTGTATCACAAAACAGGGCTGGAGGAATAATGACCGTGAAAGAAATAAATATCTCATCTGTAAGAAAACAATTTCCACTTTTACATCAAACGGTGAACGGCAAACCATTGGTTTATTTTGATAACGGGGCCACCTCTCAAAAACCACAGTTTGTTATTGATGCCATTAATAAATATTATTCGCAACAAAACGCCAATATTCACCGCGGAGTTCATTACCTGAGCCAGGAAGCCACCACTTTATATGAACAGGCGCGTGAGAAAGTAAAAACATTTCTCAATGCCGAGCATTCCCACGAAATAATTTTTACTTCAGGAACCACTGCTTCCATAAACACTATCGCTTACTCTTTCGGCAAAGCGTTTTTAAAGCCAGGTGATGAAATCCTGATCTCTGCAATGGAACACCACAGCAATATTGTTCCCTGGCAGATAGTGGCTGAGCAGTATGGAGCACAACTAAAAGTGATACCCATCAATAAAGAAGGGGAAATTATTTTTGAAGAATATAAAAAACTTCTTTCAGGTAAAACAAAAATTATTTCTGTTACACATGTTTCCAACTCTTTAGGCACAATTAATCCGGTAAAAGAAATTATTGCAGAGGCACATCAGAAAAATATTCCTGTTTTGATTGATGGTGCGCAGGCAATTCAACATGGAAAAATAAACGTACAGGAACTGGATGCGGATTTTTATGTTTTCTCCGGGCATAAAATGTATGGACCTACCGGTACCGGAATTTTATACGGAAAAGAAAAATGGCTCAATACCCTTCCTCCTTTTTTGGGTGGAGGAGATATGATAAAAACAGTGACGTTTGAAAAAACAGTATACAACGATCTTCCGCATAAGTTTGAGGCCGGCACTCCGAATATTGAAGGAGGAATTGCACTCGGAGCCGCAATCGATTTCATTTATGAAACCGGTTTTGATTTTATTCAGCAACAGGAAAAATTAGTACTGGAATACGCTACAAAAAAATTAACAGAAATACCGGGGCTAAAAATAATAGGCACATCAAAAAATAAAGCCAGCGTGATTTCTTTCAATATCGAAGGATTACATCCCTATGATGTGGGGACTATTCTTGATCAACAGGGAATTGCGGTAAGAACAGGGCATCATTGCACGCAACCGCTGATGGATTTTTATAAAATTCCCGGAACCATAAGGGCTTCTATGGCATTTTATAATACAATAGAAGAAATTGACAAATTGATTGAAGGGGTGAATAAAGCCATAAAAATGTTGAAATGACCATTCAGGAAAAAGAGCAGGAACTGATTAATGAGTTTGCCATGTATGATGATTGGGATTCGAAATACGAATACCTCATTGAACTGGGAAAGGAATTGCCGCGCATCGATGAAAAATTTAAAACCGATGAATTTAAAATAAAAGGTTGCCAGAGCCAGGTTTGGCTTTTTGCCGAAATGAAAGAAGACGGAAAAATATATTTCACTGCTGATAGTGATGCGCTCATCACAAAAGGAATTATTGCCCTGCTGGTTCGTGTGATTTCGGGCGCCACCCCCGGTGAGATCATTGACTGCAATATGGATTTTATTAATAAAATAGGATTACATCAGCATCTTTCACCCACACGAAGCAATGGATTGGTGAGTATGATCAAACAAATAAAATTATACGCGCTGGCGCTGAAAACCAAAAATCAGATATTATGAAAGCGCTGAAATTGTTTATTTGGTTGTTGCCTGTTTGTTTTTTGATGACAGCTTGCCCGGTTGGAATTGATTATCCGGCCGATGAGGAAGGGAAAAATGCCATAGATAAAAAACTGATTGGCACATGGAAATGCAGCAAGCCGGATCATGAAATTGTAAAAATGAAAATTGAAGCTAAAGACAAGAATACATATACCATTAACATCCTTGAAAAAGGCGGCATGTATTCTGTAGCATCAGATAAATGGACAGCATGGATTACAACTATTGATAAATATAGAATCATTTATGCAAAGCCCGAAGGAGAAAATCAATACTATCATTATTGTTATGAAGTAGAAAAATCAACTCTCAGAACCTGGGATATTTCACTTTTGGCGGGAGGTGTTGACGCAGTAACCTCTACACAGTCCCTGCGGGAGGAAATAAAAGCTTCTTCAGAAAAAGAAGAATTTCTTTCTTCCGAAACTGTTTATGAAAAAGAATAGTAAATAATTTTGTGTGATGGATAAAAAACAACTGGAGGATAACATCATAAAGGTCATAAAAACAATTTATGATCCTGAAATTCCCGTTGATATTTTTGAACTGGGATTGATTTACAAAATTGATATTGATGATGAAAATAATGTGGTGGTAACGATGACGCTTACTTCTCCTTCCTGCCCCGAAGCAGAAACATTGCCCGGACAGGTGGAAAAAAAAGTGGGCGAAACAGAGGGAGTAAAATCATCAAAGATTCATCTCACTTTCGATCCGCCATGGACAAAGGAAATGATGAGCGAAGAAGCACAACTGGAATTGGGGTTTATGTAGCCACGGATTGCACAGATTTACACAGATGGATGCAGATGGAATTATAAACAAAGTTTCCCAAAGCGGGTTGATCACTATCGATCTGGAAGAATTTTATCCGGAAGGGGAGCGCGCATCTTATGACATTACTCAAAATTTGTGGCAGGGAATGGCGTTAAAGGAAAAAGAGTTCCGTGAATTTATTTCAAATAACAACTGGGAAGTTTATAAGGATAAATTTGTAGCGCTTTATTGTTCTGCAGATGCTATAATTCCCCAGTGGGCGTATATGTTACTAACTAACGCTCTTCGCCCTTATGCTAAAAAAACAGTATTCGGAAATCCGGAAGTTCTTGAAACGGTTTTATTCCATGAGGCTATTGATAAACTGGATATGGAAAAATACCGTGATGCCAGGGTGGTGATAAAAGGGTGCAGTAAGTTACCTGTTCCTGTATCAGCTTATATAGAACTTACGCAGCGGTTGCTGCCGGTAGTAAAATCGCTGATGTATGGTGAGGCCTGCTCAACGGTGCCGGTGTATAAAAAGAAACAGTAACACAAAAAACAAACCGGCCCCCGTCTGCAAGGTTGACGGAAGCCGGTTACCCAAACAAAACCAAATAGAACCGAAACCAGAAATGAGCGCGCAGGCCGGTTTTATGCCACACGCGCGTTGAACATCCTTCTTAATTCTTCTCCCGAATACAACACCAGCACTTTCCCTGTATTGCCAATATTATAGTATTTACGTGAGATATACGAACGTTTTACATTATAGCGAAGGGGATTGAACACCCCGAGATCAAGCAATTCTTTTTCATCCACAGGAAAGTTCACAGGATCGAACGATTCCAGCTTTTCTATGAAAAATCCTTTTTTGTCAAGTTCCGAAAAATCCTCTGTATAATAACCGCATTCCAGCTCAAAGCACTGGTAGCGTAAAAAATCGGGATTTTCGTGTTTCCAGCGCAGGCATTGCTCTTCACCGAATATCTCCAGCAGGCGCTGGTCTACCGGGTTATTATTGTAAAGAAAGCTGGTCTTCATGTGGTTTGTTTTTATAACTAATAGACGCATAAACGTGGATTTTATGACCGCTAATTACACCAAAACGGTTTAACTGATGATGAACAGAAGGTTAAATTTGATGGCCACAGATTTCACGGATCACACGGATTGAACAGGAGGCCTTTAATAAAGGATATATTTTAAAATAACTTTCTGTGTAAATCCGTGTAATCCGTGGCTATAGATGTTTCCTGGCCAGGTACCTCACCGGAACCCACGAGCAAATAGTGCCAATCAGTAAGGTAATACTGAACGCGAGAATAAAATCAATAATTTTTAAAGCTACCGGGTAATGATCAATTACTGTTCCGTTCATGGGAACCAGGTGAAAATAATTTTGCGCAAGACAAACCAGTAATCCTAAAATAATACCCAATGAGGCACCCGTAAGATTAATAAACATCCCTTCTGTAAAAAATATTCTTCTTATCAGTGAATTATCGGCTCCCAGGCTGCGGAGCGTATAGATATCTTTTTTCTTATCAATTACAAGCAGGGTAAGTGAAGCCACAATGTTGAATGAAGTAAGTAAAAGAATAAATGAAAGCATCGCAAACGTAAACCATTTTTCCGACTGGCTTACCGAATACAGGATTTCGTTTTGCTGGAAACGTGTTTTTACTTCAAAATTGTTTCCCGCCACTTTTTGAATTTCTTCACGCAATGCATTTTCATCCACATCCTTTTCCAGCCCGATTTCCACAGCCGAAATATCATTTTTGTATTCCAGCAGGGAAGAAGCAATTTCTTTTGTGGTGATAATGTATTTGATATCGTATTCCGGGTTTACCTCAAACAAACCCGACACATATACCGTGGAATCATTAAAGGGATTATTGTTGATCTTTATTTTCCTGTTTCTTACGGGAAGATATAACGTAGTACGGGCATATTCTCCCGGGTGAATACTTAACTGAAGCTCGAGTTTAGAGGCAATGCCGAGACCGATAATACAGAAATCATCATATTCATCGCGCAATACCGGTTCTCCGTATTTTACAAATCGCTTAAGGTGGCTGGTTTCAATAAAATCATTTTCCACGCCTTTCAATGTAGCGTGTATCCATTTTTCCCCGTGTTTCACAATACATATTTCCTCTACCACATCCGAATAATAAGCCACGCCTTTTATTTTTTTTATTTCTTCACGCGGAAATGCCGAACTATCGAATGTTTTTCCTTCTTTGGCAGTGATTTTTATATCGGGATCAAACTGGCTGAACACTTCATTCACCAAACCCTCCAGTCCGTTGATGGCGGAGAGAACAATGATCATGGCAGCTACACTCAGTGCGATTCCGGTAACCGAAATCCATGAAATGATATTCACTACGTGGTGCGATTTTTTTGAAAGCAGGTAGCGTTTGGCAATATAGAATGCAGTATTCAGCCTGAAAGTGTTTTTTACAAAGATGGGAAAATCCGGCCGTTTGAGAAAGCTAAATTTATTTTGATGCTTTTACAATCAAACCCGCTCCGGTGCGGTGTGGCGACCAGGTATCAAGATAATGCAGAACAATAATGGGCAGAATGAAAACCGAATAATAAAAAGGAAGCAAAACGATAAAAAACCGTGATAATCCCAAAACGGTAAGCGGCCATTTGGAAGCAAATTTCCACGCTATTTTTCCGGGAATACCATAGGAGTAATGCACTTTTACATGATGAAAACCCGCACGTTTGAGTTTTTCTTTCAAATCATGTTTATCATATCCGTCACGCACATGTTCATCAACTTTGTGCCCGTTGGTTTTTTTATTGATGCCGGGCCGGTTGTCGTTGGAAGGAACAGCCATCAGCAAAACACCATGATGACGAAGGGAAGCAAAAAAATTGCGGAATACCGCTTCGTCATCGGCAATGTGTTCCATCACATCTACCGAAATAATGAGATCGAATGTATCTTCGTTTCTCATACGCGTAAGATCCTCCATCCTGAAAAAAACATTTTGTTTCCCGGTGGCCCTGAAAAATTCGTTGCATTCAGCCACATAATTTCGTTTTACATCCACACCCAGGATATTCCAGTTTTTTTTCTGCCGCGAGAGAAAATAAGCATATTGTCCAAACCCCGACCCTGCATCAAGAATATGGGCGTTTTCGGGGGCTGTTTTTTTCCATTTCCTGATCTCGCGTTTCATATGCCATGTGCGCAGTAAAATCAGGTCGAGCAGGCGATAAAAGATTTTTCGTGTGAAAACCGATTGATCAAATAACGAGTCCAGGGAATCTTTAATCGGATCGTAGCGCATGAACGATTATTTCTTTAACAGCTTGTCAATCCCTTCGGCATAATCCAGCGAATCGTCATAGAAAAAACTAAGCTCGGGAACCACGCGCAGCTGTTTTCCCACTTCTTTGCCGATTTTGTAACGGATTTCCTTGTTCTGCGATTCGATAAAATGAAAAACTTCTTCGCGGTTATTCACGCCAAAAATACTCAGGTACACTTTTGCATACCCCAGGTCGGGAGAAACACGCACTACAGTTACCGTTATCATGGCGCCTGCAAAATAGGTTTTACTCTCACGCAGGAAAAAATTTCCCAGTTCTTTTTGCAGTAATGCAGCTACTTTATTTTGACGAATGGTGCTCATACTTCAGGGCGCAAAGGTAGATAAATTGGGTTAGCCTGCTGATAAAGCCTTGTTTTTTTCAGGGAGCCCGCTTCTTGTAAAAATCGCCCCGATTTCGTTTGAATTTCAACATAAAATACCAAAACCGGCACGATGAAATGCTTTTTAAAAAGATTTCTGAGTGTATATTTGCCCCCTTCCAAATAAACCGATATGAAAAGTTCATTGCGTATTATCTTCTTTCCATTGGCCATTTTTGCAGCCATTTCCGTTATGGCTCAAACTCCCGAATCAGAACTCGATAAAGCGAGTGATGATGATAAAATTGCCTCAGGCGAATATTATTTCGGACAACGCCTTTTTCGCCTCTCGCTGATGGCATGGGAAAGCCTCCTGAAAGATTATCCCGACAATGCAAGGGTAAATTATATGGCTGCCAAATGCATCCTGCACCTTCATGCCCGGAAAGAAGAAGCGCTGGCATATCTTCAAAAAGTGGAAAAAAATATCGGAATCGATGTAAAATTCAAAGACAAAACTCCCGATATCCTGCCCATTGATGCCCATTTTTTGCTGGGACAGGCTTTTCATCACAACGAAAACCCTGATAAAGCCATTGAACAATACAATCTTTACCTTACCAAAGGAAAAGATGTGCTGAGTGAACAGGAAAAAAACGAAGTAAAACACTGGATCGGATGGGCTCAAAATGCAAAAGAACAACTCGCCAATCCCAATCCCGATGTACAGATCAATAATATCGGGAATAAGATCAACTCACCTTCTGATGAATATTCCCCTGTTCTTTCTCTCGATGAAAAGATTATGTATTTTACTTCACGCAGGGTGCGGGAGGATAAAAGCAACGAAAAAATAATTGACAACGAAACAGGGGCCTGCTATGAAGATGTGTATATGTCTGTGAAAGACGAGAACGGAAACTGGTCGGAACCTGAATTAATTAATTTTACCGGACATAAGGCAGATGAACATGAAGCTACCGTGTCGGTGTCGGCAGACGGAACCATTATTTACGTTTATATGGACCGCGAAGGTGGCGGAGATATTTTTGTTTCAGACTATCACGATGGCGACCGCAATTTTTCACTTTCCAATTTAAAAGGGGATATCAACAGCATTTCATGGGAAACACACTCTACCATTACTCCTGACGGAAACGTGTTGTTTTTTACCAGTAATCGTCCCGGTGGATATGGCGGACTGGATATTTATCGTGTAATTAAACTTCCTAACGGAGAGTGGAGTAAAGCAGAAGCGCTGCCGCCTCCCATCAATACCGAATATGATGAAGACGCGCCCTTCATTCATCCTGGAGGAAAAATCCTGTATTTCTCTTCGAAAAACGACAACAGCATGGGCGAATATGATATTTTCTATTCAGAAATACTCAGCCAGGAACCGCTTAAATTTTCTGAACCCGTAAGCCTGGGTGCACCCGTGAACACCGTTGACAACGATATGTTTTTTATGACCAATGCAAAAGGCGACCGCGGGTATTATTCTACCACCCACTCCAAAGGATTTGGCGGACAGGATATTTATTATATTGATTTCAAAAAACCAAATGTGGGATCACTGGCTATTCTTAAAGGATATATTAAAATGGTGGATGGTTCGCAGATTCCCGAAAATCTTTCCATTACGCTTAACTCCGGAAAACTTCCCGAAGAACTGTTCTTCCGCCCACGGCTAACGGACGGAGGATTTGTGATGGCACTGGAACCCTGCAACGAATATACAATCGAATATTTTAAAGAAGATTCCACACTGAAAAAAGAAACTTTTACTGTTCCCTGCAAATCCGGCTACCAGGAAATTTATAAAGAATTATATATCGACACCCTTTATCTGGCACTGGGAACAAAAGAAGAACTGGCGAAAACACAGGAAAAAGAAAAAATAAAGGATAAAGTAATAGAAAACACCAACACCACTGTAACCACGATTACTTCTCCGCCCGTTTCGTTTGAACAATATTTTGGTTACAACGAAAACAAAACACAGGCTCAAAAAGAATATGAAAATTTTGTT
Organism: Bacteroidota bacterium; assembly: GCA_049322335.1. Classification (GTDB taxonomy): domain Bacteria; phylum Bacteroidota; class Bacteroidia; order Flavobacteriales_D; family UBA2798; genus JBMORL01. The sequence goes on from JBMORL010000077.1 coordinate 66,622, forward strand.
GCCGGTATTGCCACTAAAGCAAAAACAGGTGTGGTGAAAATAAAAATTGATGCATCGGCATCAACTGTTCCCACATCCACTTTTCCCAACAACAGGGAACTGGCTAAAACAAGGGGCGAAAATTTTAAAAAGCAATTACTCGAAGACCTCAAAAAAGCAGGTGTGGCCGAAAGCCAGCTAAAGTTTGAAAAAGTGATTTCAGGCGTAAACGGCCCCGCTTATGGAAACGATTACGATACGCAACAGGAAAAGTACCGTAACTACCAGTACGTAAAAGCTTCGGCTCAGTAAGATATTGTTTTTATAAATTTTTTCCGGGGTGATTTTATTTAGGTTCGGAGATATCGGCCCAGGAAAGAGTATTTGGCCTATTTTGATTCCCGTAGTATTTTCAAAAATCATTCGTGCGGTGGGCTAAAGAGTAGGAACCCACGAGCCACGCCAACCGGATAGCTTCGTCTGGCGTGGCGGCTTGGGTTCTGTGAGGAGAATGATTTTTTGAAAATCAAGGGGAGCGAAATAAGCCTTGAATTTTTCTTTGTTTCTTTCTTTTGTTTCAAGACAAAAGAAAGAAAAGGTATGTAGGTTTACAGAGTTGACGGAGATATACTTTTTTCCCAAAAATCCCGTTATCTTTACCCTGTGAAGAATTTTCTCCTGGCCCTTCGTTATGCCCGTGAATACAAACTCTATTCGTGGCTGAATATTTTTTTCAATATTCTTTCCGCTGTTTTCAACCTGGCCATTCTTCTTTTGTTCATTCCCTTTCTCAAACTCATTTTTAATGACGGCCAGGGAATAACTGTTCCTGTAAAACCGGTATTGGACACTTCTTCAGGATGGCTCAACGGTTACAAAGATTATTGCTCTGATTATTTCGGTTATATCATGAATTCGTTTGTGAGCTCTTCCGGAGCGGAAGGAGCGCTGGTTTTTATTTGTCTTCTCATTCTCATTCTTTTCCTGCTTAAAAATATTACGCGTTATATGGCCATGTATTACCTGGCGGTGGTGCGCAACAATGTTATGCGCGACCTGCGGGAAAAATTATTTGGCAAATTCATTGCGCTTCCGCTGGGATATTATACGGAAGAACGCAAAGGCGATCTTATCACGCGTTTTGCCAACGATGTGTATGAAGTGGAAGTTTCGGTGATGAGCACACTGGAACTGATTTACCGCGAACCTTTCACCATTTTCATTTCCCTTTTACTGATGCTGGCCATTAGTCCTGAACTAACGTTGTTCTCCCTGGTGCTGATGCCGGTAAGTGCTTTGATCATTGGCCGGGTGGGAAGAAGTTTGAAACGCACATCTGCCAAAGGACAGCAAAAACTGGGTGACGTGGTTTCACAGGTGGAAGAAGCGATTTCAGGACTGCGCATCATCAAAGGTTTCACGGCAGAACAGCAGGTAAAGAAAAGATTTTCGAAACACAACGAGTGGTTCAATAAACTCAGCATCCGTCTTTACCGTAAGCGCGACCTTGCTTCTCCTCTCAGCGAATTTCTGGGATCAGCAGTCCTCATAGCGTTAGTTTGGTTTGGAGGAAAACTTATTTTGAACAAAGATAGTCACCTCAATGGCCAGGAATTTATTGGGTTTGTTATCGTTTTCAGCCAGCTGCTGCGTCCCATCCAGGGAATTGCAACTGCTTACAGCAATATCAATAAAGGAATTGCTTCTGCCAACCGCATTGATGAGGTATTGAACGCCAGTGAAAAAATAGAAGAAAAACAGGATGCTATAGAAATAAAGGAGTTTACTTCATCGGTAGAATTTAAAAGTATTAATTTTTCCTATCGCGAAGCAGTAGTGCTGAAAGATGTGAATTTTATGCTGGCTAAAGGAAAAACCATTGCATTGGTGGGCCCTTCCGGGTCGGGAAAATCTACCATTGCCGATCTGGTACCGCGGTTTTATGATGTGGTGCAGGGAGAAGTGTTGCTGGATGGAAAAAACATTAAAGATTACAAATTGCAAAGTCTTCGCAAACTGATGGGAATCGTTTCGCAGGAATCCATTTTGTTTAACGATTCTGTTGCCTATAATATTTCACTTGGCGATGATAATCCCGATATGAAACGCGTGGAAGAAGCTGCAAAAATTGCCAATGCACACGAATTTATTGTGAAAATGGAGCGTGGCTATCATTCCAATATTGGCGATCGCGGAAGTAAATTATCAGGTGGTCAGCGCCAGCGTCTGGCTATTGCAAGGGCCGTATACAAAAATCCACCGATTCTTATCCTGGATGAAGCTACCTCGGCTCTCGACACCGAATCGGAAAAACTGGTGCAGGAAGCACTTAATCATTTAATGCAAAACCGCACCACGTTAGTTATTGCTCACCGCCTTTCCACTATCCAGCATGCCAATGAAATTCTGGTTTTACAGAATGGTGAAATTGTGGAACGCGGAAACCACGATCAGTTGTATGTAAAAAACGGCCTCTACAGAAAGTTGTGCGATATGCAGTCGTTTTCATAAGAGCTGGCTGTAAATAACGTTTTGCCCCGCTGGGACAGTAGTATAGGATAAAGCTGAGTTTAGGGGTTTTACTATAACATATAATAAGTGATTGATTATTAATAATATATATTGATTTCTTTACAATTATTGATTCAATTAGGCTAAACCAGAACAAGTCCAAAATGTATGTATATTTGTATGTAAAGATACATACACATGAGTAAAGACACCTATAAAGAACCCGTAAAATTTTACCTTGAAAAAAGGCGGGACAAACAAACCGGGGAAATCTCAGAAACAAATGTACCCATTAATCTTTTCTTCAGCTATGGTTCGGGAAGATTTCAATACTATACAGGATTCCGGACAGATGCTCAGAGGTGGGATGAAAAAGCCATGCAGGTAAAAGGAAAAAGCTCCGAAGTATCAGAGATCAATCAAAACCTGAAAAGATTACGGGTAAAAGTGTTAGATGCTTTTAGTAATGCAAAGGTACTCGGAGTAGTAATGAACCCCCAGCATTTCAGGGACGCGGTGCGCAATAATGATCCCTTGCGCAAAGCAAGAAGCAAAACAAAACCCTTCAAAGAATGTGTCGAGCAATTTATAGAAAGCTCAAAGGTCACTAAAACAGCCAGCACAGTTGGAAGCATAGAACATCATTTCAAACGGCTCGAACTTTTTTCAAAAGCCACCGGAACAAGACTAAGTTTCGACAATATTGACATGGAATTCTACGAAAGTTTTTTAAAGTATTGCTTTGAAAAATGTGGTTATAAAAACAATTACACCGGAACACTTATTAAAACTCTAAAGGCATTTTTGAATTGGGCAACCGAAAAGGGCTACAATACCAACCTTGAGTTCCGGAAAAAAACATTTAAAAAACTCATGGAAGAAACAGAGATCATTTTCCTGACCTATGATGAAGTGCTGAGATTTTATAAACACAAGTTTAAAAACCAACAGCACTCAGATGTACGGGATGTATTCTGTTTCGGCTGTTTTACCGGAATGAGGTACTCCGACATTGCCGCCCTCTCACCGGAGAACCTACATGCTGATAAAATCATCTACCGTGTAGTAAAGACCGGGCAAAACAATACCATCCCGCTCAACCCCTATACCCAAGCCCTTCTAAAGAAGCACAAAGGGCATCCCCTACAATGTCTGCCTGTTATGGATAAACAAAAAACAAACGAACTCCTGAAAGAAGCTGCGAAAATTGCCAAACTGAACCGCAAAGTAGAACTTATCCACTTCCAGGGAGCCAAACGCATAAAGCAAACAAAGCCGCTCAGTGAGGTCATTACCTTCCATGTCAGCAAAAAGACCTTTATGACCAATTTTTTGGCAAGAGGCGGCAGCCTGTTAACCGCTATGAGCATTACCGGAAACAAAGACCTGAAAACCGCAAGGAGGTACTACAAAGTAGTAGATGAACTCAAAGAAACAGAAATGAAAAAAGTCTTTGGGTAATCCATAATAAAGAGATTAATTTTATATCCATGAAAAAAACACAATACAACCGCAACCATCTTCTGCTGAAACTCTCCGGCAACTTTTCTAAAGATTTTGAGCGATCAATAGAAGGATTTACCCTTGAAGAGCAAATACACATTACCGAAGTACTGGTGGAAGCAGCCCAGCGTTTTGAAAAGGACAAAGATCAAAATGAGCACGAAAATATTTACAACAGCACCATTGATGTTTTACAGAAAAAATACCGGAAAAAATTATCCCCTTTTATGAACTGCAAGCTGAGTGATTATTTAGTACAAGACTCACACAAACTTTTAGACCTTCAGTACGATGAGGACATCATAGATGACGAACATCAGTTCATGGATGATAACGAGTACAAAAACTACATGCAGCGGGTGAAGAGTATACTCTATAATTACCGGAGTAGTTTAATGATGAGATCAGATGCGGAAGGAGAAGAGGACAAACCATTATCGGGAGAAAAAGAAAAAAAACTAAATTCAAAGGAAAGTAAAGTTGCCACTGCCAGGCAAAGCGCACTATTTTTTTATTATCTCAATGAAAAATTAAATATCAATGCAACTAAAGATAAAACGGCACTGGCGGATGTTGCTGCTTTTTTAACCGGAAAAAATTATGACAATCTCTATAAGCACATGAAAAAGCCTTTCCATCATAATGAAGATCAAAAAAGCAGTGTAAAAGAATTAAAACAGGATTTGCTAATTGTGAAAGAGCAGTTTGAAAGGTTGGGGTTAGCACAAATGATCACAATTATAGATAAGGAGATAAACTCTCTTTAAGTAACAATTCCCGAAAATTTCCGGTTTTTTAATCCAACTTGATTTTATTTTACTCAAAAAGTGCAAATATGGGGCACCCCCTGGGGTATCCCCACGTGCTTTTTCCACCCAAATCTTTGTCCCTAACAAAAAACAAAGAAGTATGGGACATCAATCAGACAAACCGATTTTCGCTTTGACGGTGGGCGAGTTCACGCAATTGGTAAAGGAATCCGTTAAGGAGATCATTCCGGTCACACCGCAGGAAAAACCCGAAAACCAGGACGAACACCTGACCATGGATCAGCTGACCAAATTTTTAAGCTGCTCCAAAGTAACGGTACACAATTATAAAAACCTGGGGCTGCCGTATTTCCGGGTGGGCAGGAAACTACTCTTTAAGAAATCCGAAGTGCTGGATTTTATGCGAAAGAATGTAAAACGGTTTTTTGTACCAAAATAACTGTAGGCAATGACCATGCAGTAGCTATGGTGCAGCGCGGGTTGTAGCGTATAGAATTCATACAGGGCAAAACCAGGAAACATGCAGAATACGGATAGAATTCTTATAGGGAACTGGCAGATTTCCGCATGAATTCATACAGGATTTAACCTGAATTGCATCTGAAAAAAATGAAACAAACAAGTAAACAACAAAAACACAAAGAAATTATGATAGGTAATGTGATAAAAGAGTTGCTTTCCCCGAAGAAAAGCCCGGAAAAAGAAACGTCTTCGGAAAATTCATGGATAGATGGGTTAGAAATTGATGATGACCTTAAAGAAAAACTAAAAAGAATGGGAAAGTATACTTTGGCGCGTAAATACGTTAGCACGCTCCGTGAACTGAAAAACCTGCAAAATAATTATGATCAATTGCTAAAGGAGAAATGGAAGTGGATGGAAAAGGAAATACGTTCAGATCATTCTTTTGAAACGCTGAAAAAAAGACATGAACCGGATGCCAGTGATGCCATTTATAACAGGAACTGGACATGGATCACCAAGATTGAGTATATCTTAAAAAAATGTACGCGCCCGATGAAATCTTCCGAAATCATCACCATGCTTCTTCCCCATGAATCCTCTTTGAATATTACCGGTGAACCACAAAAGTATTTATCGGGTTATTTGAACAAGGCCGTGAAATATCAGCGTATCCTTACGCACAAAATACCGGGGATCCGGGGGTATTTTTATGTTCTTCCTTCGTGGATTGAAAACGGGAAACTGCTTTCTGAATACGAAAGCCGGATTTTTCTTTATAAATAATCTTTAAAAACATTCGCAACTATCCCTTTTGGGACAGGATTTTAAGTTCACTTAATCATATCCTTCATCCAATCCCATGCCTTCTGATCAAGCCATCCAATATAATTTTTTGTTACTTCAATAATTAATAAATTATCGCCATCATCCATGTGTGGTTTTAACTTATTAAATACTTCATTATATGTTTGATTTGTCGAAATTAACCAACAGTTTTTCATATAATGCCACCATGCTGGATAATCTTCGATAGCTTTAAGGAGTCCCTCATAGTTTTTCCCAATTTTATTCAAATCATATGTTATAAGATAAACGCTCATTTAGATTTCTTTTTTTTATCCATTTTTTCTATCTCGATTGAGACAATTTTTTTCATTTCTTCCAGACTTTCTCTCCATTGACCATCCCACGATATTGTAAATTTTAGAGTATAAACCGGGCAATTTTTTGATAAAATTATGAATGAGACTTTCCAAGTTCCTTTTTTATACTGATCATTTGCAATTATTCCACCAATATTTAAAATACTAATTGGAGATTGACCGTCTTGGGGAGTTGATTTTTTTTCCCCTACCGTAATTTGTAATATTGATACAATTGCTTTTTGGTGGGGATGAATCATTATTTCAGATAATGAATCACTATTCCATTTTATTGGTACTGCATTTGAAATATCTATTGTTTGTGATTTTACCGCACCTTCCCCTTGAAATGATAGTTCTTGCAACTGAATTTTACATCCCTCCACTGATATGTTTCCATTATTATGCACGGTGAAAATAGAATCATATTTTTCAATAGTTGCCTTTCCTCCTCCTTCACTTTGCGCGAAAGATGCGCTAATAGCGTCTGAATACTTTGAATCCACTATTAATATCGGATATTTAAAGATAGAAAATAGTTGTTCTTTGAAAAGCGCAACGATTATTGCCCCCAAAGTAAGAACCGCAGAAATGGACATAATAAATAATTGATGAAATTGGAAAGTATTTATCGGCTGCTCAACAACAAATTTTTTAAACTGAAAATATGCCAAAACAAACAACAGAACTATACAAAGTATAATTATGCCGAAGGAGTGTTTTTTTCGCCATTTAGACATACATTAATTAATGCTTTTATAGGCATATATATATGTACTTTCAGGAGTATTAGTCGAATGGCCCTCTGAAAATCCAATTGAGATTAATTTTTTTTTCAATTCAACCGTCTCAGAATTACTACCGACCAACCTATAAATCCACCACGAATTTTCTTTATTTAATTTAAGTGTTTCAAATAAATAAAATTTTGGATTATCTATAACACCAACTTTCCAAGTTGATTTATCTCCTCCTTCTTTTTCGGAATGAGTTTGAATGTCGGAAATAATTTCTTCTGGTGATTTCGTTGCCATAATCATAATTATTCAAAGATATGTTCGATCGCAAATATAAAAAAGGATAATCGTATTTTAATTATTTTTATTTATTCCTCATTATCAATAATTTAACTAAAAAATGACATGGGGTTTACCATAAAGCCGGCTTTATTTTTATATGTTTCAAAAATGTCCGCTAAATAAAAAAACTGAGAATAAATGATCTATTTTTGTTTTCACTTAATACGGGGTACAATGATGTAAATCTGATCTTTCATACTTAAAATACAGCGGTTGTTGCGTTCCCATTAGGCATGTTAAGATACAAAACATTCACTTCGTTTTCATTAAAAACGCCATTTCCCTGAAAATTGTGAACGGAAAAGAACGAAATCGTTTCACAGCGTACAGAAAAACCTGCAAAAACCTCAAAAAAACAACAGTTTGAAACCAAATCGTTTCAAAGCGTTACGTTTTTGGGTTTACCTCATTGGGGTAACCGGTATATCTGATCAACCTGCCCTGGCATTAAAGGGCAAATCCAATGAAATCAGCTTTTGTGTAAGCGATCATTTTTTCTTTAACCGCCTGCGTTTCAAAAAAGAATAGATTTCCAGCGCCATTTCATCCAGTTTTTCCTTGTTTTCCTTCACGTAGGCCGGTTTTACCGCCCGTGTCAGCCGAAAATATTCTTCATGCACTTCATCGGAATAATCCCCTTTTTCAAAACCCATCAGTTCAAAGATGGTGTCGCTTGCGTGGAGAAAATAATCCCCGGCCTCCATGCCGATAAGATGGCTAAGGCTGTCCACAAGGCAAATATTGATCAAATCGTCTTTGATCAGGGCCACTACCAGTTTTTTATGCTCCATAGGCAAAAATTTTTCAACAAGACAAAATACGTAAATTGATTTATAAAATACAAATATTGTATTAATATATTTTATTTGTGTATTCTATGTTGATGACCGGGTCTGCCGGTGGTTCTGTGGGGATATGAAAACCACCCGGTTATGGATACATTTATTCAAAATTTGTATCCATGCGCAAGGCTAAAAAGAAACGGAAAAAGGAGAAAATCAGGATCAACCGGCTCAGGGTCATACTGGCTGAAAAGGAAATGACGCACAAGGCACTGGCCAAAATGATGAAAAAAGCACCCAATACCATTACCCGCATCTGCAACAACGAAAGCCAGCCAACCTTAAAACTCCTGAGAGAAATCGCCCTTAAACTGGACGTGGATATCAGGGAACTGCTTATTCCCACCAAATCCTGAGAGATCAAATTCCGTTTACTCACCCATCTAAACGTTTAGTTGTTTAATTTTTTATCTCCTTGTTAAATAGAGGGCTGTCCTTTTTATTCCGTCTACGTAAAAACACGTATATTTAATAAAAACAGGCAAGAAACATTCCCCGGAATTTGTTCACTTGAAAAAATCCAATAAATTTAGAGCCATTCTGAAACGTTTTAATGCTACTACCTGCGCGGCATATCACACTGACATGTCTTATGGCATTGTCGCCTTTGTTTACAGAGGTAATTGCGCAAGATTCCATTTCCACCACTAAAAAAAATTCATTTTTCAAATCATCCGGCACTATCGGTCTGGGTTACGATTATGGTTTTATTCCTTTTGCCCAGAGTGTTACTCCACCGGCAGGTTATTTTAAAACGGACGGAAATTTTTCTCTTATCATAAAAGATATTCCCTTCAACGCCACTTTCTTTTACACCAACCTGAAAAACATTAACGGGCTCAATAATTATTTCCGGGTTTCATTTGATGCCCAGGCGTACCGGCAAATCATAAGCGAAAGAATAAATACCGGAAAAGAAAAATATCTAAAACAGGTTCCCGATTTGCAGAACCGGTATCAATTATTACAACAAAAAATCATCGGTGTAACCCACTTTGAAAAGAACCCGGAATATTTTTTCAATTTACCCGATTCGCTGAAATTTCCTCAAATACCCGATAGTTTAAAAGAAGTTCCTTCAGTAAAACCGGACATTGATATCCCGGAAATAGATTCTGCCCAATACCTGCAAAAATTTCAATTATTTAAGGATAGTTTGAAAAACCAAAAGGAAATTTATCTCAGCCAGTCGGATAGTATTTCAAATCTCATTGAAAAATACAAATCGCTGGCCAATGAAACCGTTTTACCTTTTGATCAGCAGGATGTAGATTCATTAAAATACAATACAAAACTGGAACGTTGGTTCGGCAATGTAAGAAAACTCGACATCGGCATGTGCTATCCTTCCCATTCCACTTTTTTAGTGAACAACATCCCGGTAAAAGGTTTGAATTTCGAATACGAAACCAGCAACTATTATTACGCCATTACAGCCGGAACCACCATCAACAATTTGCTTTTCACCAATAACATCATTCAAAACAATTTGCAGAACACCCAAAACCTGTTTAACTTTTTTGATTTCAATAACCCCCAACAAGGAAGAAAGATCATTGCCGCAAAGGCGGGATTTGGAAAAAAAGAAGGTGATCATTTTTATGTGGGTGTCCTGTACGGCATGGGCATGCAATCCTATTATTACGACAGTACGCAAACCGTTAGTTCGAATAATTTAAAGGAACACAATGTAGTGATGGAACTCGATGGAAAAATAAAGCCGAAAAAATGGCTGGAACTCTCTGCTGTTTACGGCAAATCCTCCATTCGTCCGCTCAGTGATGAATCGGACACGGCCAACTCTTCCCTGACGCAGTTGTTTTCGTCTTTCCGTTCCAATGCGATGTTAGGTAAGGCGATCTTTTCGATCAACAAAATAAAAACAAATGTTTCGGTAACTGTTCGTTGGATCGATCCGTTTTTCAGGAGCTATGGCGTAGGGTTCATGCGTTCGGATAATTTACGGTACGAAATAAAAACCGATCACCGGTTTGGAAAAAAAATCAAAGCCGGGTTGTATTACCGCAAAGACGAAAACAATATTTTGAACTTTTTTAATTATACCACGATATTGCATAGCGGTGGCGCCAGTGTGCAGTACCGCATCAACAAACAGTATTCCCTGCGTGGAAATTTCAATCCTGTTTTTCAATATTCTTTTGATGCCGCCAACGAAAATACTTACACCAATCAAAATTATATCGCCAATGTTTCGGTATCATATAATAAACGAATCAAAAGGCTCAGCATGGTTACTAATCTCATTGGCAGTTATTACAAATTGTTTAATGGCGCTTCCAATACCAATTACACCAATCTGTGCCTTACCAACGCTGTCAATTACAAAAAATTTAGCCATTCGCTTTCCGCATCGTTATTTATGACCAACGGCATTGATTCGGTGGGCGGTAATACATTTTTATTGTATGATGATGTTTCGTTTGCTTTCAAAAACATCACCCTCACCGGTGGGGTGAAATACAGCCAGCACCTTGTTTACGGTGACCAGTTCGGGTATAATATGAGGGTGAATGGCCGCATCAATAAAAATCTTTCTCTTGAATTAAGAGGAGAAAAATTAGTATTGGGAGACTTTTACAATTCCATAGGCATCGACTTGTATAGAATCTATCCTTATATATGGTCGGGTCGTGTAATCATAAATTGGTAACAATGAAAAAAATGAAAAACACTTTTGTGATGTTTTTTCTGCTGATGGCGGGAAACACCTTTTCGCAAATCACGATTCTGAATACGAATCTGAATTCGTTAAACATCACCCCGCATTCCTTATGCCAGGTGAATATTATGAACGGAAGCAGTTCGGAAGTGCAGGTGATACTGGAGGCCAAATTACTCAACAGCGCCAATGAAAACGTGTTGACGGTAAAAACCAATCCTTTTCCACTGGCGGTGGGATTGAATAACGGGATGAACCTGCCCTATACCATTCAATCATCCGTATTCGGTATCAGCGGACAGGCCCAATACGTCACCACTACCCGCATGCTTCCTTCCGGCAATTTTAAATACTGTGTTTCGGTTGTGGCTTTAACCGATGTAACGGGAGATGATTATTGCGAGGACATCGTTTCGGATATTTCTTCTTTTCTGAATCTCGTTTATCCTTACGACAAAGACACCATTGATGTAGAAAACCCATTGCTTACATGGACACATAGTGAGCCGTTCAATATACTTTCCACCGGAGATCATTTCAGGATGATCGTGGTAGAACTTCAAAAAGAACAATCAGCCGAAGCGGGAGTAATCGCTAACCATCCCGTTTTTCTGAAAGATTTTATCAGTAGTCACCAGGTACTTTATCCTTACGATGCCAAAAAACTGGAAGAAGGAAAAAGGTACGGCTGGCAGGTACAAAAGTTTTCCAATGGAACAATGATCGATAAAACAGAAGCCTGGGAATTTACGCTTCAGAAAAAAATAATCCGTCCGGATAATAAATACGCTACTATGAAAAAGAAACATGACGGCACTTATTATACGGCAGAAAACGAAAAAATATTTTTCCGCATGGAAGAAGGGTATAAATCCACGCAGCTCAAATGCCGGATACTGGATGAGAGAAGGAATGAAATTTTACCCGAAGTCAAAAAAGAAAAAAGCAGTGAAGCTACCATAGGGTTAAGTGTAAAAAATAATGGGGCTAATTATTTTGAGATTGATTTGCAGCCTTTGCATTTGAAAAAAGGATATTACGAACTGGAAGTAACTGATGCCAAAAACGAAAAATTTGTATTAAAATTTTATGCGGAGTGATGCAAGAAAATATATGATTATAACTGCAACATATATCGTTGCGGGTTTTCTTTTGAACGGATGCAGCCAGGCAGTTTCTGAGACACAGCCCGTTTCAGGAAAAACTACTGAGGCAAAGATTTTTTCGGATACCGAACTAACTCCCGGAGAATATGTGCAATGGTTCAAGAGTGCGGAAAATCCCCTGCGCAAATCAGAAACCGTAAATGAACTGAGATATATTTTGGAATACCGCCCCGCTGAATTAACCGCTTTGCAACAACTGCAAAAAGAAAGCGTGACCAAAGCGGAATTGGATTCGGCCATGAAAGACATGGAAGGGCTGGTGCAATTCCGGATGGAAATAGATGTTCCCGGCAGCGGAAAAGAATTTTTAAAACATAATCTGAAAAACGATACCGATTACGAACCTCGTGTTCAATACTTCGCATTTGAAATGCAAAAAGATATTTGTGCCTTGACAGAAAAAGGTGATACTATCCCCTGCGCCATGTATCATTTTGAACGTTCCTACGGTGTATCACCCGTTTCGGTTTTCCTTTTGGGGTTTTCGGAATTGGAGATCAATGGAAAATTAGAAGTAATTGTCAACGAAAAAATATTTGCCAATAAAACCATACGGTTTGTTTTTGATGCAGCAGAGATCAAAAACATTCCACAACTCAAAACATTATGAGGATGATGAAAAAGTATTTTAAAAGACAAACCCGTGAAAAAATAAAAAAGGCCATTGCCGTTTATTTATCGCTTACATTATTGTTCGAGATCGTGGCGCCCACCTGCGCTTATGCGCTCACCGGTGGCCCCTCGCAACCCGAAGTGCAGGGATTTGAACCCATAGGAACTTCCGATATGGTGGATTTGTTTTCGGGTGATTTTACCTATAACATTCCTCTTTTGGACATTGACGGCTATCCCATCAACATCAGCTACAACGGAGGAATCTCTATGGACCAGGAAGCCTCCTGGGTGGGATTGGGATGGAACCTGAATCCTGGTGTGGTCAATCGTGCCATGCGCGGATTACCCGATGACTTTTCAGGGGATGAAGTGCGGAAAGAATACAACATCAAACCAAACAAAACTTTTGGCGTTACCGGGTTATCCGGGCTGGAGATTATTGGTTTACCTATTGGCCTCAACGCACAGGTGGGAGTTAACTGGAATAATTATTCGGGAATGGGAATCGAGAAAAGTATCAATCCTTCCTTGCTCAGTAAAAAAGGAGCAATGGGAAAACTCAATGTCGATCTTGGATTGAATTCCAGCAGCGATAACGGATTGAGTGTACAGCCGAGCGTATCATTTGAATTAAAAAAAGAAAAAGACGAAAATCATGTAAATAAACAACTCAATGGAAAAATAGGTGCATCATTTAATTCCAGGATGGGATTACAACAACTTACTTACGGAATGTCGGCTGCTTATGCTTCTGATAAAGTTAATAATAAAGTAAGCGCGCTTATCGGTGGAATGGGTTCCGCAGGTGGAAGTTTTGATTTGGGAATGCCTACTTACACCCCCGATGTATCCATGCCTATGCACAACCTCTCCATTACCGGTTCATTTAAGCTGGGTGCAAGTTTTTTTGGTGCTGATCCTACCTTTGATATGTCTGCTTATGTTTCGGTGCAGAACTTAAGGGAAAAAGAACGCAGGAGCAAAGCTTATGGTTATATGAATGCCGAACAAGGGCAGGATGAAAAAGAATCTTTATTGGATTTCAACCGCGAGAATGAAGGATCATTTACGATAAACACACCCGCACTGGCAGTTTCCAATTATACGTACGATCTGTTTACTGTAAGCGGGCAAGGTGTGGGCGGAAGTTACCGTCCCTTCCGTTCGGATATAGGGCATATTTTTGATCCCTATACAGAAACCACTTCCAATTCCGGTTCCATTGGTGTGGAAATCGGAACAGGAAATTTATACAAAGGAGGGGTGGATATTTCCGTGACGCATGTGGAATCGCATTCAGGCGACTGGACGGAAGACAATGCTGCGGGTGATAAATTAAGTCACGTTGGCGGAACCTCCGATTCCAAATACGAAAAATTCTTTTTTAAAGAAGCCAACGAAAAATCGGTGAACACCGACAATTCTTTTTATGCTGAAATGGGATCAGCCGACCCGGTGCGTTTTCAACTCAACGAAGTTTCCAATTTCAACATACATAGTGAAAACAAATTTGTCAATCACAACAACGGGCAAATTACCATTAGTGATAACACCAAAGAAGGCCGCGAAAAACGCAACCAGGTACTTTCTTTCCTTACCCACAATGAAGTGAAATTCGGGATGGGTATTGATGATTTGCATAATGACGCATTCGACAATGGACAGATCGGACACCATATTGCAGAAATAACTACCCTCGGTACCGATGGAAGAAGATATGTTTACGGTATTGCCGCCTACAACACTTCTCAACGTGAAGTTTCCTTTGCAGTGGGTGATAATCTCTATGGCGATGAGGGGTTGGATGGAAATTGCGGAACAGGTTTGGTAAAATATGAAGATGTGGATGGAAAATGGGATAACACCAGGGATAACCAACGCGGACTGGATAATTATTTCAGTGCAACCAATATGCCTGCTTATGCCCATTCGTATTTGCTTACCTGTGTCCTTAGTGCCGATTATGTAGATGCTGATGCTACCAAAGGCCCCAGCAAAGGTGATTTGGGAACATGGATCAAATTCAATTACGAAAAAGTAGATGGATATAACTGGCGCACACCGGTGGGAGAATTTACCGCCAGTTACAATGAAGGATTAAAGTCCGATCCGAATGATGACAAAGCCAGTTACACTTATGGAACAAAAGAATTGTGGTATGTGGAATCCATTGAAACGAAAAACTACATCGCAAAATTTGTAGTAGAAGATCGTAAAGACGGGTATGGTGTGACGGATGAAGACGGAAACATCGTGAACACCAATAAAACAATGAAACTGCTGCGAAAAATTTCATTGCATACTAAACGGGGTGATGGAACCACGAATCCTGTTCCTATAAAAGAAGTTCATTTTGAGTATGATTATTCTTTATGTCCAAATGTTGCAAACAATCCCGGTGATGCGGAAATGGTGGGTTCCGTTAATCTGAATGCCAACAAAGGAAAACTCACGCTGAAGAGAATATTTTTTACCTATCAGAATTCCAATAAAGCGAAATTTTCTCCTTATAAATTTGAGTATAACGGCCTGAACCCTGAGTATAATTTAAAAGCCTACGACCGCTGGGGAAATTACAAACCCAATGACGGAAATAATTGCAATGCCTTAAGCGGTACCGGGCCTTCTACGGCTGAATTCCCCTATGTGGATCAAAGTAGCCAGGCCAATGCTGATTCTTATACCTCCGCCTGGAGTTTAACCGATATTTTTCTGCCCTCCGGTGGAAAAATCCATGTGGACTATGAGTCGGATGATTACGCCTATGTGCAACACAAACGCGCCTCGCAAATGTTTAAAATCGTGGGAGTGGAAGACAACAGCGGTAATTTTTCTGTTCCGGGAAATACCGCTTCCATCAGTGATTTGACAAAACCGAATAGAAAAATATTTTTTGAAGTACAACCCGGTTTTACCAACATTGAAGATTATATCGGTGACCAAACGATGATCTATTTCCGTTGCCTGATGGAATTTGATGCCGCCAGTGGATCGCTGCCCGATGGACGTTATGATTATGTTTCGGGTTATGCGGAACTAAACGGTGGAAAAGGAAGTGGATATGATTTTGATCCCGGCAGCGGAAAAGGATGGATAAAATTCAAACCGGTAAAATTCCATGACAGCGATCCTACCCCGGACTATCATCCTATTTCAAAAGCAGCGATTCAATTCGGACGAACGCAGCTTTCGCGTTTTGTCTGGGATCAGCCTGCTGTTAGTGAAGGTGATGGATTTGGCGCTGATGTGCTGAACACCATTGTCAATTCCAGTTTTGTAAAAAACATCAATGATGCCTTACAGGGGCCAAACCTGGCCATCTGGTCGAAAGAAAGAGGAAGAAAACTGGTGCTGCAAAAATCGTGGATCAGACTTTATAATCCCAGTAAGAAAAAACTCGGAGGCGGTTGCCGTGTAAATAAAATATCCATGAGTGATGAGTGGAGCGGAATGACCAATAATGCAATGGATTCCTATCAATACGGACAGCAGTACGAATATAAACTGGAAGACGGGACATCATCGGGCGTGGCATCTTATGAACCACAGTTAGGAGGCGATGAAAACACCTTCAAACAACCGGTTTTCTTTACCAACAACAATTCCGGTAATCCGCTGGATAACCTGCTGGTGCCTGATGAGCGTTATTACCAGGAAGAGCCGCTGGGTGAATCTTTCTTTCCATCCGCATCGGTAGGTTACAGCCGGGTGACGGTAAAGAACATTCAACGAACTAACGTAACGCGAACTGCCACTGGTAAAGTGGTACATGAGTTTTACACCGCCAGAGATTTCCCCACTATCACCAAACGCACGGAAGTAAATACGGTTCGAAATAAAAACAACCCGTTCAGTGTGGCCAACCTGTTTAATCTCAATTCGCGCGATCATATGACCGCCTCGCAGGGATTTGTGGTGGAGCTGAACGATATGCACGGCAAACCGAAAAAACAAATGGTGTACCAGGAGGATCAGAATGTGCCCATCACCGAAGTGGAATACAAATACAAATCAGAACCCTTGAACCTTGATGGAAAGCTCAACTACAAATTAAAAAATACACGCCCGGTGATCTTTCCCGATGGAAATGTTTCCACTGCCGAGATCGGAGTGTTCTTCGATATGGTAGCCGACATGCGCGAGAATTTTACAAAAAGCATTGGTGGAAGCGCTCAAATAAATGCCGATGGATTTTTGGCTGCTATTCTTCCCGTGGTAATACCGATGGTCTATCCTTCCGTGTCCATTGAGGAAACGCAGTTCAGAAGTGCGGCCACTACCAAAGTGATCCAGCGTTTTGGAATTTTGGATGAAACCATCGCCCGTGACCTGGGTTCCAAAGTTTCCACACGCAACCTTGCCTATGATTCAGAAACCGGTGAAGTTTTATTGACTCAGACCAAAACCGATTTCAACGATGATATTTTTTCGCTTACCTATCCTTCGCATTGGGTATACGATGGTATGGCACAAGCCTATAAAAACATCGGCTACCGCACCACGAATATTTCTTTTAATGCAAACGGCATGGCCAACATCGCCAATGCTCACCAGTTTTTTGCCGAAGGTGATGAAGTAGTGGTAATGAAAAGTATCACCAGCTCCAACCCGTTTACTCCCGGAGTTTGGATAGATGATTATACCACTGCCGAAAAAGTGTGGATCACTGATGTTACTTCCACCGGGATAAAAGCACTAAGAAAAGACGGAACTTTACTTTCCACCGGTGTCTATTCAATAAAGGTGTTGCGGTCGGGAAGAAGAAATATGCAGGCCGTTCCTGTTTCTTCCATCACCACCTTGAAAAATCCGCTGGATAATTTCTCTTCCAACATTTTTGAAAAAGTATTGCAATCAAGTGCAATGGAATTTTCACAGGACTGGAATACCTTCTGTGAATGTTTTGAAGACCCGCAGGAAGATAATTTTACCACTAATCCATACGTGTTGGGGATAAAAGGAAACTGGCGCATGAAGCGTTCGTGGTTGCATCTCTCACCAAGAACCCAAAGCAACTATGATAACAACACAAATATTCGGAGGGATGGAATTTTTACTTCCTACACACCATTCTATAAACTGGTTAACGGAAAATGGAACATTGATGAAAACAACTGGACGTTTACTTCGGAAGTTACCGAGTTCAGTCCTTTTGGACAGGAACTGGAAAACCGCGATGCGCTCGGAAGATATTCTGCCGCTACCTTCGGATTCAATCAATCGCTGGCCACGGCTGTTGCAGCTAACTCGCGCTATCGCGAATTAGGATTTGATTCATTCGAAGATTACCAGTACAATGCCTGCTCTGACGATCATTTTAAATTCAGCACCCTCCCCACTACCGCACAATCCCATACCGGGAAAAACAGTGTGAAGGTTTCTGCGGGATCACCGGTGGTGATGAACAAACTTTTTGAAAACTGCACGCCACCTGGAGAATGTGCAATGGTTTCACAACTCACCATTGGTTCTATTGCACCCATCGGCCAGCCTGTTCAAACCATTTATACGGTAACCGCTTCTGCCGGAAGTATTCCCTATGCCATTAACTATGATCTGGTCTATGGAAACTACACGGTAAACGTAAGTAATACCGGTGATGCCATTTCATTTACCGGCACAGGCCCCATCAACGTAATCCTTACTATCACCGATGCAAAAGGTTGCACCGAAACAAGAACCATTAACCAATGAAAATAAAAATGAAATATTCATCATTCCAAAATGAGAAAGACCATCCGATGATGAATATTCCATGTGACCGCTAAAAAACAATTATATACACATGAAATTAAAGATGAAAAATAGTATCGTTTTACTCTCTGCATTGTTTGTTTCATTTACATGCAGGGCTACTGTACCCGATCCGCCCGCCAACACCAGTTGTAATGCTGCCACTTTTGTTTGCCAGGATTTGCTGCACCAGTTTGATGACCGTGTGCAGCCTTCGGGAAATTGCGCACACAACCCGCTGGAGTTGTATTATTATTTTTATACCGATGCGGGCGCATTCAATTTCGATGTGAATTTCGGCAGCAGCACTTTTGAATATTTTCTCTATGGCCCGCTGGATGTGAATCTGCCCGATGCCTGCGAACAATACACGCAAAACAGCGCAACGCTGGTGCAATCTTCACAAACCGTTGCCGGACATCCGCTCAGTGGATATGCAGTAAACAATTCCAATGTAGCAGCAGGATTGTATTTGATGGTGGTACGCCCAACGGTTTGTTACGGATCACTCACCATTGATTTGAAAACACCCGAATTATGCGAACCCGAAATTCCCTGCGAAAACTGCGTGGCATCGTTTGAACTCACTCCCGGAAAAAAATACATGTTCTCCTGCTGGGTGAAAGAAGATGGCGCCCCTGTAACAAAAACATCATACGATAATCCGCAGGTGATTTTGTCTTTTCCTTCTGTTGTCAATACGCTTCCGGCATTTTCTCCATCGGGCGTGATCATTGACGGATGGCAGCGTATTGAAGCCGAATTCACCGTACCTCTTGGCGCCACCGATCTGCAAATTACATTGAATGTGGTAAGCGGTGATGCATATTATGATGATATCCGCATTCTGCCATTTGACGGTAGCATGAAAAGTTATGTTTATGATCCTGAAACTTTACGCTTACTGGCCGAACTCGATGAACGCAATTACGCCACCATTTACGAATACGATGAAGAAGGAAAATTAGTGCGGGTGAAAAAAGAAACCGAACGGGGAGTGATGACCATACAGGAGAATAAGACGAGTATTAAGAAGAGTGGGCAGTAGTGAGTATTGAGCTTGCCACGCGCTTTGGCGTGGATATTAGTATTGAGACATGAGATAGTAAAATTTGATTAAAAGAAAAAAGTTAAAAAGAAAATGAAATTTTTGATATACATAGTGTTGTTTTCGATTACGCCAATGGCGGTGATGAAAAATCCTGTGGATGGCTGGACGGCTATTACCGTGGAAGAAATGGCGAAGGAAACGAAAAAGATGGAAGCGTTTTATAAAAACACTTCTTCCTATTCATTTAAAATTTCGCACGCTACTTATAAAAATTATACTACTACGGTGACAGAAGAAAGAATAAACGGGTATTACATCAAAGATTCAAAGAACAATTACCACAGCTATATTATGGGAACGCATACGATACAGAATAGTAAAGTAAAAGTGACCATCGATTCCACCAACCGGATGATACAGATCAATCAGCCTGATCGATCATTTACCAAAGAAGTAAAAATGAAAGAAGTGGAAGACATGTTGGCTGTTTGTACTTCGGTAAAAAAACAAACGGGCGCTTACAAATACAAATTGGAGTTTGACAACAAACATACCTATTCCGCTTACGAAGTGTGGAGCAATTCATCCTCACAACTGGAAAAAATTGTGATGTATTTCAATGCTGAATTTCCTTCCGATCCCAGGGATGAAAAATCGCCCAAAACAAAACCGCGTGCCGAAGTGGTGTTTTCGGATTACAAAACGGGTATCAGCCCATCCTACAAAGAACATTTTGACGAATCAAAATACATTAAAGCAAAGGGTGAGACCTATGTGGCCACTGATGCTTATAAAAATTACAAAGTGTACGACCTGCGGGTCAAAACAAAATAAGAGATTATGAGAAAGATATTGAGAAAACTAACGGTGATGGTATTGCTTGCATCAGTTCCTGCGGGAGCAGCAATGGCCGGAATTATAAAATTCCATGAGCGGATCAACACGCCTTATTTGGGAACACCGGTTACCATAGGGCAACCCGAAGCCGAAGTTACGGTAACGGCCACCCCGCTAACCGGTACGTTTGTTGACGCCACCGTGAACGATGTGATTACATTGGGTGTTGACGTCAATTATCAGCAGTATTTCGGTAGCGGGATGGATGTAAAAGTAAAACTCGAACTCAACCGCTGGGATGTAAATAATAACCCGTTAAGTGATACCACTGTTTATTTGGAAATCAACTATCATCCTTTTGATGCTACGCCTTACATTGATAAAAATTCCGTTCGTTTTATCAATACCTATAAATACAAAGCCATCATCACCGAAATTTTAGTAAATACTGTTTCGGTCAATACCCTTCCAGCCAACTTGTTTATTGATACCGATATTTATATTGACCGTTATTTTGATTTTGCCACGGCATCCACTCCCATCGGAATTTTTACTCCCGATCCCAATGATGAAGACGAATTGGTGGACACCGATTGCGATGGGACACTGGATGAAATTGTGGTGATGTGGCCCCAAATTCCGGGAGTGGAAGAGTATCAGCTCGAATGGACTTTTGTAAATGATTACGGAACAACTGCCGGTACATTCATCCCGCTTTCAGATCCCAACTTCAAATATGATTTTCGCTTTAATGCCACCCGCATTACCACCGTTAATAATTATTACGCGATCACTCTTGCTTTTGATCACGGTTATATTTTATTCCGTGTGCGGGGAATAGGAAGAGACCTGAATGATCTTTCGCAAATCATCACCGGTGTTTGGAGCGCAGCTGAAACCGGAACCGTTTCTTCTTTACCGGTGCGATACCACGTTACCACTCCGCACGAAGGCGATAAAAACTGGCAGTTCTCTACCACCTTTGCCGAAGAAGGAAAGAAAAAAGACGTGGTGAGTTATTTTGACGGATCATTGCGCAACCGCCAAACCGTTACCAAAATAAATTCGGATAACAATACCATTGTTGGCGAAACCATTTACGATCACCAGGGTCGCCCGGCTGTTACTGTGTTGCCTGTTCCGGTGGTTGATCCTGATTGCACTACCAATGATGAAGAAGCGGCAATAAAATTTTATCCCAACTTCAACCAGGATGATTCATTGAAAGGATATTCGAAAAACGATTTTGATGTAAGCATTGCCAATATTTGTGATCTGACAGCAGGAACTATGGGAACCCAAAGTGGCGCTTCCAATTATTATTCTCCTGCCAATGCTGATCAGAACGGAATACAGGCATACGTACCTGATGCGAAACTTTTTCCTTTTACACAGGTGGAATATACTCCCGATAACACCGGAAGAATACGCAGGCAAAGTGGTGTGGGCGATGAATTTCAGTTGGGCACCGGTCACGAGACAAAATATTTTTACGGTCAGCCCAATCAAATTCAACTCGACCGTTTGTTCGCCACCGAAGTGGGAGATGCCGCGCATTACAAAAAAAATGTAGTGATTGATCCCAACGGGCAAGCCAGTGTTTCGTATCTCGACCAGGAAGGAAGAGTGGTGGCTACTGCATTAGCCGGTGATGCACCCACTAACTTACAGGCCATTGCCAGCGAAGAAAACGCAGCGGTGGAACTCACCATTGACCTGTTTGCTGAAAATGCAGAAGGAGTAAGCCAGGTAAATGAAATCAACGAAGATGGCGATGCAATTATTTACAGCACACAACTGCTGGTGGCCTACACTACTGATTATGTGTTCGATTATTCATTGGCGGTGGATACATTGTTCGATGCCTGTTTGGATGATAATGTTTGTTTTAACTGTGTATATGATTTCAATATACAAGTGCGCGATGAATGCGGTGCATTACTATCAGGTGAAAACAAAACCATCGGACATTTTACTCAAACACAAAACGGAATTGAATTCGTGACGGATTGTACCTTGTTTCCTTCCACTGAATTCAATTACAACACCACCTTTACTATAAACCTCGCCCCCGGTAATTATACCGTGAGCAAAATCCTTACGGTAAACAGCGATGCGCGGGAATTTTATATTGAAAAATACCTTGACCCTGCTTACAACACCTGCATCAAAACACTGGAAGATTTTCAAAACGAATATTTGGCACAGATAGATCCTGAAGATTGCAATATTTCCTGTGAATCCTGTGCCGCTTCATTGGGAGACAGGGATGATTTCGTGGCGCAGGGAAAAGGAACAGCCCTCCAATATGATTTGTTGATGGAAGCCTGCTTTGAACCCTGCAAAGTAATTACCGTTTGCGAAGCCACTTACCAAATGTTGCTGGCCGATGTTTCTCCCGGTGGACAATATGCTGAATTTGATGTGTCAGGAAATTCGTACAGCGCATCGAATCACTGGCTTTCGGTACTGAATGAGAACAATTACCTTTCCGGCACCAACCCGCACTGGCGCCAACCCCATGCCATTATCAACGGCAATGATTATTTCTTTTACATGGATGAAGACGGTTCGCGTTCCAAAATTTATCTCACCATCGATAACAACGGAGATTTTGTTCCTGCCATTCTTCCCACTACCCCTGCACCGGCTGTTGTATTCGATCCGGCTGTGGGACAGTTTTATACCTATACCGAATGGCTGGCCGACCTGGGAGATTTTATATCGCTCTTTAAACCTACCTGGGCCAAATCACTCGTTACTTTCCATCCTGAATTTTGTTATTACCAAACCTGCTCTGAATACAGTGAGGAACAAAATGCCGGTGAATCCTCATCCGATGATTTTGATGCACTGTTATTAAACACCAATTCCTTTGCTGATGCCGTAGCCAACGGTTTGATTCCTTCTACCAATCCCGCCAACATCAACTGGTTTACCAATACACAACCTGAGTGGGATCCGTTTGTGGTGTATTCGGTCAACTATAACGGTTACGGAGCTGCTCTTCAAAATAAATTCACCAATTATTACAACGATGGAGTGCAAACCTACAACATGGCGCAATTTGCTGCTATGATCGTGCGTTGCGGAAATAACCTGGGTGTAACTCCAACGGGAACCTGTTTTGATTTCGGTTCGGGCACCGATGTTTCGGTTCACGACCAGGAATGGAACATGCTGAAGAGTTTGTACCGCTCGGCCAAACAAACTTTTCAGCAGCAATATGCCGATGAAAAAGCGCTCACCACCTGCAACGGTTTTAATGATTGCATCGGCTCGGATGATTTTAATCCCATCGCTTCGGGAATGATCAACGATTTTACTCCCGGTGGATTTTATATCAACAACGAATTTTTCCAGGCCGATCAGCCCTGCGGGTATTTAACGTGGACACTTTATGCCAACAAAGTAAAACGATTCGCCACACCCGATGACCTGCCCATTCAAGGCCCATCAGATGCCGCCTACCAGCAGTATTTGCTCACCGGGCAATGTCCAAACGCTTTTTCATTGCAAACGTTATTGTCGGCACTTGCCAACAACGATGCACTGGATGCTACCAACGAAGTGCTGAATACCTACCCGGAACTGATGGGTGTACTTTTGGCCAACAACAATTACACCATTACCACACCGGTGCATGATTTCCAGTGGCAAACCGTTTTATCGGTTCCCACGCAATTAAAAGTAGATTTATTTGATGTCACCGACAACGTAGTGTTGTGTAGTTTTGAATTCAACTTTCCCGGCAGCGGAATTTTGGTGGATGACATTGAAGGATTTTCCAATTTGCAAAGCACCAGCACTACCTCTCCTTTTACCTTTACAGCCAATGTAATAGAAAACACAGGAAGCGGAACTGCTATTGTTCCTATTACCGGGAACACTACCTGTTTGAACCTTGCCGATTGCCGTTTTCAAACCCAATGCGATGCCAATCTGTTTGCGCACGACCTGGAACTGTTGATGACTGCACTTGCTGTAAACGGTGATCTGACAGGAACATCCGTTGATCTGGAATCTTCTGCCTATAATAACCCCTCACCACCCATAACGGTGGTTTCTTCCTTGATCAGGAACAATGTGGGTACGATAAATAACAATTTGCGCTGGTCGTACAATTCCGCTACTCACGTGTGGAGCATATATGATAATTCAGCTCCCGCTGTAAAACTGGATATTGAGATCACTTCGGTGGAACCGAATACTTTTTCACTGACCAACCTGAATTCGATAAAATCATTTGAAAACGTGGTTTCGGAGTGGAGCAATGCTTTTGCCATTGACGGAAAAGATGCCGCAGGAAATTTTTTGGTTACCATTCATGGCACAGTAATACACGATGAGAACGGAACCATCGAACCCGTTTCATTGGGAGATTGCGGTTTACCCGATGCCGCCTCCTGTGAAGGAGAAGGATATGAAGTGGCTGATGATTTGGAAGCCTTGCTTCGAGACGTGCTGCTCACACAAACCTTTACTCCCAATATCAATTTGTTCAACAGCAATTACTGGACAACCTTGTTACAATCTTTTCTTGTTGCCGGAACAACTTCCACCAGCAGTACCTATAATGAAAATGTTTCAGGTGGCATCCACTCCGATAAATTGAAATTTTCGCTGAACGGTTGTGTTTTAGAACTCAATCATAGCGACAACAACGCCCCTCCGCGCAGTTTTTATGATCTCACCGGTATGGAAGGATTTACGGCTACCGGTACTGCCGATGCAGAAGGCAATATGTTTGAATTCTATTTTTTAGCTACGTATAACGTATCGGGTACTGATTATACCGATACCGTTTTCGGGCAAACCTGTTTTCCCTTGAGAAATTGTAAAGAATGTCCCGACAGCACCAACCTCGATACCAATGCCATTGCCCAGCAGGATGAAGCGTTAAGACAACAGGGAAAAACATTTGCAGAAGCATCGGTAATATCCTATGAAAAATATACTGCTGCTGTGGATGAGCTGAACACACGCATGGGATGGAACCCTTCGGATTCTCTTTTTGTTCCGAAGATGACGTATACAAAATATTTCCACGAAGGCATGTCGCGTATTTCTTCTTCTTATATCCGTTACATGAAACATTTCGATCCGGATATCGATGAACACGGAATCGTCAGCCATTGTGATTCCTTTACCGTGCAATACGGGTACGGCACCAATGTAAAACAGGAATACAAGCGATACAAAAAAGCCGTTCAGCGTTATAACCAGCGTGCAGCGCAGGTTTCCCTTCCTCCGCTTACCATTATGGAAGACACCACTTTTGCCAAAATACATGTGGCCGACAGCATTGGTTATTATACCGACTACATTGAAACCATGCCGCAGGGAACCACTGCTGCCGATCAAGTGGTTTTTTATCTTACCTCCACCGGAAAACTGGCCACCAATTTTGATAGTATTTGTCAGGAGTACTATAAATTTTATGTAGATGCTTACGATTATTTTGAAATGCAGCAAGCCATCAATAATACCTGTTTGAATTACCCGGTATTTTCTCCGCTTTACAGTTTCAGCGATGTTGAAAAAAATAATCTCTGCTGTTCACAGGCCGGTTTGGATGCCTTTGAAGCCTATATCAATTCGTTTTATGATACAACGGTTTGTCCCGGTGCCTTGCCACTGATGGAAAGTTGCGCGATACTTTCTGAGATCGACACCAGCGCCTGCCAGAAAAGTTATGTCATGTATGTGCAGGCCATCAACGATTTTAATAATTCTCCCTGGGCGATGGCCAATAACCAAACTCTTTCATTGGGCTATGAAACTTTTGATGAATTTATCCGGGCCGGCAAATGCGAATGTGTGGACGGATGGTTGGTGTACATCAATGATTATCTCGAAGCGCAAGCCACCGGTATTCTGCCTCCCGCCCAAAGCATCGACCAGTTTGCCGATTGCCCCGAACAGTTTCAAATTGTGGGAGAAAATCCCTGTGAAGAGGCCTATGACGAATATTTAAACTGCATTGCCGTGTATAACCAGTGGGCCATTGCCAACGGTGGAGAAGAAGTAAAAGACATTGTAAAATTCAGCACGTTTGTAAACGAAGATTTGTGTTATTGCGTGGATGCTTATTGCACGGCTTTGAATAATATTTCTGCCGGACTCATCACCGACATTAGTGAAATAAAATTCCTGCTCAGCATCATCCGCGTTTGCGATGCCACCACCAAAGTGCCCTGCACACCCGAAGTGCCGCTCAATACCGATTTCATTTCTCCACCGGCACCCGATACCAATCCCTGTTTGGAATACATGACCAATATTGCACTGGAAAATGGCGAAAATGCCTACAACCAATACATCGACAGCGTGACCAATTACATTGCCTCGCGATATAACGAACACTGCCTTGCCGCTGCCGAAACATTTTTGGCTACCTATACCGATAAGGAATATCATTTCACTTTATACTACTACGACCAGGCCGGAAATTTGGTAAAAACCGTACCACCTGAGGGAGTGGAACTGCTGCCATTGGATAATTCCAGTCCGGGTGCTGCTGCGCTAAAACAACAAATAAATGTTGACCGCACCAACAATACCCATACCGTTTTCACCCATCATCGCCTGGCCACTGTTTACGAATACAATTCGCTCAACCAGCTGGTAAAACAAAGCATGCCCGACCACGACAAGATGGATATTTTTGAGATCACCCTTCCTAACGGCCTGCACCCTGCTTTGGAAACGCAAGCTATACAAATGATCAATTCCAATCTCGGATATTTATCAGGCAATGTAGGAACGCGCGGTTATCTCTACCAAACCAATGATGGGGGCGTTACGTGGACTCGTATGAACGATATCGTTGCCTCTGACCTTAAAAAAATACAAATGGTAAATGCCAGCATTGGTTTTGCCGTTGGAAATAACGGAACGGTTTTAAAAACCACCAACGGAGGAAGCGACTGGGACATGCTCAACACTTACCAGTACAATGTGATTGAACATCTCAATGATTTACATTTTATCAATGCTACCACCGGAGTGATTGTTGGCGAAAAGAGCCGCATTTTAAAAACCACCGATGGCGGAAACACATTTACCACTTATTTGTTGCCTTTTTCTTCCGGTAGTTTTACCACAGCCGACCAGCATATCCAATCCATCACGCACGATGGAACGGCTTTTTATATTACCTCCACCCGTCCCGATGGAATAGTTACGCCCGTGTATAGTGTCATTCACCGCTCACTAAACGGAAATAATGCCGCTTCGTGGACTATCGAAAATCAAATTTCTTCGGTGTCTATCAATGATGTATCTTCCTATGCCTCCAATATGGGATACGCTGCGGGAATTGACGGAAGCCTGTTGCATACCGATGGAACATTTTTAACGGCTGTTGCCACCAACACCAATTATGAATTCAAACAGGTGTTGTTTAAAGACCAAAACGAAGGACTTGCCCTTTTGGAAACTTCACCAGGAGTTTTACAACTATTCAAAACACACGACAAAGGCGCTACGTGGACACTCCTAAGTGATCCTGCCGATAATTACACGCAGTTATACATGTATTACAATAGCGGTACTTATGGAGCTAAAGTAATTGCTGTTGGTAAAAACGGTTTGGTACAGCGCGTAATCATGCAGAATAACACCAATTTTGGAATTATAAACTTAAACTCTCCCACTACTACCGATCTTACCGCCTGCTGGGGACAACACACACCCACCGAAAAATATTTGGTAGTGGCCAGCAATGCCGGAAATGTTTTTACAACTGTAAATGGCGAAGACAATACTGCTACCTGGACTTCAGTAACACCTGCCATCACCGGAACTTTTGCCAAACGCATCGAAGCAAAAATAGTGGGCGGAGGAAATGCCATTAGTGGAACTATTTTGGCAAACGATGGAACTATTTATTCACTTTTTAAAGCCAATGCCATCAGCACATTCAGCATAGCTCCTGTCACTGGCTTATCTTTAGGATACAATATGGCGGATTTGACTATTGACGCGGCCAACAACCGTATTTACACTTTTGATAATGTAAACGACAAAGCGCATAAAGTACAGCTTGTTTCGGGAGGGCCCACCACCACTACCACGCAAATCCCGCAAACCAATGCTATTGCACAAGCCAACGACATTACCTTTACCAACAACCGGCTTATTTTAACGGGCACCAATGGTGAAATTTACATCGGTACATTAAACCCTCCCGGAAATGCCATTACCGGTGGCTGGCAAAACAGAACCAATAATGTATCGCCACTTCCTTTGAACGATATCCAGTTCAGTGCCACGGGCGGAGCAGTGTATGCTGCCGGGGAAAACGGAAACATTTTGCAACGCCAAAGCGGGGGAAGCTGGAAAACTTTATTAACAGCGATGCACGAAAACATCAACCGCATCATTTTTCAGAATACAACTTCGGGAATGATTACGGGAGATAACGGATTGGTGGCAGATGCAGTTATCAGCGGCAGTAATGTAACCGTTAGTGCATACAATTCAAACACCGCAAACGATCTGCACGACATCATTCGCAGTGGCAACACCGTTTACGCTGCCGGGGAAAACGGAACGGTGATTTATACTCCGAATTTAGGGGTAAATAATTTTGCGGTGACCAACCAATACACCTCCAGTGATTTTTACGGTATCGCTTTTAAACCGGCTTCTACGCAAGCCTACACCGTGGGAGAAAATTCACTCATCCACTGGAACATTGGTGCCGGAAGAACGGTGATCAAAAATGTTTTTGCTCCTGCACTTAAAGACGTTCATTTTGCCGATGCCAATAACGGAACGGTGATTGGAAATAATTATACCATAAGAAAAACCAACGATGCCGGAGTTACATGGAAAGTAGTGTTACCTTCCGATGGTATCACCAACGGAACGGTATTGAACGAAATACAAACCATTGATGGAAATTATGCCCTTACCGTGGGTAACAATAAATACCTGGGTGTGATCGTAAACACTACCTGCACCGATAACGGTTCGTTGATTGCTCCACCACCGAATGCCGATTTGCTTTCCATCAGTATTCATCCCGGTGATCTTTCAGGTTATATCGGCAACTCCAAATCGAAAATTTTTAAAACCACTTTAACGCCCGTTGGTGGAAGTTATACCTTAACGGTTGGTTCATCTATTGTTGCCAATGCTGCTGCTCCCAATACAGATATCAATGCGCTTTGGATGTTTGATAACGGGAGCGTGATGCTGGCCGGGGAAAATAATTACGTGGAATATTTTGACGGGGTTTCTAACTGGGTGACCATGTCGCTGCCTACAGGTGGGGGAACTGTTTTCCGGGATATCTTCTTCCACGACCATTTGAACGGCTATGTGGTGGGAGATGCCGGAACCATTATCCGAAGTAAGGACGCATCATTAAACGCCAACGGATTTTTAACCGGAATAACCTGGCAACAAAAAAGCATTGCCGATAACCTGAACATCACTTCCAACCCGCAAGCCAATATCAACGCCATTGCTTTTGCCACACGTTACAATGGGGTTTGGGGAGGAAAATACAATATCTCCAATACAACCACCTATCCTTACGTGCGATTGATACAGGACGAAAGTGTTTTGTTTTCCACTTATTTTTATTATGATAAGTTAGGCAGGATTGTGGTTTCACAAAATACAAAACAGTATAACGCCCCACTGAACAACGCAGGCCCGCGCAGGTTCAGTTATACTTTGTATGATGAGTTAGGGCGGGTGATTGAAGCAGGAGAGAAAAGTGAAAATGCAGTGGGCAGTCCTCAGTTTGCAGGAATATTCGGAACTACCATCAGTAATTATTTTAATCCCAAAGTAATTGATGATGCAAAACTCAACGCATGGATAAATGACAACACCGGGGCAAGAAAAGAAGTAACACAAAGTTTTTATGACAAAACCGTTATTGCAGGTTTACCCGTAGATTTTAATCCTGATCCCACTACCCAGCGAAAACGCATTACGCATGTAACGTATGAAGATGTTTTTGATAATAATGTGCAGACTTTTGATCATGCTTCACACTACAATTATGACATCCACGGAAATGTTAAAACACTTTTACAAGACAATCGAAAATTAGCCACAACAGGAACAGCCATGAGCGGTGGCGGTAGTGCCAACCCCGTTATAGCAACAGAAAGATTTAAACGAATGGATTACGATTACGATTTAATTTCCGGAAATGTGCATGAAGTGAATTATCAGAACGGAAAACCCGATCAGTGGCACCACGCTTACGAATACGATAGCGATAATAGGATTACCGATGTATTTACCAGCAATAACGTACTGGCCACTACCGTTGCGCCCACCGTTGGTGGAAGCGAAGGTGGGATTTGGGATAATGACGCAAAATATTTTTACTATTTGCATGGCCCTCTTTCGCGGATGGAAACCGGTCACCACGATGTGCAGGGAACGGATTATGTTTATAATTTACAGGGATGGATAAAGGGGGTAAACTCCAATACACTCAACACCAATAACGATCCGGGAGCTGATGGAACAGGAATGGCGGCATCCAATTTGAATGCACTTTTTGCGCGCGATGTGTATAGTTATAGTTTAAATTATTTCAACGGAGATTACGCAGCCATTGATGCGAACAAAAATTTGCAGGCAAATAGTTTCTCAGCGAGCATCAGTGGAAGCGATGTGGAAGCCAATCGTTTTAATTTGTTTAACGGGAATATAGGCTCAATGGTAACTACCATTACTGAACCAACCAACAGAACTATTCTGCCCAACGCGATGGCGTATAAATATGACCAGCTGAATCGTCTGCTGGAAGCACGTGGTTTTAATAATCTTGATATGAACACAAACCAATGGGGATTTTCGGGAACCTATAATGGTAGATATGAAAACATTTTTACTTATGATGCCAACGGGAATATGGAAACAGCCCTGGCAAAAGATGAAGCCGGGATTACCATTGATGAACAGGATTATCATTATCAGACCATCTCGGGAAACAAAAAAATAAATAATCGTTTGTATGCTGTAAACGATCTTTCCTCTGACAACAGCAAATACGGTTTATCCAATACACAAGATGCGTTTGACAATGATCCGGTAACGATAAATACAGTAAACAATTACCGCTATGATGAAATAGGACAAATGAAATACAACAAGCAGGATGAAATAGAAAAAATCACCTGGACGGTATTAGGAAAACCTTCTGAGGTAAAAAGAATAAATGGTAGCCAAAAAAAGAATCTGAAATTTGAATACGATGCTATGGCACAAAGAGTGGCCAAACATGTGTATACATCAAATAACGACTGGCTGTATTCTGAATTTTATGTGCGCGATGCCAGCGGAAACATTATGTCTACTTATAAAGAAATAATTGAACCGGCAAACATGCCGTCCTATAAGCAAACCGAAAAACATATCTATGGCAGCACTGCTATCGGTATAGAACGAACAGAAAAAGAAATGATAGCTGCCATTGTTGAACCTTCGGAAAATGTTCGTATCTTAGGAAATAAATCCTATTCGATGGCAAACCATCTGGGCAATATAGTTTCAGTAATAACCGACAAAAAACTTCCGGTGGAAAATACCACAACACCGGGAGAAGTGGGTTATTTTATAGCTGAAATAAAATCTGCTCAGGACTATGCTCCGTTTGGTGGAGACTTACACGGAAGGGATTTCAGCAGTGATAATTTCCCGAACTCATTTAACGGAAAACGTGATGATAATGAAATGGATGATTGGCAGGATTATGGAATGAGAATATATATGAAAAATGTGAGAAGATTTCCGACTTTAGATATATTTCATGATAAAAACGTGAGTTATTCTGCATATACGTCATTTGATAACGATCCTATTTATCATATCGAAGAAAATGGAAATTTCAGAATGACAAAACGCCAGCAAAGAAAGCATCCTCAATTAACAAATATGTTAAAAAATATTGAGTCGGTTGTTCATAATGATCCAAAAACATGGGAAGCTTTTAAAAATACGCTAAAGTTAACAGACGATCAAGTGTATGAAATAATAAAATGGGGCAAGGGACCAAAAATAAAGGTGAAAGCAAACATAAAAGATCGTAACGGGATTCAAATTGATGGAGTAACAAAGAATCGAAATAAAATACTATTAAATAAAGATAATATTGATCGTTTAGAAGGAATAACCCCTGCTATTTGGAGTGAGGATGCAACTGTGTTTAAAGTGTTTGCTTTAGTGCTTCATGAAGCACAACATGCTGCATATCAAAAATTCAAATCTAAGCTTGAAACGGAAATAAGAGACAAATACAAGAAAAGCAGAAAGCATTCTGATGATATTAAAAAAGAACCGGGCTTAGCATTTGAAGAAGCAGCATTTGAGTATGTTGCCGCAGAGAATCCAAATAGCTTGGTTAGATATAAATATACTGAAATGATTGAAATAGTTACAAAAAATTATGTGAAAAGGATTGAAGAGGGTCAGGATAAAATTACAAAACAATCCTTTTCTGAAAAACTTGGTATTGACATTAGTAAAATTAAAAAACCTTAAAATGAAAAAGTGTTTAATATTATTGTGTTTTGGATTAATGCATTCACTTTTGTCAGCACAACCCTGGACAAGAGGGTTACATGAGTTGAAAATTAAATTTATAATGATAGATTCCGATGAAAAACCATTAATGTTGGAAAAGTTTATAATTTTTCATGACACTTTGGTAAGTGATTCATCAGGCATTTTATATTTTAAGATGTTGTTTAATCCATATACAGGTGATGCGAATATGAAAAGGAAAATTGGAAAATGGATGATAAAATATCAAGTACCACAATACATTTATATCTCTCTTATTAGGGATACTTTAAATTATTATTATTTTTTTAAAAATCCTTGGTATTCTGAGAAAAAAAGGAAAAGAAGTGAAATGAAACATGAATATACGATTACTGTAATTTGGCCATAATCAGTACCGAGTAGTAGCGGAGATTATGCCGCGATTGATGCGAATAAAAATTTGCAGGTAAATTCTTTTACTGCGAGTATTGCAGGAAGCGATGTGGAAGCGAACCGTTTTGATCTGTTCAACGGGAATATTGGTTCGATGATTACCACGATAACTATTCCTGATGAAAACATTTTACCATTCGATCAGCGAAACAGAAATGTAAAACCATTGGGTAATGCATATAAATACGATCAGTTGAACAGATTGCTGCAAGCCGTTAGTTATAACAATATTGGTTTGGATATAAATGATCCAGTGAATTATAATAAATTCAGCACTGGTGGAACGCAGATGTATTATAACGCTTTTACTTTTGATGGTAACGGAAACATTTTAACACAGGTCAGAAACGATCACCAGAACTCTACCATTGATGATATGCAATACCGTTATGCAAAAGACGGGAACGGGGAGATAATTCAGAACAGGTTGTATCATGTAAATGATGATACTGATTATGACAATAACGATATTGACGACATGGGATTGTTTGAGGATGACCTGAACCTGATCAACGATGGTAAATTCAATGGTATGGCTGGAAACAACTATTCCTACACTGAAATTGGGGAGTTGGAAAGCGATTTCCAGGAGGATATAGAGAAGATCATCTGGAGAGTGGATGGAAAGGTCAGTGAAGTAATACGGCCTGTTGGTAATTCAAAGAAAAACCTTAAATTTGAGTACGATGCAATGGGACAACGAGTAGCCAAACATATTTACAGCAGCAGTAATAATTGGGAAAAATCTACATTCTATTTACGGGATGCACAGGGAAATGTTATTTCCGTTTATGAAGAAACCAATCCTTCCACACCGAGCTACAAATTAATTGAGCAACATATTTATGGCTCATCACGTGTAGGTATGCGTACTGACGAAAAAGAAATGATTGCCGCAGTTGTAATACCCAACGTTTATCAAAATGAACTTGGTAAAAAACAATTTGAATTTTTGAATCACTTAGGAAATGTTCTCACCGTTATAACGGATAAGAAGCTGCCGATTTTCTCAACTTCTACTCCAACAGAAGTTGATTATTTCATTGCAGAGATTGTTTCTGCAACAGATTACAGCGGTTTTGGTGTAAGGTTAGAAAAAAGATCATTCAACTCATCCGCATACCGTTATTCCTTCCAGAATCAGGAACACGATGATGCCATGAAGGGAGAAGGAAACTCCATCAATTTTGAATATAGAATGCATGATCCGAGACTGGGGAGGTTTTTTAGTACTGACCCGTTATTCAAATATTATCCACACAACTCCTTATATGCATTTTCTGAGAACAGGGTAATTGATGGTGTTGATTTAGAAGGATTGGAATTTAGAATTACAACCACTACATACCCAAATTATGAACAGAAAATAAAAATAGTGAAAGACGAAGATATTATGTTCGGTTATTATGAGTGGGTAACTGTAAGGGTGGGCGCAACCAGAGAAGAAGATGATACGAAAATCAAAACTATTCCATTTAAAAAGCCTAAAACTGTTGTTGGCTTCTTTTCTTTTAATCAGTCAGAATTTACCTTACCTGCATCAGACCAAATTTTTGGTGTCAATGAATTATCTAAATACATCGACAAAGAAATAGAGACTAATGCAGCCGATTTTGAAGTATCAAAAGATAATCCTAAAGATGTAATTGGAGAAGGCAAAACAACCCAAACAATAGGTGAAGAAGAGTTTATTATTACCGCTTCGTCACAGGATAAACTTTACATTGATGATGTAAAAGTGGTTCCAGAGGAAACAATAATTAATATTTCAGCGGCAGAGATTAATAGTGATTTTATTGGAGTACTGGCTAAACAATATAGAAACCAAGGGTATACCGTCAATTTAAAACGAAAAGATCCGGCTGTTGCTGGATCTATAAATATTACAGATCCGAATAATCCAATGGGCATTGATATTGATGTCATTGCTAATTATGCAGGGGAATCACATATTATTCGTGGAGAAGTAGAAATTCAATCTGTAGAACGTAAATCAACTGGAGAAAAAGTAAATCGAGAGGAGAAATGATATGCGGTTAAATTACTTATGTTTAATTTTTATTATTTGGTTTAATTCCAATTGTAAATTGGAATCACAAATATTACCTCGAAAGAACTATGATGTTTTTTTTAAAAACCAATTAAAAAATTTGGTTGTTGATTTCCAAACACATCAAAGTATTATCTCAAATAAATTAGAAAAAATAGATTACAATGTGGTTCATTCTTTCGTGAATAATTATGGAAAACATTTAATTCAATACTCGGACACTTCCATGTATAATTTTTATGCGATTGGGAGAATTAGTGATGATGTTAACCAGAGTACATACGTTGTTTTGGAGCAATTTATTTCAAACGATTATATCAGATGGTCATATCTAATTTTTGTTTATGATCTTAGGGAAAATTATGTTATAAGTAGTACCGATTTAGGTGGATTTGGTTCTCCCAAAAACATTATGAATTATTTTACTTCAGGGATTTTATTTGATAATCAGGATTACATAATTTATAATGATGATTTGAATGAATACATATATAATTTATCAGGATCTCATATTACAAATGAAGTGATAAAAGCTGATACCGGCATTTATTCTCTTGAAGATGCACTTGATATTCTAAGTAGGGGAGAAAAAATAAACTCAAATTATAATTTGACTGATCAATTTAGCCACCAATATCCATTAGTACAAAATTTTGATCTGTCGTTTTTTCAACATTCAAATGGACAGTTGCCTCTTAATGTATTTTACCATAATATTGATCTTGATAGTACAATACAAGCGAAGTATATCGGCAAATCTGATTTTCGGTTATTTATTGTTGACAAATTAAAATTACAGGATAGGCATTTTATTATCATATGTGTTAATCAATCAAATTGCCACGATGGTAATGAGAAAGAATTAAATAAAAAATATGTACTTGCGTCTGAAATAGATACAAAAGGTAGTGCTAAAAAAACAGTAGAAATCGCACGCCTTGTCAGTGATAAATACCATGTCATCATTGACTATCAATGGGCGAAACTTAGTTATAGTAAAGATCAATGGCAGATAATTACAGGCGGGTTTAAGGGAATTGGGAAAAATACTAATTTCATAAATTTTTTCGACAGTAAATAGAGTAGTAGTACTGTCCCAAAATATC
>JBMORL010000078.1:0-1360 GCA_049322335.1 Bacteroidota bacterium
TGAAAAAGAAATACAGTAGTGAAAAAGTGAATGATGTGGATGGAGTAAAAATAGATTTTGCCGAAGAATGGGTGCATTTGCGCAAAAGCAATACCGAACCGATTATAAGGATTTATTCGGAGAGTAAGTCGGTTGAAGGAGCGAACAAAATTGCAGGGAAAATAATTGGAGAGATAAAAGAGATTGTGGGTATTAAAACAAATTAAAAATGAAATTTTTCTATTTTATAGGCTTTTTGTTACTTGTAATTTTGAATTCATGTAGGGAAGACCATTCTCATACTTTAGACACATTCGAAGGGATAGAAAATGAAAATGATAAAATGATTGAAAGAATATATTCGGAAAAAGAAACAATAGAAACTTATAGCATTTTTCAAAAAGAAAATTCAAGAGTTACTCGTGGTGTATTAAGAGCTAACCAAATACTTTATTGCTCGGTCAAAGCCTATTCCGATTTAAGTGTTATAATGAGAGAAACTATTGATGGTTTTGAGTGGAAATACAGAGGTGACAGCACATTGTATCCCGATTGGACTTTTAGTGACGTTTTAGATAGAGAGATGGAAGAAAATCCCCTGAATGAAAATACCAGTCCGGAAATAAGAAATAAGATAATTTCGACCTTTTACGAGTTTTCAAATATGGTAGTGCATTATATGGATAAGCTTTGGTACGAAAATAAGAAAATTAATTGGTCAATATCAAATGAAATGATAAACCAGGGATTAAAAGCAAAAGAAATTTCTGATATTTTGTATGATTCCGAGGCAGATTATGATAAAAGTTTTATGAAAGGACTGTTAACTTCTTTTACGCTTAAAGATTATCTTAAATCAGAATCTGATCATGTTTGTATTTATTCTTTTTTAGAACAAATGAATTTAATTCGTAATAAAATTTTACTGTTAACGTATTTTTGTTTGAATGAAATAAGTAATGAGCTATCTGAGTCACCTTTTTTATTTAATAAAATTGAACCTATTGTTTTTAAATCTTTTCAGGAAGGTGATTCAACAAATATTTTTATAGCTTTATATGCTTATGACACAACAGCTATTCCCGAAATTCGTTATCAGATAAACGGAACAGAGCATAAAGCCAAAGGATTTCATATAACGATCCCTTCCTCCATCAACCAACTGGAAGGAACCATTTCTGTAAAAGAAGGCGGTGAACTAAAATGGAAACCCTGGCGTTACGTGAAACAATAAATAAAATCATAGTGCTGAAAAAAATATTAACCGGGCTATTTATCGTTTTTGCTGTTGTGTCAGAAGCGCAAACCGATACGCTGCAAAAACAATTTATTTATTCCTTTCACCGGTATACGGGCAAATCCAATAACTATGAAGTGCTTA
>JBMORL010000079.1:0-1358 GCA_049322335.1 Bacteroidota bacterium
TCGGGAGTTGGTAAAGTCTTTTAAAATAGGGTGTTTTGGCGATTTTTCCGAAGAATTAAAAAGGAGCCCTTAGCCGGAAAGATTCAGTTTGAGTTGATTGTTGTTTGGAGGCCGTTGAATAATGCAACGTTCTGGGTTATTGAGAAACGAGTATAAATCCAGGTAGTTGAAAAGATGGAGTCGCACAATACTCACTATGTTTGAGAATGCCCAGTTTCTTTTTACTTGTGTCCGA
This sequence comes from Bacteroidota bacterium, assembly GCA_049322335.1. GTDB lineage: Bacteria > Bacteroidota > Bacteroidia > Flavobacteriales_D > UBA2798 > JBMORL01. The sequence goes on from JBMORL010000079.1 coordinate 236, forward strand.
ACGACTTGGATTAACAAGTCTGCAATTAGCGCACACCAGATTTGAATACGAATTGCGTTTTGACTGTCTCCGAGAAAATATTGGAGCGGCATGTTTTGCTTAAGGCGTTTGAAAAGCAATTCAATTCGCCATCGCTTTTGATAGAGTTGGGCAATGAACATGGCTTCGCTTTGAAAATCATTGGTAATGAACTCAAAGTATTTACCATTTGAGGCACGGTAGGCGATGAGCCGGCAATCTACTTTACTTATTCTCTTTGTTGGGAAGCCTAGCCGAACAATTTCATCCCGTTGGATTCCCTGTTGTTGGCTGACTGGTACAGATAAGGACCGAACAGTTTGGTAGAAGGTATTGGGATGGGTACGTGTTATCCATCGTATCTGTTGTTGTGTCCATTGATTGTATTGCTGATAATTACGATAGCCACGATCCATGATAACAGTGCTGCCGGTGGGTAGGTTGAGATATTTGGTAAAGATCACATCATTGCAAGCTGCCTGTGAGATATGTACAATACTGGGCACAGCTTGCTCAGCCTGGACAGCCATATGAACTTTCAATCCACCTTTACGTCTACCATCAGCTTTACTACACCCAGAACCTTTAAAAATTTCCTGAAAAAGCTTTATAGTGGTCGAATCGATGATATAGATCAAGTCACTCCTGGTTCGGCTGTCCTGTAAAACTCGGTCCCAATATGTTTTCAGAGCCCAATAAATCTCCTCGAAAACCTTACTGTCGCGCCTGCCATTAGCCTTCGAAAATGTGCTACGTGCCGGTAAATAATTAATTCCGCTACTTTGCAGGCGACCTTCAAATGCTCGTATCCCGGACACCACTTCCCGTAATGAATGGCAGTGCCCGTAGCACGCAAACAGCATGCTCACCAAGTGATGCCATGTATTGAATTTTTTATAATAATGATCAGCATTAGATCTTTCGATACAACCTCTTACAAGCTCCTTTGGAATAAGTTTTAATAGCTGAAAGAAGGTCGGCTGTCCCGTAAAATGAATACTTTTGTTCATGGGGAAATTTTGTTGTGGTAAACTAAATCTACCCATAAAAAAGGCAAGGTCTAACCACCTTGCCTAAATTTCAATTCTTTAACGGGACACTAATA
>JBMORL010000080.1:0-1354 GCA_049322335.1 Bacteroidota bacterium
CAATAGTTCGGTAATTTTTTAAGCTGCCATAGAGCCGATGTTAAGGCAGTGGCTGTATAGCCGTTTTATTTTATTGCAATTCAGCTCTAACCCTAAGTTTGAAAAAATAGTTTCGGTCAAAAACTTGTTATAGAACCACGTTTTTATGCTTCGCATAGAAAATGGAGTTTCCTGCTTGTCAGGTAACGTAGCCCAACAGGTGTACTTCATTAATGTAACAGTCATGAGCGATAAATTAAAATGGTTATACAGTTTTGTTTCTGAGCGAGCCTGACATTCTTCCAGTCCGCTATATTGTTTGGCATCCCGGATCAAAAACTCTATCTGGAACCGTAGCTGATAATACCGGATGATCTTTTCGCCTTTCAATTTCGCATCTGTGCTTAAAAGGATTACATACCCTTTTCGATCTTTGCTTTGCAGGTATATGACTTTTACAACTCGTTTCAGGGCTACACACCACGCTTTCAACTCATATCCCTCCATGTCCTTGTTCTTATAACAGCTCTTCCATTTGCGTTTATCTATCTTCTTTACATTTACCTTGCCTCCATACATCCGTTTACGGCCTCTGCCCGATTTTTGTGCACCGTTGTACAAATACTGCAGATTGGCATCCGGACGCATTCGTGTAATCACCTGTAACTGCATCGACAGCACCGGATCAATAAACGTTTTCTTCATAAAGTAGCCGTCCACTGCCAGATATTTCGTACATGACAGTATAAATTCTATATTCTTCTTTATGATTCCCACATAATGGGCTACCAATTTATCTTTCATGTTCGCCGGTGTTTGTACCGCTTCTACACTATAGGCTGTCGCATCTTCGACATCCACCATGGCCAGGCAACCGATTTCCAACCCAGGTTTGGCTCTTTGATCTTTTCCGCTCCAGTACCGGTCTTTACCGTAAGTCTTTTTGCCACTCTTGTTAATATACGAGGGATCGAAGGCGGCAATACACTCTTTGTCTTTCAATGAACCCATCGCTGCCTCAAACCACCCACTGAAATTTATTTTCCGGCTGAACTGATGCCGGATGCTTTTTTCTGAATAATCTCCTCCTCCATACCGGTAAAGGTTTAAAAAATTATGACGCACAGGTAGCATTACCCATTTTTCAAACATCCATTGCAAAAATTTACGCTGCGGCTTGCTTATTCCCTTTACTTGTTCTATACTTGCAGCAATTAGGCCTATGGCCTTTTTAAAGGCGGTATTTTTGTTCTTCACAAAACATCTTACTGCCTTTTTTCTTTTTATAACCTACATGTGTATTTCTTTTTCTACACCCTCATTCTTATTCACAATTTCCCTTTTTGAGACAATAAAAAAACTACCGGACTATTGT
>JBMORL010000081.1:0-53828 GCA_049322335.1 Bacteroidota bacterium
TAACTTTGTGGAACAGGTGAACCGGAGAAACAATAAATTGGAACCGACAAAACCCGTGGAATTTTTAGACTGAAAGAAAAGGGATATGGGACAAATGAATTTCAAATTTTGAACTAAAATTGTATGGACAAGTACCGCTCGCCCGGTATAAAAAATATATGGGATTGAAGATAACACTATAAAGACGCAATGCTTTGTGTCTCCAACGAAAACATAAAAAAGTATGGAATTGAAAACACGAATAGAATCAGCCATCGAAAAAATACGGCCTTATCTGCAGGCGGATGGCGGAAATATTGAGCTGGTGGAAATCACAAAAGACAATGTAGCCCGCGTTCGTTTGCTGGGTGCATGCAGTAGCTGTGCGATGAGCGTTATGACGATGAAAGCCGGTGTGGAAGAAACCATCCGCAAAGAAGTTCCTGAAATAAAAGCCGTAGAAGCCATAAGCGACCAGGAAGAAATTGTATTGTGATTTTAATTTATCTCTTGTGGTTTGACCAATGCAGGAGTTTGAAGTTTCAGATTTTCGGTTTGATGTTATTACTCCTGATTCTTAATCCGCCAGATGGCAGACGAGCCTTGGATTCCCCGCAGTTTACTGCGACAAAAAATAAACATTCCTCTTACGAATACCCCGTCACGCCCTTCGCGGCTGCATTTAATCCGTGTAATCCGTGGCTATTCTTTTTATTCCCAAACTCACAGAATGTATGGTTAACTTTTTTAAACTTCTAACCTTCAACTTTTTTTAAACCACCCCGAATACATCACATAATTATTGGCGATGCGCTGAATTTCCCCTTCGAAAAGTTCTTTGTTCACTTCTTTCACTTTTTTGGCAGGCACACCGGCATATACGCTTCCGCTTTCCACATGTGTTCCTTCCAATACCACAGCGCCTGCTGCAATAATGGAATTGGATTCGATTATACAATGATCCATCACAATAGAACCCATGCCGATTAATACGTTGTCGTGAACAGTACACCCGTGTACCAGCGCATTGTGCCCGATGGAAACGTTGTTGCCTATGTTGGTGGGAGCTTTCTGGTAGGTGCAATGAATCACGGCTCCATCCTGTACGTTCACTTTGTTGCCCATTTTAATGTAGTGTACATCTCCGCGCACCACGGCATTGAACCAGAAACTACATTCATTACCGCAGATCACATCGCCCACAATTGTGGTATTTTCAGCAATAAAACAATTCTCCCCGAATTGTGGCGATTTTCCGTTTACGGGCAGGATGACTGGCATAAGATAGTTTTTATCAAAAATAATATTTTCCGTCAATGAAAATCATAATACCTGAAATTAACATAAGGATACTTTACTATCCGTTGACTGCATACTGCTGCCTGCCATTGCCGCCTGTATTTCACTTTCCGCATCCTTCTGCCTTACAGCAGGCCGGTAGTTTTTCGAAGGCTTTTTCGTTGGCCGGCATATCATCTGCTTTGTAGCCGATGTTGGTGAGTGCAGTTTTTATTTTTTCGGGCGAAGTTTTATCGGTTTTATAACGTACCCATACCGTTTTTGCGGCAATGTCAACCTTCACTTCCTTTACGCCTTTTTCGAAGACGAGTTCTTTTTCAATTTTTGTTTTGCACATTTCACAGACGGTAGAAGATTTGATGGTGAGTTCTGATGTGCCTTTTTGCGCATAGGCGATACCTGTTATAGTAAACAAAAGTACCAGTAAAAGAGATCTTGTTTTCATTTTTTTAATTTTTAAGTGGTTCAACATTTTTTATTTTTTAAGTGAATAGCGGAGGCCTGCATAGAAATTCCTTCCGTTGAGGGGCCCCCATACCATAGATGCATCAAAATTGCTGCCAAAAGGTTCGCTGGCGGCAATAATGGCATCACGTTGGGTAAAATTCAGCATATTTTCAACACCTGCGTAGAGCTCAAATTTTTTAAAGAGCTTGGTGACCTGGAAATGAATGATGTAATATTCCTTTGATTTTTCAGGAAATTGATAGGGCAGGGCATTGGATGAGGTGGAAGGTACCCGGCTTAATCCGTAATAATTACTGATGTAATCAAATTTCCATTTTTTTGAAGGTGTTTGATAGCTTACGTTAAACATCAGGCGGTGTTTGGGTACCATGGGTTTGTCTTTTTCAATTCCCGAATAGGTAGAACGCACAAGGTAATTTTTGTATGCGGCTTTCATGGTTACTCCTTTGTAAGGCATAACATCCACATCGGCCTGTATGCTGTGAGAGTAGGAATTACCATCCAGGTTATAAAACTGCACTTTGTCTGCATCTTCCATGTCTACCACTACCTGGTTGATGAATTGTGTGTAGTAATAATCCACATTCAGGACGGCATCATTTTTCAGGAATTTGAATTGCTGCGTAATACTTCCCCCGGCATTCATTGATTCTTCGGGAACTAACGGTGAAAGCACTTCTACTGCACGCGAGCTGGCCAGCGTGGAGGCATTCTCTATAAAAATATTCGGTGTGCGGAAACCTGTTCCTGCCGAAGCGCGGAAAGTGGTTTTTTCTTTCAGCGTATAGCGGAAATGAAAACGCGGAGTGAACTTTATCCCGTAAAGATTATGGTAATCGCTGCGAATACCACCCATCACTGTAATGTTCTCAATATCGGTGTAAGTATATTCAAAAAATGCACCGGGAACCATTTCCGTCCGCGAAAAGGCAGAATCATTATAACTTTCCCTGAAATCATCATACAGAAAACTTGCACCCGTTTTAAAATTATGCAGCGGATTTCCCAAAACGTCCTGGAAAATCACATTCATATACCCGCTGTTTTGTTCGGCACGGTATTTTCTTAGCCCGAAATATGAATCGTATTCATGGTGTTTTCCTGAGGCGATAATGCCCATGCTTCGTGTCAGCGATTCGGGAAAAAGAAAGCCGTTCTTAAAAAATCCCTCCAACAGTTTTGTAGTAACACCAATCCCATAAACGTTAGTTGTGTTTTTATCGGTATCGGGATTAAAGTTCAGCTGTCCGCCTGTTTTATTATCATACAAAGCGCGTAATCCCAGCACCTGTTCGGTTTTTTTGGTTTGCCGTTTCCACCGGTTCATTACGTTGATCTGTTTCGAAAGCGGGTTATCCAGGAAATTATCGTGGTTCTGGTCGTTTTTGGTAACATAAGTATTGCCATGAATAAAAAGCATAGTGCTGATTTTATCGTTGAATGCTTTTTTATAGTGGAGATTGGCTTCGCCTCTTCCCATAACGTTTCCGTAAAGGTTTACAAAATAATTATCGGTTTTATCCACTTCCGGTTTCAGGTATTCCACATTAATTTGCCCGCTCATTGATTCATAACCATTCACCACCGAACCTACTCCTTTTGTAATTTGTATAGATTCCACCCACGGCCCGGGAATAAAAGTTAACCCGAGATTGGCGGATAATCCTCTTGTCAGGGGAGTGTTTTCGGTAAGTAATTGTGTATACACACCACTTAACCCGAGCATTTGAATAGCGCGCGCACCTGAAACAGCATCAGGATACACCACATCTACCGAAGCATTCGATTCAAAGCTTTCTGAAAGATTGCAGCAGGCTGCCTTTTTCAGTTCTTTATCACCAATGGTTTCCATATTAATAGGTTTAATGTGGCTGATAGAAAAATCACGGCCTTCTATCACAAATTCTTTCAGCTCATTTTCTTCATATAAATAAAACATCACGGTATGCATCGGGCTTGTTACTTCAATGGTATCGTTTACATATCCCACAAAACTGGCCACGAGCTTGTTCAGCGAATCGCCTTTCCAGGGAATTTCAAATTGGCCTTTTGCATCAGTGGTAGTGCCTTCGGTGGTATTGGCCCAGTAAATATTGGCACCGGGAAGGAATTCTTTTGTTCCTTTTTCACCGTTTACCTGAACCCCGCCACGTACATTTTGTGCAAATGCATCGGGAGGCAACATATAAAGGAATGCCAAAATAATAATTAATCTGAATTTCATTTTTTTCGTTTTTAATAAATAGAAAGATTACGCAACGGGAAATTTCCGCTGGAAACGAAAAAAATCAGATAAGAAAAGATTGTTTTTTTATGAGAAGTCCCCGCCCGGATAATGGGGGAGAAGTATCGTTATAATGATTGATCTCACCTGAAATGTTGTGGGAATACAAAACATTTTTGTGAAAAAAAATTACAGGTGTTAAATCAACGGGAATATTTTTTTGGACAGAAAAAGTATAATTGGCTTTAAGCTGTTTGGAGAATTTGGTATAGGAGCAGCATTTTTTCTTTTCGCTGTGCTCTTCTTTTTTCTTACAGCATTTTGGTTTTTTTTCAGCTTTTTCTTCGGCTTTCTTTTCGCAGCAATCAGCGATTTCCGCAAAACTTACATCTACTACCCCCGATTTGAGGCATTCATGGCGATAAATGGTAAAACCACTGATGGAAAAGAGGAAAACCACCAGTTGGGTATAGATAAGCAGATGTTTTACAGCATTTTTCACAACACAAATTTACAAAAAATAAGGTTCATTTTTATTTCAATTTAACGTTGGATTGTAATCCAAAGAGCGTAATTTTGTGTAAATAAACGTTAAAATATGCCTTTTCCCACCAATGTATATGCCGAAATGACACCTAACCCGGCCACGATGAAATTTGTAGCCGACCGCCCGGTTGTCGATGGTCACGGAATTGCCGAATATTTTAATGCGGCCGAAGCCAGGGGTTCATCTTCGCTGGCGGAAAAACTTTTTATGTTTCCATTCGTGAAAGCAGTTTTTATTTCTTCCAATTTTGTAACCATCACCAAAGCCGAATCCATGTCGTGGGATTATGTTACTATGGAACTCCGCGAATTTATAACCGGTTATTTGCGTGAAAATGAACTGGCCGTTCAGCAATTGCCCGAACCGAAGACAACCGGCAGTGAAGAGCTCCAACCCGTTATTTCCGATCATGTTGCCCCGCAGAATGATACAGAAATGAAAATCATTTCCATTTTAGATGAATATGTCCGCCCCGCTGTGGCAAAAGACGGTGGTGCTATTCATTTTAAATCGTATGAAGAAGGAAAAGTAAGTCTCGTATTACGCGGTTCCTGCAGCGGATGTCCTTCTTCTATGGTTACCCTTAAAAACGGGGTGGAAACCCTTATGAAACAAATGATGCCTGAAGTAAAGGAAGTTGTAGCGGTGGAAGGATAAAGAATCTTTAAGACTCCCTGGACAAGAAAAACACCTGTTATTTATAAAGTCATTTATTTTTTACATAGTGTACTGATTATAAGATAAATAGTATATTTCTTCCCTTTTTTTAGTCTCATTTTTTAATCATATGTATAATGGGATTGAAATGAATATTTCAAATTTTACAAAAAGTTAATCATGGAACACCTGGTTTCTTTCTTTACCAATAATTTGAAAAGCAGGAAACTTTTTCTTTTTCTTTTGTTTTATGGGAACGCGGAACTTAAAGCCCAGGTGATTGTTAATAAACAGACTTCAATTAATAATCCGGATTCTGTGGTTGCATTCTCCGATTCTACAATACAAAGTGAGGGTGTGGTTGAGTATTTTTTCGAATGTAACCTTTCGCAGGATTCCCTCAAACGCCCATTTAAAATTGTTCATTACAGCGCACTGGACACTGCTTATTATTCGAATGGCGTTAAGGTGGGTTACTATATTGATCAGTGCAGGGGAGATGAGATAGCGCCTCATTGGTTAAGTGTGGGTACAGTAGCGCGTGGATTTACATTTGGTACCGGGTATTATTCCTTTAATAAGAAGGGAACTTTTTTTGAATCGTATGCCGGGGTATTCGGTATGCTTTATCCTGGTTCAATAAAAATGTTTTCGGCAGGTGCCAATTATACAAAGTTCTTTTACAAAAAAGAAAAAAATATGAGCTTGTATCAGGCAGTATTACCTGAAGATGATCATATTTATTATATGAATAGCGAGAAGTATTATCAAACCCAGGCAGATATTGTTAAAAACAAATACTGGGGTTACCAATTTGGATTCACCTTTGATAATATAAATGGTGAACGTGCCTCAACTTATTTTTACGCGGAAAATCAGAAATTTCAATTACTGCAGATTAAATCTCTGGCAGGTATGGCAGGTTTGACACGATTTGTTGTAAAAAATCTACAACTTAGTTTCGGAAAAGACAGAAACCGAATTTTAAAGGCTGCCAATTACCGAAGGCTTTCTTTGTTGCTGGCCTATTATCCTCTTACAGAACTGAAATATACACCAATCGATGAGGGTGTTATTTCTATTGCTGATGAAAACGTAAAGCAGAATGTAATGGGAAGTCCCGTTGGCTGGAGAATCTCCTGGGATGGAAGAATTGCCTTCTGGACAAGAAGAGATTTTGGATTTACCTATAAATACGGTGTTGAACAAACTCCTTTCCGGCAATACGGAAGAAATGGATTGGTGCCTATTATTTGTGGAGGTTTCTTTTTCAATGTAGGTTGTAGCAAAAAGAATGTATCTGCTGTGGGCCCACTGATGCAGATTCCTTAAGAAGGATTGCGAAGGTAAAAAGTGGTGGCGGTGGAAGGGTAGTTTTCAGCCAGCAGTCCCGTTAACTATTATGATCAGTTTGCCATCCCTCAGTTTGTAATTCCCTCTATTCCTGTCCCAACCCCTTGCCAACCTCTATCTATTTACTAATGACCAATGGCTCCTGACCCCTATCCAAAAAACCTCCCCTTCTTTATGGAATCTTAAAACTCCCTGCATCTATCCTTAAAACACAACACAAAACGATTAAAAAAGGATAACATGAAAAACACAAAACAACTGGTAATAGCCATTGCAGCGGGAGTGCTGATGGTGGTTGGGGCAAAGGCTCAGGGGAACTTTGGGGAGATCAAAGGAATAATCACTGAAGAAGAAACTAAGGAAACAATGCCGGGAGTAAACGTTTGGGTGGAAGTAAACGGTGAAAAGCAAGGAACTTCTACTGATATTGACGGAAAATTTACCATCAAACCATTGAAACCGGGAACGTATATTCTACACGCCTCTTTCATAAATAAAGTAGAATTAAAACAGGAAGTGGTAGTTTATCCTGATCAGATCAGTTATCTCAATTCATTGGTGCTATCGGATACAACTTTGCCTGAATTCGAATTTAAAGCCTATGTTGATCCAATTATTGATCCTGAACAAACTTCGAAGAAAACAGTGCGGTATGAGGATATAAAACATAACCCGAATCTTCGTGACATTAAAAAACTGGCCGGAACTTTGAGCACAGAAATAAAAGTTTCCGAAAGCGGTGATGCTTATGTACGTGGAGGAAGATCGGATGCGTCCATTTACTTTGTGGACGGAGTAAAAGTACAAGGACAAAGTTTTAATGTGCCCGGGGTAGCTATAGGAAGCCTCACTGTGTATACCGGTGGTGTGCCTGCCAAATACGGAGATGTGACCGGTGGCGTAATCATTGTGGAAACAAAAAGCTACATGGACCTCTACAACGCAGCGCAGGGAAGATAATTATCAATTGCTTAACTTTACCAAAAACACTCCCTTGTTGAGCGGTAAAAAAGATAGCAGCGGTATTAGTGATGAAGAGTTGATACAACTCTATAAGAGCGATCACGATAAAGCACGGGTGGGAATTCTCTTCGGGAGATATTCCCATCTCGTTTTCGGTGTATGCCTCAAATACCTGAAGAATAAAGACGAGGCGCGAGATTCGGTGATCAATATTTTTGAAAAGTTGTTTGAAGATTTGAAATCTCACCCGGTGGAAAATTTCCGCGCATGGCTTCACACTGTAACCCGCAACTATTGCCTGATGCAGTTACGAAAAGCCAACCGCCCGGGAACTGAAAGCGATGTAGATGAGCTGAGCTGGAAACTGAAAGAAGAACACAGCGAAGAACCCGTTGTAAAGGAAGAACAGCTGCAACACATGGAAAAAGCCATGGAAAAACTCGCAGACGAACAAAGAAAATGCATCGACCTGTTTTACCTGCAGGAAAAATGCTACCAGGAAGTGGCCGACATAACAGGTTACACACTTAAGCAGGTAAAAAGTTATATACAAAACGGAAAAAGGAATTTAAAAATATTATTATCCCAAACCCATGAGCCAGCGGTTAAATAAATTGTTCAACACAGGCGATTCCCTGAGCCGGGAAGAAGCCGCTTCCTATTTTGGCAAGAGCCTGCCGAAAGAAGAAAAACACACCATAGAGGAAAAGATGGCCAGCGACCCCTTCAGCGATGAAGCAATGGAAGGACTGGAGTCTGATCCTTCAGCCATCACTGAGCTGGATGTCCTGCAGCAGCAATGGAATGCAGGGTATTCTGCATCGCCAGCAACAACAATGTACAAATCGTTGTTTTGGTTTTCTTCTGCCGTTGCAGTGGTGGCTTGTATAGCGATAGTGTATTTGCTTTCTCAAAATGAAACACCATCGAAAAATGAAAATCCGGTAATAGCAGGAAATAATACTTCTCCCGAAACAAAAAATGAACCGGTAAGCGAAGAAATTATTATCACCGAAATAGAAAATGCCCAACCCATTGACAAAAATGAACAAATCACTTACGAAAAAACCGTAAGGCAGCAACCCAAAACGGTTATTGAAGTTACTTCTGAAGTAAATCCCGTGGTAATTCCCGAAACGCAACCTGAACCGGTGGATCCTAAAACAGTAAATGAGATAAAAACCCCTGAACCGGAAAATACAGTAGTGAAATCGAATGTAAAATTCACTTACCTGCACGATCTGAAAGTGGTGGATTACAGTGAAATTTATACTTCCAGCATAAAAAAGACAGAAGTGATCCTCACAGGTGTTTCGGCTGATAAGGAAGACGCTTCCTCCAAAACTGAGACCGAAATACGAACGGTTTTGGTTCCCTATGAAGATTACCTGGAAGAAACACTGGAAGAATTTACACGCAATAATTATAAAAACGCACTCAAAAATTTCCGCATCATCCACGAACATTATCCCGAAGACCTGAATGCATTTTTCTATAGCGGATTATGTTACTACAATCTCGGGAAATTCGATAAAGCGATGGAATGTTTTGATAAATGTATCAATAATTCTTTTTCTACTTTCGAAGAAGAAGCAGAATGGAATAAAGCACTTTGCCTTTTGAAAAAGAAAAAATACGATGAAGCCGAAGAATTACTTGTAAAAATAATCACCAGGCGCGGCCACTACAGCCGGATGGCATCAGAAAAAATAAAAGAAATTCCGGAGTCGCGGTAGTTGGTAGTTTACGGTTCTCAGTGGGCAGCAGGCGGTCTGCAGTCTTCAGTTGGCTGGGTGGGGAAGTGATGAGAGGTAAAAGCCATAAGATGTATTGATTGAAAAAATGTTTCTCATTTCACTTCACATTTCGTTATTCGTTCATTCTCTATTCCGCATTTCACTTCAGCACTCAAAACTCATGTATCCGATGCTCCGATCGGGATGCTGACCGAAGCGTTAGCACTCATCATTCACTACTCCGCATTTCTTCCTCATCTGATATCTCTTCGTCTAACCTCTCTCCTTCACACCAGATCAGAACTCGCTTTCACTTCTTCCAGTAAAGTTTCGTAATAATTTTTTCCGGTGAGTTTGGATTTGAGCCAGCAATAAAAGGCAATGGCTTTTGATTCTTCGGCTTCTACCGGCACATCAAAAAGATCTTTCTCTGCTTTTTTTCTAAACTCTTTAAAGGAAAGCGCATAGGGATCGTTGATGAAAAGTTCGATGAAATTCATAAAGTTGGCTGCTTTCGCATATTGCGGATGACGAAGCAGTTCGCTGTATTCTTTTTTCAGATTTTTTAAAATAGAAAGCGAAATATCTTCATGTCCCAGTTCATATTGAACGGTGACACGTATTAATTCTTTTCGTATTACCCATTCTTTTCCCATTTTCTTTTCGTACCAGTTATCACTATGATCCATATTGACAAAAATCCGGTTGGCTTTTTTGTATTCACCGGCATTGAAATAGAAGAACGCAAGGTTGAGCTGCATGTTCAATTCATCGGAAGTATTGATTCTGAATTTTCTTTGTTTCAGAAATTCTTCATGAAGCTGAATGGCAATATCGTTTTTTCCCGACAGGCTTTCAATAGAAGAAATGAGAGAAATATATTTGGGATAGAAATGCCCGCTGAACTGTTTATTGTATTTGCTGAGTGAACGATGCATTTCAGTTAAATATTTTTTCGACTGGCTGAATTTGCGTGTACGATAAAGCACGTGCGCCACCATATAAAGCATTTGCAGGTGATAAAAATGATTTTGTTTTTCGGGTTTTATATTTTTTTCATATTTCAGGAATTGTTCCATCATAAAAGGCTCGAAATTTTTCAGGTTACGCAGGGCAAGGTAGGTGCTTCTTACAATTTCAAGCAGGCGGTAAAGGTGAGCAGGGTTTTCAAGAATAGCGTCAGATAGCCCGAAACGGGTAAGTGTTTGTTCTACAAACCCGGGAAATTCGCTGAGCTTTACGCTGTGTTTGGTTTCTTCGAGTTTTTTCCGGATCACCGCAGTGGCAAGCGTAAGTTTTCCTTCTTCTTCTAACTGTCTCCGGCTTATCGCAATTTTGGCTTCAAGTTGTTTCAGCGATAATTCGGCATTCAGGTGTGATTGTTCGGCCATCAGCAGGTAAATGGAGATAAGTAATTCATGATTGGATACCTCTTCTGCCAGGTGTTCAGCTTTACGCAGGTATTTCCAGGCCGTATCAGGCATTTCCACATTAAATAAATAACGACACAGGCTGATCATTCCCGTAATTTTTCCGCGGCCTGAAACATCTTCTTCGATATTTTTCAATACAATAAAATCTGCCAGTTGTTCTGCCAAACGTTTTCGCAACGCGTGATAGGCATCTGCTTCATGTTTACCTGTTTTTTTTCGCGTAGGTTTTTGAAATTCTTTTCCCGATGAAAGCAGGTCGAATAACTCAAGATCTTTCCGGTTCGAAAATTTTTTCTGACGCGCAAGAAATTTGCGGAACTCATTGCGGTCGGCATTCGATAATGTGCTGATAATTTCTTTAATATTATCCATTTTAAAAAATCAGTATTTATACCCCCAAATGTAATAAAAATATTGATAAACAGGCATTTATATTTTGTAATTTAAATCAGTTTTTATGAAAATGAGCCGGCTGTTCCGGGTGACAGCCGGTAGGTTTGTGTCACCAAAAACAATAAAAATGAAAAAACTATTTGCGGTGATGGCCTCAGGCATTTTGACAGGATTGGTTTCTGCACAGGAACCCGTCACCAAACCCAAACTTACGGTGTTGAATATCGACACCCGAAACGTAAACATGACTTCGGATGTGGCCGGTGACCTGGTTCGCATTGAAGCAGAAAAACTCGGACTCTTTGAAGTGATGGATCGCTATGACGTGGCGTACATGATCGAAAAAAACCAGCTGAAAATTTCTAATTGTTATGGAAAGATTTGCCTGGTAGAAGTAGGACAAAAAATTGGTGCCGACAAGATGTTAAGCGGAAGCATTGAACTTTTTGGAGAGACAATTATTATGACCATGCGCCTGATTGATGTTAAAACCAATAGCATCGAAAAAACACACACCCGCGAATTCCTTAACCTTAACCGCGAATTACAAAAAATGGTGGTGATTTGCCTGAATGAAATGTTTGCTCGTCCCAATGACGAAACGATCGTAAACAGTTTGACGAAAAAAAGCCAGTTTGAAAATATCCTTAATACACCAAAAGTTACACAACTCAAATTAAGCGGACCGCGGATGGGCTTTACCGTCCTTACCGGTGAACACGCAAAGATTTTCAGCGCTCCGGAATACCAGGGTGGGTATGACGGCTTTCCCGCTATGTTTCAGTTTGGCTACCAGTTCGAGAAAAAATACCTGAATGAGGGAAACTTCCAGGCGTTGTTTGAATTTATTCCTATGGTCACCGGTCTCGACCAGGGAGTGATTATTCCAAGCTTTACTATTTTGCACGGTATACGCGGAAATAAAAAAGGATGGGAGTTTGCATTTGGTCCCACAGTAAGCCTCGTTCAAAAAGCAGATGGTTATTACGATCCGGATAATGTGTGGCATCTGGAAAATGAATGGACAGACACTTTAAATGCTAATCCGTATCCCGTTATATCAAGAATGGATAGCCGCGGAAGACCTGCACTGAAGTCGGGATTTGTTTTTGCCTGCGGCAGAAGTATCCGCACCGGCAAGCTGAATATTCCGATTAATCTTTACGCTATTCCCCAAAAAGACGGTTTTCGTTTCGGATTCTCTTTCGGATTCAATGCAGTGAAATAGCTTTGGGTTTTATGTTAGTAGTGCCCTCAACATAAAACTAAAAACCTATAACCACATAACTCTCCTCTTCCCCATAAAAATATTTCCAGCGATGTCGTAGCGGAGCTGTCAACTCCCCGGCATCGCGGGGAAGGGGTTTAGGGAAGGAATATTTTAAATCTAAAATTTTGAGAAGTTAAAACTGGTGATAAAACAAATTTAAATTTCGTTTGATGAAAAAATTATTCTTCTTTTTCTTTTTGCTGGCTCAATTAATAGTAATGGCACAAAAAGACTCCTGTATCACTTTGAGGTATTCTAAGAAGAGCACGTTAAACGGAAATGATCCGGATAAATTTTCACTGGCAGAATTTTATATTTACAGGAATGTACAATATCATTTCCGCTTCGGGAAAAATTTCATGGTAACAGGAAGAGTGGCAGATATTTCAACTGATTCCGTTTATGTGCTGAAATATTTCAATTCACATAGTGCAGAACTCAGCCAATTGTCACAGGACACGGTTGCTTATCCGGTTAGCCAGCTCGAGGCTATTCAGGCTATTGGCGACCGGTCGATGGGAATATTTAAAACACTTGAGCTAAAATACTATGACAGGGAAATAAAAAAAGATACTACACATTGCGAAATTATTTCAGAATTTGTAAAATTATATGACAATGATACTTTTTATACCGAACTGGTTCCTTATTTCACTATGCAGGGATATGATTTGTTGTATGAAGAAAACGGAGCCACTTATTATTTTCAGGGTACAGATGGAATTCGTCCGGTTATTAAAACGGAAACTGATGATACGGCTTATATAGAAAGATTCCCGATAGGATTTACACCATCAAAAACAGATAAAATTAACGGACTTGGAATAGGTTTTGGAGGATATTCAGATGGGATAACCGTGAACGGATTGAATATTGAACTCCCATTCTTTCATACTATTTACATCCTGCTTTCTCCCTACAATCATTTGCAGGCATGGGACAGCGCAGGATATTATTCAGTAATAGAAGATAAAACCGATTGCTGGTTTAATGGAGTGAATATTGCCTGTACTCATTTTAGCTTCGGGGTAATGAAGGGTGTACAGGTAAACGGACTTACATTGGTTGCTTTTGAAACGAAAGGTCTAACGGTTACCGGGTTGAGATCGGAAGTATATAAATTCTCAGGATTATCAGTATCAGGTTTTGTGAACAGGGCCGGGGAGGGAAAAGGAGTCCAGTTGGGGCTGTTTAATAATTGCAGGGATTTACGGGGAATTCAGATGGGGTTTTGGTGCAAAAACGGAAAAAGAAGTTTACCATTTATCAACTGGCAATTCAAAGCATGACCCCTGCGGCCATTAATCCTGCGCCAATTTCAAGTGCGCGTTCATCAATATCAAATGTAGCGGAGTGTACGGGCGAAACAATTCCTTTTGCTTCATTACGCGTTCCCAAACGATAAAAACAAGCGGGAATTACCTGCGAATACCAGGCAAAATCTTCGGCTGTCATCCGCACGTCCAGTTCCACCACATTCTCTTTTCCAAGGTATTTTTCGGCAACTGTTTTCATTTGATTTGTCACTCTTTCATCATTCACAAGGAACGGATAACCTTTTTCGATCCTCACAGTAACAGCTGAATTTGTTTTTTCAGAAACAGATTTGGCCGTATTATGAATTAACTGATGTGCTTTCGCCCGCCATTCTTCATTCATGGTGCGGAACGTTCCGGCCATTTCTACGTTTGCGGGTATAACGTTAGTAGCCCCTTTTCCTTCTATTTTTCCAAAGGCAAGAACAGTAGGAATAGTTGCAGGAACTTTTCCTGCTTTGTTTTTCATGAGCAAGTCATCTAATTCCAACAACAACGAAGAAGCGATAAGCAACGGGTTATTATATTGTTTTGGCAAAGCAGCGTGTCCGCCTTTTCCGGTAACCGTAATATAAATTTCATCGGTAGAAGCCATATACATCCCGCTGCGAAATCCCACTTTCCCTGTTTCCAGTTCAGGAAACACATGCTGTCCAAGGATAAAACCGGGTTGGGGATTTTCCAATACTCCTTCTTTTATCATCAGTGAAGCTCCACCCGGTAATTTTTCTTCTCCCGGCTGAAAAATGAATTTTACTTTTCCATCCCATTCATTTTTTAGCTCTTTCAATATTTTTAACGCACCTAAAAGACAGGTAGTATGAACGTCATGACCGCAGGCATGCATTACACCTTCATTTTGCGAACAATAAGAAGTTGTATTTTCTTCGTGTATGGGCAATGCATCTATATCAGCGCGCAAAGCAATAATTTTTCCTTCAGTCGATTTTCCTTCCAGTATACCGGTGAGGCCGGTTCCTGCTACGCCTGTTGTATGCGCAATTCCCCATTCCGTTAGTTTTTTGGAAATGTATTCAGCGGTTTTATATTCAGCAAAGGAAAGTTCGGGATGTTGATGCAAATGTCTCCTGATATGTACCAGTTCATCCAAAATACTTTTTGCTGCCGATCGTATTTTTTCTTCTGTCATTTTTCGTAAAATACTTTAACGGCAGAAAAGATCATTCTTACAGCGGCATAACCCATTATCAAACCGAAAATCAGTTTAACAATATGTTCGGATGATTTCATTGAAATAGACCACCTGGAACCGAGGTATCCACCCAATACAAAAGCACAGGCGATCACCAGCGCATACTGCATGTTCAGATCGCCACTGCGATAAAAATTCATGGCTGCCATAATTCCAATAGGAGGAAGCATTACAGCAATACTGGTTCCAATGGCCTGGTGATGTGTTAATCCAAGAAAATAAACAAGAGCAGGAACAATGATGATTCCTCCGCCTACGCCCACAAATCCACCCATAATTCCGGCTAAAAAACCAATGAGGATGAGAATGACAAGCGTTTGAAAATCCATTGTTTAAAAATCAAGGGAGAGTGAAAAATATTTGATGGGATCCTGTTTGGCTCCGTCATCAATTCCGCGTGCCCAATCAAACCGGATAAAATATCCGAACAGGCGGCTGCGTAATCCCCATCCATAACCATAAACGATAGGTTCGCGCTGGTTTTCCAGTATAACGTAGATGGGATTGCCGGGAGAAGCAATTACAGTAGTATTGAAAGAATTTTCATCCGAATAAGGATTCCATCCTGTCCATGCTGTTCCGATATCAAAGAAACTTACTACCTGGAAATTTTCAAGGAAGTCGGATTTGAGCGGTTGTTCTGCAAAATATTTGAATAATGGCATCCGCAATTCCGAATTGATAATAGCCATATTACTTCCGTTGCGTGCGTTTTGTTCAAATCCTCTCATCGGAGTGGCGATGGTTTGATAACCATAGTTCTGGTCGGTGGGCACTTGTATGGAAGGATCAAATTGCGGAACAATCCAGTTGTCTACTCCTCCCAAAAAGTAAACCAACCGCTTATTACCCATTGAAGCGCTGGCCGCAATACGGTTGGCCCAGATAAAGTCGCGGTGAATTTTCAGGTAATGACGTACATCAAATCCCGTAACAATGAAATCGGATTTTTCCGTAATAAATTCTTTGTAATACTCTCCCCAAACCTTTAGCCGTAAACCGTTATATAGGTTCAAACCTTTTTTCACGGTGTTGTCATAAATCAATTCCAGTTTGTTGGTAGACATGTGATAATGCGTATTGGGCTCATCAAGGGTGGGATAATCTGTTGCCAGTGTCACTACACGATCGTTACGGTAGCCAAAAGTACCACGCAGGCACAATACTTCGTTGAACGGATATTTAAGAGCAACTTTTGCTTCGTGTATCTGCGTTTTTGTAATTCCAAGATCACGGGCATAAGCGTTGAAAGCCTGCCGGTACAAAATATATTTTTTATCGAGGCGTTTGGAAAGATCTTCATACATCAGCATGTATTCATTGCTGCTCAGGTTGCCGGAATAGCGGAAACCACCGATGATGCGATGGTCTTCAAATACGTCTGAAATCCCCATTTTAATCAAACCGTTTATTCCCGGGTTAAAATATTGTCCTCCCGGAGTATAACGCTGATAGGTTTGATTGAGATAGGAATTGTCGAGCTGTGAAACAATATAGTCGGTGGCAAAATTAATTTTGTACAATCCCTGCGGAGCTTCCTTAAATTCGGTATCGACCTGTTTTTTCTTGGATACAGTATCTTTTTTGATTGTAGTTTCCTCAATTTTTACCGTTTGCTTTTCGTATTTGGGTTTATCGTTGGAGAACTCATAATTGTTGATGTCAATCACCCCCGAAGAATCTTTCTTTTCAGTAATTTCCACTTTCTCTGTTTCTGTTTTTACGGGCACTTCCGTTTTCTCTGAAGATTTTCCCATCATCATTTTTTCCATGGTACGGAAACGGGTGTCGGGTAATGCACCCAGTCCTTTTCCGTCATCTTTCACCTGACCGGTATAAAAATTATACTGCCCGTCTTTCAGCATCAGGAATGCGTATTTTCCTTTTTTCTCATTTACATCATACTCGAGAATGTTACGGTTGTAATTGGATAATGCCGTTGTTTTGGTAAAATAAGTATAATGCACTATGGTGTCCACCGAACTGATGGTGCTGTCATAAAACGAACGATAGCGGTTGATCACGCCATTTTCATCACTCAGGTAAGTATAATTCATCGAATCGATCATCGAGGGCCACGATTCGTCTGCATTGGGTGTTCGCGTGATACGATTGAAAATACGGTTGTTGTTTTTGAGGTTGTAAACAAAAATATCCTTGTTGTGATTTCCCGGTTTTATTTTTACTTCTCTCTGCAAAGTGTCGTTTGGCCGGTTGGAAGCAAAAATAATGGCGGTTGACTGGTGAACGAATTTCGGATGCACATCATCATAAAAATCATTGGTAATCTGTTCGATGGAATTGCCCAGCGGTTTAAATGAATATAAATCGGTTTGCCCCATGCTCACGCCTGATATCACCATCGATTTTCCATCATCGGCATAATCAAAACTTAATACTTTGTCAAGTTTGGAGAGCGCTTTTTTGGTAGTTTTTTCTTCACTCAGCGTATACATGCAGAAAAGAATTTCTCCTTTTTTCTCCACGAAATACGCTAACCCGTTGCCCGTTGGATGCCATCCCAGCACGGGGAAAGAATAATCATTCAGCCGGTTTAATTTCAAATCGCCTTTGGCAATTCGTTTTAATTCTTTTTTGCTGATGTCGTAAAGCCAGATTTTATACTGTCCCATTTCATTGGTAGCAAACGCTGCATATCTTCCATCGGGACTCATTTTAAACTGCCGGTAAACATATTTGCTTTTTGCCGGAATGGGAAGTGGTTCCTGTGAAGGACTTACCTGGTTGTGATTATCTCCGTCAAATTTTATTTTATAATATTCCACAAACTGAGTCGACATTTTCCGGAGAGAAATTCCCAATACAAAAAGAAACCCGCTTTCCACATTACGGCTTATGCGTGTCATATAAAGAATATTGGGTATAACGCCCTCGCCATATACTTCGCCAATGTAATTCCACATGGCATGGCCCGCATATTGTGCATCCAAACCCTCGCAACGGTAAAAACGGTCGAACTTTCCACTGATCACTCCGTCTTTTACGTAACCTTCTGTTTCCACATCCCAGGGTTGCGACACATATGAAACAAATCCCTGTAAAAACCAGTCGGGCAAAGTAAGAAGAGTTTGATTTTTTAAAACATCACGCCAGTTTCCTCCATACATCATCTGGAATAAAAGAATATTGGCAATTCCTGCACGGATCTGTTTATCGAATTTTTTGTGATCGCCTTCGTAATACAAAAACACTTTATTTCCCACAATGCGCGTAACTCCGCCAATGTTATACATTTCGTCACCGGTAATGCCTACGTTGCTTTGGCGATAATGCGATTGCGTATTGTAAACCACAAACTCAATCTGTCCTTCAAGATAAAAATCAAATAATTTTTCAATCTGTTGCAGGTGCTGGTGCGCAGCCTGGGCTACATACACCGAATGGTTTTTTCCTCCGGTATAGTAATAGATCTTAAAACGTTCGTAATTCTGGTATTGCCACTGAAACCCGTTATACTGTACGCGGTTTTTCCCGAATTCCATTTGCGAGCCGTTATAAAACTGGGCCGAGGCATAACGGACAGGAGCACAAAAAGTGCTGATAAAAAATAAAAGGTAAATACTCTTTTTCATTCGGAAAAATGGCTTTGTAAATATAACTAAAATCGTCCTTTCTTAGTACTTTTGGCAACACAAATTTGATGAATGGCACAGGTTTATTGCCTTACTTTTAACCCTTTTCAGGAAAACACCTATGTGGTGGCCGATGCATCGGGTGAGTGTGTCATCATCGACCCGGGTTGTTTTGGCAGGGAAGAACAGGCGGAGTTAAGCCGTTTCATCAGTGAAAACCGCCTTACACCGGTAAAACTTCTTAATACCCATTGCCATATCGACCATGTGCTGGGTAATTATTTTGTTGCCAAAACATGGAACCTGAAGCTGGAAACTCACCGGGAGGAGCGCAGTAACCTGGAGAGAATGGTAAATTACGGGCATCTTTTCGGGGTGGAGGGCATCGAACAGTCTCCCGAACCGCAAGTGTGGCTGGAAGAAGGTATGCAGGTTAATTTCGGTGAAACCGTTTTAGATGTATTGTTTGTACCCGGGCACTCGGCCGGACATATTGCTTTTGTGGATAAAAAACAAAAGATGGTTATTGGTGGCGATGTGCTTTTCCAGGGAAGCATAGGCCGCACCGACCTTCCCGGAGGCGATTTTCACACACTGATAAAAAGCATAAAAACCAAATTGTTTCCGCTGGGTGATGATTATGTTATATACCCCGGACATGGTCCTGAAACCACTATAGGCGAGGAGAGAAAATTTAATCCGTTTTGCGGGGAAAAGGTATAATTACAGTAGCGGCAGACAGTGGCAGTCGGCAGTTTTAATGATACAATGTTTTTTTTTGTAATGGAATTTATGATTGTAAAAACCCAATCTTACAGTTCAAATTCTAACATCTAACACCACGCCAGTGCGCTTGGCAAGTCTAACATCTCAAACATCAAATATCCTATCATCTCAACGAAAGGTGCTTCGAGCTGATTTCTTCCCCGTAAAAAATTCCGGCATGTGCATCAAAGTTTTCGGGAGAGTCGGTAGTATAAAATGTGATGGATTTGTTTTTGGTGAGACGTTGTTCCATTTCGGGATGACGGTGGAGATAATCGCTGAGGCTGTTGGCCACAATTTCTCCCTGTGAAATAAACTGAATGTTTTCGGGAAGGAATTTTTTTATTTTTTCTGAAAGCAGGGGATAATGCGTGCACCCTAAAATAACTGTATCGATGTTTTTATTTTGCGCCATTAGTTCATCGCAGTTTTTTTTGATGAAGTAATCAGCCCCTTCTCCGTTATATTCATTATTTTCCACCAGCGGAACCCACATCGGGCAGGCTTGCTGAAAAACTTTTACATCGGGATAAAATTTTGCGATCTCAATGGGATAAGAACCTGAATTCACTGTTCCGCTGGTTCCCAGAACACCTACGGCTTTTGTTTTTGTAATCTTTCCCACCAACTCTGTTGTCGGACGGATCACACCCAACACTCTTTTTTCTTTACCCAGTTTTTCAAGGTCTTTTTGCTGGATATTCCTCAATGCTTTTGCCGAAGCAGTGTTGCAGGCCAGAATTACCAATGGACATCCCATCGAAAATAATTCTTTTACGCATTGTAATGTATATTCATAAACGGTTTCAAAAGAACGTGAGCCGTATGGAGCACGGGCATTGTCGCCTAAATAAATGTAATCGTAACCGGGGAGTTTTTTTACCAGTTCCTTCAACACTGTCAATCCTCCGTACCCTGAATCGAAAACACCGATGGGTTGGGAAGGAGTTTGGAGTGAGGAGAGCATGCGTGGGAGGGTTATTGGTTATGAGTTATTAGTGGCAGAAATGAAATTCAGTTGTGCTTTGAAAGTATAAAATCTTAGTTCATTTATTTTATTACTTCTGACATCTTACCAACCTTCAACCAGAACCAGTAACTAATAACTAATTAAGGATTCTTCACCTCAGCTTTTTCCGGCAACCCGAGTTCTTTTCTTACAGCGGCAGTGAGGTCGTTACCATCAATCACCAGGGCAATTTGTTGTGAAATATCCAAAACATATCCGATGTTTTGTGCTTTGGCTACTTTGGTGATAGCATCCTTAACTTTATCCTGGAGAGGTTTAAGCAAAGCCATATATCTTTCGTTCAGTTTTTGGTCGTAGATGGCACTTAGTTCTTCCAGCTCACGTGCATGTTCCTCCAACCTTTTAAGTGCCAACTGCTCTGATTCCGGAGTGGGATACCCGTTTGTTTTTTTCTTCATTTTATAGGTATCGTCTTCAGCTTTCAGTTTCTGTGATTCTTCAATCAACTCTTTTTCGTAAAGAGCTTTTTCCTTATCAATTGAATCCTGGATGGATTTATATTCGGGAAGCGAGGTAATTAATTCCTGGTAATTAACATGCCCGATCTTCTGCGCTGACATCATTCCCGCACCGGAGAGAAAAAGTACAACCAATAATACAATAGCTTTTTTCATGATTTCTGTTATGATTAATTAAAATTTTAAAGTCCTAGTTTGCGCAACACCTGTTCGGTTTTATCTGCTTTGGGATCGGCATAGAGCATGCCGGGGTTATTGGCTTTGTCGAATACAAAGGTAAATCCTCCCGACTCAGCTACTTCTTTAATAGCTTTGTATACGCGTTCCTGAATAGGTTTTATCAATTCCTGTCTTTTTTGAAAGAGTTCGCCATTCACTCCGAATTTTTGTTTCTGGAATTCTTTTGCTTCCATGTCTTTTTGTTTTATTTCTTCGATGCGTTTGGCGCGCATTTCTTCCGACAAAAGAAACTGTTCTTTTTTGAAAGCTTCATTCAGTTTAACTACTTCTGCTGCTTTGGCTTCGGCTTCTTTCTGCCATTTTTCCGAAAGCTGGTCGAGTATTTTTTGGGCTTCTTTGTAATCGCTCATTTTGTTTAAAATGTAATCGGTGTCCACCCACGCATATTTTTGCGCAAAAACCCCGGTGGCCATTACAAAGAGTGTCAATAAAATAATTCCTTTTTTCATAGGGTTAAATTAGCGTCCGAAATTAAGGGTTTCACTACAATTCACCAAGATTCATGCCAATGGTAAACACAAACTGGCCCTGTTTACTGGTCTTGTCCAATGGCCAGCCATAGTCAAGTCCCAATAAACCAAACATCGGCAGGAATATCCGCACACCCACACCAGCCGATTTTTTCACGCGGAAAGGATCAAAATCCTGCACCCTCGTCCACGATTCTCCTGCTTCTGCAAAGCCAAGTACATATACAGTAGCATTGGGATTAAGCGAAAGAGGATAGCGCAATTCGGTAGTGAATTTGGCAATGCACATATCTCCATATTGGCCCGAAAGTTCGCCATCATCATATCCGCGCAAGGCAATAATTTCCTGTCCGAAAAACATGTTAAATCCTGTTAAACCGTTTCCACCGAGCTTAAATCTTTCAAAAGGAGGATTACCTACATCCTTGTTCCAGGGCATTAAGAACCCAAATCCTGTACGTGTCATCAGCACCAGCGGATTTTTATTGCTTTTGTTGAGTTTGGTAAAATGCTGTGAAGAGAATTTGAATTTGGTATACTCCAGCCATTTGTATCGCTCCTGGTCGGAGATTTCTGTGTAGTCTTTATTGTTAAAGAAAGAATAGGGCGGAGTAAGCTTCATGCTAAATGTAAATGAAGATCCGCTGCGGGGGAAAATAGGATCGCTGATAGAATTTCGTTGTAAAGAAAAACGTGTGCTCAATGAATTTACATAACCATCGGTGAAAGAAAATACTCCCTGGTAATTGTGTAGTTCATAATATTGAAAAGCCGGTAATTCGAGGTAAATAGAAAAATAATCATCCGGCCATTTTAATCGTTTTCCAAAACCGAGGGAAGCACCGGTAATGGTCATGTATTGCTTGTTGGGATCACTTCGTTTCAGATTATCGCGCGAGGTGAATGTTCTGTAGGCACTAATGCTAAGTGAGTTAGGTTTTTTTCCTCCCAGCCACGGCTCAGTAAAGGAGAAATTAGATCCATGGTAAAACTGTCCGGTAGATTGAACGCTTACACTTAATGACTGTCCGTCACCCGAAGGAAGAGGTTGCCACGCGCCTTTTTTAAATATTTTTCTAAGAGAAAAATTGGTAAAGGTCAATCCAAGAGTTCCAATCACTCTTCCGGCTCCCCAGCCGCCCGAAAGCTGAAACTGGTCGGATGGTTTTTCTTCTACTGTATATTCAATATCCACGGTTCCTTCATAAGGATTGGGAATAGGGTTTATTCCGAATTTTTCGGGATTGAAATACCCGAGCTGAGCCAATTCGCGTTGTGTACGGATAATGTCGTTTCGGCTGAAAAGATCACCGGGTTTTGTCCGGATTTCTCTCCTGATCACATGGTCGTTGGTTTTTGTATTTCCCTTGATGATCACATTTTTTACGCGTGCCTGTTTTCCTTCGGTAATGCGGAACTCGAAATCAATGGAATCGTTTTCCACTTTCATTTCTACAGGAGTAACAGAAAAGAATAAATAACCATTGTCCATGTAAAGGGAAGTAACATCCGTTCCGTTGGCATTCATAATCAGTTTGGCGTCCAGTTCGGATGCGTTATACACATCACCACGTTTGATGCTTACCAGCGAATCGAGAAAAGTAGAACGGTATTTTGAATTTCCCGACCAGGTTACGCTGCGGATATAATATTTGTGCCCCTCGTCAACTACCAGCCGGATATTTAAATCGGATGTGTCGGTATAAAACAAAGTATCAAAAGCAATTTTGGCATCACGAAGTCCTTTGTCGTTTAACGCATCAATAATTTTTTGTTTGTCATCTTTGTAAGTGATCTCCATAAATTTGGAAGCTTTCCAGAAGCGCCACCATTTTTTTTCTTTGGTGTCTTTAAACATTCGTTTTATTTTCTGATCACTGAGTGAAGTGTTGCCCTCAATAAAAATGTGTTTAATTTTTACTTTTTCGCCTTTTTTTACCGTTACTTCCAGCAGTACGCCATTATTGGTTCGCGGGTCGGGAATGGTATTTACTTCTACTCTTGCTTTCAGGTAACCTTTATCGACATAATATCCGCGGGTAATGTTTTTTACCTGTGTCACCATGTTCTCGGTAACAATTTGTCCTTCAAAACCAATGAGGCTTTCTTTCACTTTTTCAAATTCTTTTTTACGGAAATCTCCTTTAGGCGACCAGCCGGTGTGCTTGGGGCGTTCCTTTACAATAATCTCCAGGAAGATTTTATCTCCGCGGATATCACTGGCTTCAATGGCTACATCAGAAAATAATTTCTGGTCCCAGAGTTTTTTTATGGCTCTTGCAATATCATCACCGGGGATGCGCACTTTTTGATTTACCTGTAATTCGGATAACAGGCGGATGGCATCGTGGCTGTAGTGTGTGGCGCCTATTACGTTAATAGCGGCAATAGTATATTCACGGGGAGTGGTATAATCGATTATTTTTTTCGGCTGTGCGAACACCGTTAGAGCGAAAAATAATAACAGGTATGTGAGAAGATGTTTACGCACCGGCATTCTGTTTAAGTTGTTCACTCACCATGCCAAATCTTCTTTCACGTTTCTGGTAGTCGATAATGGCTTCAAAGAAGTTTTCTTTTTTAAAATCAGGCCACAGGATTTTGGTAAAATAAAACTCGGCATAAGCGCATTGCCACAGCAGGAAATTGCTGATGCGGCATTCCCCGCTGGTACGAATCACCAGTTCGGGATCGGGAATATCTTTTGTGGCGAGATGCTGACTAACGGTTTGCTCATTTATGCTGTTGATGTCCAGCTGTCCGTTTTTAACCTTTTCTGCCATCTGCCGGGCCGCATTTGTAATTTCCCATCGCGAGCTGTAATTAAGTGCCAGCACCAGGTTGATGGTTTTATTGTTTTTTGTTTTTTCGATGGCAGCTTTCAGCGCTTCGCTGCAGGAGGCAGGGAGTTTTTCTATATCACCGATGGCTCTCAGGCGCACATCGTTTTCATTAAGTTGTGAAAATTCGCGGGCGATGGTATTTACCAGCAGGTCCATCAACGCGTCCACTTCTTCTTTGGGCCGGTTCCAGTTTTCGGTAGAAAAGGCATAAAGGGTAAGAAATTTCACACCAGTTTCGGTAGCTGCTTTCAGTGCTTCACGAACCGATTCCACTCCGCTGATATGCCCCACCACGCGGTCTTCACCTTTTTGGCGGGCCCAACGGCCGTTTCCATCCATAATGATGGCTACATGCTGAGGTATATTATCAGGTTGAATGGCTTGTTTCAGCGACATTTTTGAACGCTTTTTTAATAGCGGGCAAATATCAGGATTATTGTTGGGTTGGCGAAAAATTAACGTTTTTTAAAGTCGTAACAACCCGTTTCCTTGCCCAATACAAGTGTAATGGCAATACCGGAAAAAGAATACCAGTCTTTGTTGGCGGGATTTCCCCTCATAGAGCCTTCATTGGTTCCATTGATGCCCTCATTCTGAATGCTGCGGTCGGCAAAATAGGCAGACAATACCCCGTTTTCTTCTCTCAGGGTGGCATTATTCACATAGGCGCCACTTACATCGTCCAGGTAATCGGTAAATGTTTTTCTCAATCCGTATTCAAATGAAAAACATAGTTTTTTGGTGGCGTTTACTTTAAAACCGATCCCCAGCGGGATGGCAATTTGATTGAGTTTATAATGCTGTTTTGAATTCAGTGAACTTCCCTGCCCCTCGGTGCCCAGTGATTGAAGGTCGTACCAGTCGTCTCCCAATTGTGCCATGGGATTCATGTAGAAATAATTCAATCCTGCAAACAGGTAGGGAGTGGAACGGTCTTTTTTGATATCCCCGGGTTTGTATTTGAAAAAATTCAGCTCAAAAATTGCCCCCAGTTCAAACAATTTCGATTTGAAATGAAGGTTTCGGTTAGAATAGATAGCTATATCATTGGTAGAATCGGCAGCAGAAACCTTGCCGTAGTTGGCAAACAGGCGAAGTGTATAACGCAAATTAAGATTGTTCCTGTACAATATCCCGCCACCAAAATGTGTATTGGCGTATTGCTTATATGGATTCAAATCACCCACATAATAGGTGCCTCCCAGGATAACTCCCAGTTCATCCTTTTGTGAAACCGAAAGGGACGGGAAAACAAGAGCCGACAATACTATTATGATGAAGCGTTTCATTGGTAAGAAATGGTTTTTCCGTATTAAAACTTAGGCTGATAATGCCTGTAACGGAGGAAACGGTAGTTGAGCGAAAATATTGCGAACATATAGGAATCATTATCCCTGGGATCCCCGCGTTGCATTCCTGTTCCTGTAGGATCAATAACGATGGATCCATCAACAATGGGAGGAATAAGATTGAGAGTTGGATTGGCAAAATAGGCGGCTTCGGCCCCTTTACTGTTCTGGATATCGGTATTATTGTAATAGGTGCCGCTCACATCATCAATATAATCGGTAAAAGTCATTCTTCCTGTAATTTCAAACCCGATACTCCAGTTTTTATTCATGGCATACTTTATTCCGATGCCCATAGGTATGGACACACTGATGGTTTTGTAGGGTTTAGGGCCACCGGGTAATCCCTGGCCTTCTGTGCATAAGGGTTTTAGAGGCACCCACTTTCCTGTGGTGGGTGATTTTGCTCTTGGGCTGAACCAGAATCCGGCTATCCCGGCTACAAAGTAGGGGCTTAATAAACTTGATTTTTTTCCGCTTGCTCCTTTAAGCCGGTAGAGATGGGCGATTTTTTCGCTGAAAGGATACCATTCAATAAGGCCCGAAAGCTCTACAATGGGAGAACGAAAATGAAGGTTACGGTTATTACGGTAAATCTCTTTGGTGAGAGCGTCATCGCCTTTGAGTCTTCCGTAAATTCCGTTAATGCGGGCTTTGAAATAAGGGGTAATCATATAGGCATAAGCCGCTTCAAAGGAGGGGCGTGTCAAGGAGAACTCAAAGTCTTTTATGCCATTTGTACCAATCTGATTGGCGCCACCTAGCTCACCCAAAAAGTTGGATGCACCTAAACCGAATTTGAATTCAGAACGATAAAATTTCCACGACTGCCCATAGGACAAGCAAGTAGCAAAAACGAGGACAAGAGTGGTAAATAATTTCTTCAAAATCAGCCCAATTTATTGAAAGTGAGAATAACAAATTTAACCATAAAATCGCCAACGGAAAAATCGTTGGTGTAAAATTCTAACAGGTTCGTGTTAGTTTTAATTCCTTTTATCGATTCCCCAGGTTAATTTGTTTCGGATAGTGGTGAAAAAATCCTGGTTTTCCAGCCGGATAAGCTTTACTTTAAAGTCGGTTTTTGTGATAACCAGTTCGCTCTCAGCTTCGATGGTTTCGCTGCGGGAATCGAGAGAAACGAAATAACTTTTGCTACGTCCCTCCACTTTCAGCCTGATAACGGATGAATCGGGAACTACAACGGGCCTTACGTTGAGGTTGTGAGGTGCAATTGGGGTGATAATAAAATTTCCTGATCCGGGTACCACAATAGGGCCTCCGCAGCTAAGAGAATAAGCAGTGGAGCCGGTTGGTGTGGATACAATAAGCCCGTCTGCCCAATAAGAGTTGAGGTAGTTATCGTCAATATAAGCGTGAATGGTCATCATCGATCCGGAATCTTTCCGGTGAAGAGTAAGCTCATTCAATCCGAAGTTGGCTGTTCCAAACATTTTCTTTTCTGTTTCCACCTTCAATAAAACCCGTTCTTCAATAGTGTATTTTTTCTGGTACAATGATTCAATAGCCTGTACGATTTCATTCTTTGAGACGTTGGACAAAAAGCCCAGCCGGCCTGTATTGATTCCCAGCAAAGGAATTCCCGAGTTGCGGATCAGTGTGATGGTATCGAGCATTGAGCCATCGCCACCAATGCTGATTAAAACATCTGCTTTGCCGGCAATTTCGCTGTGTTTTGAGAATAATTCTGAGGGGGAAGAAATTTTTACCCGGGGACGCAGGTAGGAATAAAACGCTTCGTAAATAAACAGTTTTGCATTTCGTTTGCCGATCTCGTCAAAAAATTCCTGGATGGAGGAGATAAAACTATCGTGAAAAGAGCGGCCGTATACTGCAATATTCATACTTCAGACGGGTTTAATAAAGTGCAGGAAAAATCCGTGTTCCCATTGTTTGTTCAATGAATATTCAAATCTAATAACTTTATCGTAAAACGACACAAAATCAATCCCTATTCCTGTGCCGTAGATCAGTTCGTTGGAGAGCGGATTTTTTTCTGCATAACGCCCATCGTAAACATAACCCGCATCCATATACAGGTTTAGGTAAAATGCATAATGGATTTTGGCAAAATTGGTTTTGGATAAAAATTCAGGTCCATGCACCCGGGGTTTCACCAGGTTGAATTTAAGATTGGACTTAAACAGGCCGTAGTGTTGCCCGTCTATCACATAATACTCATATCCCCTTACAAAACCAGAGTAGCCCAACCCTTCCTGGAAATAATAGGGAATATCTTTGGTGAGTGTGAATTTGGTTTTGATAAGAGAAGCCAGGAACATTCTCTCTGATAACCGGAAATATTCGCTGTGAGAAAGGCTGGTGGTCATCACATGAAATTTTTTGCTGATAATTCCCAGCCCGTTATTGATAAAATCGCATTGGGTGAAATGCCCTTCCAGCGGATAGCCTTTATTGTCGCGCTTGTCGTGTTTAAATGAATAGATAAAACTTAGAAAATTCATGTGTGCTTTGTTCTGATAGAAATAGTCGCCCTGCATTTTGGTGATGGTATCAAGAATATGGTTGCTGTTGTATTTTAATTCGAAAAAATGGGTGGAATAAAGTTTTCTGCGAAGGGTGGTATTGAGTTTTACCAGTAATTCATCACGTGAGTTTCCTGTAGTGCCGGTATAAAAAAGCCGCTTGTTGTTTTCCGTGCCAATAGTCACCTCGTTGTTTTGTTTGTATCCTACCCAGATTCCCGCACCGATGTTTTGTTTTTTGGTGATCCAGGGAATCCGGTAAAGAAACCCGAATTCTTTCGAATAGCCCAGCTGCGTTATAAAGGCGAGGTCTTCATTCCTTCCCCTGAAATTTTTTTTCAGCACAAAAAACCCCCAGTTGGTTCGCGTAAAATCCCTGTTGAGCCACCACGTATTAAAATTGGGATCGGCAAACTGGAAAATGGGAGTAGGAATAAGATAAATCCGTTCGGTAACGTGAATATGAATATCATTGTAAACAGAGTCAACGGGAAGTTTTTCTATCTCCACATAGTTAAACAACATGGTGTTTACCAGGTTGGAACGGGAACGCTCAATAGCTTCATCCAATGCGGCAGCGCTGAGCGTGTCTCCCGGCTGAAAGGAAAGTTCGCGGAGAATAATATTTTCTTTGGTTTTCCGGTTACCGGTTATGTTTATCCGGCCGGCAATTTTTATATCCTGCGCAAACCCGGAAAGCGTTAGCAAAACAAAAAAAATGGCGGCTATATTTTTGAATGCCATTACGGCTAAAATTTGAGGTACTTCATCAGCGCCTCGTACCTCGATTTGAGGTCTTCCATATAATTACTGTCAATCTGGAAAGATGATTTGATAAAATATTTATACCGCTGGAAAGTTTGTATGACAGGAGATATGTCGGTTTTATTAATCTTTACCGTTACGTCCAGTGTTCCGGCTTCAAAATTATTGTTTACAAACACGCTTAGTATCCGCGCATTATTGCTTTCCACAATCTGTGCAATCTGCGAAAGGGAATAATCGCTCATGCTTACTTCCAGCACCAGTATACTTCCGGGGTCGGTGAAAGCAGAAATGGAAGCGATTTTTTCCATCAGGTGCGTAAGAGAAATAGAACCGAGGAATTTTCCTTCATTATCCAGTACCGGTATCACCGAAAGGCGGTTTTCGCTCAGCAACTTCATAGCATCATACACGTGCTGGTTTTCGTTCACATGAATGTCATCCAGTTCCAGTTCTTCCAACTGGTCGTGTAATGTTTTTTCGGGCATATTGAGGTCAAGGATATCGGCATCCGAAACCAGTCCCAGGTATTTTCCTTCTTCTACTACCGGAAGATGGGCAACTTTAAATTCATCCATCCACTTCAGCGCCTTCATACCGGTATCACTGAGTTTAATGGGGGGTATATTTTCTGATATGAGTTCCTGTGTCAGCATTTTAAATTCAAAACAACAATCGTGCTACAATTTTACATTAATTTTGGACTTCCTGAAGAGTTTGCCAAAAGTAATAAAAAGCACATGACCAGGCTGAGCGTTAACATTAATAAAATTGCCACATTACGAAATTCCCGGGGAGGAAACGTTCCTGACGTGATAAGGGCAGCTATTGACGCTCAGCGTTTTGGTGCGCAGGGTATAACAGTTCATCCCCGTCCCGATGAGCGGCATATCCGTTATGATGATGTGCGGAAAATCAGGGAAGTGATCACCACCGAGTTCAATATCGAAGGAAATCCCCGCGAAAAAAAATTTGTTGACCTTGTACTCGAAGTAAAACCTCACCAGGTGACACTGGTGCCCGATACGCAGGGACAACTTACTTCCGATCATGGATGGGATACCATTACTCATAGTGATTACCTCAAAGAAATCATTGGAGTATTTAAAGCAGCCGGCATCCGTACTTCCGTTTTTATTGATGCCAATCCGAAAATGGCCGAAGGAGCCCAAACCATTGGCACCGATCGCGTGGAATTGTACACCGAATCTTATGCGGCAGAATTTACGAAAAGCAAGGACAGGGCCATTGCTTCTTTTGTTCAAACTGCTAAAATGGCTGGCCAGTTAGGAATTGGCGTTAATGCCGGCCACGATCTGAACCTTGATAATCTTGCGTATTTTAAAAAAAACATTCCCGGCCTGCTGGAAGTTTCTATCGGGCATGCGCTTATCAGTGACGCATTATATTTTGGACTGGAAAACTCCATTCAGCTTTATCTTCGCCAGCTAAAATGACAGTTGATCTTCATTTCCGGAAAATGGGCCAGGGCCAGCCGCTGATCATCCTTCACGGATTGTTTGGTTCATCCGATAACTGGCAAACTATCGCTAAAAAACTTTCCGAAAATTTCCTGGTGTATCTTGTGGATCTGCGTGATCATGGCCATTCACCACATACATCAGACATCAGTTATCCGCTGATGTGTGATGATCTTCATCAATTGGTAATAAATGAAAATCTTCACGATATCATTCTTTGCGGGCATTCCATGGGTGGAAAAACAGCTATGTTTTATACTCAGCGTTTTTCCGAAAAGACAGATAAACTGGTGGTAGTGGATATGGGAACAAAAAAATATCCACCGCATCACCAGCTTATTTTTGACGCCATTTTTTCCATAAACACCGATGTGATCTCATCGAGAAAGGATGCAGAAGAAATACTGAAGCGAAAAATAGAAGACAATGGTGTTTTGCAATTTTTGCTCAAAAATCTTTATTGGAAAGAGGAAGGGAAATTAGCCTGGCGCATGAATGTGAAACTATTGTTTGATAAAATGGATAATATACTTGCCCCTGTTCCGCAGGTGGCTGTTCAAAATGAAACACTTTTTATCAGGGGAGAAAAGTCCAATTACATTACCGATAACGACTGGCCGGGTATACAGGAATTATTTCCGCATTCGCAACTCGTAACCGTTGCCGGTTCCGGGCACTGGGTGCATGCCGAGGCCCCGGTTGCTTTTTATGAAGCACTCAGTAGCTTTATCATGCATTGATATTCAGATTTTTATTACTTTTAACCATAAAATCGTTACTATGACAAAACGAATATCCCTTTTCATTCTTTTTTTCAGCGCTGCTATTGTGCAGGCACAGGTGCAAAAATTATACGATAAGGATGCCTATGATTATGTAACCGCAACCGGAACGCGCACCAATGAAGTGTTTGGGGTGATGAACGCAACCCCGGCTATTGTTTCGGATATAATTTTCTTTTCTTCGGATGCTTCGTTAAATACCGGTTTTGTAAAAATGTATTCCGGAACAGCAACTGATGAGTCGTATGATGTTTCGGGAACTGCAGATGGCGGATATATACTATCCGGTACCACAAAATCATTTGTTTCTTCAGGATACGATGCATTTATGATAAGAACCGATATGAACGGAAATATTTCATGGTCGAAAAAATTCGGATCAGTCAATACTGATATTTTCAAAAGCGGAAAAGAAATTTCAGGGGGTGATTTTATTTTTGCCGGATCATCTGATAAATTCCAGGCAAATAAAACAGACGTGTTCCTTGTAAGAACCGATATGAATGGTGATACCATTTATACCAAATTCTATCATACTCCCACAGGTTATTCTGAAGCCACTCATGTAACAGAATTAACTAACGGAGATCTGCTTATAGCAGGAAAAGCAGACACAGCAGCCACCAACAACTCTGGTGCGCTGCTTATGAGAACCGATTCTGCAGGAAATATAATCTGGACAAGGGTATTTCAGAATCCCGAATATGAAATATTTTATGAAACAGCAACCGATAGCCAGGGAAATATTTATGCGGCCGGAGAATGCTACGAAAACAACGAAGGAAAAACCCTGCTCATTAAATGTGATGGCAACGGAAATCTTTTGTGGAGTAAAAAATATACCGGCATGCGGCTGGCCAATGCCATTTCACTGGTAAATGATACCACTATCATTTTGGCTGGTTATGGTTATGATATTCTTGCCTCGGCCAATCATGCTATGGCTATAAGTGTGGATTCATCCGGAAACGCAGAATGGTCTTCTCTTTATGGCGGGGCAAGACAAAGTACTTTTTCTGCCTCTGCTGTTTTGCAGAACACTATTTATTTTGGAGGATTACTGGCTGTAAACCCCGGTGATGATGGGTATATGGTAAAAGCCGATCTGAATGGCAACAGCTTTAATTGTTACCAGGAATACAATACAATTATTGACAGCTTGCGCAACGTGGTGGAAATTTATACCAACCCCTGGCAGGATATCAAAAGCGGAATTATTGTTAATGCCGTAAATCCTACAGTGTCCACTCCGGCAGTTACAGAAACCAACCTGCAAAATATGTCCCTGTCTTTTACTACTACGGATGTATTTGCTGATGGAAATTGTAATGGCTCGGCAACGGTTAATCCAACTAACGGAACGGCCCCTTACGTTTTTACGTGGTCGAATCTTCAGAATAGTCAAACCATCAGCGGCCTGTGTGCAGGAAGCTATGTTGTGGAAGTGCGCGATGATTTTGGCTGTTTGGTGAGCGATACGGTGTGGATCAACATTATCTCTCCCGAAAATCCGATTTGTATGGTAACAGTGGATTCAACATCTACTAAAAATTATATTGTGTGGGATAAACCAAATTATGGTTTTATCGATAGTTTTAATGTGTATCGTGATGTGGTTGGAGTATATACTTACATCGGTGCCGTACATTATGATTCGTTGAGCCAGTATATTGATATGACTGCGGGCGTAGATCCCAATGTGACGTCTTATTTTTATAAAATTACCACGGTGGATTCTCTCGGAAATGAAAGTATACTCAGTGCGCATCATAAAACGTTGCATCTCACTACCAGCATTGGCGGCAGCGGTGAACGTAACCTCATCTGGGATGGTTACCAGGGATTCGGATGGGGATTTTATTACCGGATCATGCGCGACACTATCGGTGCCGGAACTTACAATGTGCTGGATTCTGTGAGCAATGCAGTTTTCACTTACACCGACTGGACAGCTCCCAGCGGAGTAAGTGTGAGTTATCTTATCGAAATTGTTTACCCGGGCGGATGTACGGCCACGCGTGCTGTAAACCATAACTCCACCCGTTCCAACCGTTCGCAGAGTGGTATAACGGGTTCAGGACAAGCGTTATCTCAGCAGGCAGGTTTCACCATTATTCCCAACCCGGCCAGTGAAACCGTTCAGCTGATGTCGGCTTTTTTCGGGAAAGGCGATGTGAATGTTGAAATCATCAGCAATGACGGAAGAACAGTGATGCAGAAAAAATTCAGCGATAATCACTATTCAAAAGAAATCGATATTTCATCACTCGCTCCGGGAGTTTATTTTGTGAGGGTGGTTGGTTCAAAAATAAATAAAATAGAAAAGTTGGTAGTGAGTGAATAGCGTATAATGATTAAAATAACGTTATAGTGAGATGAGCGTAAAAAAAAGTGAAATTTTCTTTTTTGTTGTTGATGGGGTTAAGAAGTATCTGGAAATGGAAAATTTCGTTTTCAAAAAACAAGTTAACGTTTTTTGGATAACATACAGTCATACTTTATTCGCCCTTAAATTCGAGCCTTTTAGATTTAACACGGAGGATAGCTTTCATTTTACAATAGTAGTAGGATTATATGATCCGGTTTATGCGGATATAGTTTCACAAAATAAAAGATCAAAGAAAATGTGCGATTGCATGGTGACAAAAGATCTGTTTGATTTTGGTGCCAGGAAGGAGGGGTTTAAGATTAAAAATAATAGTAGTGTAGACGCAATGGTTAACGATGTTGTCCGGGTTTTAGAAAAATATTATATTTCTTTCATCAGGAAAATGTCAATTCCTATTGAAAAAAGATTGTTTTTAATGAACGGAAAACACGATTTAATATTACAACTTACATATTGCTGTTATCTTTTATTAGATAACAAAATTGATATTGCAAGAAAAATATTGGAAGAGAAAAGGTATTTGATAAATGATTATTGGATGAAAAAAATATTTGAGAGTAAGCAGAGTGAATTAAAAGATTTAATGTCAACTGGAAAGTTAGTTTAAAAGTGTAAGATGTATTTTAATGATTCAAAGAAAATTAATTTGAATCCTCTCAGAATTCAAATCAGAATTTTTTCTATTCTGCCGGAAGTAATATCTTATTCGTGTTTAGTTGTCCCGGAAAATGCAAGATGCCGCTCCTGACGGAGCTCAATCCCAATGCTAATTTATTGTCTGCAAAGATGTCGTCCCTGCCGGGACTAATACAATCTCACATTCGAATCCCGTAGGGATGCCATCTTTGTAGTAAAAAACACAAATAAAATCACCAGCTCCGTCAGGAGCGACATCTTGCATTTATGAATCACCCCCCGGCCATAAACAAATAAAAAAAACCGGAGATAATTCCCCGGTTTCTTCATAAAAAATTATTTTATTCTTTCGAAAACTTTTTTGAAATTTTATAATTTTCTGTGGATAGGGTAACAAGATACAATCCTGCAGAAAGCTCAGAGGTATTTACAGCTATAACCTGTAATCCGTTAGTGGCAGGATGATTCTCGCTTTTTATTATTTTTCCGTTAATGTCCATCACTTCCACTTTTACTGATGAGGTAGTTACACTTTGCATCAGGATGTTCAATACATCGCTGGCAGGATTAGGATAGGCAATAAAATCCACGGGTTGATTTTCTTCATTTACATTTAATGCATTGCAGGGAACAGAAGGTGTGCTGATCCACGACATCACATCAAAATCAATGTAACAGGCCCAGTCAGGATTATCTACAAACGGATTTCTGTTTCCCTGTAATGAGTCGAGGTAATCGTTATGCGACATATCAAACCCTCCCGGAGGATCCATATAATGCCACATTTTTAATAAATTCTGGTCCTGGTTGGTGGCGGTGGAGAGCAGGTTATTGAATCCCCAGTTTCCGGCAAGGGTATGATAGGAAGTATTCATATAAAACATGGCCCGCGCAGCATCTCCTTTGTGTTGATCGCGGGGTTCGTATACTGTTTGTCCCTGCGAGTTGGTTCCTAATGTTCCGTTAAGATAAGAGGAAGTTACATTTACCACTTCACCCAGCGGATAATTGAGCCTTACCTGGTTTACATTGGTAAATTCTGTAGGAAAAAGATTGTGGTAATCGGTATATTCATCAGTAGAAGTATTTCCTGCAGAAGGCATCCAGGAAGCGGCTATGGTATGTTCGCGGCTGAATACAGAAAAATCAAACGGAGGAGTAAAAACATATTCAAGGCCCGAATAGACACAGGTAGTTACCTGTTGGTTGTTGGAAGTATCGCGGATATAAAATCCCTCCATGATGGTTCGCGCGTAATCGCTGTAAAAGATCGTGGAGTGAGGATTGATCACACCGCGAAGGTCGGAAACAAAAGTGGAGTTGGAGGGAGAAACACCGGCATAATATCCGGCATT
The DNA here is from genome assembly GCA_049322335.1 of Bacteroidota bacterium. Taxonomy (GTDB): domain Bacteria; phylum Bacteroidota; class Bacteroidia; order Flavobacteriales_D; family UBA2798; genus JBMORL01. Next base: position 35,515 of record JBMORL010000081.1, read on the forward strand.
CATCATAGTTTGTGAAGGAATGGTTACGTTCCCGGTAAGCGGAGAGGTGGTCCTGTAATTTACGTATGTTCCCGGCCCGTTATAAGCAAATACGGCAAAATGATCGGTTCTTCCGGCAATAAAATCGCGGGGAGAAAAGGAGGTGGCGCTTCCCGCGTATACTACCTGTGAGGTTCCTATTCCTTCGCCTTTGGTATAAACGGTTCCGTCAGCAGGAATATCGGTTACTGCACTTCCTTTTTTACGCAGAACAATATATCCGTCAGCTGTAGTGGCAACGAATGACACATTGTAACGGTATGATTTTACAGAAGAGAAAGAAAGATTGGTGGGTTGTGCTGCCGGTTCAGTGGCAAATGAGCCGCCTACACCATAAAGATTAATGACATAGGGATTTTCGTTGCTGTCGTCATTGGGGATGGTTAATACGGCATTCCTTGTTCCTGAAGCAGTGGGAGTAAAATCGATTACTAACGGTTGTGAGCTAAGCGCAGAAACAGTGGCGGGGGCGCTGCTGATCACAAATTCGCTTTGCTGCGGGCCGGTAATTGTACAGGAACCGATATTCAATGTATTTACCGTTCCCAGGTTTTCGATGGTGAGAGTAAGCTGTGACATAGTGCTTACCGGTGATCCGATAACTGCTGTGCCATTATTGATGATAGAGGAAGTTCCCTGTTTTATGTTGATCTCTGCATTGGGGCTGGCGGGTGCAACGGCAATAGTAATGTTGTCAACGCCAATATTTCCTGAAACTTTAAGTGTATACTCGAAACGGATATATCGGGTGGTAGCCTGGGGATTATCGGTAAAAGCAGTATATGTTCCGCTGGGAGGAGTAGTAATGGTTCTTAAAGTTGTCCAGGATGAACCATTGACGGATTCAAGAATGGTGAATGTTCCTCCGCTAAAACTATTTCCTGTAAGATCATAGGTTAAAGGCCCGGGATCATCCGTAAACCAGATATCCACAAAGTCACCGGTATTGTCGAAGCGAATGGCCGGAGCCGGATTTCCTGAACCGGTGTAAAAAGTGGTTCCCGACAGTGTCCATCCGTTGGGAGTGGCGCCCGAACAATCCCAGCTGGTGGGTAACGTAGTTTGGCTATGCGCAGTTGCTCCTGCGAATACTGTTGCTAATACCAGAATGATCCTTTTCATAGTTGTTGGTTTGTAGTGATTAAAAACTTATTTGTAATGAAATATTATATCTTCTTCCGAGCCCGAAAAACACTGCGGCAGAATTTGCATCAAAGTCGCTGGTATTGGCAAATGAATCGTTATTGCGTGCATCCGAAATGTATTTTACATCCAAAACATTCAACACACTTCCTCGGATATCGAATCTTACTTTTTCAATTTTAAAATTATAACCCAGATGTAATTCTGTTATTCCATATGCCGGGGTTTTCCAGGATTCACGTCTTTTATCATCTCCGGTAAGATCTGTAGGTTGAAAATCGGCATACTGTCTTTCGAAGTAGGTATAACGTATTTTAAAATAGGCATCTTTTATAAATTCATATCTTACACTTCCTGCGACCTGTGTTTGTGCTGCATCTCCCACATGAACACCAGTGGCATCAAAATCAATTATCATAGGTTGTCCTGCATTATCGGGATCATATACTGTGTTTCCGTTTTCATCTGTTACAACTGCCGAATCACCCGATTGCCATGTCCAGTCGCCATATGAGAACGATCCTTCAATTTCAAGTTTTTCTATTGGTAACCAGGCAAAATCCAATTCGGCCCCCATGTGCAAAGCATCAATTCCATTTATATTGGCATAAAAAATCTCATCACCAATATTTACCTGCAGTCCTCCGTTAATTCCGCTTTCAACCGGCCGGTTTTTCCATCGGGTGTAATACACGTTAAGGTTGGTGGCAATTTTTTTCTTTCTGATTGCATGTCCGATTTCGAAAGCAATAATTTTTTCATTTTCAATGTTCTTAAGCACTTTGTTATTCTGATCGATAACATTAATAAAGCGGGGCGTGCGGGAAAGATATCCTGTATTTACATACACGCTGTGAAATTCATTGACGTTGTAATTTGCGCCTCCTTTTGCAGTATATCCGGGCAACCATTTCCAGTCGGATTGAGAATAGCGTGCTTCAGGAGATTCAATAGTATATTTTGAAACGGCTCCTACTACATATCCATCATTTACCACTCCCGAATTATTGATATATGTAGTGTCTCCACTGGTAGTAACAATGGCTCCCGGTAATGCAACGTGTGTATTGTTTTCAGTATAGTAAAACACATCACCATATCCAACTGCCTGCGCATATACGTTATCACCGATCACCAGATCTTTGTTTTTGAAATAATCTACCCGCTTATATCCCTGGTAAACACCTGACACGCTTATAAATGCCGACCAGACTCCTTTTTTGTATTCAGCTTGTCCGAAAAATCCCGCCCATCGCACAAATCCGTCATAATTATAACCAATTTTTTCATTTTTTCTTCTCATTTTTGATGATGCATTTTGATCTTCATCATCCAGGCTGTAATCTCCTCCGAGTAAATCGTATACTTTCCGGTAATGCTCACCTTTATAATCTCTAAGATCGATTCCTCCCGAAATGTTTAAATACTCGCTGTAATTCCAGGTGGCAGAAGAAATGATTCCTGCCCACCGGTGATTGTTTACTGAACTCCTGAGAAATTTGCTGGCTTTACGCTCTGTTAAACTATACAACGGATCAATAGAAAACATTCCAAACTTATTGTTGTTATAAAGTTCCTGAAAGTCGATATGGCCGTCAGGAGTGTAATCATTTGTAGATAATGATGATGAAGAGGAGGTTCCTCCGCTTGTCCCTCCACCGTTACCAATGGAAACATAGGCTGTGGTGGAAAGAACCAGTTTTTCACTGATTGTCCAGAAATCACGGAGATAGAATTGAGGTTTATGAAAATAATTTAAACGTTCATATACCACTTCTTTTTTCAATCCTGCCGTATCATCTTTATTGGTGGTGCGATAGAGGTAGCCGTAATGTTCGTTAAAATTAAGCCCGTTGTTTTCTGCCCCGGTAGTATCGATTCCGAGATTGTAAGCGTATTCTGAATCAAAATACGAAATAGCTTTTTTAAAAGGCCTTTGTGCATGTTGTTGCGGGGCGCCATAACCTGCCAGTGATAATAAGTGTTTATTTAATTTTTTTTCCACTTTAAGAAAATAGAACCAGCCTTGTGAATACGACATTTCAAAAGTCCCGAAATCACTCAGCCACATATCTGAATTCAGTTTGTCCTGGCTCCATCCCGGTTTGGTTTTAAATGATCCGGCAGCTGTAACTCCCCATCCGTTTTTTAATTTGCCGGAAGTGAGTCCCACAGAAGTTCGCAGAAATCCCGCTGTTCCGGCTTCCTGTTTTACTGTAACACCGGGTTTGGCATCTATTCCTTTGGTAAGGATATTGATGGTTCCGCCAACGGAGGGTAATGCGAGTTTTGATGCGCCCAATCCGCGTTGCACCTGAATACTCCGTGTTACTACGTCTAGCCCGAACCAGTTAGACCAATACACCCAGCCGTTTTCCATATCATTTACCGGAACACCATCCAGCATCACTCCGACAAAACGCTGGTTGAATCCACGGATGGAAATACGTGCATCACCGTCACCACCGCCTTGTTGTGTGGCATACACGCCCGGTGTGCGGTTCAGTACCATCGGCAGATCCTGTGAAGCCAGTTCTTCCTGTATCTTTTTTGGTTCAACCGTAGTAAATGCTACAGGCGTTTCGCGGTCGCGGGCCACATCAGCTGTTACCACTACTTCGTTCAGCGTTTCCGATTCCAGCAAAATCTCTCCTGCGTTCAGTTTAGGTGTATTCAATTCAATTTCTTTTTTCTGCTCTATATATCCGATATACGTTATAGAGAGTGTATACTTTCCGTAGGCTGCTTCTATGGAAAAATTTCCGTCAATATCCGTACTCATTCCTACTCCGGGCGCAATGGTAACACTGGCGCCAATCAATGGTTCGTTGGTGGTGGGATCTTTTACCGTTCCGTAAATAATTCCTTTTTGCTGTGCCTGAGAAAACAAGCAAAGCAAAAATGCGAAACTCAGGAGTAAACTATTTTTCATAGGCAAAAAGAAACAGCCACTTGCAAAAGCGGCTGTTTTTCAATTGACAAATTATTTTCTGATGAGACGCTGGGTTACTACATCACCATTGGTGAATTCAATAGTCACGAAATACATTCCTGCATTCCATGATTGAACATCGAGCTGATGATCGGCACGTCCATTGGATTTTTCTTCGGTAAAAACTACTTCACCCAACACATTCACAACAGTAATGTTGCTGATGGTTTCGGTTCCTTTAATAAGAACTGTATTTTCTGCAGGATTGGGAAACAGGTAAAAGTATTCTGTAGTGGTAACTTCATTAACGCCAATTTGATCGCAGGCACAGGAGTGAATACCGAGGTTGGTCCAGTTGTTAATGGAAAGTGAATCCCATTGTGTGGTAGGATTAAACTGAAGTGGATTGGTAATTACTCCTGAAGTAACAGAAGATTTTCTGATTAATGTATGATTGGCCGACCACCAGGTTCCGCCATTGGCATCTGTATATCCTGCAGAAGCATCATCCGTCCATGCACCACCCGGGTCTTCACCAATTTTTCCAAAAATATCTACAATAGCCCCATTTGAAATTTTTTCCAGTGTCAGCGCATCATCTCCATTCATATGCAAAGGAGAAGGATAAGTGTTTTGAGAATGCTCATCACCCATTGCATATAAAACCGAATCGCAATAAGCACCATTCCCATCGGGAATCTGAACACCGTTGGTCACTACCCAAACATCATGCGCAGCAACTGTTCCGGTAAGATCATACGAATCGGAAATGGAGGTGCTTCCATTGGAATAACGCGCAATGCGATAACCAACAAGGCTGATAGAATTATTGGTGGGATTATAAATTTCCACCGCTTTACTGTGTGAACTGCCTTCTACATATTCCGAATAAAACAATTCGGTGCATTGTGCCCCGGCAGCAAAGGATAAAAGAGAAACCATGGAGAATAGTACAAACTTTTTCATAGGACTTTGTTTTGTGTTATTTAATAATGTTTGTGAGGAAAAGTGGTTCAGGGATATCCCGCGATAGGGGCTTTCACTAGTAGGGTGTTCACTTTCCGGCAACAAAAATATAGAAATAAAATGCCCCGATGCAAGGGTGTTGACAATTAACGAAAAATTAATGGTGGGGCAGCCCTCCGTAAATCTGTTGAAAATTCGTAAAATCTTTCAGTTTTAGGTGAAATATCACAAAAAACGGATGAATTACACAAAACAGGGGATAAAACTGGCAACTTAATCCCTAAATTTCGTCTGCATTAAGCAAAACCAAAGCTATGAAGACAACCCTAAAAGCCGGAATTTACGTCCTCGCATTTCTTCTGACGTATTCCTATTCAGCAGCACAAAATATAAATGATGTTCAACCCATAGTTATGGGACATGCTGAACGATTTACCGGGGAATTTTATAATGTGGAGGAAATAAAAAACGACATTATTGAACTGGCCGGACTAACCACCCGCTTGAATGAAGAAGAAATGAGCCTGGCGGGTATGATGATCGTTCAGAAATTGGGAAACAAAAGAAAAGAAGTAATAAACGGATATATTGCCGGAACAATTAATGAACAGAACATTCATACCTGGAAAACAGAACTTAGGGATAAGATCGTTAACTGGATTAATAATGACCTGGCTAAAGGCGAAGAAAGTAAATTCCATATTCAGTTTAACCACTTCAGACATCAACATGAAGAAGAAGCGGGACAGATGCGTGTTCCCGGTGCGCCCTGCGATAATCCCGATTTTGAAACATGTAACTTTAATAACTGGACATTAATAGATGGTACAGTGCCTGTTTCACCAACTGCTCCTTATTCTTTTAATCAGACCGGGACTACAACCAGTTTCGGAACAGTGAACACAGCAACTGCCGTACCTGCAGGTAGCGGATTTGAACAACATTATATAACCAATGGCGGTACCGATCCCATTGGCGGTTTTCCTATGGTATATCCTGGTGGAACCTGCTCGGCTTCGATAGGGGATTTTACCAATTATAATTATGGTGCTTCCCGGATAACACAAACTTTCCTTGTTTCTTCTTCCGATGCTATTCTTACACTTAATTATGCAGTATGTCTTGAAGACGGGGGACACGTAGCCAACGAACAACCTTATTTCGTAATGCGTGTGTATGATCAGGGCGGAAATTCTATTGCCTGTGCCGCTTACGAAGCCATTGCCAATGATGGTCAGCCCGGATGGACACAATCAGGATTGTGGTGGTATAAACCATGGACCACCGTATTTATTCCATTGGCGCCTTTTATAGGACAAAATGTAACGGTTGAATTTACCATTGGAGATTGCGGGCAGGGTGGCCATGCAGCTTATGCGTATGTTGATGCATCGTGTACAGCCATGCAGTTAAATATGTCGGCTAACGCAGTTTGTGCCGGACAGCCTATCACCATTTCTGCACCTCCCGGAGCAGCCTCTTATTTATGGAATACAGGCGCTACCACACAAACAATAAATGTTTCTACCGGGGGAAATTACCAGGTTACCGTAACACCCGTAACCGGAAGCGCATGTGCAATCACACTCGATACTACTGTACAAGCTAACCCGAATCCAATTGCTGCTTTTATTGATGATGCCCCGGTTTGTGCGGGAACACCCGTAAACTTTACCGATCAATCAACATTAAACGGAGGAACGCCCATCACTCAATGGTTATGGGATTTTGGCGATTCACAAACTTCCACCTTACAAAATCCTACACATACTTATGCGGCCGCAGGAACTTATACAGTAACACTTACCGTTACCAACTCAGCCGGTTGTACCAATACAATAACTCAAAACGTAACTATTAATAATACGGGAAACCCGGTTATAAATCCTGCAGGGCCGTTTTGTACAACCGATCCGGTATTTAACATGACAGCCAATACAGCCGGTGGAACCTGGTCGGCCACCTGCGGAGCATGTATCAATGCAACAACAGGAGCATTCAATCCTTCTGTGGGTGCAGGCACTTATACTATTACCTATACTACCTCCGGTGCCTGTGCAGGATCGGATACGGAAACCATAATGGTTGAATCGGTAGCCATAACTAACGTGGTAAGCACAGACGTAGATTGCTTCGGAAACTGCAACGGAACCATCAATATTTCTTCTATTGGCGCAGTTCAGTTTAGTATTGATGGCGGAACCACTTTCCAGGCTACAGGAAGTTTTGCTTCATTATGTCCGAATACCTATAATATCGTTGCCGAGTCGCCAATAGGTTGCCAGGCTACAGCAACCGCCACTATCGTTGAACCTACTCAGCTCGCTTTGCCAACTTCCAATGTGAATGAAACCTGCTTTGGTTCGTGTGATGGAATTGCCATTGTAGCTCCGCAGGGTGCAACACCTTCCTATACCTATTCATGGAGCAATGGCGGAGGGAATACGCCTACAATAAATAACCTTTGTGTGGGTGCCTATACTGTTACGGTAACCGATGCCAACGGATGTACTGCCAATGCCGTTATAAATATTGCCGGGCCTCCTGCTGTAGTCATTAACAATATTGCTACTACCAACGAAGCCTGCCAGAACGATTGTACCGGTTCCATCACTATAACGGCTACCGGGGTTACACAGTATTCCATTGATAACGGTACTACCTTCCAGGCCGCAAATGCTTTTGCGAATATTTGTTCAGGAACTTATGATATTGTTGTGCAGGATGCTGCCGGATGCCAGGCTACAGGAAACGCTGTGATCACTTCTCCCAACCCGATTACACTTGTAGTAAGTAACGATACTACCATTTGTATTGGAGGAACCGCCAGTATGTGGGCCAATGCCACAGGTGGAACAGCTCCGCTAACCTATATTTGGGATAACGGTTTACCCAACGGACAAACACAAAATGTAAGTCCTGTTACTTCACCGACTACATACAACGTGTATGCACAGGATGCCAACGGATGTTTTACTAACCCTCTGCCCATTACCGTAACCATCAATCCTCCGCTTGTTGTAGTGGCACAAAGCGACCAGGCTATTTGTCCCGGCAGCAGTGCTACCATTACCGCTTCTGCCAGTGGTGGAAACGGAGGCCCTTATACTTATGTTTGGGATGACGGTGCAGGAAATTTACTGAACGGGCCTTCACAAACTGTTTCTCCTTCGGCAACCACTACTTATACCGTAACCGCCAGCGACAACTGCGGAACACCTGTTGCCACGGATGCAGTAACTATTACTGTGAATGTAATTCCAGCGGTAACATTTACTGCTGATAATTTGCAGGGATGTACACCGGTTAGTGTGAATTTTACCAATACTACAGCCCCTGCTGAAGTGGGAACCTGTTTCTGGGATTTCGGAAACGGAGTAACTTCCACCAATTGCGATCCGGCTTTTGTATTTACAACTCCAGGGTGTTATGATATTACGCTTACAGTAACTTCTCCGCAGGGATGTGTGGGCACATTAACTGTTCCTCAAATGATCTGCGTATATCCCTACCCCGTAGCTGAATTCAGTTTCGGCCCGCAACCTACTGATATCCTCATGACCACCATCGATTTCACCAACGAAAGCCAGGGCGGAATAATATACGACTGGGATTTTGCAGGACTGGGCACCTCTAACTCAGTGAACCCTTCATTTACTTTTCCTAACGAGGATCCCGGAACTTATCCTGTTTGCCTCTATACCGAAAATCAATATGGATGTGCAGATTCCATTTGCCATGATATTATTATCAATGATAATTTTGTGCTGTTTGTTCCCAACGCTTTTACAGTGGATGGTGATGGCATCAATGATTATTTCCTCCCTGTTATTGATGGAATTGACCCTTTCTCCTATACTCTTTATATTTTCAATCGCTGGGGCGAATTGGTTTTCGAAACCCATAATCCACAGGGATCGTGGGATGGATATTACAGGGGACTTCTGTCTAAACAGGATGTTTATGTGTGGAAAATACTCTGTAAGGAAGCCTCTACCGGCCAAAAGCGCGAATTCTACGGGCACGTTTCATTGTTAAAATAATAATTGGTTTTGTTTTGCTGAAGATCCCGGGAAAACAACCCGGGATTTTTTATTGAGCCTGTCTTCCAAATAAAATTTACTTTTGCGGGAGTATGAATATTACCATTATCGGCTGCGGAAATATCGGGATGATTTATGCCCGCGCCTTTCATAAATACAACATTGTCGGCAATCGCCACCTTTTTGTGGTGGAGCAAAACAAAGAGCGAAGAAAGGAAATTGAAAAAGAAAAACTGGCACAGGCGTTTGGTTCGGTAAACCCCGGAATAAAAGAAAGCGAAATCATTCTTCTTTCAGTTAAGCCACAGGATTTTCAATCCATCAAAAAAGACCTGAAGAAATACCTCGGAAAAAAAACTATTTTACTTTCTGTAATGGCGGGAATCACTATCAGGCGTTTGCAAAAAGAACTGAATCATAAAATTGTTTTACGTGCTATGCCCAATTCACCCATCGAACTGGGAATGGGAATGACCGGTTTTTGTGCGGGAAAAGAAGTAAGTACCGAACAGGTGAGAAAAGCAGAATATCTTTTGTCTACAACGGGACGCACAGTATTTTTTGACGATGAAAAAATGATGAATGCTGTTACTGCAGTTAGCGGAAGCGGCCCGGCCTACTTTTTTTATTTTGTAAAACAACTCACCGAAGCAGGAAAGAAAATGGGGTTTGATGAATCAGTAGCATCACTGCTGGTAAAACAAACCATGCTGGGCGCATTTCACCAGATGAATTCTTCTTCCAAATCGCTCGATGAACTGATTGCTACTGTTGCTTCCAGGGGTGGTACTACTGAAGCTGCCCTTTCGCAATTCGAAAAAATGCATTTTCCTGAAGCGGTAATTTCAGGTTTGCTGAAAGCGGAAAAAAGAGGAGAAGAGTTGTCACAGAAATAATTTTTCTTTTTTTTCTTTTTTCATTTCCTCAACGATTTTTCTTATTTCGGGCAGCGACCGGTATAATTGTTCAAATGAACGGATAACAAAATAGTTGTTCTGTATCATGTCATTCCGGAAGGAAGTATTCATAATGGTTTTTACATCAAAATCCTGCCGTTGCACATGTTCCGAAAGACAATTTTCTGTTTCTCCCGATGAAGAAATAATGCCGGCCCCGTAAATTTTTATTTTCCCGTTTTCCTCCATCAGCCCGAATTCGATGGTGAACCAATATAATCTTCCCAGTGCTTCAATGATTTTTTCGTTTTCGATATTCTCCAAAGCAATTTCGCTGATACCTTTAAAAAAAGCAGTATAATTTTTATCGGTGAGCAGCGGTACATGCCCGAATACATCGTGAAACATATCCGGTTCTTCAATGTAATCCAGTTGCGACTTTTTCCTCAACCAGCAGGTAGCGGTGAATTGTTTCTGTGATAACGCCATAAAAAATTCTTTCTGTGGCGAAATATTCGGCACCACTTTCAAACTCCATCCGGTGAGCGGAGCCAGTCGTTTTTTGATCTCTTCAAAATCGGGAATTTTTTCTTCAGAGAATCCAATCTTTTTTAGTGCATCAAGAAAGGCGTCCGCCACTTTCCCCTGCAGGTTGTTCATTTGCCGGTGGAAGAGAATTTTCCAAACTTCAAAGTCCCCGGTAGTATAGTTTTCGTAATGTTGCGTCATATTTTTTGTTTTTGTTCAAATAAAAAATCCTCCCCGGTGGCCGGAAAGGATTAAGTTTTTTCTTACAGAAACAATACTAAAACTCCCTTCCGGCATTTTCCGGGCGGTAATAATAGTATAAAGTGATTCCTGTCATGGATACAAATGTAAAGGCTTATTCTTTTGTTTCACTTCTTTTTTCTACCTTAGTTGAATCAAAAATACCGTTTATGCCCTACCGGATATCCAACTTTAGTGAATACGAAGAAGAATACAAAAAAAGCGTGGAAAATCCTGAAAACTTCTGGGCTGAAAAAGCAGAACAGTTCACGTGGAAAAAAAAATGGAATTCCGTTTTACAATGGAATTTTACTGATCCTGATGTAAAATGGTTTTCAGGCGGGAAATTAAATATCACCGAAAACTGCCTTGACCGCCATTTGAAAGAAAGAGGCGATCAAACAGCCATTATCTGGGAACCCAACGACCCGAATGAAAAAGGAAGAACATTTTCTTATCGGGAATTACATAACGAGGTGTGCCGGTTTGCCAACGTGCTGAAGAATAACGGAGCCAAAAAAGGAGATCGTATTTGTATTTACATGCCTATGGTTCCCGAACTGGCCATCGCTGTTTTGGCCTGCGCGCGCATGGGTGCTATTCACTCGGTAGTTTTTGGGGGATTTTCTTTCCAGTCGCTGGCTGACCGGATTCATGATGCTGATTGCAATATGGTTGTCACAGCCGATGGCGCTTTTCGCGGAGCAAAGGATATTCCCCTTAAACCGGTAGTGGACGAAGCGTTGAAAACCTGTCCGACAGTGCAAAAAGTTATTGTGCTGAAACGCACGGCAAGTTATATAGAAATGAAAGAAGGAAGAGATAGCTGGTGGCACGATGAAATTCAGAAAGTAAATGCAGATTGCCCTGCAGAAGAAATGGATGCGGAAGACAAACTTTTTATTCTATACACTTCCGGCTCCACCGGAAAACCTAAAGGCGTGGTGCATACCTGTGGTGGATACATGGTGTACACAGGATATACATTTCTGAATGTGTTTCAATATAACAACGCTCCCCTCTCCCCCGGGAGTGAGGTGTATTGGTGCACAGCTGACATCGGCTGGATCACCGGGCACAGTTATCTTGTTTATGGCCCGTTGTTAAATGGTGCCACTTCATTAATGTTTGAAGGAATTCCCACTTATCCCGATGCCGGAAGATTCTGGCAGGTGATTGATAAATACAAAGTGAATATTTTTTATACGGCACCAACGGCTATTCGTTCACTCGAAGCAATGGGCCTTGATTTTGTAAAACCCTATCGGCTGGATTCGCTTCGTGTATTGGGAACAGTAGGAGAACCCATCAACGAAGAGGCATGGATGTGGTATCATAAAAATATCGGAAAAGAAAAATGTCCGGTGGTTGACACCTGGTGGCAAACTGAAACAGGAGGAATTATGATTTCTCCGCTGGCAGGCATCACCAAAACAAAGCCCGGGTTTGCCACTTTGCCTTTACCGGGAGTACAACCTGTTTTACTGGATGAAAATGGAAAAGAACTACAGGGAAACGGTGTGGAAGGAAGATTATGTATGAAATTTCCCTGGCCGGGAATTATCAGAACCACTTACAACAATCACGAACGGTGTCGTGAAGCGTATTTTTCGCATTACAAAAATTATTATTTCACGGGCGATGGTTGCAGAAGAGATGAAGACGGATATTATCGCATCACGGGCAGGGTGGATGATGTTATAAAAGTTTCAGGACATTTATTGGGAACGGCAGAAATTGAAAATGCTATTAACCAGCATAAAGATGTGGTGGAAAGTGCTGTAGTGGGATTTCCGCACGATATCAAGGGATGGGGAATTTATGCTTACGTTATTCTTGAACATAAACGCGAAGATACAGATGCATTGAAAAAAGAAGTAACCGATACCGTTACAAAATTTATGGGCCCGATTGCAAAACCCGACAAAATTCAAATTGTAAGCGGGCTTCCCAAAACGCGTTCAGGGAAAATTATGCGGAGAATTTTGCGTAAAATTGCAGAAGGAGAGACTAAAAATTTAGGAGATACGTCCACACTTCTTGATCCGGCTGTGGTGGAAGAAATTAAAGAAGGGGCAATATAATTTGAAAATTTTTTTAACATACATAGTAAGCCTGGTGTGTGTTTTTACCGGAAGAGCACAGGAAGAGGAAATCAATCATGGAATCCGTTTTACTTATGCAGATACTATTATTAGCGGTTACCGTTTTTCTTTTTATGAAATGTATTTTTCACCTGTAACGGATAGTTCGGTGTTTATTTATATTCAGAGCGATGGAGTGGAGTCGGGAAATGGAAAGATCATCGGGTTTTATGAAGGAGCGGATAAAGTTTATTGTTTGGGCGAAAAAAACAACGGGCAGTTTTCAGGGCATTGGATAAGCTGGTATGTGAATGGCAGAGTGGAGTCGGAAGGAAAATTTAATCATTCCGGTTTAAAAAAAGGCGAGTGGAAATGGTATTTTGATGATGGGGGAATAAAAGGAGAAGCAGCTTTTGTAATGCGTTTCACTATTTTTAACCTCGTGGTACCGCGTTATTTTTCTTGTCCTGTTTTTTTCAATGAATATTACAGGAATGGAACAAAAAAAATAAATTACGTTTTTGAAGACGGATGGTATCGTGAAAAAAACTGGTATGATAATGGACAGTTGAGGTATTCTGCCAGCCGCGATCGCGATACGCTGGAATACTATACGAGGGAAGGCGTTCGTTGTTATTATGCTTTGCCGGAAGGAGATGTGATTTTTAATGATGAAGTACCCGATTCGTTATGTATTGCAGAAGGCGAATGGCCTCCGTTTGTTTCTGTTGAGGTGACCGCTTATCCTGTAAAAAATAAAATAAAATTTTAAAAAAATGATCAATCACTTCACCGAAATCTTTCACCGCGACATCCAAAAATGGAAAGAAGAAATTCTTGCCTTTAAAAATGAAGAAGACCTTTGGAAAGTAAAAGGCGGATTTATAAATTCTGCAGGGAATCTTACCCTGCATATCATCGGAAACCTGAATCATTTTATCGGTGCGCAGCTGGGCAACACCGGTTATATAAGGGAGCGCGAAAAAGAATTCTCCGATAAAAATGTTTTGCGTGATGAAATGCTGAAGAATCTTGAATCGGCTTCGGCATTGGTAACAAAAGTTTTATCCGGGTTAAACGAAAACGATCTTGAAAAAATATTTCCGCTCAACACATTTGGCGAAAACCGGAGTACACATTTTGTATTGCTGCAACTGGTTGCACATCTCAACTACCATTTAGGGCAGGTGAATGCGTTGAGGAGATTGCTGTAATCACCAGTTCGTTATAGACGAAACATCCACTACGTAAATATCCCTGTCGCCCACACCATTGGCGCGTACTGATGAAAAATACGCAGTCTTTCCATCGGGCGATAACATGAAGTGGGTATCGTCATTTACTGAATTAAAAGGATAACCGAGATTTTTCGGTGTGTTCCAGTTGGTGCCGTTCCATTCGCTTACGAAAATATCATAACCACCCATGCTGTTATGGCCTTTGGAAGAGAAGAAAAGATATTTTCCCGAAGGATGTAAAAACACAGTGGTTTCGTTGTATCCCGAGTTGAGATTGGTTACCGGGATAGGCTCACTCCATTTGCTTCCGTTTTTGGTGGCTTTAAAAATATCTGATCCTGCATTTTCTCCGTTGCGCTCGCTTACAAAATACAGGGTTTTTTCATCGGCAGTTAAAGTCGGGCAGGCATCAAAATAGGAAGTGTTCACTGCTTTTGCTCCTTTGGGAAGCAATTTGGCGGATCCCCATTTTCCCGATTTAGCCATTTTGGCCACAGCTATATCACTGCTCTGTGTGTATTTGGAAATGTTTTGGGTTAAATACATAGTGGTTCCGTCAGGTGATATCCATCCGCAGTTGTCGAACTCGTCTGTGTTTAGTTTTCCTTCAACAGGTTCGGCTTCATTCCATGTGCCGTCTTCTTTTAGTGTGCAATAATAAATGTCTTCAAAAAAATCATCATCTTCTGTGGTTAATCCACCCGTGCTTTGTGCTCTCCGTGAAGTGAGATAAAAAGTTTTTCCATCAGGAGCGAAAAGAGGAGAATAATCATCATGGCGGGAATTCACATTCAACCCGGCATTTACAATTTCAACACTCAGTGCTTTCGCCATAAAATCTTTGGCGTTTTTGCATTGCTGGATATAATAGTCTACATCCATTTCCTTTAATTTTTGCGGAGTTAAAGTGGCTTTGAATTTTTCCATTGCAGTAATGGCATCATCCAGCTTTTCGAGGCGGTGAAGGATTTTTCCCTGAAGAAACTCAGCTTCCTTGCTTACATTGGCATCAAATTTCAACGCTTTGTCAATGTATTCTTTAGCGATATCAAAATTCATTAATGCAAAGTGACATTCCGCAATGCGGTAATGTGCCATCGCATGATTTTTATCTTCCGATAAAACTTCACGAAATGTATTTAGCGCTTCGCGGTATTGGCCGGCATATAATTTATTCTGGCCTTCCACCATTTTTTGAGCGATAATTCCCTTATCGAGAATATTAAGTGAACTGTCGGGTTCATTTCCCGCTTTTGACAGGGCACTGAAACCCATCAAGGCACAGACAATCAAAATCAATTTATTCATACTTGCAGGTATTTTAACAAACATACGTAAAATTTCCCGGTTACAAAACAGGCCCATTGCTAAAACTTAAAGCCAACCTGTTGGTTTTTATTCCTTTTCTTTTGCCGCATAAACGGTTGTATTCAGGTCAACCACCTTGTGCATGGCAATGCAGCCGGCTACAATTCCCAAAACAGGAGCAAAAATTACGCCTATATCCCAGGGCACAAAAAACATTCCCGAAAAGATCAGTCCAAGACCCATGGAAAGTCCTGCATTTTGCCTCACAAATTTCACACTTTGTTCTATATTCAGTCTTCGTCTTTCATTTACATAATCAATAAGACAAAATCCGTAGAAATAACTGTATACAATGAAAATAAAAACAGTTGTTGCAGGCTTTAGTGAGGGAATGAGTGTGGATAAAATAAACCAAAGGGCAAGAATGAAATACTGAACAACAAGATTCCCCGTAGCAATCCGAATGGCTCTGCGGATATCACTCCAGTATTGTTGCCGGGTGAAAGTATAGGTGTTTCCTGTAATGATTTTTTCTGTTCTGAGGCTAAGGCTGGTAAGTACGGGTGAAAGCAGCGTAAAAACCAGGTATTTCCTGAATTCATAAGCCAGTACTACCACCGAATGCAATAAAAAATAACGAACCATTTCCGACATCAGTTCACTGATAGTGGACACTTCTCCTATCTCGTGGCCGATGTCCAGGGATTTTTCCAGCTCATATCCGCCCCACAATATAAGTCCTGACAATACCAAAGGGGGAATAAAAAAATGCCACAACCGGTTATCGGAAATGAATTTGATGGCATCCACATAGGAAGTAATGCCGGTTCGTAGCTGGGAGAAGAATTTCATTGGCTAAAGGTAAGAAAAACCTCACCCCCGGCCTCTCTCCGCGAGAGAGGGGAGTAAATACGAAAATCCTTTTGAGAATAAAATCAATAGATTTTATTCCACAAACACCCCCCTTCCTCGCAGAGAAGGGCCGGGGTCAAACCAGATTTGAATGAAGAAATGAAGAAACCAAAATGAAATATGAACTGGAAACAAAAATATTTCCCCCCCCTCTCTCGCGGAGAGGGGGCGGGGGGGTGAGGTTAATTTGCTATTTTTGCATTTTAGTACGCCCAATGGAAATCACAGCTCTTAATGCCATTTCGCCCGTTGATGGAAGATACCAGCAGCAGGCCCTTGCCCTGTCCCATTATTTTTCAGAATCGGCCCTGATGCGATACCGTGTGCGGGTGGAAGTGGAATATTTTATTGCACTTACAGAAATACCCCTTCCCCAATTGGCATCTTTTGACAAAGCATTGAATATTTCATTGCGCCAATTGTATACCGAATTTACCATTGCCGATGCGCTGATCATAAAAGAAATTGAAAAAACCACCAATCACGATGTAAAAGCGGTGGAATATTTTCTCCGTGAAAAATTTGATGAACTGGGTATTTCGCAGTTCAGGGAGTTTATTCATTTCGGGCTTACTTCCCAGGACATCAATAATACTTCCGTTCCGCTTTCCCTTAAGGAAGCAGTGACTGAACACTATCTGTCCGCATTAAATGAAATTATTTCGAAAATAACTTCAATGGCAGGTGAGTGGAAAGATATTCCGATGCTTGCTCACACGCACGGACAACCGGCTTCACCTACACGTTTGGGAAAAGAAATACAGGTTTTTGCAGAAAGACTGCAATCGCAGAAAGAACATCTTTCAGGCATTCCGTTTGTAGCAAAATTCGGTGGGGCCACAGGTAATTTTAACGCACATGCCGTTGCCTATCCGGCTGTCGACTGGGTGAAATTCTCCAATGTATTTATAAATGAAAAACTTGGACTGCAGCGATTGCAAACCACTACACAAATTGAACATTACGATCAGCTGGCGGCTTTGTTTGATGCTATGAAAAGGATCAACACCATTCTTATTGATTTCAGCCGAGATATGTGGACATATATTTCGATGGAATATTTCAAACAAAAAATAAAAGCAGGCGAAGTAGGTTCATCTGCTATGCCGCATAAAGTAAATCCAATTGATTTTGAAAATGCAGAAGGGAATTTCGGATTCGCCAATGCCATTTTTGAACATCTTTCTGCCAAGCTTCCCGTTTCACGCCTTCAGCGCGACCTCACCGATTCTACCGTATTGCGCAATATCGGAGTTCCCCTGGCGCACACGGCCATTGCGTTTAAGTCGCTGCAAAAAGGATTGGGAAAAATTGTATTGAACGAACCGGCTCTTCAGCGCGACCTTGAATCTAACTGGGCGGTGGTTGCCGAAGCGATACAAACTGTTTTGAGAAGAGAAAATTACCCGCATCCCTACGATGCACTCAAAGCGCTTACCCGCACCAACGAAGCCATTACCAGAGAATCTCTTCACGCTTTTATTGATGGATTGAATGTAGATGCAAAAGTGAAAGAAGAACTGAAAAAAATCACCCCGTTTAATTATACCGGGATTCAGTTAGTGAAAGGGTAAAATTATTTTATGTTTTATGTAGCCAGATGATAGTACTTGCTTTTCCCGTTTTTAACCTAAAACCTTGTTTGTTTCCGGCTTCACCATTGTCCGCATACTTGTAATCGTTAGTATTGTTTTTTTGTTTCGGCCTTTTTTGATTTCCGTAGCATTTTCGAAAATTCTTCGTGCGGTGGGCTGGTGAGTAGAGACCCACGAGTCCCGCCAACCGGATACAAACGTTTGGCGGGACGGCTTGGGTCTCGTGAGGAGAAGAATTTTCAGAAAATCAAGGAAATCAAAAGAAGCCTTGACTTTTTGCTTCTTTTGTGTCAAGACAAAAGAAGAGAATGATCATATTTGTAACAAGAAAATACAATAAATGAAAGTTTCCGGCTTCACCATCGTCCGCAACGCCATCAAATACGATTA
>JBMORL010000081.1:53928-74596 GCA_049322335.1 Bacteroidota bacterium
AAGCCTTGACTTTTTGCTTCTTTTGTGTCAAGACAAAAGAAGAGAATGATCATATTTGTAACAAGAAAATACAATAAATGAAAGTTTCCGGCTTCACCATCGTCCGCAACGCCATCAAATACGATTACCCCGTAGTGGAAGCCATTTCCTCCATTCTTCCTTTATGCGATGAATTGATTGTAGCTGTAGGAAACTCAGAAGACGAAACGAGAAATCTTATTTCCTCTATCCGTTCCGAAAAAATAAAAATCATTGATACGATTTGGGATGATTCCCTTCGCGAAGGAGGAAAAGTGCTGGCGGCAGAAACACAAAAAGCATTCAATGCCATTTCAAAAGATGCCGATTGGGGAATTTACATCCAGGCCGATGAGGTAATGCATGAAAAATACCATGACAACATTCGCAAAGCCATGCAGCAATGGAAAGACGATAAAAGAGTGGAAGGACTTGTGTTCGATTACACGCATTTTTATGGTTCTTATGATTACATTGGTGATTCACGCAAATGGTACAGGAGAGAAGTACGTGTAATTAAGAATGACAAAAATATTTATTCCTTTCGTGATGCACAGGGATTTCAGAAAAACGGAAAGCCGCTGAAAGTGAAAATGGCGAATGCGCAGATATTTCATTACGGTTGGGTAAAGCACCCGAAATTCCAGCAGGCCAAGCAGGAAAGTTTCAACAAGCTCTGGCACGATGATGAATGGATGAAAAAAAATATACGGGCGGTGGATGAATTCGACTATTCGCAGATTGATTCACTAAAACATTTCAAAGGCGACCATCCGCTGGTGATGCAGGAAAGAATAAAAAAACAGAACTGGAAATTTTCTTTTGATCCCACCAAAAAGAAAAATACTTCTCTCCGCCACCGTTTCCTTCAGTTCATAGAAAATCTCACCGGGTGGAGAGTGGGGGAGTATAGGAATTATAAAATTGTGTAAAGTGTAAATCTTATCTTTGCACCGATACAAAATGGGCCAAATCATTTTTTACATCACCCTTCCCTTGCTTTACCTCCTTTCGGTATTGCCTTTGAGGGTATTGTATGTCATCTCTGATATTTTTTATTTTATCATTTTTCATGTTATCGGTTACCGCAGAAAAGTAGTGCAGCAAAATCTCAAAAACGCTTTTCCCGAAAAATCTGCCGCAGAGATCTTAAAAATTGAAAAAGATTTTTACCAGTATTTCTGCGATCTTTTCCTCGAAACCTTTCAAACCCTTTCCATCAGCCGCAAAAAAATGCTGCGCCATTGTGTGCTGAATGAAAATGCCAAAAAACTTTTTGATGATTATTATGCACAGAAAAAAAGTGTGGTTATCGTTATGGGCCACTACGGCAACTGGGAGTGGGCGGGAAATACTTTTAGCTTATTATGTAAGCATCAACTCTACGTGATCTATCATCCGCTGGCCAATAAAAATTTTAATAACCTTATCATCAAAATGCGCAAACGTTTCGGCACCGATCTTATTCCCATGAAAGAAACCTTTAAGGAAATGGTGAAGAAAAGAGGAGAGTTAAGCGCCACTGCTTTTATTGCCGACCAAACTCCTTCTCCCGATAATGCTTACTGGACACAATTTCTTCACCAGGACACTCCCGTTTTCTGGGGAACAGAAAAGATTGCCCAGAAAATGAATTACCCTGTGGTTTTTGTGAAGATCAAACGCATAAAACGCGGTTATTACGGGATTTTTGCCGAAACCATTTTCGAAAATCCAGCCCAAACCGTTGAAGGCGAAATCTCTGAAAAACATACCCGCCAGCTCGAAAACGACATCAAAGAACAACCCGAAATATGGCTTTGGTCTCACCGCAGGTGGAAACACCAACGCCCCGGCAGCTGAACAATTTTTGCCTATTTTTGAGGCCGTATCACAACTATGAGAACGGGTAAAGAACTCATCCTTTCCACCAAACCTTTTGCAACCGAAAACCGGGCGCTCAGCTGGTGGCATACCCTTTCTACCCTTTTCCTTCTGGCAGGTTTGCTCACCCTCACATTGCTGGATATTCACCCCGCTATCCGCATAGCTGCCAGCCTGCTTTCAGGACTGGTTATCGTGCGTTTTTTTGTCATTTACCACGACTACCAGCACCGGGCTATATTGCATAAATCACCGGTGGCCAAATTTATTTTTACGGTGTTTGGTATGTTTATTCTCACTCCGCCCAGCATCTGGAAACGTTCGCATGATTATCACCACAACCACAATTCGAAGCTATTCAGCGCAGGAATCGGGTCGTATCCCATTTTTACCAAAGAAAAATTCCTTAAATCTTCTTCTTCCGAACGGTTTTTTTACCTCTTTATCCGTCATCCGCTCACCATTCTCTTCGGTTATTTTACCATTTTCATTTTCGGTATGTGTGTGGCCTCTTTTCTTAGCAGTCCACGCAGGCATTTCGATTCGCTGATCTCATTAGTATTGCATGTAGCATTAACCGTTTGCGTGATCGTTTTCCTGGGATGGCAGTCGTGGTTGTTTTTTATTCTTATTCCCTTTATGATTTCCACAGCTATGGGAGCCTACCTGTTTTATGCCCAGCATAATTTTCCCGGGGCCACGTTTAAAGAAAATATAGAATGGAGCTATGATAATGCCGCTCTTGAATCGTCCAGTTTTATGGTAATGAATCCCTTCTGGCACTGGGTAACGGCCAATATCGGTTACCACCACATTCACCACATCAATTCCCGCATCCCGTTTTACCGCCTTCCCGAAGTGTACCGGGAAATCCCCGAAATGCAAAAAGCCAAAACCACCAGCCTCTGGCCGGGAGAGATTATCCGTTGTTTCCGCCTGAAAGTATGGGATCCCGCCCAAAACAGGATGATCTCCAAAAAGGAGATTTTCGGGTGACTTGTTATCGTAAGTTTTAAACAATCAAGGGCGTCACCCCTTTACATTTCTGCTAAATTTCACTCTATACCTCAATAACTCTATCCCTTTATTACTTCACCCAAAAAAGCAGCATGGATTTTGTTATACATCACCCACATTTTTACTATTTTTAACCCTTCAACATAAAACTGAATATGAAAAAACTGATCTTAGTCTTTGCTGCCATAGGGTTTTTTAATGTTGCCAATGCGCAATTAACCGGCACCATTTCCGCCCAGGGAATGAAAGACTCCATTAATGCCCAGGCCCAGGAAAAATATAACGAGGGCGTTACTGCTTATGAAGCCAATAAGCGCGAAGAAGCCATTGCCAGATTTACCGAAGCACTGGCTATCGAACCCAAATTCGAAAAGGCTCTTATGAACCGGGGTACAGCTTATTATGAGCTGAAAAAATATGATGAGGCGATTGCTGATTTTGATAAAGTAGCAGGCCTTGTTGACTCAGCCGGAAACGGGTGGAAAATGAAAGCAATGGCGCAAATGGCCAAAGGAGATAAAGACGGAGCCATTGACAGCTATTCAAAATTCATCACTAAAAATCCTAAAGACCCTAAAGTGTGGTACGACCGCGGAGTATTGTATTTTGAAAAAGGGCAATACAACGAAGCTATCGGTGATTTCGATAACGCTATCCGCCTGAAACCTGATTATGCGTACGCGATGAACGACCGCGCCAGCGCAAAAAAGAAACTGGGAAACCTGGACGGTGCTGTTGCCGATTATGAAAATGCCATCCGCGCCAATCCGCAACTGGCTTTTGCCTATAATAATCTGGGTACTGTGAAGCGCGAGAAAAAAGATTATAACGGTGCGATTATGGAATACAACAACGCCATTCGCCTGAAGCCCGATTATTACATTGCCATGAACAACCGCGGTATGGCGTATTTTGAAAACGGAAAATATGAAGAAGCGATAAAAGAATTTTCCAATTGCATTAAAATGAAACCCGATTACGCTTACGCTTACAACAATCGCGCTGCCGTTTATATCAAACAGGAAAAATACAAAGAAGCTGTCTCTGATTGCGACAAGGCTATCGGGTTGGATGCCAATTATGGTGCCGCTTACCTCAACCGGGGAATAGCAAAAGAAATGTTGCGGGATCTTGAGGGAGCCTGCAACGACTGGCTGAATGCCGCAGCAGCAGGAATCGTGAGTGGTGAAACCTATTTCAATTCAGGTTTCTGTTCGGATGTGGAAAAATATAAAAAATAAGCAAGGGGGAATACGTTATGAAGAAATTACTATTGATAGCATTTGCAGGTTTCGCAGTAAACCTTTTTGCTCAAACCGATACGCCCTTTGAAAAAGATTATTTCAAAGACAGGAAAGACGAATACAAAAAAGCCCGCGACCAGTTTGAAGAAGGAATGGAATTCATTAAGCTGGCGGAAGAAGCGCAGGATCCTGCTTTTTCCACACTTGATAATTATAATGCCGATCTGGCCATGTACCGCAAGGCGCTTCCCTTCCTGGAAAAAGCACAGGCATTTAATCCCAATTATTCCGTACTCAATTACCAGATCGGAAAATGTTATCTCGCATCAGTAAATAAATTCAAATCGGTGGATTATTTTCTGATGGCCTATAAACTGAACGGAAACGTAGCTAAAGATGTTCAGTTTTATATTGGCTGGGGATATCACCTGAAAAACGATTGGGATAATGCAATCAAACATTATGAACTTTACCGCAAAACCGTTACAGCTGATAAGAACGAAGAACTCATCATGATCAATAAAAAAATTGAAGAATGTAACGTAGGAAAAAGACTGATGGCCAAACCCGAACGGGTGTGGGTGGATAACCTCGGCCCCAATGTAAATTCCGAATATCCCGAATACGCTCCCAATATCACAGCTGATGAATCGAAAGTGATTTTTACCGGGCGCAGAATCGATACGCAAAAAGGCGGAGTGGATCCCAATGACGGATTTTATTTCGAAGACGTGTATATGGCTAAACGCAATGAAAAAGGAGAATGGGATAAAGCGGTGAATCTTGGTAGTGATATCAATACCGAATCACACGATGCCCCGGCCGGATTATCCCCCGATGGAACCAAATTGTTTTTGTTCTACGGATGGAAAGGTAACGGAGACATCTACATGTCAGAATTAAAAAATGACGTTTACCAGAAACCGGAAAAACTTAACAGCACGGTTTCCACCAAAGATGAATACGAATCATCAGCTACTATTTCGTTTGACGGAAAAGAATTGTATTTCGCTTCCGAAAGAAAAGGTGGAAACGGACTGGAAGATATTTATATGTGCAAATGGGATGATAAGAAAAAAGAATGGGGCCCCGCTCAAAATCTTGGCCCTGTTATCAACACACGTTATCGCGAAACAGGTGTTTATCTTCACCCTGATGGCGAAACGATGTATTTTGCTTCACAGGGACATGAGTCGATGGGAGGATTTGATATTTTCGTTTCCAAACGCGAAAACGGAATTTGGGGAAAACCCAAAAATCTCGGCTACCCGATTAATTCTACCGATGATGATGTGTATTTTGTGGTATCAGGAAGCGGACGTTATGCTTATTTCACTTCTTTCCGCAAAGACGGTTATGGCGAAAAAGATATTTATCGTTTAACTTTCCTCGGCCCCGAAAAACCACCACTCACCAATACAGAAGACAATCTTTTGGCCAGTGCACTCGAACCGGTAAAAGCCATTACCATCGAGCCCAAAGTGGAAGTGAAAACATCCAACCTCGCTATTTTGAAAGGCATGGTGCGTGATGCAAGAACACTCAAACCACTCGAAGCAAATATTGAATTGATCGATAATGAGAAAAACGAACTCGTAACCACGATCAAGAGTGATGCCACAACAGGAAAATATCTCGTGTCTATTCCCTCGGGGAAAAATTATGGTATTGCCGTGAAGTCAGACGGCTATCTTTTCCATTCCGAAAATTTCGATCTTCCCAAATCGTCCGGTTACCGCGAGTACGAAAAAAATGTTGACCTGAAAAAAGTGGAAGTAGGAGAAGTGATTGTGTTGCGTAACATTTTTTATGATTTCGACAAAGCGACATTACGCCCCGAATCGAAATCGGAGCTCGAACGTTTGATAAAACTGATGAACGATAATCCCACATTGAAAATTGAAATTTCGTCACACACCGACAGCCAGGGTAATAACGAGTATAACCAAAAACTCTCACAAGCCCGTGCCAAATCGGTAGTGGATTATCTTATCAATGCAGGAATCTCAGCTTCACGTCTCGAATTTAAAGGTTACGGAGAAGAGAAACTCATCGTTAGCGATGCAGAAATTGCAAAACTGAAAACCAAAACCGAAAAAGACGAAGCTCACCAGCAAAACCGAAGATCCGAATTTAAAATTCTGAGTAAGTAATAATTTACTCACTCTTCGCATTCCTCCCCCTCTCCACGGGAGAGGGGGCGGGGGGTGAGGCCCGCATTCCTATGGACACTCTTTCTCTCATCACCGGCATCATCACAGGAACCATTATCGGTTATCTTCTTGCCCTTGTATTGAAAAAAAATAAAGTTTCTAACGCATCAGGCACTGCTGATACCGAACAGCTTTTGCAAAAAATAAATGCACTGGAATCGGAAAACCGCAACATTCGCGATGAAAAGAGTAAACTGGACGGAAGTATAGAAAAAGCCCGCGAGGTGTTCAGGGATATTGATGCCAAACTGAAAACCGAACAGGAAAATAACCGGGCACTGATCGCGCAACTCTCGGCTGCCAAAGCAGAAAAATCAGCTATTGAGGAAAAACTCCAGGTGCAGAAAAAAGAAGTGGAAGAACTGCAGCAAAAATTTAAAACCGAATTTGAAAATATCGCCAACAAGCTGCTGGATGAAAAAAGCGCAAAATTTTCACAGCAAAACCAGGAAAAACTTGATTCCATTCTTAAACCGTTCAACGAAAAAATAAAAGATTTTGAAAAAACGGTAAAAGATTCATACGAAAAAGGCACCCGCGAAAACAGCGCGCTGATGGAACAGGTGAAACAATTATCCGAGCTCAACCAGCAAATGCGTACCGATGCGCAAAATCTTACCCGGGCACTTACTACTGATTCCAAACAACAGGGTAACTGGGGAGAACTGAAACTGGAAATGATCCTTGAAGGTTCGGGATTGGTAAAAGGAGAGGAATATGATTTGCAGGTAAGTGCCGTGAATGATGAAGGAAGACGCTTTCAGCCCGATGCTATTATTAAACTTCCCGAAAATAAACACATCATTATCGATTCAAAAGTTTCTTTAACCGATTATGAAAAATGGGTGAGCGAAGAAAATGAAATGGCACGCGATGCGTTATTAAAACAACATGTACAGTCGATGCGCAACCATATCAAAGGCCTTCACGAAAAAAACTATGCTTCACTCAAAGGAATGAATACTTCTGATTTTGTGCTGATGTTTGTTCCCGTTGAACCTTCTTTTGCCGCTGCAGTTTCTGCTGATAAAGAATTGTACCAGTTTGCCTGGGAGAAAAAAATTGTGATGGTAACGCCTTCTACCTTACTGGCCACACTAAAAACAGTAGCTTCCATCTGGAAACAGGAAAGACAAAATAAAAATGCTATTCGTATTGCCGAGGAAGCGGGAAAACTGTATGATAAATTTGTAGGATTCATGGAAGACATGGAAACGATCCGTAAATCCATTGATAACAGCGAAAAAGCTTTTGATGCCGCCATGAATAAACTGAAAAGCGGAAGCGGAAATATTATTAAACGTACCGAAGATCTCCGGAAACTCGGAGCAAAAGCATCTAAAAATATTCCATCTCACCTGCTGGATGATGAAAATCCCGCCATTGAAGAATGAAAACTATTTTTTATATCATCGTTTCTGTTCTCCTGATGGCCGCTTCCTGCAAAGACACGTATCAGAAAGATCATTTTACCACAAAAAAAGAAGAAACCCGTGGTGTTGACCCCGTAAAAGCAGAATATCTTCCTTATCATGTTGATGATAATCTGACAAAACTTTTTTTTCGTTTCTCATCCAAAGACCTGATTTATTCCAAAACCGGTTCGGATAATTTTACCTGCGATGTGAAAATTTCATGGCGTGTTTTTTCGTGGGAGAATGATAAAGTGATGCTTGACAGCGGGACAGTAAAAATTACAGACATCAATAACGAAAACGAAACAAAAGAAATTAAAGGAGAAATAGACCTCAAACTTAATCACGGAGGAAAATACCGCCTGAAAATGCGGCTTACTGATACCAAAAAAGATATTACTACCGAAGATGAACTGATTGTTGATAAACTGCTTCCGCGTTCAAGGCAAAACTACAAAGTATATGATGCCGAACAGGGAAATATGTTCTATCATTATTTTCCTTCAGTGGAATTGTTGCGTATCGAATCAAAAAGAAACAGTGTGAAACTAATGACTGTCCGTTATTACAATAAAGAATTCATCATTGCTCCGCCACCGTATTCCGATTTCAAATTCCAGCAATTTTCATGGAAAGCAGATTCTGTTTTTACGGTAAGAATAGATGACAGCGGTTTTGTTGAACTGAAAACAAAGAAAAAAGGATTTTATCATTGTCAAACCGATACAGTCACCAAAGAAGGCCTTACTCTTTTTCGTTTTGAGAAAAATTATCCGCGCATAACTACAGCTGATGCACTGGTGGAACCATTACGCTATCTTACCACGGGAGAAGAATACAAAACACTCAATACGGCAAAAGATAAAAAAGTGGCAGTGGATGATTTCTGGCTCGACCGATGCGGCAGCCGTGAAAGGGCAAAAGAAATTATAAGGTTGTATTACGGAAGGGTAGAAGATGCCAACCGCAAATACGCATCTTATATAGAAGGCTGGAAAACGGACCGGGGAATGATTTACATTATTTTCGGTACGCCAAAATATGTCGATAAAACCAACGACAGCGAAACCTGGTTTTATGGCGACCGATACAGTTCGCAAAGCGTCCGGTTCGATTTTCTGAAAGTAAACAACCCGTTTTCAGATAATGATTATTACCTGCAGCGGTTGGGATCCTATAAACCAAAATGGCACCTTGCCGTGGACGCCTGGCGTTCGGGGAGAGCATATGTACATGAAAGATAAAAACAGGAACGAAAACAAAGACGATATCATCTTCGGCACACGGGCTGTGATCGAAGCCATTCGCTCGGGAAAAGAAGTGAATAAAGTAATGGTGCAAAAAGGTTTGTCGAATGAACTATTCGCTGAATTGAAAGAAGAACTCAAGGGAACCGATATTCCTTTTCAGTTTGTGCCACCCGAAAAACTCAATTACATTACACGAAAGAATCACCAGGGTGTAATAGCATTTGTCAGTCCCGCTAATTACCACAAGCTGGAGAATATTTTGCCGCAGCTTTTTGAAGAAGGAAAAAACCCTTTGCTGCTGATGCTGGATCGTGTTACCGATGTGCGCAATTTCGGGGCTATCTGCCGTTCGGCTGAATGTTTGGGTGTGCATGCGGTGATCATTCCATCGCGGGGTGGAGCACAAATTACTTCCGATGCAGTGAAAACTTCGGCAGGTGCTTTACTGCGCATACCCGTATGCCGTGAGGAAAATCTGAAAGAAACAATAGAATACGTTTCAGGCAGCGGGTTGCAGATTGTTTCATGTACCGAAAAAACAACCAACACTATCGACTCGGTAGATCTTTCACAACCTACGCTCATCATCATGGGATCGGAAGAAGATGGAATATCGGGTGAATATTTAAAACGAAGCGATCACAAGGTAAAAATTCCCATGTCGGGCGAAATCGAATCACTCAACGTTTCTGTCGCCACCGGGATAATATTATATGAAGCGGTGAGGCAGAGATTAAAATCCGTATAGATCGTGTGTGGTCATTGCGGAGCCTGGCTCTGAGGCCGAAGCAATCTGCTTGCGTGAGGGAAAATAATTAACTGGAAAGTATTTTACAAAGTAGAAATCTTTATTGGTAATATCATCCGGTTCTTCACCGCTTTTCCACGCTGCATTCCCGGTTTCCATCCGGGCATGTTTTTTATCACGTGAACCACTTTTTTATCAATATCCTCCCGCAATCCTCTTACAATGATCACGTCTTCCACTTTTCCCGTTTCAGAAACCAGGAATTTCACATAAATCTTTCCGTTTAAACCCATGCACTGGTTGTCGGGAAGATCAAGACTGTCTGAAATATATTTATAAAGTGCTTTTTGCCCGCCCGGAAATTCCGCCACAATTTCAACCGGACAAATTATTATATCATCATCCAGCGAATCTTTTTGTGCTGAAATACTTTTGGAAAAAAGCATTACGAAAAGAGATAGTATACACAACGCTTTTTTCATCTTAAATAAAAATGAACCGGAAGAATAAATTCAAAGTCAGCTTTTTTTCCGTTTATACTTCCCGGTTGCCATCGTGGCATGGATTTTACCAAACGCAAGGCTTCATTTTCTAAAAGTTTATCAGCACTTTTAATGATCACCGGATTTAAAATTTCGCCAGTTGTGTTAATGGTAAATTTTACACATACTTTACCCGTTACCCGCATTTCTTTAGCAAGGAGAGGATATGTCCGGTTTTTTTCAATGAATTTTTCCATTTCAGAAAAACCTCCGGGATATTCAGGAGCTTCTTCAACAAAAACAAATAATTCATTGTTTTCGTAAATGGTGTCAGGCGGAATATCAGGCCAGATAAGGATATAACCTTTTTCAAACGCATCAGTTCTTATCGATTTTTGGAGCTTCAGGCTGTCATTTTGAGCCCGGGCGTTCACAGAACTAATCAAAATCAGGAATAAAACGGCCATTGGTGTGAAAGCGATCACTTTTTTTAGTATATTTAAGCCAAACATATATGATATGAAACCTTTAAAACAGTTTTTTATTGTTTGGGTTTTTTCAATTAGTGTGATTTCCTGTAGTAATGGCGAAGTAGATAAATCAGACCAGTCAAAACCCGAAACAACACCGGCACAAAAACCGGCACCGGTAAGCCTTGAATCCCTGCGATGGATGGAAGGTAACTGGATCCAGGAATCCGAAAACAGTGATATTGTGATGCGGGAATCGTGGACTTTTTCGGGCGACACACTCATTACCGGCCATGGCGAAGAACACAATGAAGCCACCGGAACAGGGTTTAAGGAAGACCTGCGCATTTTTTCACGAAACGACACGGTGTATTATGCGCCATTGGTGGAAGGGCAGAATAACGGGAAAGAAGTTTTGTTCAGGCTGGTAACCGAAATGAGTTCCGACTCCATCGTTTTCGAAAACAAAAAACATGATTTTCCCCAGGTCATTATTTACGTGAAACGATCTGATTCGGTTATGTGGGTAAATTTAAAAGGGCTCGAAGGAGCTATCGAAACAGAATTCAGCCTGGATTTTGTAAGGGAGAAATAAATACTTTGTGCTATTTGCGTAACCTTTGCGTCTTTGCGGTTAATTTTATTACTGAAGAATTTTTTTGAGATAATTCTCCACCGCATCCACACCACCATCAAACGGATTTCCTTTTGCTAATGTAATTTCTTCACCATTACATACCAACACCAGTTTTTTGCTGCTCGAGGTCATTTGAAATTTCCGCTCAAGCCGTGCCTGTGAAAAATTCCCGGTTTCTTTTTCGAAACGGTCGTAAATTTTTCTGTTGCCGGTATCAAAAATGCAAAGGCTGTGATTCATATCAGGTAACCGGTTATTGATCTTTTTTCTTGTTTTGATCAGTTTCACCGACATGAAAATAAATCCCGCCCCAAATGCAGTTAAAATAATTCCTGCTTTTGGAGAATCCATTTTCCCGGTAACACTTAAAATAAAAAAAACAATTCCGTTGAGGGTAAAAATTACAGACAGAAGTAAAAAAACAAAAATGGCAATAGCTAAACTGCCCGAATTATTTTTTACAGCATAAATCCGGTTTCCGTTTTTCCACAAAACACATCCCGAAGATTGGGCCACTTTTTCCATCATCAGGCGGCAACAAGGTTGCGTTTCCGCACACTTTCAGCAAACGGGCGCTTGGTGATTTTGCTGTCAAGCCACGATAATACATCCACGTATTCAAGAATAATTCTCTCTACCGGGTTTTCCAGCATCTTTTCAAATTCGCTCATCATCCTTTCATAAATTTCTTTCCGGTCGAATTCAATATTCACTTTGATGAGTTTTTTCAGGTAGCGGAGCAGTTCGCCTTCAATGTGATAATCTTTTTCCTTTTTATTTAAATACCTTGATGTGGACTTGATCGTATATTCCATCAGGTCGTGGTTACCCAGTTCGAAATGGATAAGCAGGTTGAACACGCGGGAAAAACTGAAAATATCCTGGCGCAGGGTTTGTTCGCTGTCATTTAATACCTGGTTGATCCAGAACAAAGCGTCTTTGTATTGCTCGGCACCGAAATAGGCGTATGAAATATTATACGCAAAAACCAGCTGTTGTTCTTTATTGATTCTCGCTTTATATTTTTCAATTCCGATAGCAATGTCTTTGGATAAACGCACGGCTTTGGAAAAATCTCCCATTTTGTTGTGAAGCATCAGTTCGGCAATATGGGTGGAAGTAAAAATTTTTACTTCCATTTCCAGTGTATCGAAGCCTGGTTTGTCGCGTAACTCAAGCATCGCTTTAATCAGGTCGAATGCCGCTTCGTAATTTTTTGAATCGATATAACAATACAAAAGATTACTGAGTGTTTTCAGGTATCGCTTGGCCAGGTCGGCACGGATATGGGGATGACGGTCAAAAATTTCTTTCGATTTTCCGAAGAAAGTAAAGGCATCATGATATTGGCGGTTGGTAGTGGCGCATAAACCTTTTATGTAATAACATATAGTCGATGCCCGTGAGGAAAGCGCTGTATTTTTTCCTTTGATAAGGTGGTGATTCTCAATTTCAGAAACAATATTTCTTTCTTCTTCATTATGTGCAAACCCTTCTTTCCGGAAAACATAATTGATGCGGGAATAAATAATGTGGTATTCGGCCAGGTTGCGCAGTTTTTCAATTACTTCAGCTTCTTCCTTCACCAGTTCATTCAGGTCGCGCGTAAATTCCCCCGATTCGTAATCTTCTTCCAGCAACTGTTTTTCCATATTGATCAGCTCAAAGAGATAATAGAATTTTTCATGTTCGGCTGCCATTTTTTTGGCACGCTGCAAAAATTTATGACACTCCTTATACAATCCTTTTTTAAGCAGTATTTCAATATTTTTTATTTCCTGCCGCAGTATAGAACTGATAGACTGGTCGGCATAATAATTCCGGAGGCTTTTTAAAATGAGTTTATAAAGATGGTTTTTTTCAGACGGAAAATGCTGAATGAAGGTTTCGTCTTTGAAAGCTTCCTTCAGGTCTTCTTCATTGTATTCGTGCTGCAGGTCGATCGCATCAAAGATCTTTACATAGTTCTTGTCTCCCGATTGCAGCGAAGAAGAGAGCTTGAAAAACCGCTTCTCCGATTTGGTCAGCGACTTGATAAGGTCGAAAAGTTCGGTGCTGGGCTTCATAAAACAAGTGGTTTTTGTTGTATCTACATTCTTTAGGAATTCAAGTAATTTCAACCTAAATATACCTGTTCCTTAGGCTAAATATACAAAAATTGAGCAAACGGTAGATATTAGAAATCCAACGGTTTGACCAAGCCGTGGACTTTTATGACGAATCCTTAACTTTATACCACAAAACCCGCAAACGGATTTTGGCAAAAAGCTATAGTAGTGCTAACTTTAATAGGTTAATCAACGCCATGAAAAAAACAATATTGCTTGTATTTCTTTGCCTGCTGCAGGTAGCTTCCTTTTCACAACACCACGAGCAGCATATTCACAAAAACGGTTCACGCAGTGCTTCCGACAATTTACGCAGCGATACCATCGATGTGCTGAATTATAAAATCACACTCAACATCACCGACTTTACCACCTACACCATCAACGGGAATTGCGAAGTAAAGTTTACTCCGAAAATGAATAACATCTCTTCACTTAGCCTCGACCTGTTAGCGATGAACATCGATTCCATTAAGCTCAACAGTTCGTCTTTGCTTTATAATTATAACGACACTTTACTTACCGTTGTTCTTCCCGCTGTAATGAATGTGGGAGATACGTCCACAGTAATTGTATATTACAATGGTGTTCCGCAGCAGGACGGTTCATGGGGTGGATTTTATTACCAAACCGGTTATGCCTATAACCTCGGTGTTGGTTTTGATGCCATTCCCCATAACTTCGGAAGAGTTTGGCATCCTTGTTTTGATAATTTCGCAGAACATGCTTCCTATGATTTTATCATTACTTCCAATAGCGGAAAACGCGCCTACTGCAATGGCTACCTCGTTAGTGAGCAGGTAAACGGTTCTGATATTATCCGTACCTGGCGTCTTAATGAACAGATTCCAAGCTACCTGGCTTGTGTGGCGGTGGCAGGATATACTCATGTAGAACAACAATACGTTAGCCCTGTTACCGGTGATACTATTCCCGTTTGGCTGGCTGCTGTTTCCACCGATACCACCAATATAAAAAATTCATTTATCAATTTATTTGACGGTATACAGGCATTCGAAGAAAAATACGGCCCTTACCGCTGGAATAAAGTAGGATATTCATTTGTGCCGTTTAATGCAGGCGCCATGGAACATGCTACCAATATTGCCTACCCGCGTTCTTTTGCTAACGGTTCGCTCACTTACGAAACTATCATGGCGCACGAACTTTCGCATATGTGGTGGGGCGACCATGTTACGTGTATGACTGCAGAAGAAATGTGGATCAACGAAGGAATGGCTGTATTCTCCGAACATATTTTTACAGAATTTGTATATGGAACAACAGCTTATTTCAATGCCGTTCGCGCCAATCATAAAGATGTGGTGTGGCGGGCACATATCAATGACGGTGGCGCCTATGCCATTTCCAATGTTCCGCAAAATGTAACCTATGGCGATCACTCGTATAAAAAAGGAGCAGATGTGGCGCATTGTCTCCGCGGATATTTAGGTGATTCATTGTTCTTCCTGGGATTAAAAACCATTCAGAACAACAATCCCTTCATGAACATCACCAGCACTGATTTCCGCGACCAGCTGAATGCCATCCCGGGAATTAATGTCACCGATTTTTTCAACGACTGGGTGCTCAATCCCGGTTTCCCCCAGTTTTCCATCGACTCCATCACTTCGGTTCCCAATGGGGGGAATTTTGATGTGACGGTTTATGTGAAACAACGGCTGCGTTTTGCTCCATCCTATTATAACAATGTTCCGTTGCAGGTAGTGTTCCGCGACAATAACGGAAATATTGATTACAAAAAAATAACGGTATCGGGACAAACGGCTAATTCTACCTTCACTGTTCCATTCAATCCAACGTATGCTGCACTCAACGAAGATGAAAAGATTACGGATGCTATCACAGCCGATAATCTGACCATTACTTCCACGGGAATCAAATCATTCAACCATGCCAATTTCCAGATTACGGTAACAGCTATAACGGACACCGCCTTTGTGCGCGTGGAACACAACTGGGTAGCACCTGATAGTTTTACGACAGTTAACCCGTCCATCGTTATTTCCCCCGACCGCTATTGGAAAGTTCATGGAATTGGAGTCAACAACATTACAGGAACCGGGCGCTTCAATCTTAATGGCGTAGCAGGGGGTGGGCTGGATGAAGGTTTGATGGTGGATCATGGTTCGGTATTGTTTAATGAAGACAGTCTCGTGTTGCTTTATCGTTCTTCACCAGCACAGGACTGGAGTATTTTTCCCGGTTTTGTTTTAAATACACAGGGAAATGCCACCAACAAAGTTTGTTCTATTACCATCAATTCTGTTCCCGAAGGAGAATACACATTGGGAATTATCGTTGCACCACTGGGAATAAGCAACATCATCGAAAACGAAAAAATAAAAGTTTTTCCCAATCCTACTGATGGAATGATTACCATTGATATGCGTGACCTGAAAAAATCTGCATACGATGTTTCTGTTTATGATATGAGTGGAAAACTGTTGCATCAAAAAAAATCCTCCAACGACCTCCTTCAACTCGACCTCGGAGATCAGTCAAAAGGAACATACATTGTGGTGGTTAACAACAAAAAGAAAATTATCGCCAGTGAGCGGGTGGTAGTGAGGTAGGAATTTTAAATGTGTTATTGCAGATGATGTTCTGTGAATTGAAAAAGAAATTCTGAACTTCTTCCAAAACCAGATCTGAAACCAAAAAGTATCTCCCCCTCTCTCGCGGAGAGGGGGCCGGGGGGTGAGGTTCGTGTGATTTGAAAACAAACATTCGAAACAAATCCCAAAAACAGATCTGAAACCAAAAAGTATCCCCCCCTCTCTCGCGGAGAGGGGGCCGGGGGGTGAGGTCACCGCGCCACTTCCAGCACATTCAAACTATCCGTCACTTTTTCCATGATACGAAGCATATTTTCCGGTTCTCTTCCATAGTGATCGAGATTTTTTTCAAATTCTTCTTTGCTAATGCCGTGACGAGCGAAAAGAGAATCATAACCGGCAAGTGTATTTACCACAATGGTGTCATCGTGCCGGTTCAGACTTCCGTAATATCCTTCCAGCAAATGCATATCCACGAGTACTTCCACCATTTTTTGTTCTGGTAAATATCCTTCATGACTTATTGTTTCTTTTCCTCCGCAGGAAAAAAGAAATATAACGGTAATGAGATATACGTAAATTAATTTCATCGCTCAAAGGTGAGGCGCATGCCGCATTTATGCTGATCGAAATGGCCGTTGTTATAAACCAAATGTCCGCTGACTATAGTTTGAGTTATTTGTGAATGAAAAGTAGTTCCTTCAAACGGGCTCCATCCGCATTTATATAATATGTTTTCTTTGGAAACAGTCTGGTTTTGGTGGGGATCGATTACCACTATATCCGCAAAATATCCTTCGCGGATAAAACCTCTTTTTTCAATTTGAAAACAAACAGCAGGTGAGTGGCACATCTTGTTAACCATTTGTTCAATAGTGATTTTTCCCTGTTTTACAAATTCCATCATGGCCACAACGGCATGCTGTACCAGCGGCCCGCCTGAAGGAGCTTCTGCGTAGGGTTTGTTTTTTTCTTCTATAGTATGCGGGGCGTGGTCGGTGGCAATAATATCAATGTGATTGTCAAACACGGCTTTAAAAACTTCAGCCCGGTCGTTTTTGGTTTTTACAGCCGGGTTCCATTTGATATAATTTCCTTTTTCAGCATAATCTTCATCGCTGAACCAAAGGTGATGAATGCATGCCTCGGCTGTTATTTTTTTCTTTTCAAGCGGGGTGATATTATCAAAAAGCGAAACTTCTTTTGCTGTGGAAATATGCAGAATGTGTAACCGTGTTCCGTATTTTTTTGCCAGTTCCACTGCCATTGAAGAAGAAAGATAGCAGGCCTCTTCGTTTCTTATGAGAGGGTGATGAGAGATGTTGAGCTGATCTCCGTATTTTTCTTTGAACAAAGCAGAATTTTTCCTGACAGTGGCTTCGTCTTCGCAATGAGTAGCGATCAGCAAATGACAGTTTTTAAAAAGATTTTCGAGTGTATCGCGGTTATCCACCAGCATATTTCCTGTGGATGAACCCATAAATACTTTTATGCCGCAAACATAACGTCCATCGGTTTTCAGCACTTCATCCAGGTTGTTGTTGCTGGCACCCATAAAAAAAGAATAGTTGGCCAGCGACACTTCTGCAGCGCGTTTGTATTTTTCTTCCAGCAATTCCTGCGTCAGTGTATTGGGAACCGTATTGGGCATTTCCATAAAGGAAGTAATGCCGCCTGCTACGGCTGCTTTTGCTTCGGTAAAAATTTCCGCTTTATGCGTAAGTCCCGGCTCACGAAAATGCACCTGGTCGTCAATGGCACCCGGAATCACATATTTTCCTTTTGCGTCAATTACCGTGTCGGCAATATCGTTAATGCCGCTTTTTATTTTCGCAATTATTCCATCCACACACAAAATATCCGCCTCAAAGGCCACTCCCTCATTAACAATCGTTCCGTTTTTTATTAAAAGTTTCATAATACTAATTAATTCCTTGCGTCCTCCGCGTTCTCTTTGCGTCTTCGCGGTTTAGGTATTTCATGTTAAGTTTTTTAATTTCATTCTTCCCAATACTCAATACTCAATACTCAATACTCACATCTCACTACTCACACCTTCTTCTTCCTCATCTTAAACACTCCCCAAAAAGCCTCTTTAAAAATTTTCATGCTCATTTTCGAAACACCAAACTGCCGGTCGACAAATCTTATAGGTACTTCTTTCACAACAAATCCATGAAGCAGGGCAGTGTATTTCATTTCAATCTGGAAAGCGTAACCCACAAAATGAATCTTATTCAGGTCGATGGTTTCAAGTACTTTCCTCTTATAGCATTTGAATCCTGCAGTTGTATCTTTAATGCTGATCCATAAAACGGTGCGTACATATACGGAAGCGAAATACGACATCAGCCATCGCATAAAAGGCCAGTTTTCCACTTTTCCGCCTTTGCAATAACGTGAACCTACACTCACATCCGCTCCGTCATAACGGCATGAAATATAAAGGCGCTCAAGGTCTTCCGGGTCGTGTGAAAAATCGGCATCCATTTCAAAGATGTAATCGTATTTCCTGTCAATCGCCCAGCGAAACCCGTGAATGTAGGCAGTGCCCAGCCCCTGTTTCCCCTGTCTTTCTTCGATAAAAAGTTTCCCTTCAAAATCCTTTTGTAATGATTTTACAATATCAGCTGTTCCATCGGGAGAACCATCGTCTACAATCAATACATGAAATTCTTTGGGAAGCGAAAACACCTTCCTCAGAATACGTTCAATATTCTCTTTTTCGTTGTAAGTGGGTATGATGACCAGGCTGTCGCTCATCGGGTTTGCTAAAGTAGCCTAAAAATCTGATGCCGTAAAATAAGTATTCCATAAAAGATAAAAACCATAACGGGGAATTAACGTAATTTAACAGCGTGAAAACCATATATTATATCACCCACCTGTTGCTGTTCTGGCTGATGTTTTTTTCGTCTTTTTCACAGGATACCCATCATGTTTTTTTAAACGGGCAATGGAAAGACAATTCGTTGCCTTCCACCACAGACGGTTCGGTGTATAATGATGTAATTGGTTTTGAATGGAACGGGGAAAAATATGCCGCAGCAGGTTCTACTGTGGGCACGCATTTTATTAAAATTAATGGCTCACAGCTCACGGAAACTGATCGTGTAAACGGAAAATATTTTTCTTCACTCATTACCAACCGCGATGTGTTTTTTTATGATCATTATGTTTACGCCATTTGTGATCACGGAACATCCAGCCTCCAGATCATCGATATATCCTATTTGCCGGATTCGGTTAGTGTGGTATACGATTCGGATTCGCTGGTAATGAAAGCGCACAGTATTTTTATTGATACGGCTACAGCAAAAATGTATATCTGCGGGCCGGAGAACCTTTCAGGAAACAGGGCAATGGATATTTTTTCCCTGGCCGATCCCGAAAATCCTGTTTACCTGTCTACTTTTTCGCAGGTGCAGTATGTGCATGATATTTATGTGCGAAACGATACAGCATTTATGAATTGCGCCTATGAAGGGGTATGGGTGGCTGACTTTTCGAATGCGGCATTTCCGGTGGTTTTTGGTTCACTTAATTCCTATCCCGATATGGGTTACAATCATTCAGGGTGGCTTTCGGAAAATGGAAAAACGTATGTGTTTACCGATGAAACAGCCGGTAAAAGAATAAAAGTATGTGATGCTTCAGATATCTCTGACCTGCAGGTAAAATCGTTGTTTAACTCATCAGGTGATAACAATACCATCGCTCACAATGTTATTCTGAAAGATAACTATGTATATGTTTCTCATTATTATGACGGTTTGCAGATTTTTAACGTGAGTGATGTCTCTTCTCCATGGAAAGCGGGTTGGTATGATACACATACATCGGATGAAAACCTGATGTCGGGCGCATGGGGAATTTTTGTTTTTAATGACAACACCATTCTTGTTTCCGACCGCCAGGAAGGTTTATTTTCTTTCCGGTTTGATTTTCCGCCTGTAATAAACACCGAAATGGATTGTGGCATATATCCTAATCCCGTTAGTGAATCAGGTTATCTCTATATCAACAATACCCGCGATTTCTCCTACGAATTTTACGTGTATGATGTAAACGGAAAAAAAATACTCGAAGAAAAAAACCTTATCGATCATTACTACAGGATAAATACTGTTTCAATGGCAGACGGCATTTATTTTTATCACCTCAAAGGCAAAGACAATACAGCCGGTTTTTACGGAAAGTTTGTGGTGAAAAACCAAAATTGAAAACGCTGCAAATAGAAAAATGTGATTTGAAAGCAAACATTCGAAGCAAACTCCAAAACCGTGCCTGAAATCAAAAAGTATCTTCCCTCTCCCCCGGGAGATGGATAAGAGGGAGAGGAATTGTGATTTGAAAGCAAACATTCGAAACAAATTCCGAAACCGTGCCTGAAATCAGAAAGTATCTTCCCTCTCCCCCGGGAGAGGGATAAGAGGGAGAGGAATTGTGATTTGAAAGCAAACATTCGAAACAAATTCCAAAACCGTGCCTGAAATCAAAAAGTATCTTCCCTCTCCCCCGGGAGAGGGATAAGAGGGAGAGGTCAATTGTTCAGTATAACCACAAAAGTCCCTTCTTTCACCCGTTCAAACAGATCCATCACGTCAAGATTTTTCATTCTTAC
>JBMORL010000081.1:74696-102230 GCA_049322335.1 Bacteroidota bacterium
AAAAAGTATCTTCCCTCTCCCCCGGGAGAGGGATAAGAGGGAGAGGTCAATTGTTCAGTATAACCACAAAAGTCCCTTCTTTCACCCGTTCAAACAGATCCATCACGTCAAGATTTTTCATTCTTACACAACCATGTGAAGCAGGGCTTCCGATCAATCCTTCTTCAGGAGTTCCATGAATATAAATTTCCCGGTTAAAACTATCCTGTTTTCCTCCTTTATTAATGCCGGATTCAATGCCTTCCAAACGAAGAGCACGTGTGGTTACTTCATCTTTTCCGGTAGTAAAAGGTTGGGATTCTATAGCTGCAATTTCACCGGTATAACTGTTGCCTTTTATGATTCCGCCCAATGGTGTTTTTTCTCCGGTTTTGTGTGAGATCTTGTGCAGGCCCAAAGGGGTTTTTTCGCTGTTGAGTTGTGAACCGGTTCCGTAGCGGGAAGTAGAAACAGGATAACTTTTTTCTACTTTATTTCCGGCAATGAAAAAAAGCTGCTGGCGTTTTACGGCTACATAAATAAACCGGTCGAACTTTTGTTTTTGGTATTTGATGGATAAATGTTCCATTAAAAATTCCACCATGCGTTCTTCATTGTTCACCACAGGCGGGGGTGAAAAAGATACGGCAAAGAATGCAAGGGCTATGAAAGTTAGTTGCTTCATGCAGGGCCAATGTACGCAAATCAGAAATAATTTACAAACCCGAAATGTACTTTACCGCCTTTCAACGAAAAAGGATTGCCGAATTGTTTTCCCAAAGCATAGTTGATGGAAAAAATTCCCGCTTTGGTCGAAAAAAACATACCTGTTCCGAATGATACCGGGGTGTCGTGTACAAATTCATCTTTGGTACGTTTTTCATAATAGGCGTAATCGGTAAATATATACAATGCCGAATTTTGATCCAGCAGAAAACGGTATTCGGCTGTGGAAATGGTATAAAATGATGCGCTGATGGACTCTTCATCAAAACCGCGCAGGGTTCTTATTCCGCCTATCCGGTGAAGTTCATTCACAAAAAGGTTTTCGTTATACAGCCAGGCTGAATTATTCCCGATTTTCAGAGTAGTACGTTTTAATAACGGAATATACACTTCAGCAGTTCCCGAAATATTGTAAAGTGATGTTTTCAGGTTGATGTTATCATAAAGGCTTTGGTCGAGTTTGGCATTCTTTTTTATTTCCTTGCTTCCGGCCGAACCTTCTGCAAGTAATGAAAATCCTTTTCTGGGATTAAGGCGATAGTCCAGTTGTTCGTGTTTGAAACCAATCCCATATAACAGGTTGTTTACATCGGCAAATGAAGGAAGGGTGGAAGCATTGGCGAACATGGAAGGCGTGAGGAGTGAATAGGTGTTGTTGGTAATAAACACCTTGAAAAAATTTCCGCCTTTAAGAATATATTGCAATGCCGCATTTTTATGCAGTTCCAAAAAAGTGCTGTCTTTTTTATAAAGTTTAAAATTAAGATCGGTGCCAAAAGGTGTTTTAAACAAAAAAGGATAATTGAAATTTACTTTCAAATCGTTCACTGCATTGTTCAGTTTTCTCCAGTTCAGGTCTATTAATTCTCCTTTGGCAAAAGCATTTTTCAGGCGGATACGTGCGTCACCGGTGATTACTATTTTTCCCGTGTTGTTGTCGGGCAAAACACCAAGTATCCCGTTAAACTGTGAGGCTTTTTTCTTTTTCAGGTAGAGATTCAATTCGGCACTGGCGGGAGAAAAAATAATTTCAGGAGGGCGTGTAATTTCCACAAAAGGAATTTCTTTCAGCCGCTTTTCCACTTTCTTCAATACCGATTCATCGTAGATGTCACCGGGTTTCACCTGGATATAATTAAATAAATAATGCTGGCTTGTTTTCGCATCTCCTTTAATACGGATACTGTCAATATGATAAAAATGATTTTTTTCCACCACCAGTGCAGCATTGAATTTTGTTCCGTCAAACTCTACGCTGTCGTATTTTACTGCGGCAAAGGGATAGCCGTTATTCTCGTACCAAACCAGCATTTTTTCCGACATCCGGGCCAGTTCTTCGGGATAAAATATTTTTTTCCGGTAAATTTTTTCGCGATAGCCCGACCGGTTAAGCGCTTCTTCCTCTTCCGGGCGGCAACGCACCATTCCCCATGAATAAATTTCACCCTTAAATATCGCAGCATTTAGGGTATCGCCCGAACGGTAAAGAGAATCGATATTACTGGTAATGTATCCTTCTGCCACCAGCGATTGTTTCAGCTTGTTTAGTTCCTGCCGCGCTTCTTTTTCCGATTTATGAGTCGTTTTAAAACCGGGCAATGTTTTATTTTCATCTTTTGCCTTAACGGAAAGAATCACCGTTTGCCCGCTGGATGTAAACAGGAAACCAGAAAAAATAAAGAGGGCTACTACGGTTTTCATTTCTTATATAACGAAAGATTAAAAAGTATATTTCAGGTGATCTTCCAGTCAATACTATCCTGCCCCGATTTTTTAAGCAACTCATTGGTTTTTGAAAAATGCCGGCAACCGAAAAAACCGTTGTAGGCCGAAAGAGGAGAAGGATGCGCGGATTTTAAGACATAATGTTTTGTAGTGTCAATGAGTTTTTCCTTATCCTGGGCAAACCGGCCCCAAAGTAAAAAAACAACACCCTGTTTTTCTTCCGAAATTTTCCGGATCACTGCATCCGTAAAAGTTTCCCATCCTCTTTTCTGATGCGAGCCTGCTTCTCCTTTTCTTACGGTTAAGGTGGCGTTAAGCAATAATACGCCCTGTTGCGCCCATTTGCTTAAATCACCATGTGGCGGAATGGCAAACCCCAGGTCGTCTTTTATTTCTTTGAAAATATTGAGCAGCGAAGGCGGAAAGGGAATTCCTTTTTCCACCGAAAAGCATAAACCATTGGCCTGTCCTTCTCCATGATAGGGATCTTGCCCGATAATCACCACTTTCACCATTTCAAATGGAGCGGCATTAAAAGCGTTGAAAATTTTTTTCCCCGGTGGAAAAATAGTTTTTGTTTTTTTTTCTGCCACAAGGAATTCGCGCAGGGAAATAAAATAGGAAGAGTTAAATTCCCCCGTCAGCCTTTTTTTCCAGCTCAGTTCAATTTCAGGATCAATGGTTTTCGTCTCGCTCATGGATTCATACAGTAAATTTCTGCCCAATATTTTATTTATCAAAAAAGTTTATGTACCTTTTCACTCTCTTTTGGTAAAACAAAAGAAAAAGAACCGAAACACCAACACCAAAAAAAGCAAGGAAATGAAGAAGGCGTTACTTTTTGCAGGCATTATTTTATTTTCCACCATGTCCCTAAACTCGTGTAAATCAAGAAAAGGCGATAAATGCCCGGCTTATTCACAGGCGGTTTTTCAGGCTGCCGGTGAAGCAGCACAAGCTCCCGAAAAATAATTCTTCAGCAATATTCAAATTGAAAATCCTGGATCAGATCCGGGTTCAAACTTTTGCTTACAGGGCAGGTTAAAGCGGCATTTTCCAGTACTTTTTTCTGCGAATCCGTTAAATTTTCCGAACCGTGGATGTTCATCCGCACCACAATTTTGGCCACCCTTCTGGGATTGGCAGCCATATGTTTTTCAATAACCATTTCTACTTTTCCCAAACCAATGGAATGGTTTCTTGCGGAAATTCCCATAATAGTTACCGCACAACAGCCCAGCGAAGTGGCCAGTAAATCAGTAGGAGAAAAGGCTTCCCCCTTGCCCTGGTTGTCTTTTGGGGCATCGGTAACAATGGTTTTTCCTGATAAAATATGAACCGCTTCTGTCCTTAAATCACCCGTATATGTAATCTTTGATATTTCCATACCTTTCCATGGGATTTCACGTTATTATTGCGTACATTTGTTAAGCATCAAAAGTAATGATTAGTAATAGGATATTCATAGCAGTACTCACCGTTTTTTTTGCGGGCGAAATAATCGCACAACAACCTGCCCAGGAAGAAGTGGGGTTTGTTTACCGCAGTGAAGCAGTGGGCGGTTTGATGATTCACACCAATGGATGGGGATTAACCTTCCGTTATGGCCGGCAAAAAACCTACCTCCATAAAACTTCCTATGGCCTCGACCTGGTGAATATGCGCCATCCCAAAGAAATTAAGGTGTATAACCCTGGTTACGATGACGGAAAAGGATACTACTACGGCAAGCTCAACTCCGTTATAATAATGCGCCCTTCGTTCGGTTACCGGAGAGTGCTTTTCCAGAAAAAGCGCGATCAGGGCGTGGAAGTGGGCTTTAATGCAGCCATCGGCCCTTCGCTGGCATTTCAGAAACCGGTTTACCTGCGCATCATTATTCCCTCTACCGATCCGTATACCGAGCCGGATATAGTAGAAGAAAAGTATGACCCTTCTACTCATCATATTGATAATATTTATGGACGGGCAGCTACTCTTAAAGGATTAAACGAAACCAAAATAACTCCCGGTGGCTTTGTTAAATTCGGTTTGCTATTTGAATACAGCCCCGAAGAAGATGGAATAAAAGCGCTGGAAGTGGGAGCTATAGCTGACATTTATCCTAAAGAAATTCCTATCATGGCCAATAATCAAAACAGTTTTTATTTCCTCACCCTGTATGTGAATATTATTTTCGGCCGGAAATATTTTTAGTCATTCCATGAGCGTTTCTTCTGAAGAAAAAAAAATAAGTACCGGTAAACCGAAATGGCTCCGCGTAAAACTTCCTACCGGTGAGAATTATAAAAAAGTACGCAGCCTCGTTGACGAACACAAGCTTCACACAATTTGCGAAAGCGGAAATTGCCCCAATATGGGTGAATGCTGGGGCGAAGGCACAGCCACTTTCATGATTCTTGGAAATACCTGTACCCGCTCCTGCGGATTTTGTGCAGTAGCCACCGGAAAACCCCTGGAAGCCGATCCTTTTGAACCCGCGCGCGTGGCCCTTAGCGTTGAACTGATGAAAGTAAAACACTGTGTTATCACATCTGTCGATCGCGATGATTTGCCTGATGGCGGATCCGAAATATGGGCTCAAACCGTTAAGGCTATCCGCAGAAAATCGCCATCCACCACACTCGAAACCCTTATCCCTGATTTTATGGGAAAATGGGAAAACCTGCAGCGCATTATAGATGTTAAACCCGAAGTAGTTTCCCATAACCTGGAAACCGTTCGGAGACTTACCAAACAGGTAAGAATACAGGCCAAGTACGACCGCAGCCTCGAAGTCCTGCTCCGTTTAAAACAAGCCGGACTGAAAACCAAGTCTGGTGTTATGCTGGGATTAGGTGAAACAGAAGAAGAAATAATCGAAACGATGGACGACCTGCGTTCGGTGGGAGTAGATATTCTTACCCTTGGCCAATACCTTCAACCCACAGCCAAACACCTGCCTGTAATGGAATTCGTTACCCCCGAACGATTTGAAAAATACCGGCTTTTGGGACTTGAAAAAGGCTTCAGGTATGTTGAAAGCGGGCCCTTGGTAAGATCGTCTTACCATGCAGAAAAACACATTTTCTGAGTGTTTTTTAGACGTGTATAAAAATCCACTTTTTTGTCGCAAAAAAATCGTTTTACGAATAGCATTAATATTATATTTGGGGGCTGAATAAAGAAGTACAGACCTTTCGTTAAACACCAAAGACCTTTGCTTCATATTTTTTGCAAAAGCACGCCCCTGGTGCTTACATTTGTGTAAACTGAATTTAAAACTGTTGCGACTATGAAAAATGGTAAACTTTTACTCGGAACCGTAGCCATTGCTGCTATTGCAGGAACAGTGGTTTTCTCACCCTTTACCGGTGAACAATTGCCTTCCTACAAAAC
Source organism: Bacteroidota bacterium (assembly GCA_049322335.1). Taxonomy (GTDB): domain Bacteria; phylum Bacteroidota; class Bacteroidia; order Flavobacteriales_D; family UBA2798; genus JBMORL01. The sequence continues at coordinate 80,505 of JBMORL010000081.1, forward strand.
ACGTGTGGAAAAAGATGCGCCTACAAAAGCGGATGATGCTTTTGAATTGTATAAACAAATGCACTCTGTAAATGGTGTATATGATCCTGAATACCTTCAACAGGTACGGCAGCAGGCAATTGAACAAATAAATCACCAGAAAAAAGACAGCCGCGCCTTAAACCTTAACTGGTTTGAAGAAGGCCCCGATAACGTAGGCGGCCGTACGCGTGCTATTTTGATCGACAGAAACTATTCACAACACGTTTTTGCCGGAAGTGTATCCGGTGGTTTGTATGAGTCATGGAATGGCGGAAATAACTGGTTTCCCAACTGGGCATTTAATAATCTTACCTCTTCTCTTGCCGTTTCCAGTGCGTGTATGACACTTGACAATACGATGTACGTAGGTACCGGATTTAACGGATACTTTGGCGAAGGCGGCCCCTCAGGTGGATTATACGTATCTACAGACTTTGGAGCCTCGTGGACACAAGTTACTGCTGTTGCAAGCTCTGTTCCCATCCTGGAATTACAAGCTGACCCTATCGCTCCTGATAAAATCTGGATTGCAGGTGATTTTGGTTCTGCAAGAGGATTAAAATCATATACTCCGGCAGGCGGAATTGTGGATGCTCCTTTAATAGGAACAAATCCCCAGGAAGTAAGAGATGTAAAAATCTCTCCTGACGGACAGCTTATCGTGGCACAGGTTTTTGCTAACTCAACTTTCACAACACAGGTCTCTACAGATGGTGGTGCCACTTTCACAATAGTATCAGGATCAGGTTCAACCCAAATCCCGCAAAGCAGCCTCGGAAGAATTGAATATGGATTGTCTTTTGAAAAAAACAGTGCCGGCTTTTGGAATATTTTTGCAGGAGCCGCAACTAACAGTAGTGTTTTAAAAGGAATTTATATTTCAGAAGACCATGGTGCAACATGGACACAAATTGCTCCGGGTGGAGGTTCATTCGACCCCTATCTTTCCGGATCAGGAAATTTTACCAGTCCGCAAGGCGTGTATGATAATGTGATATCTGGTGTTCCCGGTTATGCCGACAGATGTTTAATTGGTGGAATTGATTTATATGAATGGAATAAACAACCCGGTTTGGTTCCCACCTATGGACAATTCGAGCAAAAATCATTCTGGTTTCTTAGTCCTCCTATCCCTTCCTATGTGCATGCTGATAACCACGAAATGGAATGGGATGAAAATGAATTTTTGTATGTAGGTAATGATGGTGGCGTATTTAAATCTCCCGATAAAGGAAATATTTTCTTCCAGGCCAACCGCGGATATAATGTAACACAATTCTATAGTGTTGCTTTTTCTGCCGATGGAGATGTAATGGGTGGAGCGCAGGATAATGGAACAAACATAAATACCCATTCAGGTTTCACCTGGCAATCGTTTGAAGAAGTGCGTGGCGGTGACGGATTTGATTGCGATATCTCTCACATGAACGAGGATGTATTGATCGCTTCCGTTTATTACGGTGATATGATGCGCTCGGATGACGGAGGAAATTCATGGAGTTATGTGATTGATACCTTACCTGCCTTGGGTAATCCCGGCCAGGATTTAGGGCCTTTCGCAACGGTTGGACGCTTGTATGAAAACGAAAATGATTTAGGGTCTTTGGATTCTGTTTTATGGATCAATGAACTGGATGGCCCTGTAATTATGGATACTGCTAATGGGTCTACCACGTTATTCACCGGAACTATTCCCGGAACAGGTTCCAACAAACAAATTGAACCCTCTACCGTAATTATTAAAATAGGATCCAACTCCATTACAGATAACGGAGCCGGGGCATTAACAGGCGCAATACTTTCTGCAAACGGAACTATAAATTATACAACCGGTGCTTACAGTTTTACAACTACAACAGCTCCATCAGCCAATACACAAATTGTTGCGGATGAATATGGAATACGTTATAATATTGGTGCCGTGATCAATTACGAATCACAAACTTTTCAGAAAGATCTGACTTTTACCTGTACAAGTGTGGTGAATTCAGGAGATACCATTTCTCTCCAGGATCCTGTACAGTCACTTTATGCATTGTTATTGGGTACACCAACTCTTGCAAATGGAGTATGGGTAACCCGTGAAGCTCTGCGTTTTTCTGCAAATCCTTATGCGGTTAACCTGGTGGATGAAGCTACCTGGATCTCAGGTGGGTCGTCTTCTTTCGGAAGTAGCCCTACCGCTGTTGAGTTTTCAAAGGACGGAAATCATATTTATGTTGCATGCAGCGGTGATCTTTTCCGATTCTCAGGATTAAATACCATGTATGCTCCTGCCTATGATGTAACAGGAATTACAGCAGTTCAGATTTACAACAGTAGTAATTACATAGGAGGTATTGCTGTTGATCCAAACGATGAAAATCATGTGATTATTTGTGCAGGAGGTTCTTTGGTTGAATCGACAGTTGCGGCAACTACAACAACTACCACTTCTTTTGTATCTATCCGTGGTAACCTGCCCAGCGGACTGGGTGTTGTTGATGGCATCATCGATTTAAATGATAACAACAAATGCGTAATTGGTACTGATCTTGGAATTTACGCTACCGACAACATTAACGGTGGTTCCACTCAGTGGACTTACCAGGTAAACGGCCCGGGACTAGTTCCTGTATATGCTGTTCGCCAGCAACAGCGCACATGGGCTGAAGGAGCTTATCGTTCAGGTGAGGTTTATGTAGGAACATTTGGCCGCGGTATCTGGCGTTCAGAAGGACTTCTTTCTACCGGGCCTTCTATTCCAGCCGAGTCTACCGGTGTGATCAGCAATATTCTCGTAATGCCTAACCCAATGACCGATTTCGGACAAGTGGCTTTTGAACTGAGTGAAAGAACAGATGTAAAAATCCAGTTGTTCAACCTGCAGGGAAAACTCGTAAGATCAATGGATCAGGGTGAAATGAACGAAGGAAAACAAAAAGTGGCGCTTGATGTGTCTGACCTTTCTACCGGAACCTACATTGTAAACATTGTAGCCGGAGAAAAAATGCATCAAACCAAACTGGTGGTTACAAAATAATCCCCAACATAATTCTCAAAAAAAGTCTCACGCACTCCGTGAGACTTTTTTATTTTTGATTGAACATAACAACAAGAACAATGCCTAAAAAAATAAAAGTTGCCATCAATGGTTTCGGAAGAATAGGAAGAATCTTCACCCGCTTTGTGCTGGAAGATAAAAATATCGAGCTGGTAGCCATCAACGATCTTACTGATGAAAGAACACTGGCCCATTTACTGAAATATGATTCTGTGCACGGAAAGTGGCCGGGAGAAATCACAGCCTCCAAAAGAACTATTTCCGTAAATAAAAAAGACATTATTTGTTTTTCAGCAAAAGATCCGCTGGAACTTCCATGGAAAAAACTGGGAGTTGATATTGTCGTTGAATCCACCGGGCATTTTACGAAAAGAGAAGAGGCAGAAAAACACCTGAAAGCAGGAGCCAAAAAAGTAATCATTTCTGCCCCTGCAAAATCAGATGAGGTGCGTACTGTTGTGTTGGGAGTAAATGATCAGCTACTTAAATCAACTGATACTGTTGTTTCCAACGCTTCGTGCACTACTAATTGTGCAGCACCTATGATAAAAATTATTGATGAACTTTGCGGTATAGAAAGTTGTTATGTATCAACTGTGCATTCCTATACGGGTGATCAACGCCTTCAGGATGCGCCCCATAATGATTTAAGAAGATCAAGGGCAGCAGCTTTATCCATTATTCCCACCACTACCGGTGCGGCAAAAGCTATTACCAAAATTTTTCCCCATCTCGATGGCAAAGTGGGTGGATGCGGAATACGTGTTCCCGTTCCCGATGGCTCGCTTACAGATATTACGTTCATTGTAAAAAGTCCGAAAACCGTAGAGAAGATCAATAAAACATTTGAAAAATATGCCGGAGGAAAACTGAAAGGAATTTTAGCTTATACAGAAGACCCTATCGTTTCTGCCGACTGTGTGGGCGATAAAAGTTCATGTCTTTTTGATGCACAGCTTACTTCCGTTATCGGAAATATGGTGAAAGTAGTAGGATGGTATGATAACGAATCGGGTTACTCGGCAAGATTGGTTGACCTGGTGAAACGGATGGCTTAAACTGTTTCTTTTTTCAGTAGTTTGTAATCGAAATAAAAAGTGCCGAAAGGCAAAATGGAAGCGAGAAAGCCGGAAATATAATGTGAGGCTTTCCATTTTTTTTCTGTTCCATAAACAAAAAGAAGAATCAGGAAAGCCATAAATAAAATTCCGTGCGGTAATCCCAATGCTTTCACCCACGATTCGTTGCCCGCTGTATATTTTAACGGAACACCCACTCCCAGCAACAAAAGATATGACAACCCTTCCAGGAATCCGGTTATTCGAAAAATAGTGATGAGGCGCATGGTTTTTGGTAAAGATAATTAAAAGATGTTAGATGAAAAAGATTTCAGATAAAGAGAAAAATCAGATTTCATTCCATAATATTTCATTAAAAAACTATTGAAAACTTTTTCCGAAAAAGCGTAATTGATTCAAAATAATTTTCGTTTTTTCCTAAATCTCAAATCTCAAATCTCAAATCTCAAATCTCAAATCTCAAATCTCAAATCTCAAATCTCAAATCTCAAATCTCAAATCTCAAATCTGCCCCGCCTACTGCGAAACATCATACACCACCACGCTGTTTTTTTCGTGCGAGTAAGCAATCACTTCCGCGGCACCATCTTCAAGCAGTGAAAATTCGAAACACCAGGAAGTGGAATCGTTTTTAATTTCGTTCCATAAAGCGAGATCGCCTTTAAAACCTTCTTTGGTGGGATCGTTAAAAAAGTAAGGCGGATTTGAAAAGTTGGATTCAGCAAAGAATGAGCTCATCCGCAGTTGCATATAGCGCACGGTGTCTTCTTCGGTATCCAGTTTTTCGGTAGTACGGTCTTCCAGCAGGCGCAGTCCGTTTACCTGGCGGTAGAAAAGGGTATCGTTAGCCTGGTTAAGTATACAGAAAACCAGCTTTGATTTAGGATAATTTTCACCGGTAAGTGAAAGGATAAACCGGTCTTTAACGATAGGTGAGGAGAAACAGCGGCTGATGCGTATGGTATTGGCAATAGTTCGCGGCACCTGGTGAGCCACCTTGGCCGTTTCGCGGTTGTTGGCGTCCTGCACCGTATGGTCTGCCTTCTCACTCCCTCCGCAGGCGCAAAGCAGTACTATACATATATATGGTAATTTTTTAAGCATAAGCTACTTCACCAAATGTATAAAAAGGGCATGAATTTTACAAGAATAAAACCCTTGTAAGCACTTAAATCCGCACACCAGCGCTCAACTGATAACCCATAATTCTTAACCTTCAGTTCGTACCTCACCATTCGTACCCGCTCCACACGCAAAATTCATAATTCCTGGCCCAAACCCGTTACTCGTCATTCGTCAACCGTAATTCCTAACCCGTACTTTCATTTAATAGCCCCCTTTTCCCACTTAATAGAAACAATGCCTCACCTGATTAATATCCGTGTTTTTTTGAAATAAAAAGAAATAACATTGTATTGCGTAAAAACATATTTATGAAAACCATCCACCTCTCCAAAGTAAGAAAGCCGTTTATCCTTACGGCTTTTTCAGCACTTGCACTTTTATTTACCCTCACCTTATCGTGTAATAAGGAAATGAAAAAGAAAATTGTGGTGAACCCTGAGTTTGGCACATATATTTCGGCATATACAGCCGGGGTCATTTCCAATGATTCACGTATCGTTATTAAACTCACCAACGATTACGAAGAAACAGTAAACTATGCCCAGCCGGTTGACAAGGAACTTTTCACATTCGAGCCTGCTATAAAAGGAAAAGTTTATTTCACCGATCAGCGTACGATCGAGTTTATGCCCGATGAACTGCTTCCTCCCAATACTGAATATACAGCACATTTCCATCTTTCTGAATTAATGGAAGTGCCCGAAGAATACCAATCATTCGATTTTGAATTTAAAACAAGAAAAATTCGTTTTAATGTGCAGGTAGATGGTTTGTCGACTTACGAAACCAATAATCTCAAACGGCAAAAACTGGAGGGCGAGTTGCATGTAAGCGATAATGTGGATACAGCTAAAATTGCAAAATGTGTTTATGCGTTCCAGGAAGGTTCTGATCTGAAAATGGAATGGTATCATTCAGAAGAATCGCATCGTTTTGTGGTGCATAATATTTCGAGAAAAGATAAAGCGAGTCATGTAAAAATTTCGTGGAACGGAATTCCCGTGGGTTCTGCCGATTTTGGTGAACAGGAAATGGAAGTGCCCGCACTCGGGGATTTTAAAATTACAAAAATGGAATCATTCAGTGATCCCGAACAGTTTGTAGAGATTTATTTTTCCGATCCTGTTATGACTAACCAGTCGTTTACCGGTTTGGTTACCATAGCTGATGCTTCATCACTGAGTTTTGCCGTGGAAGGCCATAAGCTGATTGTTTATCCTTCTTCGCGTTTGGCGGGATACAAAACAGTTTCTGTTTACAAAGGAATAAAAAATATTCTTGGCTATCCATGTCCCGATGAAGAAGTAACAGACATGGACTTTGAAGAGCTAAAACCCAGCGTTCGTCTTCTTGGTGAAGGAGTGATTATTCCTACTTCCGAAAGGGGAATGTTATTTCCGTTTGAGGCAGTAAATCTGAAAGCAGTTGATGTATACGTAACAAGAATTTATGAAAATAATATTCTCCAGTTTCTTCAGGTAAACAATATGGATGGTACCAACCAGTTGCGCAGGGTGGGAAAAAATATACTGAAAAAAAGAATTGAACTCGACCCCGAAGGAAAACTAAACCTTCACGACTGGAATAACTTCTCCATTGATCTTGGCACCATTGTAAGGGTGGAACCCGGAGCTATCTATAATGTGGAGCTGCGTTACAACCGGAAATATTCTGTGTATTCCTGTGGTGATGATCCCGGAGAAGAAGAAAATAATCAAATGGCTGAAATCCGTACCCCGGTAGAAGAAAAACCATGGAACGAAGACGGGTGGGGATATATTTATGATGACTATTATTCAGAAGATTACTATGACGATAACTATTATTATGATTACGACTACGATTATAATGAAAGGGAAAATCCGTGTCATGATACGTACTATTATGATAAAACCGTTCAGCGAAATGTGCTGGTTTCTGATATCGGCCTTATTGCAAAAGCCGGTGATGACAAGATGCTGAATATTTTTGTCAATGATATCCGTACCACGCAACCGATTTCAGGCTGCGCAATAGAAATTTATGATTTCACCCAGCAAAAAATGGCAACCGTAACTACTAACGGTGATGGGTTTGCTTCTGCTAAACTTCCTGAAAAACCTTACGTGATGATTGCTAAAAACGGTTCGCAGCGCGGATACCTTCGCATGCGTGACGGAGAGGCTTTGTCGATGAGTAAATTTGCGGTGGACGGGGAGAGTGTGCAACGCGGGGTAAAAGGATTTATTTATACTGAACGTGGTGTATGGAGGCCGGGCGATTCCATTTATGTTTCTTTCATGCTCGAAGACAAAGAGGGAATTCTTCCTGCCGGCCATCCTGTGGCCATGGAACTGGTAAATCCCAGGGGAGTGGTGACACAAAAAGTGGTGAAAACCGCCAACGTAAACGGGTTGTATGATTTTCGTACGGCCACACTTCCGCAGGATCCTACCGGGTACTGGACAACCAACATTCACGTAGGAAACCGCCAGTTTTCAAAAACTCTTCGGGTTGAAACAGTAAAACCTAACCGGTTGAAGATATACGTAGACTTTAAAAAACAATTGCTGAAAAAAGATGATACAGACAATACGGTAAAACTAAATTCCAAATGGCTGCACGGTGCACCGGCTAAAGAGCTGGCTGCAAAAGTTGAAGTAACCGTAAACCAGGTCCCTACTGTTTTCAAAGGATATAAAGATTATATTTTTGATGATCCTACCCGTACATTCTCTGCAGAAGAACAGGTTGTGTTTGATGATTACCTCGATGAAAACGGTGACGCTTCATTTGATGCGAGTCTTGAGATTGGCGATGCTGCCCCGGGAATGCTGCGTGCACATTTTGTTACACGTGTTTTTGAAGAAGGAGGAGATTTCAGCATCGACAGAAGTTCGGTGATGTATTCTCCGTTCAAATCGTATGTGGGAATAAAAGTTCCCGAAGGCGATCAGTATAACGGTACGCTCGTTACCGATAAAGATCATATTATCCAGGTAGCTACTGTTGATCCCGATGGAAAACCGTTGTCGAGAAGAAATCTTACAGTAAAAGTTTACAATATCCAATGGAGATGGTGGTGGGATAATTATGATGAAGACCTCTCGAGCTATATCGCTAATAATGGAATTACTCCCGTTCTTGATACCAAAATCAATACAACAAACGGAAAAGGAAATTTTGTGTTGCGCGTTAACCGCCCCAGTTGGGGAAGATACCTGGTGATGGTAAAAGACAATGAAAGCGGGCATGCTACAGGACAAGTGGTATACATCGACTGGCCTTCGTGGGCGCGTGCCAACAGAAAAGATAATGAAAATGCATCCATGCTGAGTTTTGCTACCGACAAGGAATCATACAAAACAGGAGAAATGGTGAAGGTAAGTTTTCCTTCCAGCGGAGGAGGAAAAGCGCTTGTTAGCATTGAGTCGGGAATTAAGATGATTAACTATTTCTGGGTGGATACACAAAATGGCGAAACAAAATTTGAATTTCCTGCTACTTCCGAAATGACACCGAATGTGTTTGTGAATATTTCACTATTGCAGCCGCACATTGCCACTGCCAACGATTTACCATTGCGTTTATATGGCGTATTGCCCATTTCTGTGGAAGATCCCGGTTCGCACCTCGAGCCAACTATTGCCATGCCTGATATTTTGCGCCCCGAATCAAAAACGAATATTGTAGTGCGCGAAAAAACCGGTAAACCGATGACCTATACACTGGCTATCGTGGATGAAGGATTGCTTGACCTTACGTCTTTCAAAACTCCCGATCCGTGGGATCACTTCAATGCAAAAGAAGCATTGGGCGTAAAAACGTGGGACATGTATGACCTGGTAATGGGATCTTTTGCGTCAAAAATGGATAAATTACTGGCCATTGGCGGTGACGGAGAAGGAAACGGAAAGAAAAATTCCAAAGCCAACCGCTTTAAACCCATGGTGCATTTTGCGGGGCCGTTTAAAATTCCTGCTTTCGGAATGAAATCACATACAGTGGAAATTCCAAACTACGTAGGGTCGGTTCGCGTTATGGTAGTGGCCGGTGAAGACGTAAAATACGGGCATGCCGAAAAAACTGTTCCGGTACGAAATCCTTTGATGGTGCTTGGAACTTTGCCGCGCGTGTTAGGTCCTGGCGAAATAGTTCATCTGCCTGTTGATGTTTTTGCAATGGAACCGCATGTAAAAGATGTAACAGTGGAGATTATTCCCAATGAATTTTTCAAACCGAAAGACGGCACAAAAAAATCACTGAAGTTTGCAAAAATCGGTGATGAAGTAATCAATTTTGAACTGGCTGTTGCAGAAAAAACAGGTGTAGGAAAAATACAGATCATTGCCAAAAGCGGAAAAGAAGTGGCAAAATACGATGTGGAAATAGACGTGCGTGCTCCTAATCCTAAAGTAACTGATGTTGCCGAAGCAGTAATTGAACCCGGCAAAAAATGGGATCCTGCTTTCAACTTCAACGGAGTAGCGGGAACAAATAAAGTAACTATCGAGGTTTCTTCCATTCCTTCCATCAATCTCGGTGAACGGTTAAAATATCTTATCCAGTACCCTCACGGTTGTATTGAGCAAACTACTTCGTCTGCTTTTCCCCAACTGTATTTGTCGAATGTGATGGAGCTGGATAATAATTTCAAAAAAGAAATTGCCAATAACATTAATGCGGCAATAAAACGCATCCAGTTATTTCAGACTAACGATGGAGGGTTTGCTTATTGGCCTGGTGAAGGTGAAGACAACGAATGGGGCTCTAATTATGCAGGACACTTTTTGCTGGAAGCCGAAGCCAAAGGATATAAAGTGCCGAATTCCCTCAAATCAAACTGGATAAAATACCAAACCAAAATGGCCCGCGACTGGAGAAATTCGGGTGACAGCCATGGAAATTATGATGATCACACACAGGCTTACAGGTTGTATACGCTGGCACTGGCCAAAGCTCCCGAGCTGGGTGCTATGAACAGGTTGCGTGAATCGGGTGATCTTACCACGGCCGGAAAATGGAGATTGGCTGCTGCTTATCAGTTGACAGGGCAAAATACAGTAGCCGTAAAAGTTATTTCCGGTACAGCTACTTCTGTAGACAAGTACCGCGAACTTTCCTATACCTATGGCAGTGAAGTGCGCGATGAGGCGATGATACTGGAAGCACTGGTACTGATGAAAGACAAAGTAAAGGCCACTCCCGTTATGATGAAAATTGCAAAGCAGCTTAACAGCAATCATTGGATGAGCACACAGGAAACCGCCTATTGTTTAATGGCCATTGGAAAATATATCGGCAATTCTCCTGTAGATAAAACCATGAAGTTTTCCTATAGCGTAAATGGGGCAACGGCAGTAAATAAATCAACACAAAAAACCGTTTACCAGCAGAAACTGGCAGTAAGTGAAGTGAACAAAAAAGGAAAACTTAATTTCAATAATACAGGAGCAGGCACATTGTATGTAAAACTGGTAACCGAAGGAGTTCCCGTAACCGGTGATCAGAGTTCTGCTTCCAGCAACGTAAAACTCGAGGTGAATTATGTTTCCATGAGCGGAAAAAAACTGGATGTAAGTAAGCTGGAACAGGGAACAGATTTTATTGCCGAAGTAACGCTTACCAATACAGGAACCAGGGGTTATCTTACTGAAATGGCACTCAACCAGATTTTCCCCAGTGGCTGGGAGATTCACAATACAAGAATGGATGAATTCAGTTCTTCCATGCAATCGGATTATCCGCGCTACCAGGATTTTCGTGATGACAGGGTGTATACTTACTACGATCTTGAAAACGGGAAATCAAAAACATTCCGTTTCAAAATTAATGCTGCTTATTTGGGTAAGTTTTATTTGCCTACCGTTTCCACCGAAGCCATGTATGACAATACCATCAACGCACGTGTTCCCGGCAGATGGGTTGAAATAGTAAAACCGGGAACAGGCCCGCTTACGCAGAGGTAAACGGGCCATCCTCCCGGGGCAACCAGGCTGGTGGGCCTGATGCTTCGGGAGGTTTTTAGTTTAGCTGTCCTGTTTATTGAAAAATTTCTGTGTTCCCAACCTGTTTTTTTATTAATTTGCTTTTCTGAAATAACAAGTGAAAGCAAAATATACATTCATATTATTTTTATTTTCATTTTCCCTTTTCGCACAGGATTATACCGACTATAGTTATATCCACACCACAAAAGTTCCTGAAAATACAAACGATTATTATTATGGATGGAAAATAGCAGCAGGTAAAGATTTTGGAAGACTAAATGGTGAATGGATGAATGGATTTTCATTGCGTGCAGAATTTTATCCTGAAAAACATTTCAGTATTCACTGGGGATTTGGATATTCGGTAAGAGGAAGCGATACCAGGCATATTCATGTTCCATTGGGAGTGGGAATGTGGGGCTGGGGTTCGTATGAACGCGAAAGTGACACCAGTAGTTCTACGGGAAGAGGAAGCGCATGGAATGCTGCCGGACAGGTTTTTGCCCTGGGAAATATTTTTTCAGTTATAGGATTGGTTGCCCTTACCATTTTACCGGAAGGTTGTTCTTTTCATATTTATCCTTCACCCTGGCTGACCATTTCTCCGTATATCAATCCTTTCGCGTTGGATTTTATGCACATTACCACAACAGGAGAAAGACGGTTGCCATATACACCATCCATAGGAAGCAGGGTTACATTTTTTGAAAAAGGAATACTTTCGTTTTCGGTTTATTCTGAAGTAAAAGCGTTTACCAAAATCGGGTTCGGGTATTTTGGCGGATTGAATGTTACCTGTAAGCTTGATCCGTTTCAAAAGTGAAAGTTGATCAATAGTGATGATGACCAGTACAAAAAACCGGTTCCATCAGGTTGTTTTGCCCCGCTGGGGCAAATAGCTACGGATGAGTATACTGTTAAAAATGTTTGGTGCCGCTGGCACCAGTTAGAGTTTTGTTTCGGATAATAATTGTTTCGCTGACACTGTCTGAACCTTTCCATCTACTTTCGTTGTAATACCGGCACCAGAGGTGCCAAACATTTTTAACAATCACTGCTTTCCCATCTATGATTGTCCCAGCGGGACAAAACTTACCGAAGTAAATAGAAGAAAAATTTCATCATCCGGAAATCCTTTGGTTTTTCTTACATATGAAATGTGTGCCTTAAAAAATTTTGTTTTTTATTACGTGGCAATTTAACCGGGTTTTGCATATTAAAAAGAATAGCTTAGCTTTATCGGATAAATCCTGTTTTATGAGAAAAATTGTACTTTTTATTGCGTTACTTCTTCCGTCAGTAATCTTTTCCCAACCCTTCACCAAAAACTACATCATGTCATTTCATACCTGTGATGCAGCCTGTGTGGGATTCCAGGATCATTTGGTAAACCTGGCAGAGTCAGATGACGGATCAACGTGGACATTGGTGCCTAACTTTACACCGTATTCAGGCAGTGTTCCCGATGTGATTACCCGTGGCAGCAAATTGTATGTTTATACACCCGGTATGGTGAGAAGATATGATAATTCTTCTGGCACCTGGGACACTAACCCGGTTCCCGTTAGTATAGTTGATAATTTTGGAAATTCGGTGAGTTATGTCGATCCTTCGGCTATAATTGACAGCAGCGGAAATATTGTTTTATTTTTTCTTAATTCCACGGGTTTAACAGGTGATCCGGCTTCGTGCAGCCCTTATCCCTGCGATAAAAATTTTGATTCGGCCGTGGAAGTAAGCGGATCAGACGGAACACAATTTATAAAACAAAGCGGTAACCGAAGGGTAGTAAATATTACCAGCGGAACCGCATCCGATCCTGACATTTATTTCGATGGAACAAATTATATTTTATACGTTTCAAGAGGAAGCAATACAAATGCCTATTCCGGCTCTTCCATGCATGGATCCTACAGTTCCATCAGCGGATTACCCTCGGATGTCCTCACCAGCCAGGGCGGAATTCCCTGCGGGTATTATAACTCTTCATCTAACGAGTACTGGACATACGTACACGCCAACTCGGGCGGATCAGTGGTGGTGAAACAGGCTGTTCATTCCACTATCAGTTCACAACCTGCTACTTTTAATACGGTAGTTTCAGGACCCATTATCGGGGAGCCTTCCACCACTAAAACCGAAAGCCCCGGGTTTTGTGAAAACCTGCTCACAACGGGAATACATGTAAATGAAAGTTCGCCTTCTGTTCAATTTCAGTTTCCCAATCCTGTACAGGAAGAGTGGGGGGGAAGTGTAATTTCTCAACTCGACCAGGCGGTTGTTTTCACAATAACAGATGTAACAGGAAAAGAAATGTTGTCAACACGAATCAATTTATCCAAAGGAAAAAATACTTTGCTCTTTGATAAACATGAATTCGGATCAGGAATTTATTTTATGCGGATTGTTACATCAGATGAAAAAGTGTATTCGCAAAAGCTGGTAGTGGTGAAGTAATAGTTATACATGTGTGCTGATCGCACTTTCCCGGCCTGAATACGTTTGAACGGGTATCTCAAACAAATTTCCCCAAAGGAATTTAATACTCCGATCAATTTAAAATCTAAAATTTCAGATTTCCCTATTTCCCATACTTCATATAAAGAACAATTCCGGCTGCAATAATTCCAAGGATAAATACAACCAGGAAGAAAATTTTCCAGAAGCTGTACGGACGTTCACCCTGTACTTCCCCGGTTCTTCCGTTGATCATAAAACGATAGGTTTTTCCGTTGTATTTAAAAGCGCTCAGCCAAACGGGTAATAAAATATGTTTAAACGTAACGCTGGAGTGTTTGGTATCAAGTGTGGTGATTTGTTGTTTATTTCCTCCAATGTGCTGTTTTACTTTTTCCCGTATCACCACATCCATTTTCTTTTTCGAATCGTCATAGCTCATTTTCAAATCAACACCATAGCTTTCGGTTTTAAATCCGCTGAGGAATTTATTGTCGAAGGGCACGAGATTTTTCAGGTCCCAGGGTTCAAGTGCATCCATGTAATTTTTGGGAAGCGATTTGCTTCCTACCACCAGCACATCATCAAAAAAATACGAAACATATCCCGAAGCAGGATACCAATCGGTTTTTGTGCGTGTGCGTGTAACGGGTTTGCCGTTTTCGTAAGCAGTATACGTTTCGGTGCGGTCTACTCCGCGCAAACCGGTGTACCATGAATTGGTATCAGCATCAAAAGTCCAGTAAGGAATATACATTCCGGCTAATTTTTCCGAATCGTCCATTCGTTTTTTCAGATCGTTGGGGGCAAACCAGATGGAGCTTACCCATTTTTTAAATGAATCAAAACCTTTTTCACGGTCGATGGCAAAGGGAAGAATGCTTTTGGGTTTGATGAGATCGCAGGTAGAGGCATCTTTCATAGCGATGGGTGTTCCGCAAAAATCACAATGGTCGGCCACTACTTTATCGGGCAATTGCGTTTGTGCTCCGCAGGCACCGCATTTTACTACGTTTACCTTTACTGTATTATCCGATTTGGTTAAGTATTCCGAAAGGAATTTGTCAAAATCAAGTTCCTCAACGGGTTCCTGTTTGAATTCGATTTCATTTTCGGCTCCGCAAAAATCACATCCCAGTTTGGTGGTACCGGGCATAAATTTAAGTGCGGCTCCGCAACCTTTGCATTTGATCTCTTTGAGATCGGCTGTTTGTTCTTTGGCGGTTTCCATAAAGCTTTGGTTATTTATTATTCAAAAAAATCTCCACTAACGTTTTTGGCATTAGTGGAGACACTAAAAATCAATTTTTACCCAACCGGTGGCGGAGGAGGAGTAATAGGAGGAGGTGTAGCATTAAACAACGCGGCCAGTTCGGGAACTGTTCCTGCCTGTGCCCACGCAGCCATTCCTTCTTTCCATACCATCATTTCTTTTTTCAGTTGTCCTGCCTGAATAGATTGTTGCATTTGCGCCATTTCAAACGGGCCGGCCTGTTGTCCGTTTACTACAACGAAAAATTTTATTTGTCCCGGAACCGGAGGTGGTGCGCCACCACCCTGCATTCCTGAATTCATCATTCCACCCATTTGATTTCCCATAGCAAATCCCATTCCTGCTCCCATCAAATTACCCATCATATTTCCGCCACCCTCTGCACCAGCCGATTTTTCCATGGTTTGTCCCATCTGGTATTGCATGTATTTTTTCATCTCGGCATCGTTGTACATGTCGAGCACTTCTTTTTTCGCTCCGCCTTCTCCTTTGATGTCGAATACTTTTCCTTTGGTAGCCTGGCGTGATTCCTTGAGTTTTTTCGTTGCCTCATCGTAATCGTATTCGCCAATGGTAAAAAGGTTAAGCAATAATCCGAATTCCTTGAAATGCGGATCGAGATAACTTTTTACAGTGGTGGCCGCTTCCATTTTATTGATGTTCAATCCGCGTTTGTTCTGCGCATCAAAACATTGCTGGAAAGCGGGCTCAAGATAATTGCTCAGGAACTGGCGAAGTTTTACCTGCAGTTCTTTTTTGGTTAGTTCGTTATCTGTTTGGATGATCTTGGAGAAAAATTTTCTCAGTGCAGCATAACGATCGGCAGGATCCACATCCACATAACAAATAAACGATCCGTTGGCGGTGAATTGAATATTATCATATTCTTCACTGAAAATATTCAATGGCCCTGGTGTTCCCCACAATAAACCATCCAGCATCCCGGTGTTGATGAAGTACACCTCCGAACGGAAGGGACTGTCAAACCCGTGTTTCCATCCTTTCAGCTTCGAAAGAAACGGAAGGTTTTCGGTAGTAAGTGAATACATTCCCGGTGTGAAAATATCAGCAAATTGTCCTTCATCAATAAATACGGCAATTTGCGATTCCCGTACGGTTAGTTTTGCACCGTTTTTTATCTGGTTATCCTTACGGTCGTATTTGTGCGACACCAGCTCACCGTTAGACGTATCGATCCATTCGATGATGTCTATCAGTTCTCCTTTGATTTTATCCCATAATCCCATAACTTTTGTTTTTTAATTGAGTGAAAAAATAAGAATTATTTTCAAATTTGAAGAAAATTATGAAAAATATTTTTCTGTCCGCTTTATCCTTCTTTTTTCCATTGCTGGCCATCGCACAGGAAGAGGAAGAAATTCCCGTTTTGGAAAGCAAAACCGGGTTTTATTTTGGCATCAATACCGGTGCATGCCTGGCCAATAAGTATACTGCCGGCTATTATGGCGGCACCAATGAATATTCGCTGGTTGACCTTATCAGCAATCCCTATGTAAAGAATGAGCTGAGTAATAAATTTCAGCAGCTTCCCTTCTGGATTGGCGAATACCCGGCCCAAATGAGGTATAAACCCGGCATCGCGGCAGGATTCCATTTTGGCTATTATACGGACGAAACTTCAGCCTTTTTTATGGATGTAAATTTCGTTCGCCTTACGCTGGCGGCCACTTTTGCTATCTATACCGATGACCCTAATAATATGAGTGGTGATCCTATTGTTTACCCCGAAATCCTGACCGGGGAGGAAAACCGCCTGAGTATTGACCTGGGATACCATTCCGATTTTGGGGAAGAAAAAGTGAGGGGATATGCAGAATTCGGGGGAAATTTTAATGCCGTAAAGCCGGTAAAAAACACAGCCATTATTGAGGGATTACAATACAACCTGCTTCAAAATGGCTACTACCTGCAACCCTGGATCGACCGCGGAGGTATGGGTTTTGGCTTTTTTTTGGGTACAGGAGTGAGGATGAAGTTCAACCAAAAATTTACTTTCGACCTGGGGGCAACGGCCAATTTTCAACGGATCAACCTCTGGATGGATGAGAAATTCAAGCTCAATCCGGTGCTTTACTTACGGTTGCTCTACCTTTAACCCAAATTTTGCATTAGAAAAATGCAAAATTTGCCAAAGGCATCGGGGTTAAACCCGGATACGTTTCTTTTTGATCATCCCCTGCACACTACTACATTACAATCCTAATGCATAATCCGGGTTTAATCGACACGCTTTCAACGGTTATTTGTTAAAATTTAGGACCCTCCGTTAGGTTTCTCACGGGCCAAAAACCTATATTTGGAGGGTTAGTTGACTGATAAATGACGTATTACGGGTGGGGGAAAGGGTAAAAATTGATACGTAAACATACTTAGTTTATCAAAAAATACTAACTTGCGTCTCATTAAAAATTAACACCTGCAGGGATTTTCCCGATTTAATGGGTTTAAGTTCAAATAAGGTCTTAGAGATTTGCAATTCCCGGTACCAGGAGTTATACGGGAATTATAACAGCCAATCCAAAAAGAAAATTCTTGTATCGCATTTTGGCGAATTCACGCAGGATTTGGTGAATTCTATTTCCAACGGAGTAGAAGAAACCATGCTGGAGGCCGGTGATAAAAAAGGAACGATCAAACGTATGTTTTCTATTCTTGTGGAAGGATTACAAAACGTAAGATTGCATGGCGAAAAAGATGAAGCAGGAAAGCAACACTCTTTTCTGATTATTGCACAGGATGATGCGGAATACCTGGTGACATTCGGAAATCTTATTCTTAATTCTAATCTCTCGGTGATGGACGACCGGCTGAAACAGATTAATAATTATGACGAAGCGCAGGTGAAATCATTATATATGGAAGTGCTTACCAATGGAATTATTTCCAATAAAGGTGGTGCGGGGCTTGGTTTTATTACCATGGCTATGAAATCGAAAAATAAACTGAAGTATAATTTTGAAACGATAAATGACCGTTTATCCTGTTTTACTGTAGAAGTGAAAGTTGATCGCAGCGGAGCCTGATTACGTATGAGCAAATTTATTTCTGAAGCCGGAAAAAACACGCCCGAAATTCGTTTCGACCCCTCTTCCAATATTTTTTATATACGTGGAAAATCGTTTCCCGAAAATGCCAAAAAACATTATCTTCCTTTTACCGAATGGCTCAAGGCCAACCGTATTCCACCGGGAAGTACCATTGAACTCAATTTCGAATACATCAGCTCTTCGTCTGTTATAGCTGTTTTGGAATTGCTAAGGGAAATAGAAAAACTGGAAAAAAATATTTCAGTAAAATGGGTGTATGAAGATGGCGATGATGATATGAAAGCAGTAGGTGCCAATTACCAGAAACTCTGCGGGCTTCAATTTGAATATATCATCAGCTGAGAATCTACAGGCTTACGTAAATCACTTTTTTTGTTTCGAAAAAATCTTCTGTAAAAATATTTTTCAGATCAGTCACTTCATAATGTGATTTTACGGTGGCCAGTTCTCCGGCAAGGTCTCCGCCTTTTAAGTATAAAATGCCGTTGGGAAGCGAATTGAAATTTTCTTTTTCTGTTTTGTTTTTTATCCAGGGAATAAATTCTTCAAAAGTGGTAACAGCACGGCTCACGATAAAATGAAATTTACGGTTAATGTTTTCCGCCCGGTTGTGTTCGGTGGTGATATTTTTTAATCCCAGTGCTGCCGATACTTCATTCACTACTTTTATTTTTTTACCGATGGAATCAACCAGATGAAAGTGGCATTGCGGAAATAAAACAGCCAGCGGTATGCCGGGAAAACCGCCACCTGTTCCCACATCCATAATTTTTGTTCCCGGCTGAAATGAAATCACTTTGGCAATGCCCAGCGAATGTAATACATGATGAATATAAAAATGCTCCATGTCTTTCCGGCTGATAACATTTATTTTGCTGTTCCAGTCTTCATACAACGGTTTTATTTTTTCGAACTGTTGTTGTTGCAAAGTTGTTAGTCCAGGGAAATATTTTTTTATGACACTTATACCACTCATCAAAAGCAAAGATACCAAAAATCAATTGAAAATTATCCTGAAAGAAATAATTCAAATACAATAACCGCGGAGAACACGGAGAGAAATGCACGCGGAGCGGGAGAGGTTTTTTACTGAAAAGGAAGCGTTTATTTTTCTTTGTAACAAAATCTTCAATTTTTCACTTATTCAATACCACTTTCGCGCTGATCCATTTTTCTTTTTCCATGTATTGGATGAAATAAATTCCCGATGGATAAGAAGAAAGATCGGCTTGTATCCATGTTTGTTCGTTTACAGAAAAACGCTGAAGGATTTTTCCGCTCATATCGCTGAGGTAAATGAAATCGGTTTTTGCATTCCATTCGGCTTTTATCGTTCCACTGGTGGGATTGGGGTAAATTTTCAGCCACGACACTTCAAGACTAAGATCGGTAAAAAGTTTAGCCGTATCCAGGTCTCTCACCGGTTTGTTTTTTTCAAGTTCCTCAACGGTATTTGCATTTGTATAGGGAAGAAGAGTAGCTAACAGGGTGCTGTCATTCGTTACTTTTGATAAAAGTGAATCCAGCGCCACATTCATCATTTCATAATTGTTACTTACCATTAATGTATCAGGTGCAACTTCCGGTGATGAGGTTTGATTGTCGTTGCAGTCGCGCATATAAATGTTTTGTTCAATCACCCGTTGCAAAACATCATTCAGCAATTCCACGCTGTAGCTGTCAATCACCGGTTCTTCGTGATGGCCGCCAATTCCACTGTGGTTGGTAATAAAAATGGAAGTACCGTTGGTGGCTAAAGCAGCGCTTCGCATAATAAACTGGTTGCTTTTATCACTTCCGCTGGAGAAAACAGGAATGATCTTTATTCCTTTTTTCGCGGCAGTGAAAATTATTTTTTTCATTTCATTGGCCTTTTCTGAATGAGGGGGTGCGTCAAGGAAAATAAAAACCATTTTCGATCTTGCCGGTTCATTCCATTTAAGTGTATTTACTGCTACATCCAGTCCCGCATCCACGGCTTCTGGAAAATCTCCGCCACCGCCTGCACTTTGTTTTTTTATGAAAGCAGTGGTGACGTTGTGGTCGGATGAAAAATCAGAATGAATAGTCAGATAAGCATCCGATTTGTCGCGATAAAACACTGCGGCTGTATTCACCGTAATTTTTTCATGCCTGTTTTTTACTTTCGTTATAATGTCATTGAGTTCTTCTTTCAGGTATTCAATTTCATCTCCCATCGAACCCGTGGCATCTACTACAAAGGCAATATCCGCAACATTGGAAACCGAACAGGAGGTATTTATTTTTTTGTGGTTGATTCCTTTTTCAAATTCTACGGGATTATTTATAGTGGCTGTTATATCACCATAATTAATAATGATTGATGCGGGAATGGAATCTTTTTTATCAGCTGTTAATGCGGGCCAGAGTTGCGCTTTACCAGTGTTATCCGAAACAGCCTGCCATAATATTTCATTTTTGGCATTCACCAGCGAAACATTTGCGCCCTGTAATGGTTTTCCACTTTCGTTTTCCAGTTGAACGGTATATCGCGCATACGGATTTATTTTCCATTTGGATTGATGGGCCTGCAGTTCGCTTTTCACAAAATCATTCCACAAATTCCATTTGGAAAAATCGTTGATCTCGGTAGCGGTAAGTAAACCTGCTTTTGATTTTACTTCAGAAGAGGCGGTGTGTTCTTTTACTGTAACTCCATCGGGAAGTTTTCCGTCTTCCATCCGGGTTGTTTTTTCATATCCGCCATCGCTGCTGCTGCCGTAATCCCAACCGGTTACAGAACGCGTTTCTTTTGTTTTAAAAACAGAACCACGGTACGATCCGAAATCTCCATCACCGCCACCATATGCCGGGGCATACATATGCCGGTCGCATGACGAAAAAAGAATGGATGCTACAGCTATGGTGCAAATCACCATCCCGGGAATTTTTCCTGCTTTCATACTATGGGTATTTATCCTTACAGGGGATATAATGCAGGAATTGCATAAAAGTTTCAAAAATATTTTTGATGAATGTATATTGAAGGGTGATAAATACGTGTATAATGTCACCCCTCCGGGGTTTTAAGTAATGATCGGTTGGATTTAATGTAAAATAATGTCACTCCTTCGGAGTTGATGATACTCCGTGTTGCGGTAAGAATGAGTATATAATGCCACCCCTTCGGGGTTTTAGTTGTTATCTGTTTTTATTTCGGGATTAAAAAAATGCCACTCCTTCGGAGTTTTTTATACCAAATGAAAATTTAATTATGACTTATTTCGGGTAAGCATAAAATCCCGAAGGGATGACATTATTCCTCTGCGGATGGATAGTTTTAGTTAGAAATTAATTCTCAGTGATGGTAATGCTCACAATTTTATCTCCCTGGCGAATCTGGTCGATCACATCGAGACCTTCCACCACTTTTCCGAAACAGGTGTGCTGGCGATCAAGATGCTGTGTATTCTGACGGTTGTGGCAAATAAAAAACTGCGATCCGCCTGTGTTTCTTCCGGCATGAGCCATGGATAAAACTCCTTTATCGTGGTATTGATTTCCTCCTGTTAATTCGCAATCTATTTTGTAACCCGGCCCACCGTTTCCAATTCCATTTGGACATCCGCCCTGTATCACAAAATTCGGAATTACACGATGAAAATTTAATCCGTTGTAATAACCGCTTTCACTCAACTTGATAAAATTGGCAACGGTATTGGGCGCATCG
>JBMORL010000082.1:0-94870 GCA_049322335.1 Bacteroidota bacterium
TTTGCGGTCCGGACGGGACTCGAACCCGCGACCCCGTGCGTGACAGGCACGTATTCTAACCAACTGAACTACCGAACCTTACTTTTTAAAGGAATGCAAAGTTAAAGAATTTTTATTTGCCTCCAAAAAATGATTTTCAGGGAATAATTACTAATTTTGTATCAATTGTACATACAATGAAATTAGAAGACGAAGTCAGATCCAGGAAATTCAGCAGTGAGGCACAGAAAGCCCACGTGAATATTCTTTTTACATCAGCATGGCTCAATAACCAGGTGATGTACCTGTTTAAGCCTTACGGCCTGTCAACCCAACAGTATAATATTCTGCGTATTCTCAAGGGGCAGTATCCCAATGCAGCTCCTCTTAAGCTGCTCACCGAACGGATGATAGATAAAATGTCGAATACTTCGAGATTGGTGGAAAAACTCTCTCAAAAAAAACTGGTTGACCGCAAAACATGCAAGGAAAGCCGCAGGCAGGTGGATATTACCCTTACCGAAAAAGGATTTAAACTGGTAGAAGAACTGAATGAAAAAGTAGATAAATACCATAAATCCATCAATGTCCTCACCAATGAAGAAGCCAAACAATTAAATGACCTGCTGGATAAACTCAGGGGTTAATTCCTGAATGTTAATTTTACTTCAGTACCTTCTCTCCCGCTCCATTTCACTTTTCCATCCAACTGCCCGGCCAGGTCGCGCACCAGCGAAAGTCCCATCGATTCCCCTGATTTTCTTCCGACACTAATCCCCACACCGTTATCTTTTACTGTAAGTGTAATTGTATTTCCTGAATTTTTCAGGCTGATAAATATCCGTTTTTTTCCTTTTTTCCCCCTGAAGGCATGCTTATAGCAATTGGTCACCAGCTCATTAAGAATAAGACTACAGGGCACTGCTTTATTGATGTTGACAATAACCGGCTGAATGGAAGTAACGATCTCTGCTTTTTCGTATGAATAAGTGCTTTCTATCATAGAAATAATGTCAGCGAT
Source organism: Bacteroidota bacterium (assembly GCA_049322335.1). Taxonomy (GTDB): domain Bacteria; phylum Bacteroidota; class Bacteroidia; order Flavobacteriales_D; family UBA2798; genus JBMORL01. Next base: position 1,001 of record JBMORL010000082.1, read on the forward strand.
ATAGGCACCGAAATCCAGTTTCGAAAAATCATTTGTAAAATAAAGCTGCTGGTGAATATGTGATATAGCCATTAGTTTGTTGCGGCAGTCTTCCAGTAACTGGCGGTGATATTCATCTTTTACTTTTGTTGCCTGGATATTAAGCAGGCTGGCAATAATGGCCAGGTTATTTTTAACACGGTGATGGATTTCCCTGATCAGAACTTCCTTTTCATGAAGTGATATGGTTCTTGATTGTAATTCTTCCCCGAGCATATTGATTCCTGTAGCTACGGCATCAATATAAGAATCGTCTCCCTTTACACCGGCTTTTTTATCAAAATGCAGCTGGGCATAGGAAAAGATCACTTCAAGAATTTCAGCAATTCTCTTTTTGTCTCCCGGTAAAAACCCTTCCTTTTTTTTTCGTTTTACAGGAACTTTCTTAGCCATTCTGTCGCTTTTTTTTCTGAAGTAAAAATCCGGGTAGGCACCGATGATTTATTGATTCCGAGGAAAAAATTTCCTATTAAACTGCTCAGAGGAGATTTAACCAGCAACCCGATGGCGCTTACATTGGGTTTTCGGTTTTTCATGGTGAAATGTTCACGGGCTTCCCTGCTGATGGAACGAATTTGCCTGATATCTACAAGTATTGGTGCAATTTCGCCATTAAAAATTTCTACCACTGCTTCTGTGGCGGCAACTGCTTCCTTTAAACCAATCTCAGCGTTTTTCTTTACAGTGTTCCGGCAAATATGGTCGTCTCCAAGGTAAATGGTAAACACACCGGCAACGATTCTTTCTCTTTTCACAGGCAATTTTTGAGGCGGCTTAAAGATATAAATTCCCCTGAAACCAAAAAGACGAAATTTCGCATGAAAATTTAATGATTTCATTGTAAGGATATTCCGCTATTGCCGTCTTTTAATTACTTTTAGGCAATTAACTCCTTACCAATGAAAAAACTCAATAATTATGCCTGCGGAAAATGGACGGCAGGAAATGATGACGGACAAATACTTTACAATGCGATAAATGGTGAACAGGTAGCAACAGCCAGCAGCAAAGGAATCGATTTTTCACAAATGTGCGAATATGCGAGAAAAACCGGTGGCCCCGCTCTCCGAAAAATGACGTTTCACGAACGCGGAAGAATGCTGAAAGCGCTGGCTCTTTATCTCACCGAAAAAAAAGAAAATTTTTATACCATCAGCGCCTTTACCGGTGCCACAAGAATCGACAGCTGGATTGATATAGAAGGTGGAATAGGAAATCTTTTTGCCTATGCCAGTTTGCGCAGACAGTTCCCCGATACTTCATTTTGCCTTGATGGCGATGCGGCCAAACTATCCAAAAACGGAACTTTCATCGGGCACCACATCTGCGTTCCAAAGCAGGGAGTTGCCATTCATATCAACGCATTTAATTTTCCGGTTTGGGGAATGCTGGAAAAAATTGCTGTGAATTTACTGGCAGGAGTACCCGCCATCGTAAAGCCGGCCACCGTTACCTCTTATCTTACTGAAGCAGTAGTAAAAGAAATTGTTGCGTCAGGAATTTTACCCGAAGGTTCCCTGCAACTCATATGCGGATCGGCCAATGGCATATTAGATTCTGTGAGCGCACAGGACGTAGTCACTTTTACCGGTTCAGCACATACAGGCAAACTGCTGAAATCCCATCCCCGTTTGCTGGAAGAAGCCGTTCCGTTTAATATGGAAGCAGATAGTTTAAACGCTATGATCCTGGGAGAAGATGCTGTTCCCGGAAAACCCGAATTTGATGTTTTCATTAAATCCGTGGCTTCAGAAATTACTGTCAAAGCAGGGCAAAAATGTACAGCTGTAAGAAGAATAATTGTTCCCGAAAAACTAGTGGAAGATGTGCAGATTCATCTTGGAAAACGACTGGCCGCAACAGTAATAGGCGATCCTTCCAAAGAAGGTGTGCGCATGGGAGCACTGGCCGGAAAAACACAGGTGAAAGAAGTACTGGAAAAAATTGACCTGCTGAAAAAATCACAAAAAATCGTAATTGGCGATTTAACCAATTTTGAAGTGGTGGGCGCTGACAAAAACAAAGGTGCTTTTCTTCCTCCGATAGTTTTTCTCAATGATTCTCCGTTTAAAAACACCGATTGTCATCATGTGGAAGCTTTCGGACCGGTATCTACTATTATTCCCTATAAAAATCTTTCGGATGCAATTGAACTTTCGAAAATGGGCAAAGGTTCTCTCGTAAGTACGATCTGTACAGCTGACGATCGCATTGCCCGCGAATATGTGCTGGAAGCAGCCACATGGCACGGAAGAATACAAATCTTAAATGAAAAATGCGCCAAAGAAAGTACCGGGCATGGTTCACCGATGCCCTTACTGGTGCATGGCGGGCCGGGACGCGCAGGAGGCGGAGAAGAAATGGGGGGGAAACGAGGAGTATTTCATTACCTGCAGCGTACTGCCATACAAGGGCATCCTACTTCCATCACCAACGTATCGGGAGTATTTCAGCAGGGAGCAGAGTACATTGAATCGGAAAAACATACTTTCAGAAAACATTTTGAAGAATTACAGGTAGGGGATACGGTGTTCACTGCCAAACACACCGTTTCTGATGCCGATATTGTGAATTTTGCCAATGTAAGCGGGGATAATTTTTATGCGCACATGGATGCTACTTCTCTGGAAGGAACCATTTTCGAAAAACGTGTGGCGCACGGATACTTTGTTTTATCGAAAGCTGCCGGATTATTTGTTGATCCTAAAAAAGGGCCGGTATTGCTGAATTACGGAATTGAAGAGGCGCGATTCACCAAACCCGTTTACCCGGGAATGACCATTGGCGTAAAATTTACCGTAAAGGAAAAAATTGCACAGGAAAAAAAGAACGCAGAAGATATTGCAAAAGGAATCGTAAAGTTTTTGGTGGATGTATATGACGAAACGGGTGAGACGGTTGCTATTGCCACTATTCTTACCATGGTAAAAAAATTAAACCAGGAATAATTTAATTCATTTGAAAGGACAGGTTTATAAAAATTTTCTTTCCAGGTTTCAACAAACCGATTCACTGGAAGAAAAATTACTGCTTGTATGGGACTTTACAGAAATTTACTATGATAGTTTCAGAACAGAACTAACCGGAATACTTGAAGAGGAACTGGAAGTTTGCCTGAAGAACAATCATCTTAACGGTGAAATTATTTACCGTGTTCTTCTCTCAAGGATCTATGCCGACAATCTGCAGTTTGGCATTGCTATGCAGAATGTAGAAATCGTTCGGAGCAGGCTGAACCAGGTTGATAATCCAAGAGTCAGTTCCTATGCCCGCATTTTTCTTTCCATTATGGAAATGTATCTTGGAAATTATGATGCTGCTTTCAATCTTGTTGTACAGGCCACCAAAGAATATGAAGGATTTGAAAAGGAACAAAACTACGGATGGTGCCATTATTCCATGGGCATTATTTATTCCGACCTGAAGGATTTTGAAAATGCAGAAAAAAAATTTCTCGAAGCCCATCAGCATTTCAGCCGTAACGATTATTCGTATGGAATAGCAAGGAGTGAAACGGGAATTGCTACTTTATATCTTAAGCAGGGAAAAACTGATAAGGCAGAAAAATTATTTCTGCAATCGGTAAAAATATTTGATGAACTGGAAGTAACATCGGGAAGTTCGCGCGTATACAACGATTTGGGCGAATTAAATAAAGTGAAAGGAGATTTTGCCACCGCAGAAAAATATCTTTCTAAAGCTATCAATATAAGAAGAGGTACTGAACACTGGCAGGGCCTGGCCACATCATTAAATGAAATGGCTGATATTTACCTGAAAACAGAAAAACCCGACAATGCCATACGGATACTGGAAGAAGCTGTGGATATTTGCACCAAAATCAATAACCGTAATAAATTATTCCGTGCTTACTATTTGCTTTACCAGGGTCATAAAATGAAAAATAATCCTGAAAAGGCGCTTCACTATTTCGAATCGTTTCATGCTGTAAAAGAAGAAGCCACATCTGTCGACCTGACCAACAGGATAAAAAAAATGGAAAAACAGATGGCTACGGAAAAGGCCGAAAAAGAAACAGAACTGGAGAGAATACGCAACACCGAACTAAAATATGCCTACGACCTGGTAGAAGAGAAAAATAAAGAAATTCTCGATTCCATCAACTACGCAAAAAGAATACAATATACACTTATTGCCAGCGATAAAGTATTGCAAAAATTTTTCCCGCAGCATTTCGTTTTGTTTCAACCCAAAGATATTGTGAGCGGAGATTTTTACTGGTTCACCCACAACGAAGAAGGCACCGTTTGTTATTTAGCCGTGTGCGATTCTACCGGCCATGGTGTTCCCGGTGCATTTATGAGTTTGCTTAATATTACCTACCTGAATGAAGCAATCAACGAAAAAAATATTTCAGAACCGGGAAAAATACTGGATTATGTGCGTGAAAAACTTGTTCTGAATATATCACATGACGGGGCAAAAGACGGAATGGATGCCACGCTGATGAAGTTCGAAAAAAACAATTCCGAAACAAAGATCACTTATGCCGCTGCACATAATTCGCCTTTTGTTGTACGAAACGGGCAATTCCTGGAAATGCCTTTTGACAAAATGCCCGTGGGAAAAGATGAGAAAATGCAATCCTTCGGCACTTTTCCTTTACCGGTTCAGCAAGGCGATATGATTTATTTAGGAACAGACGGATATGCCGACCAGTTCGGGGGAGAAAAATTTAATGTGAAAAAAACAGGAGGTAAAAAATTTAAAAAGGCTAATCTCAAAAAATTATTGGCTTCTATATCCGCGATTCCTGCAGAAAAACAAAAAGAAAAACTGGCTACCAGTTTTGAAGACTGGCGTGGTGACCTCGAACAGGTGGATGATGTGCTGATTATTGGATTGAAATTCTGATCCAACTTATGAGCAACAAACACAATATATTTTATTTGTTATTTTTAATTGCTGGCTATACTACTTGTTTTTCACAATATTTTGATAAAACCGACTCACTTACTTCCGTAATTGAAAAAGAAAAAGATCCGTGTAAAACACTTTATGCCCGGTTAATGCTTGCCGAAGCTCAGTTAAACCTGCGCATTACCTATTGGGATTCTTTGATCACAGAAGCAAAAAACTGTAGTGATAAATTATCTGAATCGGCAGCATTAAACAATGCAGGTTATCTCTACTCTATCGATGGAAATATTGAAAAAGCATTGTCTTATTACAATGAAAGCATCCTGTTGCAAATGGAAGCCAAAGACTACAGCGCCATGTGCAATACTATCAATAATATCGGCAACATCTATCACCACCAGGGAAATCTCCCAAAAGCAATAGAAGCATATAACAAAAGCCTGGAAATTTACACGAAACTCGGAGATAAGGAAGGTATAGCCAATTGCCTGATGAATCTCGGATATATCTACCAGGATCACCACGAAATAGAAAAATCACTGGAATATTATAAAAAAGCGGAACACTATTATCGTGAAGTAGACGACCTGATGGGATTGGGATCAGCACTTAATAACATCGGATCGATCTATTCAAACCAAAAAAATTATTTCACAGCCAAAACTTATTACCTGCAAAGCCTTGATGTAAGAACCAGAATAAACGATCTCAACGGGCTGGGTTACGTGAACAGCAATTTATCGCAGGTGTATTTTCATTTAGAAAAAATGGATTCCGCTTTTTTACTACAGGAAAAAGCCCTGGAGATACGGTTAGGATTGAATGATGTGGTAGGAATTGCCAATTCATATGCCAATCTTAGTAAATATCATGCGAAAATAAAAAATCCGGATCAGGCATTGAAAAATGCACAACTCTCTCTTCAGTATGCTCAACTTGTAAACTATCCCGATGTACTGGATGAAGCATATTATGTGTTGAGTACTGCTTATGAATTAAAAGGCGATCACAAACAATCGATGAAATATTACAAGGATTTTATTGTGATGCGGGATTCACTTGTAAATGATGAAAACAAACAGATGCTGTTTCAAAAAGAGCTGGAAAGTAAATTTGCTGCCGAAAAACTTTCCCTGGAAAAAGAAAGTAAAATACAGCAAATGCTGATCGAAGAGAATAACGCACGGCTGGAAGAGCAACAAATACGCATGTATGCCCTGTTTGGAGGAATTTTCCTTATGCTGGGAGTAAGTTTTGTGTTATTCAGAAACTACCGTTCCAAGAAAAAAGCATTTCACCTGGTGGAAAAACAAAAAGAAGAAATTGAACGGCTTTCTATCGTAGCCAGTGAAACCGACAACGTGGTGATTATTATGGATCCTAATGGAAAACTGGAATGGGTAAACGAAAGTTTTGAAAAGCTGAACGCTATCACACTCGATGAGTTGAGAAAACTGAAAGGAGAAACTATTTTTGATGTCAGCAATAATCCGCACATAAAAGAGATCGTTGCCGAAAGTATAAAAAATAAAAAATCATACACTTACGAATCGTTCAACGCGACAAGAGATGGTAAAAAGGTATGGGAGTCTTCTACCCTCACTCCTATATTTTCTGAAGACGGAAACCTGAAAAAACTTATTATCATTGATACTGATATTACCAAAAGAAAAAATGCCGAAGAACAGGTGATCCAGAAAAACAAAGACATTACCGACAGCATCAATTATGCCAAAAGAATACAGGACGCCTTGCTCATCCAGGAAGAAACATTAACAGGAAAATTCAGTGATCATTTTATTTTTTTCAAACCAAAAGATATCGTCAGCGGAGACTTCTACTGGACAACGGAGAGGCAATCTTCAGTTGGCAGTTGGCAGTCGTTTTACCTGGCGGTTTGTGATTCTACCGGCCATGGCGTTCCCGGTGCGTTTATGAGTTTATTGAATATGTCCTATTTCAACGAAGCCATTATAGAAAAGAAAATAAATGATCCGGGAGAAATATTCAATCACGTCCGCCAGCGCCTTATCAGCAGTATGGAAGGAAGACAGGACGGAATGGATGCAACACTTGTTTGTTTCGAAAAAAATAAAATACATTATTCCGCTGCCTATAATAATCCGCTGCTTGTGCGGAATGGTGACTTACACGAATTGGAAGCAGATAAAATGCCGGTAGGAAAAAGCGCTAAATCCGCCCCCTTCCGCACCTTTTCACAGAATATTTTCCAAAGCGACACCCTGTATTTCTACACTGATGGTTATGCTGACCAGTTTGGAGGAGAAAACCTGGGTATTAAAAAATCGGGAGGAAAAAAATTCAAGGAAGCCAATCTCAAAAAACTATTGATCTCACTCGCTCATTTGCCCATGAAAGAACAAAAACAACAACTCGAATCCCGGTTCGAGGAATGGAAAGGCGACCTTGAACAAATTGATGACGTTTGCATTATTGGAATTAAAATATAGCCATGGAAAGAAAAATCTACAACCCCGTACAAAAAGATTACGTAACTTTTATCGAAACCCATACCGATACTAACGGTAAACGTACTTTAGTAGAAGTAGAACTGGCGGCCGGTGGCGGAGTAGGATTACACTATCATAAAACCTATTCCGAAAAATTTACAGTTATAGAGGGGGAATTGTCTGTTCAACTGGGAAAAAAGATCCACGTTTTAAAAAAAGGCGAAACTGCCACTGCCCTGCCCAACATCAACCACCGGTTTTTTAATGCAACCAAACAAATCACCAAATTCATCTGCGAATTAAATCCCGGCAGCAAAGGTTTTGAGATGGCCCTGCAAATCGGGTATGGCCTGGCGCGTGACGGACAAACCGACAAAAAAGGATTTCCAAAAGACAAATACGCCCTGGCCTGGCTGTTTTCCATCAGTGAAAGCAATTTACCCGGGTTACTTTCACTTATCGAACCGGTCTTGAGAAAAAGAGCCCGGAAAGCCATTGAAAAAGGTATGGATAAAGAACTGACCGGGCGCTATGTGAAATTCTGAAAGAAACCAGTATCTTTTTCATTTTCCCGCATTATACGGTAAACAACGTATTTGTAAATACAGGATTCGTCCCTTACTTTATAAAAATTTACTGTTATGAAAAAATGGATGATTTTTTTCACCCTTTTGTTTTCCATATGCGGGTTTTCGCAGGAGACTACTACCTATGATTTTAGCTCAGATACCGGATGGAAAACCGGGGAGGATGAAAGCTATTCGGCAGAAATAAAAAACGGCACACTGGTGTTTGAACATAAAAAAGAAAATACTTCTAATGCGTTGAGGCAAAATCCCCTCATAAGATTCGACAGCGATTTTACTATTGAAGCCACCATCCGGCAGGTTGATGGCGTTGACAACAACGGATTTGGTGTAATTTTCGGATTCAGAGACTGGGATAATTTTTACACTTTTCACATTACAACAAATGGTTATTTTAAACTCTACGGGTATGAACTGGATGTTTACAAAGAAACCGTTCCATGGGAAAAAACAGAACACATTAAGCCTATGAATGAATATAATCGGCTGAAAATTGTTTCTTCAGGATCAAAACTTTTTTTGTATATAAATGACAAATTAGTGAAAGAAACAGATGCTCCAAAGTTAACCGGTTCAACTTTCGGTATTCACCTGCAAAATAAAATAAAAACAGAAACTGATGAACTGAAAATAACCGGAACGCCTTATGAAATAAACCTCGTGAAAGATTATAATAAAGGTTTTAAAAAAGAAAACCTGGGTGCATCTGTAAACAGTTCTGTAGCCGACTACACCCCGGTTATTTCTCCTGATGGAAAAACAATATTCTTTGTCAGGAAAAATCATCCCGAAAGGTTTGGCACATCCGAAAACACCGATATCTGGTTCAGTAAAAAAGCAGATGACGGAACATGGCAAAAAGCACAATTATTTCCGGAGCCTGTAAATAATTCTTCCAACAATTTTGTCATCAACATTACTCCTGATGGAAATTCCCTTCTTGTGGGAAACACATATAACACTGACGGAAGCGGAAAAGGATCGGGAGTTTCACTAAGTACAAAATCTTCTTCGGGATGGAACGTACCGGTTGAACAAAAAATAAAAAACTATAAAAACGTAAACAGGTTTGTCAATTATAATCTTACCCCCGATGGGAAAAAACTGATTCTCGCTGTAGAAAATGAAAAGGGATTGGGAGATCTTGATCTGTATATTTGTTTTTTACAGGAAGACAAAACATGGTCGGAGCCCGTGAATCTCGGAAAAACAGTAAACACAAACGGAGCAGACTTTGCTCCCTTTCTTGCAGCAGACGGCATAACGTTATATTTTTCTTCAGACGGGCAGCCCGGATACGGAAGCTCGGATATTTTTCTTACCCGCAGGCTGGACGATACCTGGTTACAATGGACAACACCTGAAAACCTGGGCCCTTCTATCAATAATGAGTTTTGGAATGCCGATTTTGTAATTCCTGCTTCAGGAGATTATGCCTACCTGTCTTCAGGCGATGCCGGAGGTTTTGGAGAAAATGATATTTACCGCATAAAACTCACTGATTCGGCAAAACCACGGCCGGTGGAAATAGTTTTTGGAAAAGTGATCAACAAAAAAACCGGAACACCCGTATATGCACAAATCACTTACGAACTACTCGGGTCGTCAGAAGAAATCGGTAAGGCCATTTCAACGCAGGAAGATGGATATAAAATTGTTTTACCCAGCGGAAAATTATATTCCTTCAGAGCCTATGCTGATGGTTTTTTTCCTATTAGCGAAAATATCGACCTCACAAAACTGGGTGGATACTCAGAAAAAGAAGTCAATCTTTATCTTGTTCCGGTTGAAAAAGGTCAGGTTGTACGCCTTAACAATATTTTTTTCGATTTCGATAAATCAACACTTAGAAATGAATCATTTTCTGAGCTCGACCGACTGGCAGAATTTTTGAAAAAAAATCCCGTATATAAAATTGAAATTTCGGGACATACAGACAATAAAGGCACCGATGAATATAACCAGTCTCTTTCCGCCAATCGCGCAAAAGCCGTTTACAACTATCTTATTTCAAAAGGAATTGATAAAGCACGGCTTACCGCAAAAGGATATGGCAAAACAAAACCGGTGGCTGCCAACGACACTGAAGAAGGCCGGCAAACCAACCGCAGGGTGGAGTTTATGTTCATAGAATAATCCTGCTCCGGAAAAACTGATTAATCTCAGTTTATACAACGACCAAAGTCATACTACAACTTTTTTCTGCGTCCTAACTTTCGCTCATAAAAAACTTCTTTATGAGCAAAACAAACATCACCCGGTTCATCATCCTGTTGCTGATGGCATATCCTTTTTGGATTGCTTACCTGAAACCAACCGGAAACAACATTGTAAACGTTCTCTGTATGATTATTGTAATTGCGGGCGCTATTGCCTGTGTTTCCATTGGTGAAGATAAAAAACCAAGCGCCCATTAACCGCTTTAAACGATAAAAATGCCGGAGATTTTATTTCCGGCATTATTGCTTTGCCTTTTTCTTACTTTTACAAAAAAAAGAAAATGGCTTACTGGAAAAATGACATCATTCCCGCTGCTCCCTTCTATGCAGTGATTTTCTGCTCTACCCGATCCAATAACCTGGAAGGTTATCCCGAAACCGATGAGGCTACTATCGAAAAAGTGAAAACGCTGGATGGTTTTCTTGGTTATGAAAACATCAAAAATGGCGATGACGGGATTTTTATTTCCTACTGGCGCGATATGGACGCCATTAACCAATGGAAACACGATGAAATGCATCTTTCCGCCAAACAAAAAGGGAAATCAATGTGGTATAACCGCTACTTAAGCCAGATCTGCAAAGTGGAACATTCGGTGGAGTTTAGGAGATAAAAATCATTGCTGGTGGTCAATAGTTGTGGGTGGATGATTGGGTGAGTAAAAGTAATAGTTTTAAAAGTATTTTCTGCGAAAATCAGCGAAATCTGCGGGAGCTTTTTAGGAAAAATTTTGTTTCCCACAGATAGCGCAAATTTTCGAAAACAAACATAGATTTTATTATATCTGCCACCAGTGATCACTAACTAATTTCCATCATTCTTCCATTTCTTCTTATTCAATCGTTTTAATAAAATCAAATTTAAAATCTCCACGGTGAGCGAAAATCCCATAGCGAAATAAACGTATTCGCGGGGGAGGTCGTAGTGGAAAGCTTCGGCAATCAGCAGCATTCCTATCATTAACAGGAAAGAAAGCGCCAGCATTACGATTGTTGGATTTTTATTGATAAATTCTCCTACCGGTTTGGCGAAAATCATCATAAATATCATTGAAATTACAACAGCAGAAATCATCAGTGCCTTGATGTCTGTCAATCCCACGGCCGTTAGTATGGAATCGATAGAGAAAATAATGTCGATCATAATAATCTGCAGGATCATCATGGTGACAATATTTTTAAATGTTTTTTTCGCTTTTTTTTCTGCCTGGTGTTCATCCAGTCCCGCTTCTTCAATTTTATGGTGGATTTCGAGCGTGCTTTTGGTGATAAGAAACAATCCTCCGCCAAATAATATCAAATCGCGCCAGCTGAAATCATGCGATCCAATGCTGAATGCCGGGGCAGTTAATGAAGCGATGTAGGAAATAAACAACAACATAATGATGCGAAAAACAAGTGCCATAGTTAATCCCAGCATCCGGATTGTCCGTTGATTTTCTTTCGGTGCTTTGTCAACGAGAATAGAAATAAAAACAAGATTATCGATACCCAACACCACTTCAAGAATAGTTAATGTAAGGAAAGCCATGATACCACTTCCGGTGGTAATGAATTCGAACTGGTTTAAAAAATCGCCCATTTAATTATTGAATTACAGGCAAATATAGCAGTTCGGTTGAAATTACCGTTTTTTGTACATTCGAACAATGGAAAATCTGCTGAAACTGCTTAAAAATCAACTTCAACAACCCCTCCCGGGAGAGGCGGCACATGCTCTTATGGCTCCTTACCGCAAGGCTTCTTCGCTGGTTTCGGCAGAAGGTAAAAATCCGCGGTTAAGTGCTGTGATGATGTTGTTGTATCCTAAAAACGAAGAACTCTTCGTTGTGCTTATAAAACGAAATGAATATGAAGGCACTCACAGCGCACAGGTAAGTTTTCCCGGTGGAAGGAAAGATGAAAATGACACATCACTAATGCATACTGCTATCCGTGAAACCCGTGAAGAAATAGGTGTCGAAATAAATGAAAGTGAAGTTTTGGGTGAACTTTCGCCACTTTATATTCCTCCGAGTAATTTCCTGGTAACGCCATTTATAGCTTTTAAAAATACTATTCCGGGATTCTATCCCGATCCCCGTGAAGTAGCCAACCTCCTGGAATTTCCCCTGCGGTTGTTGCGCGAAGAATCGCTCGTAAAAGAAACCAGTGTAAAAACAGGAACAGGGTTGCAAATGAAAGTGCCGTATTTTGAAATAAACAATGAAATTGTATGGGGAGCAACGGCAGCGGTATTGAGTGAAGTGAAAATGCTGATGAAAAATTCTCCGGAATTTTAAAACTCTGTTATGCGGAAATACAAAAGCACATGCATTCTGCCAGTGCATTTTAGTATTTTATGACTGAAAAACTACCGGATGTTTGGAAAATGGCGCACTCAGGGACGCATCGGCCCGGAATAACGCAGGCAGGGAATTCCTTCGGGAAGAAAACATCTTCGCTGAAAAAACAGTGAAATTCCGTTAATATCTGCCGAATCCACCCTGAAAGAATACAAACAACTGTTCCACCATTCTTCCATGCATTTTGGATCGGCATCAATATCATCTTTGTCGCTATTGTATTTTGAAAGTATTGCTGTGCTTCTCTGATCAGGTTGAATAATACAATATTCCCCGGGAGGAAGTATGAGTTTAAAATTCCCGGACGAATCGGAAATGACAGTGGCTGCTATTTCTTTGCCGGAACTATTTTTGGTTCCTTCTATAACAAAAAGTTTTTTCCCGGGATAAGGCCGCGCACGGGTTATTTCCATCAGCATTTCATCTGTAGGCCTTGCGCCTCCGCAATAACTTTCGGCATACTGAATCTGGCCGGCAACAACAAATTCCTTTTTGGTTTCCCCATCAGAATATGCCATTGTATCAGGATGCCCGGCCGGAGTAAAAGCACAGGAGGTAAAAAAAAGGTAAATGGGTATGGTAAAAATCTTTTTCATCTGCATAAAAAAAACGGACACTGTAAAAGTATCCGTTTTATTATTGGTATTACATTATTTTTTTATTCCATAATAAACACCCATGCATCGGGACGTTCGCGCTGCAACATCAGCATTACGTCTTCGGCACTTTGCTGATCGTTGCTGAAGAAAACATTTACATAATAAAACTCACGTTCTTTGTTGTAGATCAGCACCGGTTTATAAACACCTTTTCCTTCATACGATTTTTTTGCATTAATGGCATTTTCCTTCACTTTAAACGACTCGATGATCACATAATAGCCGGGCACGATTGTTTTTCCTTCTTCATCTGTGTGATTGGCTGCTTTTTCATTACGCATATCAATCTTGTTCTCACCGGTAGATTTTGCTTTATTCAGCGAGTCCATCCGCTGTTTTAGTTTTTCTATTTCATCTGTATGCTCCTGGTCTTTTTTCTTTAATGTGCGGGCCAGGCTATCGTTTTGTATTTGTGCATTTTCAATCGCGTCACTCAGTTCACGTATTTTTTCATCATCATCACGTTTTTTACCAAATGAATAACCGAGCATAATTTCATGCCCGCCACCGGCCACCGAACCAATGGGAGAAGTTACCCATTCGTAAGTATATCCTGCTGTAAGGTTTTTATTCAATTTGGTTCCGATATTAAATCCAACGGCATAACCAAAACGATACGATATTCCGGCACGCACCATTTCTTTCCATTCGAAAGCGGCATTTACATCAAACTGGAAAGGAGTTCCCTGCGCATACCTCATCATCACTGAAGGAAGAGCAACAATATTGTTTTTATCGCTCACCACAATAGAATATTGTCCGCTTAAAATATAGTGGCGTTTAAGCAACGTATAAACATTTTTGTCTTCCTCAATATATTTTAATTTATTTCCCAGCAATTGGGGAACAGAAAACCCCACGCGCAAATCTTTCCAGAAATATCCTACTCCAAAATTTGCATCCAGGGTAATTTTTCTCCGGTTGTCGGTATAAATAAGAGGATCGCTGGCATCGGTAACAATAGCTCTTGAATAATCGATTTTATTATCAATCACTCCCAGTGATAAACCAGCTGTTATTTCATGATCGCTGTTGATCTTGAAACGGTAAGAATAGGAAGAATACAACCCGGTGCGGTTAAAAATATCTACCTGGTCGTTAAACAACGATAAACCCAAACCGATTTGTTTATCCTTCACAGGCCCGTCAACCGTTAGTGCATAGGTAACAGGCGATCCCGGCATATCTTTCCATTGCGAACGATGGATAAGAAATGCATTAGCCTGTTCTCCTGTGCCGGTAAAGGCCGGGTTATATAAAAAAGGATTGTAATAATACTGGCTGAACAACGGAAGTTGCTGAGCGTTGGCGCCAACAGTTGCTGCAACAATAAGCGCTGATGTGTATATTATTTTTTTCATGGTTCCTGGTTATTTGGATGAACGGATAATGTTAACTGCACCTTTCACCGATTCATCAGAGTCGGTAAATGTGATCACATAATAATAAGTTCCGTCAGGTAGTTTTGAACCATTATAGGTTCCGTCCCACAGGTTATTGTAGGAATCCATTTTATAAACCACCTGGCCGTTACGGTTAAAAATAGTTACTGTGTTATCAGGATAATTAAGAATATTTCCAATCACCCACACGTCATTAAATCCGTCTTCGTTGGGGGTTATGAGGTTAGGAATAGTAAACTGGAAGTCTTCTTCAACAGTTACTGTAACGCTGTCTATATCTGTACATCCGTTTCCATCTGTTACAGTTAATTCATAATCGGTGGTAACTAACGGTGAAGCCATTGGGTTTGCAGTGAAAGGATTATCAAGTCCAACAGAAGTTTGCCATGAGTAGGAAACTCCTCCCGAACCATTAAGCATAACTGCTGATCCGAGGCTAACTGTTGTATCCACTCCTGCGTCCGCTATCACCACAGGAAAAACAATCACGTCAACCGAATCGCGTGCCGAACATCCGTTAAGTGTATCAGTGGCTATTACCAGGTAATTCATACTGGAATCAGCCATAATAGTATCATTGGTAGAAGCGGCCACATCATTCCACAAATAGGTAACGTCATTGGCAAATGGAACGGATAACCAAAGTGTATCACCTACACAGAATGAAAGTGGTCCGGATGCGCTAATGGTTGCGTCAGGAACAGGATTTACAACTGTATTTACCATCGCTGTATCAAGACATCCGAAATTGCTGGAAGCTACGAGCGTAACCACATACGTTCCGGTATCCGCATAAATATGATCAGGATTTCCAACTATGTCTGTATTACCATCACCAAAATCCCAGATATAAGCAGTGATGAAACCGCTGGAGATAGTAGATAAATTGGTAAAGGAAATAGTTTCACCTAAACAAATTAATGTATCAGAAGTAAATGAAACTGACGGAGCAGGTAAAATCGTTATGGTTGATGATACAGCCGTATCTGCAGTACAGTTGCCGCTTTGAACAATGGCGCTGAACATGGTAGTATCGGTAAGGTTTACATAATTGTAAAAATCAAGTGTATCCGGTACCAGCGACCACGTTGCTCCTCCATCGGTAGACGAAAGCCAGGTGAGTATGGATCCGGTATAACCGGTAAGATTCATTACACCACTGTTGTTTCCTTCACAACCTTGTGCATTGCTGTTCATAATACCGCCTTCTGACTGGGCATCAACCAGTATGGTGGCAGGAGTAGAAGTTGTAGCAGGACACACACCGCTTTTTATACTTGCCCGATAAGACGTAGTAGTCATCAGATTAATATACGCCTGCGAATTGGAAGTATTGGAAAGAGTAATCCATGTTACCCCGCCATCGTTCGACATTTCCCAGCTGAGAATACTTCCGGTATATCCGCTTAAGGCAAGGGTGTCACCGTTAGCGCCTGCACAAACTGTATCGTCTGCTGTAACTGAGCCTCCCACAGAAGCCGAATCGACAACAATTGTGGCCATCGAAGAAGTATCGTTAGGGCACACACCGTTATATACTATTACGCGGTAGTCGGTAGTTTGAGTAAGGTTGTTATAGTTTTCGAAAGGAGTTGTGTTGGCAATCGAACCCCATGTAGTTCCGCCATCTGTTGAAGATTCCCAGTTGGTGATTACAGAGTTATGTCCGATAAGTGTAAGTGTACCCGCATTTCCTGAAGCACATACGGTAGCACTTCCATATAACGTTCCGCCCACTGATGAAGAATCGACTGTAAGGGTTGCAGGGATAGAATAAGCAGCCGTACAGGAACCGCTTTGTACCTGGGCGCGATACATACGCGTTTCTGTAATTCCGCTTACCACATTAGTGTCTGTAGTATTGGCAATGTTACTCCAGTTGGCACCGCCATCATCAGAGTATTCCCAATTCAATACCGAGCCAAAGTGTCCGCCAAGAATCAGCGTATCAACTGCACCGCTACATATCGTATCACTTGAAGCAACAGCACCACCATTGGAAGTAGAAACTACCATTATGGTATCCCTCGAAGAATAGGCTGCCGGGCAGGCCCCGCTGGTAACACGCACCCTGTAATAGGTTGTAGTAGTAAGATTAAGATAGTTTTGAGTAGTGGTGGTATTGGTAATATTTGTCCAGGTTACTCCGTCTGGCGATTGCTCCCAGCGTGTTACAGAACCGGTATGCCCGGATAAAGTTATCGTTCCGCTATTGGAGCCATTACAAACCGTATCTGCAGTTGGGCTAAGTGTACCACCCACTGATAATGGATTTACCGTAACAATTCTCTGCGAAGAATAGGCCCCGGGGCATGATCCGCTGATCACATAGGCTCGATAACGTGTTGTTACTACTATATTGGTGTATGTATTGGTGGTGGTGGTATTGATTATCGTATTCCATGTCACACCGCCATCTGTTGAATATTCCCAGTGATCCACAGTTCCCGTATGTCCCGACAATGTATGAGTTCCGCTGTTACCGGAAATACATGCTGTAGTAGGCCCGGATAATGTACCTCCTACTGTGGGGGGATCAATGGTTAAAATAGCAATAGTTGAAGAAGCTGTAGGACATGTCCCGTTCTGAACATTTGCACGATACCACGTATCAATGGTAATATTTGTATAGGATTGAGAGGTGGTGGTATTTGAAATATTGAACCAGGTTGTACCTCCGTCTGTAGAATACTCCCAGTTAACTACGTTTCCGGTATTTCCGGTAAGGGTTAACGCCCCTGAATTATTTCCATCACACACATTGGTAGAACTGTTAACAGTACCTCCAACTGATGGTGAAGTATTGGTAACAGCATACCCGTTATATGCATCATTCGCAGCGTTGATATCACCCAATAGCGCAACAGAAGCATCTATATTATGAGCACCGGCTACTGAAAGGTTGGCTGTAGCGGTAAAACTATAGGTATAGGTGCTGTTGGTGGTAAGGTTGGCTGCCAGGGTTACCGTTTCTGTTACAGGTGCTCCTCCATCGAGGATATAGGTAACATCAAATGTAGAACCCGCCAAAAGAGTTGGGCCAAAGTTAAACACCCTAACTGTTACTGTTTCAGTGGCAGACATACCACAACCCGAAACAGGTGCCAGTATCGATCCATTTGGTGGGGCCAATGCCAGGTCCTGAGTGTTGGCCTGGGAAAGCATCGTTAGTAAAAAGATGCTGGTAAAAAGTCTCCTCATGCTTACAAGATTTTAACGTTCTACGAAATTAACAATTTTTAGTTCATTGTTAATAACTCAATTTTTGAGTCTTACTACAAGTTAGACGCAATATACTGAAAAACAGCGATAGATTTTGCTTCAACGGGCTCAAAAAAAGGATGAAAATCAGCTAATCTGTTTTAAAAAGGGAATTATCGCTTCTGAAGCTGTTTTTACTGTTTCGGGGGTGGTTTTGGATAGAAAAGGAATATTAAAAGAAGGTATACTAAACTGGTTTTCAATGACTTTTTTACTTTGAGGATTTATTTCACCCGACCAGATAATTGCAGCAGGATGAAGATTATTATTCTTTAGAAAATGGAGGCTAAGGAGTGTATGATTGATGCTTCCCAGGTAAAAATCAGCCACCAAAATTACTGGCAGCTGAAACTGTTTTGCCAGTTGCCACATGTATTCCCGGTCATTATTTAAAGGCACGAGTAATCCTCCTGCCCCTTCAACAATTAAGCGGTTTTTGGTTTCGGGAAGCTCAAATTCATTCATTTGTATCTGTACACCCTGGTTTTCGGCTGCGGCATGAGGACTGAGTGGATCTTTAAGCAGGTATTTTTCGGGGTGGATTTTGGAAAAAGGATTAGATAAGAGGTTTTTTACCAGGATACTGTCTCTTTGCTGCAGGTTGCCACACTGAACCGGTTTCCAGTAGTCCGCATTCAATGCTTCACAGATAACTGCCGATGCGAGCGTTTTTCCCACACCTGTTCCTATTCCTGTTATGAAAAAACCTTTACTCATTTTCTTTTACTGAATTCAAAAGCAAATCTATTTCATTTTTAGTATTAAAAGAATGCAGGCAGATGCGTATCCGCTCTTTTCCTTCGGGAACAGTGGGACTGAGAATGGCCTTTACATCCAGGCCCTTTTTCCGCAATTGTTCTGCTTTTTTCTTAGCCGCGATGTTTCCTTTTATCAAACAGCTTTGAACAGGTGAAGAGGAAAGAAGAAACCCCGACATCCCGGAAATGTTTTCCCTGAAATAACGGATATTGGACTTCAGCAGTTCACGTTGTGAAGAAGCGTTTTTTATTTCCCCGGTGCGTTTAAGAATATGAAATACAGCTATAGGTGGTAAGGCAGTAGTATATATAAAAGGGCGTGAAAAATTAACCAGGAATTTTTTCATCCAACTGCTGCAAAGAATAACAGCGCCATGAAGCCCCCATGCTTTTCCGAATGTGATGAGACGTGCATGAACAGCTTTTTGCCATCCCTCTTCCACTACCCTGCCCTCACCCTTTTCTCCAAAAACTCCCCCGGCATGGGCTTCATCGGCAAATAAAAAAGCATTGTATTTTTCCGCCAGCCTTACAATTTCTTTCAATGGCGCGAAGTCTCCGTCCATACTATAAACCGATTCCACAGCAATTATTATTTTCCCTTCTGCTCTTTTCAGTTTTTCTTCCAGGTCGTTTACATCGTTATGACGGAACGAAAAAGACTTTGCCAGCGATAACCTGATTCCATCCCGGATAGAAGCATGAGAAAGTTCATCATAAAGAATGGTAATATCACGTTGTGTAAAGGCAGAAAAGAAACCCAGATTGGCGGTATATCCCGAATTGAAAATCAGCGCTTCTTCCGAATCATGGAAATCAGCGAGCACTTTTTCTGTTTCTTCCAGCAAAGGATAATTTCCGCTGATAAGCCGCGCTCCTCCCGAACCGGAAGCCATGAACGATTCCGGTAACTCTGTATTTTTTTTTGCAAAACCAAGATAGTCGTTGGAAAAAAAGTCGGTTAGCCCTGAAGAATGATGCAGCGAACGGTACAACCCTTTTTCTTCTCTTTTGGCGAGTTCTTCCTCAAAAAAAGCTTCCCACCCGGTGACCGTCATACTACTTAAGTCCTTCAAGCGTTAGTGTGTGAAAATTCTTCGTTCTCCACCGGTTTTTTGGAGAAAGGTTTTGACGGCACCAATCCCAGCAGGCCAAACAATTCCATGTCTTCGTTAAAATCGGGGTTGGGTGTGGTGAGCAGTTTATCACCGGCAAAAATGCTGCCTGCTCCTGCAAGAAAACAAAGTGCCTGGCCTTCTTTGGTCATTTGGGTTCTTCCTGCTGAAAGGCGAACCACGGTAGCTGGCATTACTATTCGTGCAGTGGCAATCATTCGCACCATTTCAAATATCGAAACAATTTCCTGGTTTTCCAATGGTGTTCCTTCTACCGGAACCAAAGCATTAACGGGAACCGAATCGGGATGTTGTGGAAGGTTAGCTAACGTTACAAGCATTGCCGCACGGTCTTCCGGTTTTTCACCCATTCCTATAATTCCGCCTGAGCAAACGGTTATTTTTGCTTTGCGCACATTTTCCAAAGTTTCCAAACGGTCGTTATACGTACGGGTGGAAATAATTTCTTCATAATGCTCTTCAGAGGTATCAAGGTTATGGTTGTAGGCATACAATCCTGCTTCGGCCAGTCGTTTTGCCTGTTGTTCGGTAATCATTCCCAGTGTGCAACACACTTCCATATTCATATTGGTGATTTCGCGAACCATATCCACCACTTTATCAAAATCCTTATTGTCGCGCACATTTCTCCATGCCGCACCCAGACAAACCCTTGAAGCACCGTTTTTCATTGCATTTTCGGCTAAAACTTTCACTTCATCCACTTCCATGAGTTTATGCACTTTCACTTTCGTTTGGTAGCGGGCAGCTTGCGGACAATAAGCACAATCTTCGGGACAACCACCGGTCTTCACAGAGATCAGCGAACTCACCTGCACTTCACGCGGATTATGATACTTGCGATGCACAGAGGCAGCTTCATACAAAAGTTCAATAAGGGGACGCTTGTAGATTTCCATCACCTCATCAACAGTCCAGTTATGGCGGATGTCTGACATAAAAAGTAATTTGGACAAAGATAAGATTATTTACCTGCCCGTTTTACCTGAATTTTTCCTTATAAAGGAATTTTTTCTGCGCTGATTCATAGGGACGATAGATATAATAGGCATAGCCATCACGTACCTGTAGTTTTTCGGGATATTTGTAATAGAGGCGAAAAACATTTTTCACTTCCCCGGTAGAGGTGTTCAGTTCCTTGAGGTAATATTTTCCACCACGCAGGTAAACGCTGTAAATCACACCGGTTTCCTGGTCTTTTACCAGTAATTGTTCCCACTCTTTTTTATCAACGCCAATATGATAACTGATATCCACCGAATCAATAGGATTATTCCTGGCATCGTAGCGATATAATTTATTGGTATAATGGTCGAATATCATTATGGTGTCTTCTTTTATAAACATGGGTGCGTATAGCTGGTCGTAATAAATAGAATTAGGAAAACCGGACCAGATGGCGATCCATATTTCCTTGTCGACACCGGTTTCCAACTGGGCACGATAGGCTGTAAGTTTATCGCGTCCATCCACATATTTGTATTGTGCGCGGAATAACTCCATCAGCGGCTTGTCGACCACTTTGTGAATGTTTTTGTAGGAACTGTCTTCCACATTATAGACATAATAATTGAACTCGGGGTAATACCATACGAAATCAGAAAAATAGGCTTTGTTTTCGGTAGTATCCACCCAGGGGCGTACCTGTTTTTCGAAAAAATCGTTTTCTAACGGATAGAGGCTTAGTACATCATCACGAACTTCTACCTGGAAAGTTCTCTTTTCGCACACCACATAAATTTTTCCGGCAAAATCTTTATACAGTTCTTTCGCCACATCGGGAACAGTGAAAGTGGAAAGAATGGATTGATTTTCGTCCACATAAATCACTTTACTGTCTTTTTCCAGTTTTTTTTCATATACCAGCAACACAAAATTTTTCCCGTAAAATTCAAAATCAGAAACACTGAGCTGTTCGCTGGAAAATGCGGTATCGGGCCGGGCAGTAATGGTGAGTTCGGGAAGTTCGCGGAATTTCAGGATAACATTCAGCTTTACCGTATCGGTTCCCGATTTTTTTATTTCACTTTTTTTCAGCGGATATTTATAAATATCATATTGTACATCATTCACCACCAGCACCGGGTTTTTTATACCGGTAATGTCTGCTTTCAATGTAAAGTTTCCGAGGCGGTTGGTATACACAGCATTCTTATCGTTGTTTTCGATATACACTTTTGCATTCATCACCGGTTTATTTACCGAAGTATCTTTTACATTTCCCGAAATAACGATGGTTTGCTGCGCACCGGCAAAGGCAAAAAGAAAGGCGAATGATATGGCAACAAGGATTTTCATTCAGAAATAAGGATGCAACAATTGTACCTTTTCCATAAATTCATTCAGGGATTTTCCATTTTCCCTGCAGCTTAAGGGTTTGTTCGATAACATCGCGCACGCAGCCTTCTCCCCCGTTTTTAGGTGAAACATAATGTACTGTTTCCAGCACTTCTTCCGCGGCATCAGCAGGAGCAGCCGATAATCCGCAGAGCTTCATGGCAGCTATGTCTATCAGGTCGTCACCCATGTAAAGCACTTCTTCTTTGCCGAGCTGATTTTTTTCCATGAATTCCCTGAGTACTGTTTTTTTATCGGTTACCTTCATAAAAACGTCTTTAATGCCAAGGTACTCCATCCGCTCGCGCACCATTTCTGAATTTCCACCGGTGATAACGGCAATGCGGTAGTGGTTAGTAGCGGCCATGTGCATTGCGTAGCTGTCGCGGGTGTTCATCGAACGAACAAATTCCTTTCCCGGCATCAGCCACACGGTTCCGTCTGTCAGCACTCCGTCAAAATCAAAAACAAAAGTGGTGATGTTTCGCAGTTTTTCCTTGTAGGTCATTTGGTGGTTTTTCCTTTGTATAAATTATCGAATGAAACTCCGGCCGGTTCCCATAATTCAATTTTATTGTTCTCGGGATCCAGGATATGAACAAACTTTCCGTATTCGTATTCAGCAATGGTGTCCAGCACATTCACCCCGTTCTTTTTCAGATCAACTACCAATTCTTCCATATTCACCACGCGGTAATTGATCATAAATGGTTTGTCAGAAGGTTCAAAGTATTTTGTTTTTTCGTTGAACGGGCTCCACTGCAGGTAAGCAATCTTTGAAGAATCGGCTCCTTCGCGAAATTCGAACATGGAACCGTAATCATTTACTACCAGTCCGAGGTTTTTGGAATACCATTCTTTTATGGATTTCGGGTCTTTGCATTTAAAAAATATCCCGCCTATCCCGGTTACCCTTCCTTTTTTTTCGGGCGCAGGAATTTTATTTTCATTTTCTTTCTGTAATGCCGAAACAGCGTATCCGGCAATGAAAGACAGGAGCATAAAAAAGATTATTTTTTTCATCGTATCGTATTTATGATTAAAAGTAAAAAATTAAAGGGGAACTAAAATTTCATCTGTTTTGCCTGTATGATATGCGCCAGGTGATGTTCGGCATGCCAGGCATATTGTGCAAGACATTCATCCAGCGATACCGTGTTTTTGTTCTCAGGATGATAAAAGGTTTTTTTATAATCGGATGAAGACATGGATTGCAACACCAACACCCACCGGTGATGAAGGCCTTCGATGATTTTAACCGAAAAATCAGGTAACCCTATTTTCGTATCCAGCAATTCCGACCATTTGTTTTCATCATAGGGTTTTACGGTAGGATGATCTTCTGTTAATGCCAGTTTAAAACGGATAAAAGCATTCATGTGGCTGTCGGCACAATGGTGAATGAGCTGGCGGATGGTCCAGCTTTCGGGGCGATAGCGGTAATTGAGTTCTGCATCGGTAAGATTTTCTGTTTCCTTTCTCAGCCTTTCGGGAAAAGTTTCGATGGATTTTTTCCACTCCTCGATTCTTTCGGTTGTAACGGCAGCCGGCTTAGTGTAACGACCGATGGGGTATTTTAGTTTTTCGGTGTTTTCGGTTATCATGCCATTAAATGTAGAAAAAAATGTGTAAGTTGCTTCAAAAATTTATAAACCATGTCTATGAATACTTTTGAATTTGCCACGGTTGAATGGCTGTGGGATTCCGGTTCGTTTCGGGTAAACCTGCCGGGCAACAGCGAGAAAAAATCTTCGGGTTCGTATCCCGAACTGGTTAACTTATTGAATGAACTGGGAAAAGACGGCTGGTCGGTAGCTTCTGCCTGCTCGGGCGGGAATTGGTTGTTTTGGACGTTGCAGAGGGAGCGGTGAACAGGAATGTTCCCGATCACGCTTTACGTGACAAGCGCGATCTAAAGCGCAAGCCCAACCCCTCTGCTACCCGAACTGACAAAAATTTTACAAAGTACTAAGTACAAATGTTGTCAGGCCGGATAGCCACGTGTACCTAATGTAGCATATCAAGACCATATCGTGTACCGTTCTCGATACGCTGTGTTAAATGCACACAGCTACTCGAACTGACAGCAAGTATCCTTTTTACTTATACCAAAAACAATTTATTATTGACCAAGTCTATGTCAGGTCGAGTAGCCATGTGCACCTAACGTGGCGTATCGAGACCTAAGTCTTCTGCGGTTTTTTTCTTGCCGCGGGGAAAAGAATATTGTTCAGGATCAAACGATATCCCGGGGAATTAGGATGCAGTTTTAAATCGGTAGGAGGATCGTTTACGTAATGGCGAAAATCTTCGGGATCGTGGCCTCCGTAAAAAGTCCACTGCCCTTTTCCGTATTCACCGTGAATATAGCGCACCGTTCCCAATGCTTTGCTTTCACCCATAATAAGCACGGATGATTTTACATATTTCTTTAAAAAATCAGTGGTTTGTCCCATAAAACCCTTCACCACTCTTGTATGATTCTGGCAGAGCATCGTTGGCACCACATCCCATTTGGCAGAGAAATCAAACAGTGTAAACACATCCTGGTTTTCGGGAAGGGAATGTTGTCCGCTTCCGTCAATATTTGCAAACTCATAAATTCTTTCGTCCAGTGTTACTGTATAGTTTTCGAAGGCAAGTGTTTTGGTGAAATCGAGTTTTGAATTGGCTTTCGGATCGTAAGGGTCGCCATCAAAAACAGAACCGCATATATCCGTGTTTTCAGCTGACAGCGCAATATCATACGAATCAGTTCCCGAACACATGGTAAACAAATATCCTCCCCCGGCAATATAATCTTTGATCTTTAACGATACCGCCAGTTTCATTTCCGACACTTTGCTGAATCCCAAAAATTCGGCCATTGCTTCGGTTTCTGCTACCTGTTGCTGATACCAGGCCGTTGCCCCGTATTGCGCATAAAATTTTCCGTATTGCCCGGTAAAATCTTCGTGATGCAGGTGCAGCCAGTCGTATTTGGGTAAAATGCCCATTACAATAGCCGAATCATAAATCTGGTCGTAGGGAATTTCTGCGTATTTCATTACCAGCGTAACAGCATCGTCCCAGGGTTGGTGTCCCTTGGGTGCATATACAGCTATCTTAGGTGCTTTTTCCAGTTTGATTACTTCCTGGTTTACTTCGGGATCACCTATTTCAAGGCGGATGTTATTGGCTTTGTTGTCGGTTACCAGTTCATAGGAAACTCCGCGGATAACACATTCTTCCTCGATAGTTTTATAATAAGGGATCATAAAACTTCCACCCCGGTAATTAAGCAGCCACTCTATTTCGATATCGTTGGTGAGCACCCAAAAAGCGATACCATAGGATTTCAGGTGATTTTTCTGGTTTTCGTCCATAGGCAAAAGCAGGTAATTAGCCCTTGAGGAAAAGCCCGCGCCCAGCATAAATAACAAAACCAGTAATTTTTTCATACCTCAAATATACACTATAACGTTTGAACGGTTCAATTGTTGCAGGAATGAAGTTGCAGGTTGGTTAGTTTTGAAAGTTGAGAAAGTATCTTTTTTGCATTTTACCTGTCACTTTGGTAGTTTGATAGTTTTCCGGCAGCTTACTATCAGAACGGATCATCATCATTACTTACGTTTTTGTTACCTGCAAAATCATCAAATCCTTCATCGTCATCCAACTCATTCATTTTTGAACTAACGGTTATCGTATTTGTGTTGTTATCAAAACCTGTATTGGGTTGAATGCCTGCTCCTGCATAATCGTCTTTAAATGTAAACGATTCAAGATTATCGAATTTGGCAAACTGGGCTATAAAACGAAGGCGGACCGTATCGAGCGAACCATTACGGTGTTTTGCCACAATAATCTCACCCACCCCATGCGTTGGATTTCCCTGTGCGTCTTCGGTGAGGTTATAATATTCGGGACGATAGATAAACGAAACGATATCCGCGTCCTGTTCAATTGCTCCCGATTCGCGAAGGTCGGAAAGCACGGGGCGTTTGTCGCCACCACGTGTTTCCACCGAACGGCTTAACTGTGAAAGAGCGATCACGGGAACATTTAATTCTTTGGCTATACTTTTGAGTGAACGTGAAATATTACTGATTTCCTGTTCGCGGTTTCCGGATGAACGTCCTTCTCCGCCAACGGTCATCAGCTGAAGATAGTCGATAATAATTAGTTTTACTCCGTGTTGCCCAACAAGCCTTCTGCATTTTGCGCGTAATTCGAAAACAGAAAGTGCGGGAGTATCATCAATAAAAATAGGTGCTTCAGAAAGTTTGTTGATGCGGGTATGCATTTGCTGCAATTCGTAATCGGCAAGATTTCCTTTACGTAATTTATCGGCCGGCAATTCTGCTTCACTGGCAATCAAACGATTTACCAGCTGAATAGCCGACATCTCCAGCGAAAACATAGCAACAGGATGTTTAAACTGAACGGCTACATTCCGCGCCATGCTCAATACAAAAGCTGTTTTACCCATACCGGGACGCGCTGCAATAACGATCAGGTCAGACTTCTGCCAACCGGAAGTGATGCGGTCAAGGTCAGTAAAACCTGTGGCGATACCACTGATACCATCCACATTTTTTTTCGATTGTTCAATTTCGTCAATGGCCTGGCTGATAAGTTTGTCCATTGATTCGTAGTCGCGCCTGATATTTCCCTGGGTCACTTTAAACAATTCGCCTTCGGTTTGATCCATCAGGTCGAATACATCAGTAGTTTCTTCATACGCATCGCGGATGGTTTCATTCGAGATACGAATCAGTTCGCGCATGATATGTTTTTGCGAAATGATACGCGCATGGTATTCTACATTGGCAGAAGAAGCCACACGGTTGGTGAGTTGCGAAATGTAATACGGTCCGCCTACCAGGTCCAGTTCACCGGTTTGTCTCAGCCGTGCAGTAACCGTTAAAATATCCACCGGCTGCGATTCCTGGAAAAGCTGTTGAATAGCAGCATAAATCCGCTGGTGAGCATCTTTATAAAAACTTTCTGGTTTTAAAATATCAATGGCATCGTTTACTGCGTTTTTCTCCAGCATCAATGCACCCAACACAGCTTCTTCGAGATCAACAGCCTGCGGCTGCAGTTTTCCTCCTTCAATGGCAATGGGATTGGTATAGGTTTTCGGGCGAACGATCCTTTTTCCTTCAGTATTTATTTTTTGCTCTTCCATGGTTCAAAAATATCTTTCAGCGCATAACCCGGTTTTTGATGTTGATATTTATTTTTCTTTTCAGAAGTTATTAAAGCGTTTTCAACACCGCGAAAAATAAAGATAAGGCATTCCCCGGGGAAATTCGTATCTTTACTATCACTACTTATGAACAAAAACCGGCTTGTATTCTGCATTTTTATGGTGCTGCTGGCAGCCTGCCGGAAAGACCGTAAAGATGAAGTGCCTCCCGAAATAAGGATTTTCGCCCCTTCAGGTTCAGCCAATCACCAGTTGCCCTATACAGTAAATGTAGATGCGGAAGTTTCGGATGAAACAAAACTGGAATCGGTAACTGTCCAGATTGTGGATGCCAACATGGCTCCCATTGGCGAAGGCGCTGATGTGCAGGTAAGTTCCAATGGTTTTCGGTTTAATGTTCCGCTTACTGTTGACGATCCTCATTTATATTCAGGCGTTTATTATGTTAAGGTAAAAGCCGGTGACGGACAAAATTCCACCAGCCGGTATGCCCAGCTCAACCTGGTAGAAATTCCCCTGCAGCTAAAAGAAGTGTTGATCGCTGAAACTCCTTCTTCTTCCCAGACCGAAATCAGGCATCTTAATAATAACCAGTTGCAAAGTTTACTGAGCATCAGTAATTCTTTCAGCAATATGGAAGTTTCGGGTTGGCACCAGCAAATTGCAGTGGCCGGGAAAAATGCTGACCCTCTTTACGTATATGATGCCGGCAGTTTGCTGCCGGATCATACTATTGCAGGTTCGGGACTTTTTCCTTCCGATTATTTCAGCCGCATTTACTATTCATCCACCGCAGGAAAAAAACTCATCACTTCACATCACAACGGATACGTGTTTGGATATGATAACAACGGGACAAGGGTTTATTCCCTGTTTACCTATGCCAATTATATCGTTCACGAAACACTGGAGACAGATGACTATATGATTGCAGAAATAGAATCTCCGTCTTCGTCACGCTTACTGGTGGTATTTTATAAAACTACGGGAGTCGTAAAATTTTCGCAAACGGTACCGGGAATTATACAACGTATTTATTTTGACGGAAATAATACCGCTATCCTGTTTTCGAATGACGGAACACAGGCAAGGGTACTGGAATGCGATCTTACTACAGGAAATATTACCGAACCCTGTTCACTTCCATCGGGAACGATCAACGATGTTTCACCCATAGATATCAATAATTACCTGCTGGCGATGAACGGATACCTTGTGCGGTATAACCACAGTAGTTGCGGGGTGATTTACCTGGTGAATGGTATAAGTCCTGCTGACATTGAATACGAAAAAACCAGCGGCCGCGTTTATACTGCCGAGGGTTATCTGCTGAGCGAATACGATGCGGCCGGCAACCTGCTGAATTCATGGAGTAATACCAATAGTATAAAAGCTTTGCGGTTGTTATACAACAAATGATAATTTTGCATGATGAAACGAATTTTTGTCCTGATCCTTTTTCTTTCTTTTTGTGAACTTCTTTTTTCGCAAAGAGATTCCACTTCACGGAACAATCGCAAAGACGATGAAAACGATTTGAGCGAAATGTCGTTTTTGGAGAGAAGTTACTGGGGAGGGAATGCCGGTGCTTACTTCACTTCTTCGGGATCGTATCTTGAAATTTCTCCCATTTTCGGATACAATCTCACGAGATATTTTTCCGTAGGGCTTACCACTACTTATAAATTTTATAAAACTTTTCAGAATTATGCCGGGCTTTCTTACTCTACTCATGTTTTCGGAGGCGGGCCTTATGCACGGTTTATTTTGTTTGATTTTTTATTTGCACAAGCCGAAGCCGAAATGCTGAACACCGAAGTGTATGATGTGGTGAAAAGAGATTATGTGAGAAAATTCATTCCTATAACCTCTGCCGGACTTGGTTTAAAAAGCCGCAGCGAAGGTTCTTATTCCTATTTTATGGTTCTTTACGATTTCACACACGACAACTGGAGCCCCTATCCTACTTCACCCATCATTATTAAAGCCGGTGTGGTTTTCCCTGTGAAAATGGGATATTAATCGGTTTAGGTGAAACGGAAATTTAACATTGTGTATCTAAACTTTTAGACGAATGATGATGGTTTTGGTCATCCATCATTCTATTTTTGGCTAAAGTTTAGAAGAATGAAACAGTTTTTTACGCTACTTGTATTTACCACATTTGTTGTTGGAGGAAATTCGCAAATAACAACAGCGGTTTCTCCCGAAGGAAATTATTCATATAAAAATTATTTTGAAGACGCCTATTCGCAACATCCCGGGTTGCCCGAGGGAATCCTGGAAGCTATTGCATGGAGTTATACGCGAGTAAATCATATTACTGATGCAGAGCCCGAAAGTTGTTCGGGATTGCCGCATGTGTATGGAGTAATGGGTTTAACGGCTGATGGAAAAAATTATTTCAGGAATAATCTCCGGCTGGTTTCAGAAATTTCAGGTGTACCTCAAAAAATACTCAGGGAAAATCCGCGGCAGAATATCCTGGGTTATGCAGAAGCATTCAGTTATTATTATAACGAACACCTGGACAACTATTCAGGCAAATTTGCAAAAGATCCCACGCTGAAAAAATTTCTCGCTGCACGCGATGCTTTTTTTTCGCTTTGTGAAATACCCGACAGCGG
Organism: Bacteroidota bacterium; assembly: GCA_049322335.1. Taxonomy (GTDB): domain Bacteria; phylum Bacteroidota; class Bacteroidia; order Flavobacteriales_D; family UBA2798; genus JBMORL01. The sequence goes on from JBMORL010000082.1 coordinate 30,918, forward strand.
GATGGTGAATGACTATGCACGCCAGTCGCAGGCATACGTAATTTTTAATTTTCTCAACTCACAGGAACATGCCTTAAAATATAATTTCCCGGTTTATCACATCGACCTGAAAAAAATATTTGGTGAAGAAAACTATAAAATTCTTTCTGCACCAAAAGTAATTTTCACCGAAAACGAAATTAAAAATGAAAATGGCGATCAGTTTTCTTTTGTTTCTGTGCGTTCGTCAGACTATGGTCCCGCTATCTGGAACGCTGCTCCTTCCTGTAATTACAGTTCACGTAACGGAACGCCCGTATCAGCAATTACTGTTCACACGGTACAGGGAAGTTATGCAGGCGCAATTTCGTGGGCGCAAAACTGTTCTTCGAGTGTTTCCTATCATTACGTGATACGTTCTTCAGACGGACAGATTACACAAATGGTTCTGGAAGCCAACAAAGCCTGGCACGTAGGATCAGAAAATCCCTATACTATCGGATATGAACACGAAGGATACGTTTCTCAGCAGGGTTGGTATACCACTGCCATGTATACCGCATCAGCTGCGCTTTCACGCGATGTTTGCAACAGCGGGTATGGAATTTCTCCCCTGAGAACTTATTATGGTGCATCCAGTACGGGAATTAACGTGCTGGGGAGTTGTACAAAAATAAAAGGCCACCAGCATTATCCCAACCAAACCCATACCGATCCGGGTATTTACTGGGATTGGGAATACTATTACCAGCTCATCAATAATAATCCTTCGCAAACAACTATTACTTCCACTACCGGAAATTTCTATGACAGTGGCGGCCCGGGAGCTAATTACACCGATGATGAAAGATATTTAACGCTGATACAACCTGCTGGCGCCAATTCCATTACACTTACCTTTTCTTCCTTCAATATAGAAGCCAACTGGGATTATATGTACATCTATGACGGAGCAACCATAAACGATCCTGTTATCGGTGTTTATACAGGAACAAGCAGTCCAGGCACCGTTACATCTACAGGTGGCGCACTACTCATTGAATTCCGCAGCGATTGCAATACCACCGCTTCGGGTTGGGCAGCAGCGTGGACGAGCAACGTTACCATTCCTCCTGTTACTGATAACGTGGCGCCTGTTACAGCAGTTTCTGTTCCTTCTTCATGGGTAACTTCCAATTTTACCGCCACCTTTTCTGATGCCGATAATACAGGCGGAAGCGGAATAGAAAAAGCTTTTTACCAGGTGATCGATTACAATGGAATAGAATGGCGCGCCAATGCTGCAAGAGGATTTTTCAGTGATAATTTTGACGGAGCCACTGTTCACACCGACTGGACCAATGCCACCGGTGCATGGAATATAACAAATGGCGAATTAGTGCAGAGTGATGAAGCCAATGGAAACTCCAATTTGTATGCTTATGTAAATCATTCTTTATCCAACCGCTATCTCTATCACTGGGCCGGAAAAATGGAGGGCACGGGCACCAACCGGAGAGCAGGTTTACATTATTTCTGCGATCAACCCACATTAACCAATCGCGGCAATTCGTATTTTGTTTGGTTCAGGCTTGATAACGACAAAGTGCAATTATATAAAGTAGTAAATGATGTTTTTACTCTCGAAGATGAAGTAGTGTTTGATTTCAATGCCGCACAATGGTATGATTTTAAAGTTACCTACGACCGCATTACAGGAAAGCACCAGGTGTATATTGATAATGTACTCGTACAAACCTGGACCGACCCTTCACCCTACTCTTCCGGAGATTATATTTCCTGGAGAAGCGGAAACTGTGTTTACAGCGTAAACAATTTAAAAGTTTACCGTTCGAGAAACACTACCGCATCGGTTACTGTTGGCCCGACAGGCGATCTTCGCTACGAAAATACCAGCCCCGTTAGTGCAGCAGGAAGAGTGAAATCTATCGTTACCGATTCAGCCGGAAATATTTCTTCCATTGCTTCGCAGGATGTGAATGTAGACTGGACTGTTCCTTCCAATATTCTGTTGGTGGAAGACGGGCCGGGAGCGGACATTGATATTACCTATACCGCCACAGAGCTCCAGGCCAACTGGTCCGTTTCATCCGATCTGAATTCTGATGTTGCGCGCTATTGGTATGCGATTGGAACCAGCGCTGGCGCAACAGATGTTTTGAACTGGACGGATAATTTCTGGTATGATACAGTTCGTGTAACAGGATTGAATCTGAATTATGGCACTACTTATTATTTCACGGTAAAAGCCGAAAATGGCGCAGGCCTTATTTCTGCAGTAACCAACAGCGATGGACAACTTTTAGCTACACCCACACAATCACCCGTGGCGGGATTCAACAGTGGAAATACATTTGTATGCCAGAACGATTCTATTTCATTCTCCAACAACTCCACCAATGCTGTTTCGTATTCGTGGTCGTTTCCCGGGGGTAATCCTGCTACATCAACACTTCCCAATCCTAACGTGCTGTACACTGCTACAGGAACCTATACAATAACTTTGATTGCCACCGGCCCGGGCGGTTCGGATACGTTGCAGCAAACCATCAACATTGATGTGAGTTTACCGGTTACCGCTGCCTTTACAGTTTCGGATACATTAGTGTATTTACCCTCTGCTTTTGTCGGATTTACGGATGCATCACAAAATGCCAACGGCTGGTCGTGGGATTTTGGTGATGGAACACAGGCAACCGGACAAAGCCCCTGGCATCAATACCTGTCGGCAGGAACATATAACGTAGTGCTCATTGCCGTAAACAATGCCTGTACCGCAGACACCAGTTACATAACGATTTACGTGCAGGCATCGAACGGAACAGAAGAACTGAATAATATTCCCGGTGCTATTACCATCTCTCCCAACCCGGCAGAAGATTTTATTACAATTGAAAGCCCGGCTGCATTGGCAGGGACTTCATGTGAAGTAAGAGATATAAGCGGTAAACTGGTTTTTGTATTTACATTAACCGGACAAAAACAAGTTTTAAACCTGGAAACGCTGAGCAGCGGAGGATATTTCCTGGTAAACAGAAACGATAAAAGCATACCGGAAAATAAACTATTCTTCATCAAATCGGGGAAATAAAAATAAACCAATAAACCGTCAGATGGAGCAAGCAACCCGCCCTTGTAACCAGCCGTCTTTGTTGTATACAAAAGACCCATTAAAAAAATCCTTTTAATACTTTTTCCTGTTGTTTTTACTTTTTCAGTAAAATCATCCACTGCCACTATATATCAAATAGTTGTAGGAACTTACAACGGATGTGTGTTAAATAACCTTTGCTATGGCGACACATTGCGTTTTGCCGGGGACTCACTTAACCCGGGGGTTTATGGCACTATTTCAGGATATGTTTACAATTCTTCCAGTAGTTCCTACGATAATTTTTCGGTCACCTCATTTAATAGTATAGCTACCACCTATGACCATATTCTTGTTCAGGGCGACAGTATTTTCAATTACCAGTTTATGCCTTATTGCGGGCCTTTAACCGGCCACCTTTTGTTTAACTGCATTAACAATCTTCAGTGTATTGCAGGTGTTAACGATTCTACACAAATCATATCTTTTCCAAATATCAATTTATCCAATTCGGTTTCCACACAAGCATTAAATGCTTTTATCGACCTGGATTGTGACAGCATTGCGGATATAAAATTTTCACTGTATAAAGGAGCAACAGCTATTGACATCCCGAATTCCGCCATTATGTATGTGTTGAATCCTGATTTTTTAGTTTGTGCAGATACATCAACATTATTGCCACACCAGGTAACTTTTTTCAATTATGGCGATACGATAACCGATTCTGATTCTACGGCCTGGTTTAATGATACCATTTACCGGTTGGGAAATTATGGTTGCTTTGAATGTTTCGGCCCTTACGCCATTACAAATAAATACATCGGGTTTTATAACAGCAATCTGCAGAAAAAAGGATGGATAAAAATTTCTTTTGATGTTGCCGACAACGGTGTAAACGGAATACCTATTACCCTGTCGGTAACTGAAATTCTTTCTCCATGCGCGAATACATTTATTTCTGCCGATCCCAATACATCTTCTTCTTCAGGAAATGATTCCTGCGGAATTTTTTACTACAATTATTCCATTACCCCCGAAAGTTGTGCAGGAAGTTGTGATGGCAGTATTGAAATTACCGGATTAACCGGTGGAACTCCCGGTTATACATATTTGTGGAATGATGCAGCCTCTCAAACCTCCTCCACTGCACAATATTTGTGTTCAGGAATTTATTCAGTGACATTTTCTGACAACAATGGAAATTCATGTACTACAGATTTTACTGTGGGTGCTTCAGCAATAAATTTTACGATCACGGTTACGAATGTTTCCTGTGCAGATGGATCGGACGGAATGATTTGCATTGATAATATAGCAGGAGGAAGCGCGCCCTACCAGTATACCATCATCGGACTCAGCAATAGTTTTACGCCTTGTTTCTCCAATCTCGATGCAGGATCCTATACAGTTTGTGTTACGGATGCAAACGGATGTATGACTTGTACTACGGCAACTATCCAGCAACCGCCACCGATTGAAATTGATTCTGTAACCATTTACAATCCTTCCTGCAACGGAATGTGTAATGGTGAAATCTGTGTTACAGGAATAACCGGTGGAGTTGGAAATTATACATTTATCTGGTCTACCGGAGAAACAACTTTGTGTACCTACAATGCCTGTGAAGGCAATACTCAATTATGTATAATTGATGGAAACGGGTGCACGGTATGTACCACGTTTGTTTTAACTGCTCCCGATCCGCTGATTGTTACTGATACTGTAACGAATGCTTCCTGCGCCACCTGTTGCGATGGCAATATCCAATTGACTGTAACGGGCGGGACAATACCTTACACTATCGATTATACTCCTGCCCCCAATCCATTTCCCGGAAATTTTTGTCCCGGTAATTATAATTATTGTATAACAGACGGAAACGGATGTACAGTTTGTGATAGCGCAACAGTAACCTTTACTGCTTTTTTGGAAGAAATTTATGAAGATCAATATTTTGTTTTCCCCAATCCGAATGAAGGAGATTTTATGGTGGGTACAAATGTGCCCGTGAATGACTACACTATTTATATCACCAATCCGGAAGGTAAAATTGTTTATTCGAAAAAAATGAATGGCCTGTCTTACCCCGGAAAGATAGAGAGCAACCTGCAGCCGGGCATTTATTTTCTTTTTATAGGGACTGATTCGGGAAAAGAAGTGATGAAAACGAAAGTGATCATTTCAAAATAAATGCAAATGAAATGACCGGAATAAACCCCGGGAAGTACTTTTGCCGCGTTAAAAACCAATAAAATTGTCACAGTATTGTCATTTGGAGTGGTTTAACATTTTATAGCATGATTTTTGATATATTTTAACAAAACCTCCACTATGAAAAAGACGATTATTACCCTCACCGCCCTTTTTACTGCCGGACTTTCTTACTCACAATTATCCCTTGAAGGGTTTTACCAGTTTGGTATGCCTTCGGGGCCCATGACTATCACCTTTGATAACTCTCATGGTTTGGGATTAAGTGTAATGGGAAAACAAACCAAAGAAAGCCGCTTTTCCTATGGACTAACCGGAGTTTACAGCTTTTACGGGCATGAAAATACTACGGTAGAATCCATGGCTTCTGACAGCACCATTGTAAGTAACAATGTTCAGGTATCCAATTATTTCACCACTCTTTCCCTTACCGGGCGATATACCTTTCCGCAATTTGCAGGACGAATTACTCCTTTCATCAATGGAAATGTTGGCTGGGCGCATTTTGTTACCGATATGTACATTGGAGAAACAATTGACTATGATAATTGCGCACCCGTGCAACCCGACATCCTGCAAACCGATAATACATGGCTGCTGAATGGATCTGCGGGAATTGAATTATATATGAACGGACTATTCAACCCGGAAAATGCGGATAAGGAATTTCAATCCATTGTCAATTTTTCGGTGGGATATACCTATGGAGGGCGGGTTTCCTATATGAATGCCGATAAAAACGACCTTACCATTGCCGGTGGAGGACATTCAGGACATACTGAAACTTCCGGATCGGAAGTAAATCCCTATTATGTTCCTTTTATCAATACCCAAACCCAGGTGGTGCATGAACACTATATTGGTTCGGTGTATACCTCCCCTTTCCGTATGCTGGAATTCAGGCTGGGGTTTGTATTCCGTTTCTGAAAAAAACTGACTCATCTTAAAGGGAGACAGCAAAAGCGATCTCCCTTTTTTTATTCTTTTACCTGAACCGGTTTTGGACTTTTATACAGAAGTGAAATTCATCACGGCCTGTTTTTTCGAAGAATTTCATTCGGCATACTACCAGTTATTGGTCTGTTTAATAAAACAGTTTGGTATTACAGGATTTTCCTTCCGAAAATGCTTATTTTTAGTCTCTCAAATCAAAAAAATATGACCCGGATTTTAACTTTTCTATTCGTACTAATTTCATTTCATGGTTTTTCACAATCGGTTTCCATTCACCGGGAAGAGCAGGAACATTATAACTCACTTGGGATTTCAGCAGATCAATACCAGCAGCAAAATATGCCTGCCAATATGCCTGCCACTGATCGCGGAGGATGCACTTTGAACAAAGTGGTTTATGGCTGGCATCCCTACTGGAGTAACGGATTACAAACCAATTACAACTGGAACTTACTTTCACATCTTTGCTATTTCTCGTATGAAGTAGACGCCAATACCGGAAATGCTATTACCACACATAGTTTTTCCACTACACAAGTGGTTACAGATGCCCTGAATAACGGTGTGCGGGTTGATTTATGTGTAACACTGTTCAGTAATCACGCTACGTTTTTGGGAAATGCCACTTCAAGACAAACGCTTATTACCAATCTTATCAATCTCATTCAATCACGCGGAGCACACGGGGTGAATATAGATTTTGAAGGATTACCGGTTTCACAGAAAACCAACTTTCGTAATTTTATGAATGACCTCGCCAACCAGATGCATGCTGCCATTCCCGGTTCACAGGTAAGCACAGTGCTCTATGCGGTTGACTGGAACGATGTATTTGATATTCCCAATATGACAGCCGTGGACTATTTTATTATAATGGGTTATGATTATTACTGGACAGGCAGTTCGAATGCGGGTCCTAACGACCCCCTGTTTCACTTTGGCACTACTTATAACTATACGTTGTCAAAATCGGTTACTTATTATCTCGACAAAGGAGTCCCGGCTTCCAAACTCGTAGTGGGATTACCGTATTACGGAAGGGAGTGGCCCGTTAGTTCATCGGCAATGGGAGCTGCCACCACAGGTTCGGGAACAGCAAGAACTTATTCCTACATAAAAAACAATTCCACGGGGTTTTACACTCCCGCTAACCGGAATCATGATGATGAAAGTGTTTCTACCTATTATACTTTTAACAATGCAGGATGGCGGCAATGTTTTATTTCCGAAGAATACGACCTTGGAAAGAGAATGGATTTCATTAATAAACGAGGCATTGCCGGAATGGGTATCTGGGCGCTGGGATATGATGACGGTTATAACCAGTTCTGGAATGAGATTCAAAATTATTTTACCAATTGTGCGTCTGATAACTGTTCAGATACCCTGTATGATATCGGTGGCGGAATCTTTAAGAACTATTATGACAATGAAGATTACACGTTTACCATCGCTCCGCCCAACGCGCAAAATATCACGGTAAATTTTACTTCATTTAACATAGAAGCCAGCTGGGATTATCTCTATATTCATAACGGTCCGGGAACTGCTTCTCCACAAATTCCCGGAAGTCCGTTTACCGGAACAACTTCTCCGGGAACATTTACTTCAACGGGTGGAGCGCTTACTTTTCATTTCACTTCAGATGGTTCTACTGTTGCTCCGGGATTTACAGCCACCTATACCTGTACCATTGACAACAATCCTCCTTCTACCTCCATTTCTCCCGATAACGTATGGAAAACGCAGGATTTTAATGCCACATTTACCGATACAGATAACGAATCGGGGGTAAATGAAAAATACTGGCAGGTGCTCGACAACAACGGAACAGAATGGCGGGCTAATCCGCAACACGGTTTTTTCAATGATAATTTTGACAACGCCATTCATCCCGACTGGACCAATCAAACAGGAGTTTGGGCCATCAATTCGCAACGGCTGAACCAAAGTGATGAAGCGCAAGCCAATTCCAATTTATGGTGTCAGCTTACACAAAACAACAGTTACACTTATCTCTATCACTGGCAGGCCAATATGGGAGGAACAGGTACCAACCGGAGAAGCGGCCTTCATTTTTTTGTGGACGACCCCACCCTTCCCAACCGGGGAAATTCCTATTTCGTTTATTTCCGTGTGGATAGTGACAAGTGCCAGATTTATGAAGTGGTAAACGATGTGTTTACACTAATGACTGACAATGATGTTACCATTGATCCGGCCACATGGTATGATTTTAAAGTCACCTATACTCCCGCTACCGGAAATATAAAATGTTATGCCAACGATAATTTGGTGAGTGAGTGGACCGATACTTCGCCACTTCAAACCGGAAATTATCTTTCGCTTCGTTCGGGCGGAACGAATGTTTTGTATGATGACGTAAAAGTTTACCGTTCCAGGAGCAATCCGGAAACCGTTAGTATAGGCACTGCTTCAGATATGGTTCGGTATCAGAACAGCAATCCTTCTTCCAATTCCTGCCGCATCAAATCCATAGTAAATGATAATGCCAATAACTGGTCGGCACCTGCCACTTCCACTATTCATATTGACTGGACAACACCTTCCAACACCACTTTGGTTAATGACGGAACAGGTACAGACGTGGATACTATAACGGATAATACCCAACTGCAAGCCAACTGGGCATTATCCACCGACCCGCATTCAGGAATTGCATATTATGAAGTTGCTGCAGGAGTTTCTCCCGGAGACTCGGGTGTAGTTGCCTGGACAAATAACGGTCCGGGTACTTCTGCTACATTAACCGGGTTGTTTCTCGCTTATGGTCAAACCTATTATATTTCTGTAAGAGCTGTAAATGGCGCGGGACTGGTTTCATCTGCCACCAATTCAGACGGGGCTTATCTTGTTACTCCGTCTTCCCCTCCTGTTGCCTCCTTCAGCAATACCAATAATGAAGTTTGCGTAAATGATTCGGTACAGTTTGTTAACAGCTCGCAAAATTCCACTTCTTTCCTCTGGAGTTTTCCCGGGGGATCACCTTCATCCAGTACGCTTAATAATCCGAAAGTAAAATACCCGGCCAACGGATCGTATACGGTTACACTAACTGCCAACGGGCCCGGGGGAACAGATAATTACAGCAGTACGATAAACGTTAGTTTATATAACCCGCCTGTATCTTCGTTCAGCGTAAATGATACCATCCTGTATCTTCCCAATGCATTTCTTGCCGCCACCAATACATCAACAGATGCCAATGCATGGGTATGGGATTTTGGCGATGGAAATGGTTCTGCAGATGAAAACCCGTGGACAATTTATGATTCAGCCGGAACCTATACTGTTCAGCTGGTTGCCTCCAACGGCATTTGTGAAGACGATACCAGCTGGATTACGGTGAACGTGATGAACACTATTTCGGTGAATGAAATTTCAGGAGAAATTTTTTCGGCCTGGCCTAATCCGTTTGATGAGCAAATTATAATTTCTTTACCACCTGAAGAAAGCCGGTGGAAATTTACGATTACCGATATAAGCGGAAAAATAGTTTTTACGCAAACCACTTTTGCCAAAGAAAAAATAATTTTACAGGTAAGCCAGCTGGCAAAAGGAACCTATTTGCTGATAGCGGAAAATGAAGAAAAGAAGCAAGTAAAGAAAATGGTGAAATAACTTTACCATCTTTTGGCCAAGAAAAAAAACACGATAAATCCTGCTGTAAAAACTCCGCCTGCCACATACCATCCCAGGTCGATAAAGTTAGTAAGAATGTACCGGAGGGTGATTACAATGAAAGCAGCGAAACCGATATTGGATATCCAATCGTTTTTATAATAGTAGTAGATGGAACAGGCAGCATAAGAAGCCAAAAGTGAAAGGGAAACAAGAATGATGAGGCCGCTTCCCGGCCAGTGCATATTTTTAAACAGGAAGCCCACCCCGAGGAGGGCAAGCAGGATATAAGCAGGCAAATAACGGTTAACTTTTTTAACCGGTTTTTTACGTTCATCATCAAGAATTTCATCGCTCATCATTCAATATTAGCAAAAAGGCAGGTACTCACAAAATATTTTGTATTTTTCAATAAAATAAAATTATGGCAAAGGAAAAACTGAAAATGGAAATTACTTTACCTGTACAGGCAGAAAAGATTTATAACGCCTGGCTCAGCAGCAAAACACATTCGGAATTTACGGGTGGTGAGGCGAAAATATCCGGAAAAGTAAATAGTAAATTCACTGCGTGGGACGGATACATTACCGGGAAAATTATTGCCCTTGAAAAAAATAAAAAGATCACGCAAACCTGGCGAACAACTGAATTTCCTGATGATGCCGAAGATTCCGTCCTGGAAGTGAAATTAAAACCGGTTAAAAAAGGAACCAAACTGATTCTTATACACACTCATCTCCCAAAAGGAGGAAAGAAAAAATACACTGCGGGATGGAAAGAATATTATTTTGAACCGATGGCCGGATATTTTTCTGAATGAGTTATTATTCATCAGAAGGATAAAAGAACACGCCATTTTTAAAGCCGAGGTATTCTTTTTTGCCATTCTGGGAAATTTCGAGGATAACTGCAATATCTCTTCCTGTACATGGAGGCGCAGTGAAAGCAGCAAACACTACCGGTTCTTCTTTTTGTTTTTTAAAGCGGAAAAAACCTGCGCGTTTTTCAATATCAGGAGTCGTATAGATCATACCACCAAACACTACCCAGGCATTGGTGATTTCAAAATCCTTCACTTTCAACACATCGTTAAAGTACATTACCACGTTCATCTGGTAATATGACCTGCGAAGGTCTTTCACTTCTTTCACAAAACATTCTCCCGTTTTAAGTGAACTGCCGGAAATCATTACAGAGTCGGTATATTTTAAAAATTGTTTATCCGAAAACCGGGGAGAATTTTCAGGCTCGGCAATAACTATATCGTCACTGGTTTCAAACAAAAAAACACGTTCAGTAAGGATTTTATCTTTTTGAATAATTACTTTTCTTAATTGTGTCGATTTTCCCGTACTGCTTATCCGGATTTCATGCTGGCCTGATGACAGAAAAATTACAACAAAACCATTGGTATCGGTTTTTGCGGGAGTTGAAACAGTATCAGCCCATACTTCCGCCCCAACAATCGGTTCTCCGTCATTGTAATTATAAACAATAGCCCGGTAATATCCACCCTGGCCAAATGAAAAGGCGGCCAGCGTAATCAACAAAAAAGACAAAAAGTATTTCTTCATTTTAAAACGGTTATCCGGCTAAAGTTACACATTTTTTCCATCCTTCAGGCATTCCAGATAAAAATAGCCGGATCAACAGCTAAAACCGGTTTTTCTTCATCAAATAATCGTAGTTTTGAGAAAAAAAAACATGCCCGTTATTCTCATCACAGGAGCCACATCCGGATTCGGAAAAGCAGTGGCCGAACGATTTGCAAAAGAAGGCTACCGGCTCATTCTCACCGGAAGAAGAAAAGAACGGCTGGATGAATTATCTGAAAAACTTTCCTCTTCCCACGGAGTAAAAGTACATACCCTTTGTTTTGATGTTCGCCACCGGAAAGAAACAGAGCAACAACTTTCACAACTGCCTGCTGATTTTCTCCCCATAGACATTTTAATAAATAATGCCGGGCTGGCTCTCGGTTTCTCTTCTATCGAAGATGGAAATACAGACGATTGGGAAACCATGATTGATACCAATGTAAAAGGCTTGTTATACGTTACACGCGCCATAGCCCCGGGAATGAAAGAAAAAAAATCGGGACATATTTTTAATATCGGTTCCATTGCCGGAAAAGAAACTTATAAAAACGGAAATGTGTATTGCGCCACCAAACATGCGGTAGATTCATTAACCAAAGCCATGCGTATTGATTTACTGCCTTATGGAATTAAAGTTACCGGTATTTGTCCCGGTGCAGCCGAAACCGAATTTTCACTGGTAAGATATAAAGGCGATAGTGATCGTGCGAAAAATGTATACAATGGTTTTATTCCGCTGACCGCTGAAGATATTGCAGAGATCATTTGGTTTGCCGCTTCACGTCCCGCTCATGTTTGCCTCAATGATATTGTGATTACGCCTACCGCACAAGCCAATGCTTTTTATACCGAGAAAAAAACGGAATAATATGAAATATTTATTTTTTTCTTTCTTTTTTTTAATGCTGTTTTCCTGCGCCTATAAACAGGAAAAAGCAGATCTCGTAGTGCACAATGCCACCATCTATACACTCGACAAAAAAAATACCATTGCACAGGCGATGGCCATCAAAGACGGAAAAATAATTGCTATCGGTGCAGAAAGAGAAATACTGAATAAATACAGTGCCGTAGAATACTATGATGCCGGATTAAAACCCGTATATCCCGGGTTCATTGATGCGCATGGACATTTGCTCAACCTCGGGCAAACTTTTTTAAATGCAGATTTAGTGGGAACCGGTTCGTTCGAAGAAGTGATATCTAAAGTACAGGGACACTATAAAAAATTTCCCACCAAAGTAATTCGCGGAAGAGGTTGGGACCAGAACGACTGGGAAATAAAAGAATTTCCCTCCAAAAAAAAACTGGATGAATTATTTCCGGATATTCCTGTGATTTTACAACGTGTGGATGGACATGCTGCTCTTGTTAATCAAAAAGTGTTTGATCTTGCCGGAGTCAATGAAAACTCAGTGATAGAAGGAGGAGAATACATAAAAAAAGACGGAAAACTGACAGGTGTTTTGATTGACAATGCGATAGACTATGTGGAAAAAGTATTACCCAAATATACGGATGAAGAAATAGAAAAGGCGCTGTTACTGGCACAGGAAAGATGCCTGCAATACGGATTAACCACGGTAGACGATGCCGGAATGGACGAACCCACCTTTGCAATGCTGAAAAAAATGGAACAATCGGGAAAACTGAAGATGAGAGTGTATGTAATGATTGCGGCAACCCGGGAAACGTTAGAGAAATATACGGCAGAAGGAATTTATAAAACAGACAGAATTCATTTTCGTTCTTTTAAATTTGTTTCTGACGGTGCGCTGGGATCGAGAGGAGCGTGTTTGAAACAACCTTACAGTGATGTACATGAACATCCGCACTATGGCGCCATGCTCTACAATTATTCTTTTATGGAATATGCAGCCGATCTTCTGAATGAAACCGGTTTCCAGATGAATACGCATTGCATCGGAGATTCTGCCAACAAAGCTGTTCTGGATATTTATGCAAAATACCTGAAAGATATGAACCTGAAACGCTGGCGCATTGAACATGCACAGGTGATGGATGAAAAAGATTTCGACTATTTTAAAAAGTATTCCATTCTTCCTTCTGTACAACCTACACACGCTACATCCGACATGTACTGGGCCGGGGACCGGCTGGGAAAAGAGCGTGAGAAAAACGCCTATGCCTACAAAAAACTACTGCAGCAAAACGAAATGATTGCTTTGGGAACCGATTTTCCTGTGGAAGATGTGAATCCGTTCAAAACTTTTTATGCAGCCATTGCACGAAAAGACGCCAAAGGATTTCCCAAAGGAGGATACAACATGGACAATGCACTGACACGGGAAGAAACAATAAAAGGAATGACCATCTGGGCCGCTTATTACAATTTCGAGGAGAACGAAAAGGGAACTATAGAAGTAGGAAAACTGGCCGATTTCGTTGTACTAAACCACGATATCATGAAAGTTCCCGAAGAAGTTATTCTGAAAACATTTGTGGAAGCTACTTTTATTGGCGGGGAGAAAGTGTATTTGTTCAGGTAATTTTCTCTTATCTCCGGATTTTTCAATAAATTTTTTATTTACAGTTTCATTTAATAGTCTGTTTATCGCAAATAATAAGTCAGCAATGATTACCCGGATCAATTTGAACGACTTATATTATTATTTTTTATATTTATCCATAGTTCAACACATGTCGTATGACCTCCATTGGCATCAAAATAACAATAATGGCGTTTTTTCTTTCTGTTTTTCACATAAGAACTTTTTCAAACACATCAAAAGTAAATAAATGCAAAAGCTGGAAGGAAGTCCTGCTCCAAATGGAAAAAGTCAATCAGCGTTGTTCACGTGAATTTTTTACTGATCGTTTTGGCGAGCCCGCGGATGAATACCCTACCCCTTCTTTATTGGATGAATACATTATGTATTTTCATGTTCCCGGAGAAAAGAACAAAATATTCTGGATCATGCTGGATACAAAATCCAACAGCTATCTCTACTGGAGCAATGAAAAAATGGCGCAAGAAAAAAGCGGGATACGTACGGAAAAAATCATACCCGAAAACAAAAAAGTAAAAAAAGTAACTGCCTGGCAGCAGGGAGAAAACACAGGTGACACAACCATTATAAATATCCATGAGTACAATCAGAAAGGACAACTGATCACCTATTCCGATCCCGAAGGATATTGCGGGATAAATTATACGTACGATAGCATTGGACGACTAGCCTCTGAAGATGTGATGTGCGGGGAGTCTTCAGGAAACGGACTTTACACGTATAGCTATGAAAAAGGAAAACATTGTATTCATTTTTCGGGAGTAATGTATGATAACATTTCATGTGAGTATACCGATAACGAAGGAAGAATTACATCTTCGGCATGGCTACGTTTGACTATGAATGAAGACTATGTGAACAGCATTATTTCAGACAGTTCAGCCTCTGCTTTTAACTACCTGTATGATGAAAAAAAAAGAGTTGTTTCACGAATTGAAAGATCTGTTTCCTGTTATTGGATGGAACACCGAAAAGAAGGAAAAGATTTTTCCTGTGAGAAAAAGACCGAAACCACCTTTTACACTTATGATGATGCCGACAGTATTATCACCGAAATAAAAACCGATCAAACCGGAAAAATTACAGATCGTTTTGTTTACAGGTACGATACTCTTTTTCACCAAAAAACTGAAACCTATAATTTTGAGACAGATTTTCTCACCCCCTGGAAAGCTTCACCAGAAGATGCTATATCATGGTTCTCTCATACTGTTACAGATTATTGCGCCCTGAAAAGTAAAAGAGAAGAACGGGTATATGTATTTTGCCGTGAAAAAACAAAAGAGGCCTACGAAGAAGTGTCGCAAATTCATTTCTACCAGTCCGGAAAAATATATCTTTCCCTTTTTTATGATTCCTGTAGCGGGAAAATAACGGATATACAATATTACCATTATGAATTTTTCGAATGATTTACTTCGTTTCATAAATAAATTACCCTGATAATTATTCCTCTTCATTCGCCATTGCCTCAGCCTCTTCCTCCTCCCATTGTTTTTTCAGCAAAGTCACTATTTCTTCCCAGTCGGAAATATATTTTTCTCCGCACGAATTTCTCAGCCTTCTTTTCACATCTGCATCAATATCCTTCACAAAACCATACTGAAGCCGGCTCATGGCGGATATTATCAGCATTTCGTACAATTTTTTATGTGATCCGTATTTTACTTCCCCGAAAAAAAGGCAGGGATCATTCACCAGGTAATCAGAAGCGATTCCCGCAATTTTATCCTCAAACTCCCAGCGCGGTTTTATCCGGTCGCGGATGCCTTCTTCGGTGGTATCAGCTTCAAAACGATAATGTACCAGTGCTGAATGAAACACGAAAAAATAAAAATTTCTCTCACCGGGACCAGCCATTTCCGTATACTCCAGTAACTGGCGGAGATCGCCTTTCCTGAGATCTAACTCTCCACGGACATACGATTTGGAAAGAGAATCAATTTCCGGATTTTGCATATAATAATTTACGGGACGCCCGGAAATAAAAGAAGGAACTTTCTGAATATATCTTGGCTCATCCACCCCGGAAGTTGTATCAGGAGGAATAAGCAATGCCTGTGAAGAATCATAATAAAATAACAGGTTAGGTAAATTCACCAGTTCTGCAGGAATACTTTTCAGGGGATTACCGGAAATATTGAGACTGGTGAGATGAGGCAAAAGCCATAACGAATCAGGTAACTCAGTTAACTGATTATTGCTTACATCCAGGTAATGCAAATGATGAAGTTGTTTTATTTCATCAGGAAGTTTTGTCAGCTGATTGAACGAAATATCTAAATGTATAAGGCTTTTAAGTTTACCTATATCCTGCGGAACTGAATCCAGTTTATTGTTCCGGACAATAAGCATATCCATTTCCGGTAAAGAAAAAACCGATGCGGGAAACTCACTAAAATTATTATTTCCTATATCAAGGGTTTTTAGTTTTTTCAGCTTCTCAAATCCGGCAGGCAGGGATTTTAACCGGTTGGTGCCTGCATGCAACACCTGGAGATTTTTTAGTTTTGTGATTTCATCCGGAAGCCGGGTAATGGCATTCATCTCCATATCAATATCCCTCAGTTCTTCAAGATTACCAATAGAGGATGGTAACTCTGTGAGAATATTATAATCCAGGTCTAATTCCTTTAATTTTACCAACTGCCCGATTTCATCCGGAATTATCCTGAGTTGATTTTGATCCACATCCAGAATTTCAAGCCCGGTTAGTTTCCCGATCTCAGGAGGCAATGCTGTTAGTTCATTTTTTTCGAGAATAAGTTCTTTCAGCTGTGTTTCTTCGAAAACAAACGAAGGAATTTCTGTCAACTCCTTTTTTCTCATTGACAAAGTGGTATTGTTATTGGAAAAATCGCCCGGTTTCTCCTTTTCTTCCTGCTCTTTGCTTTTACATCCCGATAAAAATAAAATTACACTGCCTGCAAAAAACCAACATGCATATAAAATAAAATATATTTTTCCTGTTTTCATTTTAATCTTCTTCAGGTGGTGGCGAAGGTTCAAAAAAGTAAAACAACGACATTTCTTCCGCCCTGTCAATCTGGTTTTGAGTTAAAAAAAAGACATCATCACTTTGGTCTGTTTCGTAAAACTTTCCATCAATCCCTGCCTTAGCCAGGGAGACATTTAACCAGGTTAAAAAATTATATTCCTCCCACTCTCCCAACCCATCCGGAACATTTTCCCAATAGGTTCTTCCATTAAGAGAAAAAGAAAGAATGATACTATTATCATAAGAATAACTATGCGCTTTACTCTCCCTTATATTCACCGGGTTAAATTTTCCACCCGAAATTTCAGCTAATCGTTTTAAAGTAGCTGTCCAGGTTGTATCTTCCGACCTGTCCCATACAATCTCCTGGCCGCCACCGGGAAAAGAAGATAAAACCTCATAAGGAGTAAGCATTGGTTTATGAATACTCTCTTTTGAAATTTTGTTTATCGTGGCTGCAGGCAAATGCTTCAAAAGACCTAAGTTTTTACATTCTTCAATTATTTCAGCTATAGAATCAGCAGAAAGGTATTCTGCATAATAAGCAGACATATCCAGTGAAGGAAAAATCCATGCTCCGTCATGGGTTCCATCGGTAACATAAAGGTAATCGCCCTGTTTTTTAGAAAGCACTACTACTCCGAATTTTTGTTCCTTCCCTGGAACCATTTGTCCTTTTTTGTTGTAAGGATGAACCTGCACAATACGGTAATCAGACCGTTGCTGATCCAACTGCTGATTGATAATATCAGCGATCTCCCACTCCGCACGAAAACTTATATCGTAATATTCTCCTGAATAGTTATCATGCAACTGCGCATACCAAACATGGCCATAAACTTTTTCTTCCGGCATTTCCGAAAGCATCACAGGAATATAATTCTTTCTTTTTTCTTCCCATGCCTTTCCCAACACGCCCGGTTCGGGAGTATACGCGTGTTTAATAACAACACTACTATCAGGCACAAAACCCGGAATGAGAGCAATCATCTCATTATAAATATCCCGCATATATTTTTCAGGTTGCTTTACCTTTTCCAGCGAATCCATCCCGATGATCGTTGCAGATTTTAAATAGGGGAGAAAATCAAACGCACCGTGATTTATTTTTCCTTTTTCAATATCCAAACGGATTAGCTGCAGGGTATCTTCATTAATTATTCCGCGTGAAAAAAGTGAATCGGCAAAGACCCCCAGGTTTTCCTTTGCAGGCATGGGAAGCTCATCTGAAGTGATTTTGGTGGTGTCGGTATCTTCTTTTTTTTGCTCATTATTATTTCCACAGGCCGCCATAAAAAAAGCGGCTGTGACATAAACAATAACAATTCTCCGGTTATGCATACAATGCTTTAAATATAAAAAGAAACTTATAAGAAGACCACTTGTTTTGACTAATACGGGCAAATACTTATTATTCGCAGCCATATAGCTATTTTTCAGGCCTGCTTTATTGCCCTCCCCTTTTTCCGTCCTGCCAGTTTAAAAACTGCGGCAACTCCACCACCACCACTTTTTTCACCATTCCATGATGTCCCGCTCCGCAGATTTTATTGCAGAGCAGCATATAGTCAAATTTTTCATTTTTCATTTTCTTCCGCATTTCTTCAGTAGTCATTTCCGGAATAAATTCAAGGAAAGTATTCATTCCCGGTACTGCATTCATCTGCATCCTGAAATGTGGAAAATATGCGCAATGTATCACATCTTTCGAATGCAGCTGAAACCTTATCTTTTTCCCCACGGGTAAATAAATTTCTTCACCGGCAACAAAATCATCCTTTGCAGCGGGATCAGCATACTCAACTCCACAAACATTCATGGCACTAATAAACCTGAAATCTGATTTTGCCAGTTTTTTATCGGGACCCGGGTATCTTACATTCCACCTGAATTGTTCGGCAAACAATTCGATAGTTATTTCCGGTTCCTGCATTTCTTTTGAAAGAATAGTTATTCTTTCCCACACCGGTTCATCCATCAGCCTTTTATTCCGAAAGGTTAAAACTGGTTCTTCATTTTCTGTTTTATTTTCGCTTGTGCAGGAGAGGAAAAAGAAAACAGCAAAAAAAACGGAAAAATAATTATGAAAATATTTTATAGGCATTTTCTTCCCGAATTTACTTTTAAAATTTAAGTATATACCCATATTTAACCAATAAAAGAATAAGGAGAAGCGCAAAGCACTTCACTTTCACCCAAAACGAAAGCGGGGAAGCTTTTTACAGCTCCTCCCGCCTCGTACACCAAATAAAGCAAGAAAACTAAAACGAAGGACACGAGATGGTCCTGAACGTCCTTTTTTTAGGTTTGCACGGGAACACTAATCCAAACGAAATTTCGTGTGACCCTCCCGATGCATTGGTCAGCTTCGAAACGGTTACGTCATAACTGTAACCGATATTTACATTATCTGTCTTAATTCCGACTGTAGCAATAAATGCGTCTTTATTTCTGTACCATGCACCAAAGGTGATGGATTTTGTTACCACATACAATCCCATATTCAATTGCTGGAATGTTCCCTGCGAACGATACATAATATTGGGTGAAAGAATGGTGCTTTCGCTGTATTTTGTGTTCCCCAGCGGAATCATTGCCCCGGCATGTCCTGAAAATTTTATAGGCATCGGGCTGTTTCCTGTAATTAATGATTCATTTGGCTCGGTGAGGTGGTGTGCAGAAAAGCCGGCATAAAAATTATCACTGAAACCGAGAACACCGGCAGAAAAATCCACGTTACTAACGGTGCCGCCCCTTGGTACATCACCGGTCTGGTAAACAAATCCCCTGCGCGGGTCAATCATATCTCCGAAAGTAAGTTTGTTCCAGTCGAGCGATTTTTGAAAATAAGTAGCCTGCACTCCAAATCTCATCGAAAAAGTTCTTCCCAGTTTTAACTGGTAAGCATAAATAGCAGAAACATTCATCGTATTTAACGTGGCTTCACCGGCTTTGTCATTGGTTACCAATAACCCTAATCCTCCGTAAATTCCTTCCACGTGCTGATCGTAGGAAGCCGAAGTGGTGACATACGTTCCCGAAAGTGAAGGCCACTGGTTACGATAGTTTAAAGCGATACGCGGACATCTTTTCGATCCTGCAAAAGCGGGATTAAGGTAAAGCGGATTGGAATAGAATTGTGTGAATTCCGGATCCTGGGCTTTTGCATCGTTGACAAATAATGTCCCCGCAAAAGCAATAAGTGATATATGTAAAATCTTTTTCATACGCATTATTCTTTTTCAGGAATTCCGGATTGTAAATAATCGGGCACTTTCTTTTGAAGTCCGTGTAATGAAATTCTGAGTGTTGCTTCATGTGAACCATAATACGCACCGGTGAGGTACGATTTGGTAACATCAAACTGGTAACCGAATTTAAATATACCGGCCTTCATTCCGATAGTAGAAGAAAACTGTTTATTGGAAGAAACCGAAGCACCTATATTGAAAGAGATTACTTTATCAATATTAATAATATCATATTGCAGCAGGGATCCTGCCCACACTTCTGTTACATTACCCTGGTGCATAAAACTCATTTGCGGAGAAACCATAATAGCCGACTGGTAATCCTGTTTGAAGTCGGTTCCTACCGCTGCTTTGAATTTCCGCGGAAGATGAATCATTCCCTCGGGACCATTGGTATACAAATTATCTGAAGGAGAAGTGATATTGTCTACACCAACTACGGCATAAAAATGTTTTGTATTTACCAGCGTGCTCATATTAATATCGAAATAAGAAAGCTCGGTACGTGTGGGCGACTGGTTTTCGAAAGCCGAGGTAACAAATCCGGGGCGCGGTTCGATTTCCATTCCCGGTTGAATTTTTGAAGGATCTAACGACTTTTGGGTATACGTAGCCGAAATACCGGGTTCGATGGTAAGATGCTTTTTATATTTTGAAGGCCTGATTTTTGGAGAGAACATCACCATGGCATTGGTAGCGGTATACATTCCGTTTCCGAAATCAGTATATGAACCACCTACTCCCCAGGCAGCACCAATTCCCCTGCTGTATTGATCGTAGGAGAAACGGTAAGTGGAAGCAGAGTTGTTGTTACCCATCCATTGGTTGCGGTAATTCATTTGAAAAGCAGGGCTCACGGAAGAACCGGCAAAACCGGCATATTCCATATTGTTCATGTTCCCCGGATGAAGTAAGGTATGATCGCGGTTGTTATAAAAGCCGAGCTCGGGATCAAAGAATTTTTTACGCGAAGGATGGTGATTTTTCAGTTTATGCTGTGCATATTCTTCGGGAGTAAAAATAATCTGGTTATCATTCATGGCATCCCTTCTTGCTTTCAACACATCAAAAGCTGATTGCGCCACTTCTTCTCCCTTAAACAGATCACTGAATGCCAAACCGGGAGAAAGATTGAGCTTTGAAAAATCTGTATTTTCAGTAGTTGAATTTACCACCTGTCCATTCTCAGGATTTACTCCGTTTACGTTAACCGGTAACCCGTTATTAACCAGCAGCGGGTTTCCGTTTTGCGGGGAATAAGGAGAATTTTTGGGGACTACATTGTTATTAACCGGTGTGTTATTTACAATAACCGGGCTACCATTGTTATTTACAGCGGCATTATTTTCCGCTATATTATTTTCGGTTTCGTTGTTATTGACGGTGTTATTTTCGGGAGCAGGAGTAAGGTTATTCCATTCGTTGTTGTATTGATTAATAAATGCAGTGGAGGGAAAAACAGAAGTATTTTCTTCATTGGCCGGGTTTTCAGCAACCGTTTCTGCTGAAGCCTCATCACTGTTATAGGATGAGTAGATCAGTGCAGCTCCGCCACCCAGTAAAAGAAGGGCAAGACTGGCAGCCATAGCATATTTCGCATACGAAGGTTGCGCCAGCTGATGCAGTTCTGCAGCCATTTTGTATTCACCGGCCGGTTCGTCTTGAAGTGTGGCATTTTGAAATGCGGCAAGATCTTCCTGGTATTCGGGATGCGCTTTGAGAAAATTCTGCAATTCGCGCACCTGGCTACCGTTCAGGTTTCCCTCGGTATAATCAAACAGCCACTTGTCGATGTTTTCGTGATTTATTTTCATGCTAACACAGATAGGTCTTTTAAATGATTCTTAATTTTTGTCCGGGCACGAAACAGGTAAACTTTCACCTGGCTTTCGCTGAGATTCAGAATTTTTCCGATCTCTGCGTAATCGTACCCTTCGAGATCCCTCAACAATAACACCGACTTTTGAATGGGCGGAAGAAGTTCGAGACAATGGTCTACTACTTCTTTCAACTCCATCCGCGACTCTTCTACATAAGGCTCATACTTTCCATACTCATCTGTAAATTCCATCCTGTTTTTTGTCTTCAACAGGTTGAGTAAAGAGTGATAAGCCACTGTAAAAAGCCACGACCGGCATTTTTCCCATTCAACATTTTTGCGGTTTTGCCAAAGTTTTGCGTACGAATCCTGAACGATATCATGCGCATCTTCTTCATTCCGCAAACACTTGAACACAAAGCGATACAGCCTGCCTGAGTAGTCTTTAACAGCACTATGATACTCCTGCCTGTTCAAGTTGTGAATGGTTTTAGTTTCGGGGCCTCTTCAAAAGGTGTAACATTCTCAACTACCGAAAAGTTACAACCCCTTTGAAAAAATTAAAAAGACCCTGATAGTTAGCTGATTATAAAAATAGTAATTTTCGATGAAATCACCAAAAACTAAGCCCATTACTTATAAAGATTCTGTGAATTGGTTAAATTTGAGAAAATATATCACCCATGCAGGAAGTAAAACGATTGTTTGATGTAGCCCGGTACCAGCTCGAAAACTACCCAAAAGAAGACATGTTAACGGCCAAAGTAAACGGCCAGTGGACTCCTTATAGCACCCGTGAAGTGGTGGAAATGAGCGACATGTTTAGCCGGGGATTACTGGCCATGGGAATCCGCCCCGGGGATAAAATTGCCATGATCTCCAATAACCGGCCCGAATGGAATATCTGCGACCTGGGAATTTTACAAATCGGGGCCATTGATGTGCCTGTTTATCCTACCATCCCCGAAAGCGACTATAAATTCATCTTTAATGATGCAGAAGTAAAACTTTGTCTTGTTTCGGATAAAACTCTTTACGATAAAGTCATCTCAATTAAAAATGAAGTCTCTTCTCTTCGTGAAGTGTATTCGTTTGATGTGATTCCCGGTGTAAAAAACTGGAAAGAAATATTGGATGCGGGAATGAAAGGTGATGCTCAGGAAGTAGAAAAAATACGAAACGGAATTTCTGAAAACGACCTGGCCACTTTAATTTATACTTCGGGAACAACCGGCACTCCCAAAGGAGTTATGCTTTCGCACAAAAATATTGTAAGTAATTCACTGGCCTGTAAAGAACGGCTTCCGGTTGACCATAATGCAAAAGCGCTTACCTTTCTTCCGATATGCCATGTATATGAACGAATGATTCATTATCTCTATATGCTTACCGGTGTTTCTATTTATTATGCCGAGTCGATGGATACCATTGGGGATAACCTGAAAGAAGTGAAACCGCATGTTTTTACAGCTGTGCCACGGTTACTGGAAAAAGTATATGACAAAATAGTAGCAAAAGGAGCATCACTGGGATTTCCGAAAAAACAATTATTCAACTGGGCCTTGAAACTTGGACATGAATATGATGTGGTAGGTAAAAACGGCTGGTATAAATTCCGGCTTGCCATTGCGCGCAAACTGGTTTTTAAAAAATGGCAGGAAGGTTTGGGCGGAAATGTGCGTGCCGTTGCTTCGGGAAGTGCTGCCCTTCAACCGCGGCTGGCACGTGTTTTCCTTGCAGCAGGTGTTCCGGTAATGGAAGGATATGGATTAACGGAAACATCACCTGTTGTTTCTGTAAACTGCGAATACAATAACGCTGTAAGAATAGGAACGGTTGGAATGCCCATTTCGGGAGTGGAAGTAAAAATTGCAGAAGACGGGGAAATTTGTACCAAAGGCCCCAACCTGATGCTGGGTTATTATAAACGTCCCGATCTTACCAAAGAAGTGATTGATGCAGAAGGATGGTTTCACACCGGGGATATTGGCGAAATGACAGAAGGGAAATTTTTAAAAATAACCGACCGTAAAAAAGAAATTTTCAAGACTTCGGGTGGAAAATATGTAGCTCCGCAAGTAATAGAAAACAAATTAAAAGAGTCGCGTTTTATAGAACAAGCCATGGTAATTGGCGAAAACCAGAAACACCCGGCCGCCCTTATTGTTCCGGCATTTGCCTTTGTGCGGGAATGGTGTGAAAAAAAGGGAATAAATGTTAAAAGCAATGCCGAAATAGCTGCCCATCCGGAAGTAAAAGTCAGGATAATGGAAGAAATAGATCAGTGTAACCAGGCTTTCGGACAATGGGAACAGGTAAAGAAAATTGAATTACTTCCCGCTGAATTTACAGTAGAAAGCGGAGACCTCACTCCTACTCTCAAACTAAAACGAAAAGTGATCATGAACAAATATGCCGGGGTGGTAAATAAAATTTACGCAGAATAACCCGGCATGCTTTTTCGTAGTACATTCGCAATCCAAATCCTAACCGATATGAAAAAAATTATCGTACTGGCTACTGTAGCGCTATCGGCTTTATGCCTTCCCGCCTCTGCCCAGAAAAAAAAGAAAGAAAACACCAACACCAAACCCATGAGTGAATTAAAACTAACCACCGAACTGGATTCTGCCAGTTATGCACTGGGCATGCTTATTGCCAAAAACCTGATGTCGCAGGGAGCCGATTCATTAAACACTGCTGCCTTCGAACAAGCAATGAAAGATGTGCTATCGGGGAAAGCCACACTTATTGACGATAAAAATGCGGGTAACATTGCGCAAACCTATATGTCGCAGGGACAAAAACGCAAAGCGGATAAAAATCTTGCCGAAGGGAAAAAATTCCTGGAAGCCAACAAACAGAAAAAAGGGGTAATGGTAACGGCCAGCGGACTTCAGTACGAAATTCTTAAACAGGGAGACGGCCCCAAACCAAAAGACCTCAATACACAGGTTACCGCCCATTATCACGGCACTCTTACTGACGGAAAGGTTTTTGACAGTTCGGTAAATCGTGGTGAACCATTTAAAACAAAAGTGGGTGGCGTAATAAAAGCCTGGCAGGAAGCATTGCTGATGATGAACGTGGGAACCAAACTGCGTATCTACTGCCCTTCTGATTTAGCTTATGGAGAAAGAGGTGCCGGTGCTATGATCGGGCCAAATACCGTTCTCATTTTTGAAATGGAACTGATTTCGATTGATAACTGATAAAAATATATTCCCGAAAAAACAGCCAGTTCCGGTTCTTCCGTTGCTGGCTGCTTTGTTTTTCCTGTTCTCGTGTGGCGAAAACAAACCTGAACATATTGCCGAAGACAAGCTGGAGGATAGTGAAAAACAAAAAATGGTGACAGACGATATCCGCCTGTTGCTGGAGGGAAATACCAATGAAGGAATACTGAAGATCGATTCGATGGTGCTTTTTCCGGGAGAAGAGCTGGTGGCTTTGTATGAAAAAAACGAATTTACTCCTTACTGGAGTGAAAACGGAAAAATGAACCAGCAGTCAACACTAATGCTATCTGCGTTAGACAGCGCCTGGTATTATGGATTTGATCCCGAATGGTATTTTCAATCCGCCATTATCAAACAACTCAGTTCGGCAGAAAAAGATGAAAATTTTGTTACCAAAAGCAAATCACTGGCTACAGCTGATATTTTGCTTACCAATGCCTATATGATGCATGCCGTACACCTGGCAAAAGGATTTATAGATACTTCGGGAATGATGCGCAAAGCCTGGAAAGTGGATTCGGTGAAAATAGATTTTCATCAGTGTATCACCACAGAGGAAAAAGATTTTCTAAAAATCCTGTATTCTTTTCAGCCCGCCAACATAGAATACAGGCAATTGCAGTTTGCCCTTTCAAAATTTGTGCGCACTAACGAATTGTGGAAAGACGAATTCGAAATTCCCGAATCGAAAAAAGATTCCGTTGGCTACTGGACAATGGCGAAAGAAGTTTTACTGAAAATGAAATACCTCGATACCGCTACTGTAAAAGTAGATTCCATGGTAACAAAAGCATATGTTAAATTCCAGGAATTGCATGCTATTGATCCTGATGCCAAAGCGGGACGACATTCCAGGTCCAGTTTATCCAAATCAAATTATGAACGTTTTTTACAGGCAGCACTTGCATTGGAAAAATGGAGATGGAAAAAACTTACTGCTGAACTTTTTTTCAGGGTAAATATTCCTTCCTACGAGCTTATCATCACGCGTAATGATTCTATACTAAGAAAACACCGTGTAATCACCGGGGCTCCTGATACAAAAACACCGGAATTTTCTGCCAAAATCAAATGGATTACACTTCATCCCTACTGGCACCTTCCGCATAGCATTTCCAGCACCGAATTTCTCTGGGCTGCTCAACGTGATTCCACTTACGTAAGAAGAAATGGTTATAATGTTTTTAATATTGACAAATCACAAGCCACTACCAGCGAAATCAACTGGAAAAAATACAGCCAGAATTATTTTCCTTTTAAAGTGCGGCAAAACGGGGGTTATGGAAACAGTCTTGGTTTAATTGTTTTTCATTTTCCGAATAAATACGATGTTTACATGCACGACACACCCACGAAATATCTTTTCAAAAGAAGTGTGCGGGCATTCAGTCACGGTTGCATGCGTTTGGAGAATCCTTTTTCACTGGGAGAGTTTGTGATGAAAAACGACCGGCCAAAAGACACCATTAATGCCGATACTTTAAAAAACTGGGCATTGCGGGGATACGAACAGCGACTGGTGCTGAAAAAGCAAATCCCCATCAATGTTGATTACATTACTACCACAGCCGACTCAGCCGGAAATATATTTTTTCATCTCGATATCTACGGAAGAGATGAAAAATACATGGAACTGCTGAAGGCAATGGATCGTTAGTTAGATGTTAGACTTGCCACGTGCACTGGCGTGGTGTTTGATGTTAGATGTTAGATGTTAGATGTTAGATGTTAGATGTTAGATGTTAGATGTTAGATGTTAGATGTTAGATGTTAGATGTTAGATGTTAGACTTGCCACGTGCACTGGCGTGGTGTTTGATACTTTTTTTCTGACTTCGTCAGAAAAAAAGTGATGTGAATCTCAGTATCTTATATCTAATATCTCCCGGTCTGATATCTTCCATCTAACATCTTAAATCTCTAGAAAATGAAGACAATACTTGTAATAGGAGCAGGACGTTCATCTTCCACGATGATCAGATACCTGCTGGACAAAAGTGAAGAAATGAAATGGAAAGTCCGCGTGGGCGATATGGATCTTTCACTGGCTCAAAAAAAAATAAACGGGCATCCTAATGGTGAAGCATTTCTCTTTAACGCACTGAATCCTGAAGAACGAAAAAAAGAAATTTCGGCTGCCGGCTTTGTTATCTCCATGCTTCCCGCCATTCATCACATTGAAGTCGCAAAAGATTGCATTTCGCTGAAAAAAAATGTAGTCACGCCTTCCTATATCACTCCCGCCATGAAAGCGCTGGATGAAGAGGCAAAGCGGGCAGGAATTATTATTCTCAATGAAATTGGCGTAGATCCGGGCATCGATCATTTATCTGCCAAAAAAATCATTGATGAAATTCACCAAAAAGGCGGAAAATTCGAATCGTTTGAATCGTATTGTGGCGGTTTGGTGGCTCCTGAAAGCGATAATAATCCGTGGGGATACAAATTCAGCTGGAATCCGCGTAATGTGGTGTTGGCCGGACAGGGTGGATCAGCCAAATTCATCCGAAAAGGACAATTGAAATACATTCCCTATCACAAATTATTTTCGAGAACAGAAAATATTTCTATCGAAAAATACGGTGATTTTGAAGGTTACGCCAACCGCGATTCATTGAGTTATCGTGATGTATATGATATGGAAAACATTCCCACCCTTCTTCGGGGCACACTGCGCAAAAAAGGATTTTGTGAAGCGTGGAATGCGTTTGTGCAACTCGGCTGTACAGACGATAGTTTCGTGATGGAAGGTTCGGAAAACATGACATGGCGCGATTACCTGAACAGTTTTCTCGATTTTCATTCTTCGCACACAGTGGAAGAAAAACTTTGTTCGTACCTGGGAATTTCATCCGGCAGCGAAATTTTTGAAAAAATAAAATGGCTCGGTTTGTTTGAAAAGGAAAAAACCGGAATGAAAAACGCCACTCCCGCACAGCTGTTACAGAAAAAACTGGAAGAA
Organism: Bacteroidota bacterium; assembly: GCA_049322335.1. Lineage (GTDB taxonomy): Bacteria > Bacteroidota > Bacteroidia > Flavobacteriales_D > UBA2798 > JBMORL01. The sequence goes on from JBMORL010000082.1 coordinate 59,195, forward strand.
AAATGGAAACTGGAAGAAGGCGATAAAGATATGATTGTGATGTTCCACCGTTTTATCTGTGAAATGGAAAACAAAAAACAGGAACTTACTTCTTCAATGGTGTATACAGGAAAAGATGAAGTATATACGGCCATGAGTGATACGGTGGGATTACCTGTGGCTATTTGTACCAAATTTATTCTCGAAGGAAAAATTACGGAAAAAGGTGTTTGTTTGCCTCTGGCTAAAAATATTTATGAGCCGGTGCTGAAAGAACTGGAGGGATTTGGAATCAGGTTTAATGAAAAAGTGAGGGAGATAAAATAACCTTATGGGAAAATCTGCAGAAACAGGCAAAAGAGTAATGCTGATAAACGCAAAAAAAAGTAGTTTGGATTCACAGAACGATAAAATACGAAAAATGGCCAGGCAGATGATTATTTCATTTCTCATCGTTGGATTAATCATTTTGGCAATTTTTTATTTTTTTTCACTCATTGAATTACCCTTTGGCCCACCGGATTAAAATCATTGAAATATGAAAACAACTGTGAAGAAATTTATTATTCTCATTATCACTTTGATGAGCGGTCTTTATGCTATTCCCTGTATGAATGAGTATGAGGTGATGGATGGGATTAAAAAACCTGTGATCAACGGAGATGAAATCTCGGCCGTTGTAATAGATAAAATGGCCTTAACTGAATACATTCATTCCACCATGAATTGTCCGTGGGATGGTTCAAGAATTGATAAAAACTGTACAAACGTTGCAGTTGCAGATATTTATCTCGGAAAGCATGAAAGTGCTGTAAAAAAGCTGGAAATTTTGATCAAACAATATTCGTTTGAATATAATGTTGTTATCACCTATGCAGTAGCATTGGAACTTACAGAAAAATATAAAGAAGCCTTAATGTATCTCAAAAAAGCAATAAAGCTAAATCCGGACTCACATGAAGGCTCTGAATGGATTCATGTAAAAATACTGGAATATGTTGTAAAAAACGGAACCAAAGCTCCCTCCTCTTCTATTCTTGGTATTGATTTTGGAAATGATTCCATTCCGGTAGCGCCAATGGACATAAAAATTGAAAAACTAAAAACCGAATTGCAATTCCAGTTGCAGGACCGTTTATTTTTTGTGGAAGGAAAAAAAGATCCGGTGTATGGCTCACTGTTGTTTGATTACGCCAACTGTCTTGTATTGATGGACCATCTTTCGGCTTCTGTTGAGTTTTTTCAAATGGCCAAAGATTACGGATTTGAATCGCCTGTGCTGGACAAACGATTAAAAAGGTATTCAGACTGGAAAGAAAAAAATAACCCGGAAAAACATACCGAAATGAAGGTTGAAGGAAAAGACGAGAGCCCGGGAGAAAAAAAGATTGAAAAAAAAGAAGACCGTCCTGAAAAATTCAATACCACTTCCATACTGTTCATTTCACTTTCGGGAATGGCTTTTCTTCTCTTCGTTTTTCTGTTCATCCGTTCACAAAAAAGAAAAAAATCAAAAAAATAATTTGCCTCCTCTTACGTTACATCGTGTGCGGGTCGCAACCCGCACCTGCATTAAAACAACTAAATAACTACTTATGAAAAATTTTATTTATTTATTACTTTTTACGTTTATTTCCTCCTGCACCATCGAACAACACATTCACATCAATGCCGATGGCTCGGGACGGCTGGAATATTCCATCAGCGGAATGAGCACTGATGCCATGAATGGATTACTGACCGATTCACTTGGCGTGAGTGATGAAAATGTTACCGGTACCGAAGATACGCTGAAAGAAGAGATGAACAAGTTTGCAGAAACACTCCGCTCCGTTACCGGTATTTCTGAAGTAAAAGTAGATGCTGACGGAAAAACGGGAAAGTACGGTGTTTCTTTTAATTTCACCAGTCTTGATGTTTTAAATAAAATACCAAAAGAAACCGAACCCAATGCTCCCGATTTTTTCAGTGGTTTTAAACTGGAAAAAAAGAAATTCTCCTACACACCGGTGAAACCGGTAGAAAAAACAGAAGAAGTGGAAAACAGCATGGCCGATATGTTCAAATACAAACTGGTGTTCAGTTTTGAGAAGAAAATAAAAAAATGCAGCAATAAAAACTTTACGGTTTCACCCGATAAACACAGCATTACCTTTGAAGGAAACATCAACGACCTGAACAGTGATAAAACGAAGGTGGAAGTGAAGCTGAAGTGAGCCACAGATTACACAGATTTACACAGATTATACAGATTTAAATTCAAAATTTACGAACAGGCAGAATTTTGAATTTGAGCCGGGATAAAAAAAACAGTAGATTCTATGGCACTTCATCTGTGCCAATCTGTGTAATCTGTGGCTATAGTCTTACGCCAATAACGCAAACATCATCCAGTTGTTCAAGATTACCTCTCCAGCTTTCGAAAGCAATATCAATTTTTTTACGTTGTTCTTCCATTGGCAGTTCTACGAGCGAGAGGATCAGTTTTTTCATATTGGCCGCTTTGAATTTTTTTCCCTTATCACCGCCAAACTGGTCTTCAAATCCATCGGTAAAAATATAAATACTGTCGCCTGCCTCCAGCAGAAAATGATGTTTTGTAAATGGTTTGGGCTGATAGGTTATACCCACGGGTTGTTTATCCGGCACAATTTCTATTAAAGGATCTTGTTCGGCTCTGTTTTTCTTTACGATCCAGAGCGGATTATTAGCCCCGGCCCAATTCAGTTCCTTTTGTTTGGTATCAATAACACAAAGACTGATATCCATCCCGTCTTTTACTTCACTTTCACTTTTGGAAAATGTTTCAAGTACCAGTTCACGAACCTTGTCCAGTATTTTTTCTGCAGAAAGAATTCCGAATTCTTTTACAGTGCGGTTAAGTGCATTGGCGCACACCACACTTACCATAGCTCCCGGCACTCCATGCCCGGTACAATCAGCTGCAGCAATCACAATTTTATCACCCACCGGTTCCATAAAATAAAAATCTCCGGCCACAATGTCTTTTGGCTTGTAGAGTATGAATGATTCCTGCAAATATTCCTTTACTACTTTCATGGGAGGAAGAATAGCTTCCTGCAATCGTTTGGCATAGGTAATGGAATCAAGAATTTCTTTATTTTTTTCTTCGACCAGTTCTTTTTGCTGTTCTACTTTACGTTTTTGTTCCTGTGTTTCCTTTTCTTTTTCGGTAATAAGATCGCGTTGCCTGCGAATAACACGCAAACGGTTAATGATGTAAATGGTGAATGAAACAACAAGCGCAAGTCCGCCATAAAGAGCATATTTCCGGGTTTCTTCCTGTTTTAGTTTTGCATCACGTTCTGCGAGTTTTGCCTCTTCTACTTTTATTTCCTCTACTCTTTTCACGCTGTCGGCAGCGGCTTTTACTTCATATTTCAATCGTTCTTCGGCTTTGGCAAGATCGCTTTTTGAGTCGAGATTTACGAGGGTATCGCGGGCCAGTATCTCTTCTTCAAGGAATTCATAGGCTTCTTTATATTTTCCCTGCGCATAACTGGCATCGGCTATGCATCCGCAAATTTTTTCGTTAAATAAAATATAGTTAATGCGATTGGCTTCTTTCCATGCTTCACGACAGATCTTTTCAGCCTTTTGATAATTTCCCTGGTCGAGATAAAACGAACCTATACCGGTAAGTGTTTCTGCCAGCCCTTTAGGATCGCCCGATTTCATTTTTAGCCGAACAGCCTCATCAAAATATTTATCCGCTTCAGCCAATTCATTTTTGAGATAATGAACAACTCCAATATTATAAACTGAAGTTCCTTCAATAAGAATATTTCCATATTTCCTTGCTCCCTGCAGGGATTTATCAAAATAGATCATAGCTGTATCAAACACATTGTTATTGGCATACATACTACCCAGGTTCAGGTAGGCATAAATCAGTTCGGAAGAATCACCTATCTCTTCTTCACACTCTACACTAAGTTTTACGTATTCGATAGCTGCCGGTATGTCGTTGGTGGTATTATACAAAATGCCTATATTCTGATAAATGGATGAAAGCTGGGCCAAATCATTGCTGGTTTGTTTGCAAAGTTTCAACGCATCAAAAAAATAACCGGTAGCGTCTTTCAGTTTTCCCGTTGCCGTGGAAACCAGGCCGAGTGAATTTAATGTTTCGATCTCACGTTCGGTATCTTTGGACAGCCGGGCATACTTCAGCGTTTGATTCAGGTGCCGGCTGGCTTTATCAAAATATCCGTTATGGTAGGACATGGTTCCCAAACTATAATTGGCACTGGCAATTATTTTCTGGTTTCTGTTTTTTAAAGCCTGTTCAAGATAAAACTCAGCAATAAGGAATGAAGTATCTGCACTAATGAGACTGTAATAGTAAATAAAATCATGCAGGTCATTGAACTTTTTTTCTCCGGGAGTTTTGATAAAAGTGTTTTTAAGGGAATCAATATTTACACCTGCTGAATGGAAAAACAATATTCCAGAAAAAAATAAAAGCAGTGTGTATTTTATTATTACTCTCATTTTCATAGCACTTTCCGGTGAATCATTTAATGCCCGGCAAACCCGTGTAAGATAGGAAATAAAATGAAACTACCTGTTCAGAAGCGAATCATTTCCTGCAATTTGTTTTTGAATCGCTCCTTAGGAAGGAAATTATTTTCGAGAACAGCGGAAAACGGAACGGGAGTATCCAAACTTCCTGTTCTTGCTACAGGAGCATCAAGGTATTGAAAACATTCTTCGGCAATTATAGCTGCAATATCCCCGCCTATTCCACCGGTAAGGCAATCTTCATGTAAAACAATTGCTTTTCCTGTTTTCTTTACAGAATTAATAATAGTTTCCTTATCCAGCGGTAAAAGTGTCCGCAGGTTTACCAGGTCAGCCGAAATTTCAGGGTGTTCTTTCAATGTTTCCAGTGCCCAGTGAACACCCATTCCGTAAGTGATAATGGAAATATCATTTCCTTCCTTCACCAGCGAAGCTTTTCCAATTTCCAGGGTGAAATAATCATCATTCACTTCTTCGGCAATGCTCCGGTAAAGTGCTTTGTGTTCAAAGAAAATAACCGGATTGGGATCTTCGATAGACGCCAGCAGTAATCCTTTTGCTTCATTGGGAAAAGCAGGATAAATCACTTTAAGTCCGGGAGTATGATAAAACCAGGCTTCGTTACTTTGCGAATGAAAAGGTCCTGCTGCAACCCCAGCACCGGTAGGCATACGAATAATTACATCGGCATGCTGATTCCAGCGGTAATGAATTTTCGCCAGGTTGTTAATAATCTGGTTAAATCCACAGGTGACAAAATCAGCAAACTGCATTTCGCAAATGGCTTTATTACCGGTAATGCTCAATCCAAGTCCCGCACCAATAATGGCCGACTCACACAAAGGAGTATTTCGTACTCTTTCCTTACCGAATTCCTGCAGAAATCCTTCTGTCACTTTAAAAACACCACCATATTCGGCAATGTCCTGACCCATGATGACAAGGTTTTTATGTTTTTGCATTCCCTGTCTCAGGGCATCCGAAACCGCATCAATGAATCTTTTTTCAGTTTTTTTATCCGTTGCAGGAGTCACCGGTTTGTTTTCAAAGGGAGCATATAAATCACCTAACTCTTTCCGGGTATCAGCAGTAATGGCCGGGGCAGCAAAAGCAATTTCCAGTTCACCGGCAATCTGTTTTTTGATGCCTGATTTTATTTCATCTGCCTGCGCTTCGGTAATTACACCTTCCTGCAACAAATAACTTTCATAATTCTCCACAGGGTCTTTTACCGACCATTTATCCTGTAATCCTTCGGGATAATATTTTGTTCCGGAGGCTTCTTCGTGCCCCCGCATACGGAATGTAATGCATTCGAGTAAAACAGGACGCGGATTTTTTCTTATTTCTTCTGCAATACGTTTTACATTATCATATACTTCAAGAATATTATTTCCATCTACCTGCAAAGCTTCCATTCCATAACCGATTCCTTTATCAATAAATTGTTTGCAGCGAAACTGTTCATTGGAAGGAGTAGATAATCCCCATTGGTTATTTTCGATAACGAATATAACGGGGAGGTCCCATACGGCAGCTACATTAAGTGCTTCATGAAAATCACCTTCACTGGCTCCTCCGTCTCCTGAAAAAACAAGGGTGCATTTTTTTTCCTTTTTCAGCTTATGCGAAAGTGCAATACCATCCGCAATACCCAGCTGTGGGCCGAGGTGAGAAATCATTCCAACAAGTTTATATTCCTGCGTGCCGAAATGAAAAGAACGGTCGCGGCCATTGGTAAATCCCATTTCCTTTCCCTGGAACTGTGCAAATAAACGATGCAATGGTAAGCCGCGTGAAGTAAAGACTCCGAGATTGCGGTGCATGGGAAGAATATATTCGTCACTATTCATGGCCAGTGTAGTACCCACAGAAATTCCCTCCTGGCCAAAACCTGAAAACCATTTGGAAATTCTTCCCTGCCTCAGGAGAATAAGCATTTTTTCCTCGATAAGGCGCGGCAGCATGATAGCTTTATAAATATTCAGCAGTGATTCGTTATCGTGTTTTTTGCGGTTAAATGTAAGCGTGGGTTTTGATAAGGTGGCCATTGTGTAAATTTTTCCCTGCAAAGGTAAAAAACGGATCGTTATGAGAGGGATTTTATTATATTTGAAAATCAAAATAAATGCTATGGGAAAAAAAGATAAACGGGTGGATGCCTACATTGCCAAGGCAGCACCATTTGCCCAACCGATACTGAAACATTTACGCGAATTGGTACACAAGGGCTGTCCCGAAGTGGAAGAAACCATCAAATGGGGAATGCCCTCGTTTGAGTATAAAGGTCCGTATTGCGGAATGGCTTCCTTTAAACAACACGCGGTTTTCGGATTCTGGAAATCGAAATTGCTGGAAGATCCTAAAAATTACCTCGGTGAAAACAAGGCCAATGGCGGAGCTGCAATGGGAAATCTCGGTTGCCTGGCAACGCTGAAAGATCTTCCTCCGGATAAAGCCATGTTAAATTTTATCAGGCAGGCAAAAAAATTAAACGATGAAGGAGTGAAAGTACCTAAAAAGCCTGCCGCAAAAAAAGCGGATGTAGTGGCACCGGCCTACTTTATTACTGCCCTGAAAAAAAACCAGAAAGCTTTGGCTACTTATAATAAATTCAGTCCTTCCAACAAAAGAGAATACGTGGAATGGGTAACCGAAGCCAAAACCGAAGAAACCCGTCAGCGCAGACTGGAAACCGCTGTGGCGTGGATGGCAGAAGGAAAAATCCGGAACTGGAAGTATGTGAAGTGAGGTTTTTGGTTTTGAAAGTTGGGAAAGTTCTGTTTTTTGACTCCCAATTGATCCCGGTAGTTATCGTGACGATTATCTTCCGCTACCTGCTACCACCTGTTTCATTTGTGCCACTCCTTCCATTGCTTAAGTCCACATAACGTTAGTTTACCTCTGAATACATACTTATTTTTTCCAGATCGGCAATTACCTGTCCGTTTTCATTGGTACTGAACATCTTTTCGAATTTTGCATTCCATACCAATTCGGCAGCGATATATGATTTTCTTGATACTACTTCCTGGCTGAACGTTTCATCGTAACCTTTCAGGAGAATCAGTATTTCTGCATTATTTTTTACAAGGTCTTCCACCGAACGATTATAAAAAGGACTGTTCTCATTCACCGGGTGAACGATGGTCCAGCTGATAGGAAAAAATGTGATCTTTTCGATTTCGAGATCAAGCCGGTAGTATTCTCTTCTTATTTCGCCAGCATCATTTTTTTCATTCATGGTAAGCAATACCATAGCTGTTACTTCGGTCACCATGTTTTTTCTGAGATTGGCTACGCGGAACATCAGTCCTTTTCCCTCTTCATAGGGAGCTATCAAAGCATTTTTACTATAACTGAATTTTGCATGAGGCTTACTGAATCTTCCATATAACAAACCAGAGGCAACGGCAAACGACATCAGTCCGAACATCACTTCGAAAGTAGCTATGATGTGGGCCGCGTGTCCCGAAGGAGAATAATAACCGTAACCCACCGAAGTAAATGTCTGTGCACTGAAATAAAAAGCATTCATAAAATTCTCAAAACCGCTTTCACTTATTTTTATTCCGGTTATATTTTCAAGCCCCGCCAGCATAAATGCAAGAGCAAACACAACATTCAGCGCTACAAAATAGATGAGCACATAAAAATTGAATTTCCACCATCCGATAGTGACAAGGTGATTATAAATATCATTGGCTCCTGCTTTCGTACCTTTACGAATAACATTGATCGAGCCATCTTCATTAATCAGCCGGCTGGCATCATTATTGAAGCGTGTTCCGAGCCCGGGATCACCTGTTTTGTTGTATAACTTCATTGATGAATTTCAATTATCTTTATGCAAATGTATCATCAAATACAAAGCCGTATGAAAAATATTCATTTAGCTATCCTGTTTTTGTTTTTTGCACCGGAAACATTTTCACAATCGATCCAGGAAACAGCAAAAATTCAGCCACCGGCCGAATATGAAAACGTACACGTACACAAAGTATCGGGCGACAGCCTTACTACCACATTTGTGATTTTTGTTAAGGAAAAAGTAGCTATGCACAAACACGAGCACCATAGTGAAAATGTATATGTACTGGAAGGAACGGCCATGATGACTTTAGGTGATGTTAGGCAGGAAATAAAACCGGGAGATATTATTTTCATTCCAAAAAACACCTGGCATGAAGTGATTGTGACGAGTAAAATTCCTTTAAAGGTAATTTCCGTGCAATCGCCCTTGTTTGATGGCAAGGACAGGATTTTATACGAAAAGCAATAAAATTTAACCCTCGAAATCGCTGAAACGCTTGGTTCTGTAGGGTTCCAGGGGGGCTTTTCAACAAAAAAGCCGGAATTTTCAACATTTTTTTCATTTTTATCGCTGAAACCCTTGTAAGACAAGATGAAGCGCATATATTTGCCGCCTAAAATTAAATTGTTAAACCAAAACTCAAAAGAACAATGAACAAAGCAGAATTAATTGATGCGCTTGCAGCAGAATCAGGATTATCTAAAGCTGATGCCAAAAAAGCACTTGACGGAATGATCAACGCCACTTCAAAAGCCCTCAAAAAAGGAGAGCGTGTTGCACTGGTTGGATTTGGCACTTTTTCAATTGCCAAAAGAGCTGCCCGTGTAGGACGCAATCCACAAACAGGAACTGAAATCAAAATTGCTGCTAAAAAAGTAGTAAAATTCAAACCCGGCACCGAGCTTGCTGAAAAAGTTAACTAAATCACATTCCCAATAAAAAAACTCCCGTTTGCCCTGCAGGCGGGAGTTTTTTTTGCCTTATGTTTCCACGAATCCACACTTGAATGGGTAATATTCGATGAAAATTTCTATCCGGGCATGCACAAATTTTCTTAAATTGCATGCTACAAAATCAAGGCTATGAATAAAGCACTACTCCTGGGCAGCTTCTTTGCTACCGTTTTATTTTCCACAAAAGGAATCTCAGCCTGCGGGCCGGGACAATCGGAAGTGATTGTTACCATCGTTCCGGACAACTATCCTACTGAAATTTCATGGGATCTGAAAGATGATAACGGCACCACCATAATGTCGGGATTTTCTGCAGGAGATACGGCCTGTGTTCCTTCAGGAACCTGCCTCATTTTTACCATTTACGATTCATTCGGTGACGGAATATGTTGCGCTTACGGAAACGGTTCCTATACGGTGACACTTGACGGAGTAACTATGGCCACCGGTGGAAATTATTCCACCCAGGAGCAAACCACTTTCAACTGTCCGCCCGGTATTACCTGCACAAGTGCGATAAACGTTAGTGAAGGAAGTTATACTGCCCCTTCTTCTGACACCTGGTATACTTTTACTCCCGACTCCATGGGGATGTATGTGATCAGCACCTGCGATACCAGCAACACCTGCGATACCAAAATCTGGATTTATGATGATTGCAATGGCCTGGTGTGGAATCAAACTAACGTGGGCACCCTTTACTACGATGATGATGCGGGAGGGTGCGGTAATCTTGCACAGATCACAGCAGCATTAGATACAGCTGTTACCTATATTATCCGTATAGGTGATGACAACGGAGCCTGTGGAACAGATTCGATCGACTGGTTCATTCAGTATTCGGGACCTATTTCGGGTTGCATGGATCCTTCTGCCTGCAATTATAACCCGATGGCTACCGTTGCAGGAACCTGCTATTATTGGCCCGATGTAAATTGTCCGCCCGGCCCCGATCTTACGGTTGTGCAAAGTACGATAGAATCAAGCTTATCTGTAAGTGATATTGTTGCCACCAGTTGCCAGGTAGCTGAAAGTTGCCTGACGGGTTACGGAACAAGAAGGATAATTAATTTTACCACCCACATCAAAAATATAGGCCCAACTGATTATTATATCGGAAATCCCACTAATAATCCCGGACAATTTACAAACGGAAATTGTCACGGACACTGGCATTATGAGGGTTATGCAGAGTATATATTGTATAAAACAACCGGACAGCCATTACCCATTGGATTTAAAAACGGATTTTGTGTACTGGACCTGGAGTGTTCGGGCGGAGGAACCTATCAATACGGATGCGGTAACATGGGAATTTCTTCCGGTTGTGGTGATATTTATTCTGCAGGACTGGATTGCCAGTGGATTGACATTACTGATGTAGATCCCGGAGATTATATTCTTGCGGTAAAAGTTAACTGGGACCAATCTCCCGATGCGCTGGGAAGATACGAAACAGATTATGTAAATAACTGGGCACAGGTTTGTATCACCATTTATACAAATGTGAACGGAGATAAAGACATTATCGTTAATGCAACCTGTCCGCCTTATACCGATTGCATGGGTGTTCCCTATGGAAATGCCACTGAAGATTGTACGGGAAATTGTGGCGGAACAGTAAAAATGGGAGATCTTGATGTAAGCACAGTAAGAGACACCACAGACTCACAACTTTATGTAGATGGAATTTTAGCGAACTCACTTACTCCCACTACCTGCAACGATTTGAATGACGATGGACTTCTCACGGTATGGGATGCTGCATTGGTAACACATTGCTATAACGATTACACCAACTGGAACACAGCCTGTACATTTCCTTATGGAGTAGAAAACATCAATCAAACAGTAACATTGATGATTGACACTGTAAACCTTACATCACAATATGTAGATGTCTGGATATTGAATCCACAAAACAAAGTGATTGCCTATGAATTTGACATGAGCGGATTGAACATACTGGATGTACAACCTTTGTATCCTTATTCTGTTTTCCCCGAAATGCCGCAATTTACAGTGGGCGGACAAAAAGTGATGGCCATTTCGTATGTGGATTCGCTGATCGGGAAAAATCTTTCTGCTGCTCCGTTATGCAGGATTTATTATTCCTCATTAACCGCCACACAGGTTTGTATTGCTGACATTGTTCATATTGTGAATCCGGAATATGAAGCAGTTAATACCAATATTACCAACGGTTGCGTGGCTGTAAATGTAAATGTAGATGAACTGGATGCGGAAAATTATTTCCACGCCTGGCCCAATCCTTCCAGCGGATTGGTGAACATTAGTGTGAACACCGTTAGTGGTAACGGAAATATAACTGTTTCCAATACATTGGGTGAAAAAGTGTATTCTGCAAACGTAGCTTCTTCGGCCCGCAACACCATAGATCTCGGTTCGTTTGCCGCAGGAACCTATTTTATCAATTACACCAATGGCGCCATTACAGTAACCAAAAGAATTGTACTGGAAAAATAATGAGCGGTATAAAAAAAGAATACTCTAACGGGGAAATAACGGTTGTCTGGCAGTCTTCGCTGTGCACCCATTCAGCCTGCTGTGTAAAAGGGTTGCCACAGGTTTTCCAGCCAAAAGAAAGGCCGTGGGTAAAAATTGATGCTGCTTCTTCTGCTGAAACAGAGGAACAGGTAAAAAAATGTCCGTCAGGTGCACTTTCATTTTACTACAACAAAAAATAATCTGCGGGAGAGAAGCATGAAAAAATCAATCGTGTGGGTTGTCTTTTTGATGTTGGTTACAACTGCCCATGCACAGAAAAAGCCCCTGGTGGGAACTGCGAAGAGCGACATTCTTCTTATGATACATTCTACAGAAGGAAATAACGGATGTTCTGTGTTTTATATTCCTGAAAGAAAATTGTACTATACTTTTTATGCCGGAAATTCCGATTATCCGCTTGAAATTTTCAATGACAAAGGGAAAAATATTTATTCCCAGCCCATCGGAATTGATGCGCGCGGATTATGGTATAACCCTAAATCGAAAAAACTGGAAGGTATTGCTTATGGAAAAGGATTTTTTTCCATAGAACTAACGGCTGAGGGATATCCGCTGACTCCGGTTTACATCAACCAAACCGTTACTTTTGCCGGTGATCAGCAGGTAGCCTGTTTTAGTCCGGCTCATGGCGAAATTTATCAATACAGCGAAGGCGTAATTTATACCTGGTCGAGGAAAAAACTGAAAAAAAAATCTGCAGTTACCATAACCGGCCTTCCTGAATCACCGGAAATGATCAATTCCACGTCACTGATCTACACAGGATATAAAGGCTATGAATTCGGTTTACTGAACTGGGATATGAAAAAAATATATCTTTTTGACAAAAGCGGGAAATATACATTTGCCATCGATCTTCCGGGTTCGGCTGTTACCAATGATGTTTTTCGTTTTTCATACGCCAACGACCGGGTGTTTTTGTATAATGTGGACACGCGAACATGGACAGGATATCCGGTGTTTTTTTAGTTTGAAAAGTTAGCAAGTTGGGGAGTTTAGAAAGTTATGAAAGTTGAGGGTTTGATTTTGTACCAATGAATAACCACAAAAAAAATAAATCATCCAACTTATGGGTTACGTTAGGATCAGTAACACTGATGCTGGGCGCTACAGGGCATTTGGTGGTGGTAGATATGGGATTAATGAACGGGATGATGGGATTTACATCGCAGCCGGAATCATTAATCAACCGGATGCACAACACCGAAGTGGATTTTGGTTTATTCGGCTCCAATAATGCGTGGCGGATTTTTGAAGGTTTTAGTCTTTGGCTTGCGATCAGTTTATTTTTTGTGGCCGCCTATAATTTTTTAATCTTCCGAAGTGTTGAGAAAGGCCACAGGCTAAGAATAGCTACTATCCAGCTCAGCTTTTTGCTCTCACTGATTTTCCTCGCCCTTGCTGCCACCTGTTTTATTATTCCTGCTGCCATTGGCGGTGTGCTGGCGGTTTTATTTTTTGGAGTGGGTTTGAGAAAAGAAAAGAATTAACGAAAAGATTAATTTCTATAATTTTTTCCTGAAATACCTTTTCAACGGCCAGGTATGTTTAAGCGCTTCCATGTTTTCATTAAATCCCTTTGCACCGCTTTCTATTTCGAGGAGGCTTTGATTGAGATTATGCATAAGCATGGTATCATTAAGCAAAAGTCCGGCTGTGCTTTTGTTTTTTTTCAGTTCTTCAAGCAACGTTGTAATTTCCCCCGATATCACTTTTACAGAGTCTCCGAAATCATCCAGTTTTCCCAATGTAGTTTGTAATCGGTAAGCAAACAAAGTATCGCTGATGAGTTTACCTGTGGCTCCTTTTCCGCTCCTGATCTCACCGGTAAGTTTTCTGAAATCGGCTGCGAGAAAACGGCTTTGTTCGGTAGTTAGTTTCAGGTTGTTTACTGCTTCTTTCACATCACCTGCCACTACCGAATCAGACAAAATACTCCAAAGTGAATTTTCATCGCTGATACTGTTGGTAAACGCTACGAGGTTGCCGGTAATTTCTTCCAGGTTTTTATTGGTGCTGTTCAGCGTGAGCATAGCATCGGTGAGATCAATAGGTGGTTGTGTATTCAGTTCGTCTCCGTCTTCCACGCTTTCTGCATTTCCGGGAACCGATGTGATGTTTACCAGTTTGTTTCCCATCAGTCCATCTGTTCCCACACTGGCAATGGCATTGCTTTTAATAAACGAACGAACATCATCTTCAATTATCATAGTTACCATCACCGAAGTATCATCGGCAATTTCAACACTTTCTACAGTACCTACATCAATACCTGAAAAACGCACATTATGGCCGGGCATCAATCCGCTTACGTTATGAAATCGTGCTTTTATAGTAAATGTTTTACCAAAAAGATTCTGACGGCTTCCTATAAAATACAGGGAAGCTATCAGCAGAAAAGTGCCGGCTATGACAAATAATCCCAATCTTATATTTTGTGATTTACTTCTGCTCATAATCATTCAAAAAATTGTTTTACCTTTTCGTCACCTGTTTGTGTAAGCTCATCCCACGTTCCGCTGGCGTAACATTTCCCGTCAATGAGCATAATAATTTTATCCGAAGCAATTTTCACGCAATTCATATCATGGGAAATAATCAGGGAAGAAGAATTATATTTTTTCTGTAAATCATTCATCAGGTGAATAATTTCCTTAGCAGTGATAGGATCAAGTCCCGTGGTGGGTTCATCATATAATATGATTTCAGGTTTCAGAATGAGCGTCCGCGCCAGCGCAATACGTTTCCGCATTCCTCCCGAAAGTTCTGAAGGCATCATGTCTACCGTGTGCGCAAGTCCCACGTTTGTTAGTGTTTCTGTCACCAAACCATCTGCTTCATCCTTGGTGAGATGTTCCTTATGTCTTCTGAGCGGAAATTCAAGATTTTCTCTCACCGTCATCGAATCATAAAGGGCGTTGCTCTGGAAAAGAAACCCGATGCGTACACGCAACTTATCCAATTCTTCGTGATTAAGATCAGGAATACTTTTCCCAAACACTTCAATTTTTCCTTTATCGGGTTTCATCAGGCCTATAATACATTTGATCAATACCGACTTTCCCGATCCTGATTTTCCCAGCACTACAATGCTCTCACCTTTTTTCAGTTCAAACGTAAAATCTTTCAACACATCATTATCCCCAAACGATTTACATAAACCGGAAACCGACATCACCTTTTCATTATTGTAATGAATACCGGAATTTATTTTTATTTTTTCAGTTGCATTCATCAGGTTAGTTCTAATATATCAGCAATTTGAACGGCAACAAGGTCAAGAATAAAAACAATAAGCGAAGAAATAACCACAGCAGAATTAGCCGACCGCCCCACTCCTTCTGTTCCTTTGCTGGTGCTGTATCCTTTATAACAACCTATAATACCAATGGCAAATCCGAAAAAATAAGTTTTCAGGACAGACGGAATCAGATCACCATAATTCATTACATCCAGCACCTGGTTCCAGAAAAGATCCCAGCTCACCACTCCTTTAATATTGGTACCGAGATAAGCTCCATACATAGAAACTGCATCCGCCAAAACTACCAATACAGGAATCATCAGGGTACACGCCAGCACGCGGGTTACCACGAGGTATTTAAAAGGATTGGTTCCCGACACTTCCATCGCATCAATTTGTTCTGTCACTTTCATGGAACCCAGTTCAGCACCAATTCCTGAACCAATTTTTCCGGCACAGATTAATGCCGTGATAACAGGAACAATTTCCCGCACCAGTGAAAGCGAAACCATTTTCGGCAACCATGCTTCAGCACCGAATTCAACCAGCGTGGGTCGCGACTGGATAGTGATAACAAGTCCCATAATAAATGCTGTAATGCCCACCAGCGGAAAAGATTTGTTGCCGATATAAAAACACTGGCGCAGGAATTCTTTGAATTCGTAACGGGGTTTGTAAAAAACAGCAAAAAACCGTCCCGTAAAACGGGCAATCTCTCCTGTTTCTTCCAAAAATGTACGGAATACCGGTGGTGGCACAAATGGCATGGCACGAAATTGCAACAAATGACATGGATCAGGCATGAAGGCTATCATCGCAAATAGTGACAATGATCAGTTTTCGTGCTTACCGGTATCACTTCATGTAAAACATGAATAGTCAAATTTGTATTAATTAAACTATCGTGTAAATGGAGGGATATGGGTCGCTGTGCAAAAGAAAACCGCGGTTATTATTTGGTAGTGGAAAAGGATTTAACGGAAGGAGAAATAAGATCAAGCTACACGAACCTTAACACTCCCATGCCAACCAAGTGGATGATATAATAGAAAAAGTGCTGGCAGGTGGCGGTGATGTGGAGTTTACGGGAAATGGAAAGCTTACTGAATACGGCAGGATTGTACTTATTAAACGTATTGATTTTAACTCAATCAAACTGCAACTCAAACAACCGGTGATACTGTCCGTTAAGTTTTAATAATTCATCGTGATTGCCCTGCTCTACAATTTTCCCGTGATCCATCACTACTATTTTTTTTGCTTTTTGAATTGTGGAAAGACGATGTGCAATAACGATGGAAGTTCTTCCTTCGGTTAGTTTTTCAATTGCTTTCTGAATGAGCATTTCCGATTCGGTATCTACAGATGAAGTGGCTTCATCCAGAATAAGAATTTTTGGATTATATACGTAAGCACGGATAAATGAAATGAGTTGTCGTTGCCCCGCAGACAGTGTGGCACCACGTTCACGAACATTGTAATCGTAATTCCCGGGGAGTTTCATAATAAATTCATGTGCACCTACAATTTTTGCAGCTTCTATTACTTTTTCACGTGAAATTTTGTCATTGCGAAGTGTAATATTATGATGTATAGTATCAGAAAATAAAAACACATCCTGCATCACCACTGCAATATTTTTCCGTAAGGTATCTATCGTATAATCGCGGACGTCCACGTTATCAATATAAATTTTTCCTTTCTGGAATTCATATAAACGGCTTACCAGATTAATCACAGAAGATTTTCCTGCTCCTGTAGCACCCACAAATGCCACTGTTTCTCCGGCTTTCACTTCCAGCGAAATTCCTTTCAACACATATTCTTCATCTGTGTAGGCAAACCAAACGTCTTCGAAACGGATATTTCCTTTAAATTCATTGGTTGTAACTGTTCCTTTATTTTCAATAATTTCGTTGGTGTCGAGTAATTTAAACACGCGTTCGCTTCCCACCATTCCCATTTGCAGTGTATTGAAACGATCAGCCAGCATCCGGATGGGGCGATACAACATATTTACATACAAAATATATTTTACCAGGTCACCATACGAAACTATTCCATCCAGTGAAAGTCCGGTACCGATCCAGATAAGAAATGCAATGGAAAGAGCTGAAAGAATTTCCACCACCGGAAAGAAAATGGAATAAGCCATCACCGAATCAATATGTGCTTTACGGTGTTTTTTATTAATCTCCTCAAATTTTTTCATCTCCATTTCCTCCCGATTAAACACCTGTACGATACTCATACCGGTGACGTGCTCCTGAACAAAGGCATTCATCTGTGATACCTGGGTTCGCACACCCTGGAAAGATTTTTTTATGGATTTTTGAAAAATGCGGGTAGCAAAGAGCAATAACGGTATAGGGATTAGTGTAACCAATGCCAGCCGCCAGTCCACCAGAAACATAACCGCAATTACCACTACCAGCCTCACCAGGTCGCCTACTACAGCAATTAAACCTTCATAAAATATTTCTGCGATGGTTTCAATATCCGAAATCACTCTTGTAACCAGCGTTCCTATGGGTGTATTATCAAAAAATTTCAACCGGAGTGACGAAATATGGCGAAACACGCGGGTACGGATGTCGATGGTAACCGACTGTGCCACTTTATTGGAAATGTACATCTGGTAATACACAAAAAGTGATTCAGCAATGAGAAACAGAATAATCACCACGGTAACAAAAGTCAGCGCCTCTCCCCTTCCCTTTCCATCTGTCAATGAATTAAAAAAATCTCCCATAGCAGGAAAAGCATGATGCGCATTTACCCCGGCCACATAATCCACGCAATAACCAATGAGTTCTGTGCGGATAATGGTAACAATAGCAAGAAAAACAGTGAGGCTCATTGCCAGGTTGAAAGCAAAACGATAGGGTTTTACAAAATGTAAAACTCTTTTCAGAATTTTTAAATCAAAGGCTTTTCCGCTTACGCTGCTCATAATTCATTGCGAAGGTACGGATAAGTTACGTTCGTAAGATATAAACCGCATGCAGGCATTGATTCACCGGCACTGCCGCGGTCTTTTTTTTCAATGATCCTGCAAAATTCTCCGGTGGAAATCACACCTTTACCGGCCAGCATCAATGTTCCGGTAATAGCCCTAACCATATTTCTTAAAAAACGATCGGCTGTAATATGAAAAACCAGCCCGTTTTTGGTTTGCTCCCAGCGCGCCTCCGAAACATTACATATCATGGTTTTGGTATCCGTATGATGTTTACAGAACGAAGAAAAATCGTTATAGGTCAATAATTTCCCGGCCGCTTCATTCATCCGTTCTACATCCACCGTATAGGGAGTATAAAACGAAAAACTTTCACGAAAAGGGTCTTTGCGGAAATGTATATGATATTCATAAGAGCGTGATGTGGCATCATAACGGGCATGGGCGTCATCCTTTACCCTGAATAAATGATGTGCGGCAATATCACGCGGCAACATGCGATTGAGTTTAAAGACAAAATCATTTTCTTCAAACGGAAGTTCGTCCAGGTCGAAATGCAAAAAAAATTGCCGGGCATGAACTCCGGTATCCGTTCGCCCGCAACCCAATGTTTCTATTCTTTTCCCACTGAACAATTGCGATAATACATTCTCCACTTCCTGTTGCACCGAATGCGCATTTTCCTGCACCTGCCATCCATGATAGGCAGTTCCGTTGTAGGATATTTCCAGGAAAAAACGCATTGCAAAGTGTAAAGGTTTTAAATCAGGGTTAAAATTAACAGATTAATTTGAGTATAAACATAAAGTGTTTGTAAATACAGAAACCGCTAAGGGCGCAGAGTATGATTGCATTCAAAAATAGTTTTTCACATCTTGTACTAGTTTCGTTATTCGTATTTCGTAAATCGTATTTTCCCTTCCTGCTGCCACCTGCCGCTTACTTTCCCCTCACTTCACCATCACATATTCTGTTCTTCTGTTCTTCTGGTGATCTTCTTCCGTTTGCGGGTTGGCGATTTTTGGTTTGGTGTCTCCAAAACCACGGGAAGACAATCTTGATTTATCAATTCCTTTTCCGATTAAATAATCTGCCACTGCTTTGGCGCGGTTTTCAGAAAGCAGCTGGTTGGCTTTTTTATTACCACGGCTATCAGTATGTCCCTGAATTTCCACTTTCAGTTTCGGGTTTTTCACAAGGAATTCATAAAACTTATTGAGTTCTACTTTCGATTCGGGACGAAGAGTGAATTGATCGAGATCGAAGAAAATATTCTCAAGAACAATACCGGATGTATCGGTAACCGGAATCAATGGTACATCCATCAGGAAAGGTTCGGTTTTTCCTTTTTGTTCAGTAAGTGAGAAATTTTTGGAATAATACAAATACCCGTTTTTCGTTACATTCAATGCATAATTCCGGTTGGTGGCAATAGAAACCAAAAATTCTCCGTTACCGGGATTGGAATAACTTTCTACTATCAGTTCTCCCGTACTGAGATCAATTAGTTCAAATTTTGCTTCAAGTTTATCATTGGTTTTTGCATCAAAAACTTTTCCTTTCATGTAGGTGGTAAGCTGCGGCTGAAATTTTTCAGGCAACTCAAAGCTGTAAAGATCCAGGTCACCAAATCCACCCGGGCGGTCGGAAGCAAAAAAAGCCAGCTTACCGTCTGCGGATACCAGCAGTGAATTTTCATCGTGGTGCGTATTGATCGGATAACCGAGATTCACGGGAGTGCCCCAGTTTCCGTTTTTATCTTTACGGCTCATATAAATATCCAATCCACCCATCCCTGTATGGCCATTGGAAGAAAAATAAAGTGTCTGGCCATCCGGGTGGATCAATACTGATTCTTCATTTCCATTGGTGTTAATTACATCGTTCAGCCGTTGTGGTTTTCCCCAGTTGCCATATTTATCCAGTTGCGTGTACCAGATATCGCCCGACATTCTCCGGTCGGAACCCATCCGTGCGCGTATATAATAAACTGTTTTTCCATCAGCAGAAAAAGAAGGCTGGGATTCCCATATTCCGCTGTTTACAGGCTCACCCATATTAATTGGCGTACTCCATTGCTCACCGATTCTGCGGGTAATAAAAAGATCGCAGCTGCCAAATCCATCGCGGTAATCGCCATAACCAATATCCATAAACTCACAGGCAGCGAATATCAGCATTTGCCCATCGGGAGAAAAAGTAGGAGCACCCTCATTATATATGGTATTTATTTTTGAACTGATGCTAACGCCTTTCGCCCATTCGTTGTTTGTTTTTTTGCTCACAAAAAAATCTTCCTGGACACCCATAGGCGATTTTTCATCTTTAACCTGGCGGGTAAAAAGCAACGTCTGGTCATCAGCGGTGATTGTAGGAAAATATTCGGGATTGGATGTGTTGACACCCGGGCCAAGGTTTTTCGGCTCGAAGGGAACAGGATTTTTTTTGGCCTGGATGGCAAAATCACAATTATCAATGATTTTTTTCGAAACGGCCATCATATCTTCAGGAATGCGCGGCCTTTCCATAAATTTTGTGATATCGGCTTTTGCTGCTTCATACATTCCTTCCTGCAGTTCCAGTCGCGCCAGGAAATACCAGCTGTTGGGAAAAAAAGAAGGATTTACCGAAATGGATTTACGTAACGATTCGATAGCCAGCTGATTTTTCCCCCAATCCATATACACCTGCGAAATAAGTATGTGTGCTTCCATAAAATTCGGGTCGATGGATAACGCCTTTTTTAGATTCGTTTCCGCTCCCGCAAAATCAGGACGGCCGGTTTTTACATCGTAATTGTTATAACAGGTTTGGGCGGCTTTATATGCTTTTATTGCTTTTTTCTTTTTGGTGGTATACGTTTCCGGTGGCTGGGCAACAGCACAGGCAACAAGAAAAAAAAGAAACATTATGGATACTATATTTTTCATTCTGTTTTTATTTTATGGAATGTTCATGTATTTGTGCGTTTGCAGGGAAATTTTCCAGTCAGGATTTTGTTTCACATATTCAATTATCAGCGGCATCATTTCATTTCTTTTCTCCCATTCGGGCTGAAGATATAACCTGCAGTTTTTTTTTACTTTTCCGGCATGTGTATTGGCCCACTCCAGGTCGTGTTTGTTATATACAATCACTTTCAGTTCATCGGCCTTCGGGTAAACAGATTCGTCCGGCAGCTTAAACTTCTTGGGAGAAAAACAAATCCAGTGCCATAGTCCTGTAACGGGATAAACCCCGGAAGTTTCAATAGCCGTTTGAATATTATTTTCCTGTAGTTTACGTGTAAGTGGCTCAAGGTTATACATAGCCGGCTCTCCCCCGGTTATCACACAAAAATCAGCGCCTGCGTTTTTAACATTTTTTACCATCTCATCAATAGTCACAACCGGGTGGTCTTTTGCTTCCCAGCTTTCTTTCACATCACACCAGCTGCACCCCACATCACAACCTCCCAAACGAAGAAAATAAGCTGCACGCCCCGAATGAAATCCTTCGCCCTGGATCGTATAAAAATGTTCCATCAGCGGAAGAGCAGTTCCGTCAGCAATTTGTTGTTGAATTGATTCCTGCACACCCGTCATTTTACATTCCTTCTACTTTCACTGATAATTTTCCTTTGGCATTTACCACTGCCACAATACCGTTTTCCACGAGGTAAACATTTTTTGCGGCCAGTTCATTGAGTTTTCCGTTGAGAAAAACTCCCTTTGATACTTCATAATTGGTAAAATACTGCTGACAATCTTTTTTCGTGGCATCCAGTTCTTTCCCTATTTCAAAATAGATATTTTTCTCCATCACTTTGGCAAAAGTTCCGTGAAGCAACCAATTGGCCGATTTAATCAGCTTGTTTTTGGTATCCAGATGAAAATCGACATCCTTCATTCTTATGGTGCGGTCTTTTTCTTCATAATAGGGAGTGCCGATGAGATACACAAATCCATTCAGGTTTCCTTTCACGCCAATTTCCATCACCATACGTTCTCCCTGCGACCACATATCAAAATGAGTAAGTGTAATTGATTTTTTCCCATCTGTATACGTATAGGGCTGCACTACATATAATTCATTCATTAATCTGGAAGCATCGGTATATTTTACAATGGTAACGAGGCCCACATTAAACTCATCCGGCATTTTTTCCACGATATGGAGAGAAGGAAATTTTGTAGTATCCGCAATGGCGGGTTTATCCCCGATAATTGTTTCCATATTGGCCCGCAAACCTAACGTGATGCGCATTTCCTTTGAATTGGAATTGATCTGCGACAATAAAATTTCATAAGGCTGCATTCTCAGCCATGAATGATATTCTTCAGACACAAGCATCGGTTCATACAAACCCATGATTATTCCTTTCAGCATTTTTTTCAGATCGATATTCTCTTTTACGGCTTTGTCTATTTCTTTCGAAATGGATTCCTGCTGCCCGTTGAGAATAGCATCGGCAATATAAGTAACCGGGATATCTACACCCGCCACATCGATTGTTGGTGATTGAATCCATTCATGCCCGCCCGACCATGTATTGGTTACCAGTTTCCAGTTTTCGAGCACGGTGATGGTTGTATTATAGGTAACCGCCAGCACGCCTTTAAATTCTGTGGTTACGCCAACCGTTTTATATTTTCCCCAGACATCAAGCGGAATAGTAACACGAACTGCATTTTTCCACGATTCGATTTTAATATCGGCAAATTTCTTTACGATACATACCAGGCCATCATTTTCGTTATTGGTAAAACTGTTGTCTTCATAGAGGCGGCCTTTCAGGTAGGTATTTACCTGCCGTTCAAGTTCTGTGAGGCTGATTTCGATGGGAATACTGAGGTAGGATTCCACTTTTTCGATTTCAGGTTCTTTTGATTTGTATTCGACAACCGGTTTTTCGGGATAAAATTTTGTTTTGCAGGACGACACCAATCCCACCACCGTTATTATCAGTATACAGGATAATTTTTTCATGCTATACTTTTACATAAGGACACGCTGCCAGCAGTGAATAAATCTTTTTGGAAGTTTCTTCTGAAACGGGAACTATAGGAAGGCGGGTATAATTTCCGCAGATTCCGAGACATTTCATTACTTCTTTTATGCCTGAAGGATTGCTTTCAACAAAAAGATGCTGAATGATATCCAGAAGATGGTAATGGATTTTCTGAGCTTCTTCGTATTGTCCTTTTAATGCATGCCGGATTAGTTCTGAAAACTGAAGCGGAAAAGCATTTCCCACTACCGAAATCACACCATCAGCACCGACAGAAACAGCGGGAAGGGCAATTGCATCATCGCCACAGGTTACCAGAAAATCTTTGGGCCGCTCCTGGATGATAGACATAATCTGGTTAAAACTTCCTGAAGCTTCTTTTATGCCGATAATATTTTTACAATCGCGGGCAATGCGAAGAGTGGTTTCGGCCTGCATATTTCTGCCGGTCCGCCCGGGAACGTTGTAAAGAATAACAGGTTTAGGCGTATGCGCATTCAGCATTTTGTAGTGCTGGTAAATTCCTTCCTGCGTAGGTTTGTTGTAATAGGGACTCACCGAAAGGATAGCATCCACACCGTCCAGGTCAAATTTTTCTAACGTTTCAAGGATTTCAGCAGTATCATATCCGCCAATTCCATACACGACAGGAAGACGGTTGTTATTGATTTCGAGTGCAAAATCGAGAATAGCGCGTTTTTCGTCTTTTTTGAGTGTTACCGACTCACCTGTAGTTCCCTGGATAACGAGATAATCGGTTTTTCCCTTAATTAAATGTTCAATCACTCTTTGCAGGGCAGCGTAATCTACTTTTCCTTCGTCATTAAAGGGCGTGATCACCGCCACTCCCATTCCCCTGAATTTTTCTCTCATGTAGTTTTATTGATAATGGATAAATAATAATTCACTTGCGCAATGTAATCAACCAGTTCACCGCTTTTCACGTCCAGCATCAGGTCGTAATAATGCTGAAAATCTTTATTAAAATAACCTACTTTGAATTTTGCCTGCGACCAGTTGAGCACATATCGCAACGGAACAATTTCATCCTGCTCCATGTCGATGAGAATATCGTAGGGTTCGTTCACAAAATTTTTGATCACTGTTCCACCCGGCCGGTAATTCCAGGCGAGATCTTTATTGCAGAAAAAATCAAATTCCAGTTTTGGGCGAAGGTAATCGGGAACGATTTTATCATCTACATATCCCAGCGCCATTATTTTCCTCACTCCTTCTTCTTCTTTCAGGTGCTTCACATAATTTTTAACAGTTACATATTTTTCTTCCGAATCGGCTTTATAAATAAGGCAAACCGACTGGGCGTTTCCGAGGTTATACACCTTTCCCACTCTACGCAGGTTTCTAAATTCCCTGCGCGCCTGTTTCAATCCCATTTTTTTCTTTATGCCTTCAAACATTTATTTCAGCATTTTACTGAATTCTTCTTCCGAAAGAACTTTAACCCCCATCTCGTTAGCTTTTTCCAGTTTGCTCGGGCCCGCTTCATCACCGGCCAGCAGGTAAGTGGTTTTTTTGGAAACCGATCCGCTCACTTTCCCTCCGTTTTGTTCTATCGTTTCCTTTATACCATCACGTGAAAAATTCTTAAACACACCGGAAACAACAAATGTTGATCCTTTCAGTTTTTCTGAAAGAGGTTTATCGTTTTCGTCTGATTCCAGCTGAACCCCCGCTTTCCGGAGTTTATCCACCAGTTGCAAATTTAATTTATCGGAGAAGAATTCACGGATACTCTCTGCTATTTTATCACCAATTTCTTCAACAGCAACCAACTCTTCTAACCCGGCATTGCGGATTGCTTCCAGCGACCGGAAATGGCGCGCGAGTTTTTTAGCCACAGTTTCCCCTACATAACGTATTCCCAGTGCAAAAAGCACCCGTTCAAAAGGAATAGTTTTCGATGCTTCTATTCCGGCCAACAGGTTATTCACACTTTTTTCGGCCATTCGTTCCAATGGCAACAATTCTTTCTTTTGAAGTGAATAAATATCACCGATATTCTTAATCAGCCCTGCATCAAACAATTGCTCAATGGTTTCTTCTCCCAGTCCTTCAATATCCATCGCTTTTCTCGAAGTAAAATGCACCATTTTTCCTTTGATCTGCGGAGGACATCCGTATTCATTGGGACAATAATGTTGTGCCTCGCCCTCTTTGCGGATAAGCGGAGTGTGACATTCGGGACATTTGGTGATATATTTTACCGGGTGAGAATGTTTATCCCGCTGTTTCATGTCCACTCCCACGATTTTCGGAATGATCTCTCCTCCTTTTTCCACATACACATGATCGCCCATGCGAACATCCAGTTTTTCCACCTGGTCTGCATTATGCAATGACGCTCTTTTTACAATAGTGCCTGCCAGCAAAACCGGTTTTAAATTAGCCACCGGAGTAATGGCGCCCGTTCTCCCCACCTGGTACGAAATACTTTCCAGGACAGTAGAAACCTGTTCGGCTTTGAATTTATACGCTTGCGCCCACCGGGGTGATTTTGCTGTAAATCCCAATTCTTCCTGCTGGCGGTACGAATTCACTTTAATAACAATTCCATCAATATCAAACCATAATGATTTTCGTTTTTTATCCCAGTAATCGATAAATTCCATTATTTCATCAATGGAAGAACAGAGGCGGATAAAATGATCTTTTTCCTGCGGAGTTTTAAATCCCCAGCGGTGGGCTGCCTGCAAACTTTCAAAATGATTTTTAAAAGGAAGATCATCGCCATAAACGCCATAAAGAAAACAATCCAGCCCGCGTTTGGCCACAATAGCAGAATCCTGCAGTTTGAGTGTTCCCGAAGCGGTGTTTCTGGGGTTTGCAAACACAGGTTCCCCTGCCGCTTCACGTTCTTTATTCAGTTTTTCAAAATTCTTCCGCGGAAAAAATATTTCTCCCCTTATTTCAAAATCATCGGGAAAACCTTTTCCCTGCAGTTCGAGCGGAACGGTTTTTATGGTTTTTACATTGGGAGTAATGTCTTCTCCCTGTTCACCATCACCACGTGTAACAGCACGTACCATTTTTCCGTTTTTGTAGGCAATACCAATAGCCACCCCGTCATATTTCAGTTCACATACATATTCGGTTTTTCCATCGGTTAATTTTTTCAGGCGGTTTTCCCAATCCATTACTTCTTCTTTCGAATAGGAATTGGAAAGTGACAGCATGGGAAAGCGGTGTTTTACCGCTGGAAAATCTTTTGTCACTTCTCCCCCTACTCTTTGCGAAGGAGAATTTTTATCAAAAAACTGCGGGTATTCGCTTTCCAGCCGAATAAGTTCTTCCAGCAACATATCAAAATCAAAATCGCTTATAACGGGTTGGCTACTTACGTAGTAAAGATAATTGTGGTAATTCAGCTCTTTTCTCAGCTCTTCTATCCGTTTTTTGGCAGCTTCTGCAGTCATGATTCTTGTTTAATTCCAAACGATAAAGTTAAAAAATCCGGGCTTCCCGGGTACAAATATAACCACTTATATAACAATGGGTTGCAAAATAATTGAGTGACCGGATTAAACTATTATCCGTTTCCCTTGTCGAAACAACCGTTCATCCCAAACACTTTTCTGAAGGGAGGAAATGAGTAAATTTGCTGAATGAAAAAACAGGTTGTTTTCTGGTTCCTGTTGTGCCTGGCTTCTTTTGAAGCAAAGGCCCAGTTTCCCGGTGCAGTTGGCAAAGTGCTGGATGCCACCAACCAGCAATCGCTCGCAGGGGCAAATGTAATGCTTTGCAAATCGGCCGACACATCTGATTTTGCGGGAGCCACTACAGATACCGCAGGAAGATTTTTTTTCAGGGATGTGGAAGCAGGAAAGTATTTACTGAAAATTACCTATGTAGGCTATCTTACCCACCGTGAATGGGTAAATATCGAATCTCTTCCCCACCGTTTCGGAAAAATTTCACTGGAACCGGATGCCAAATTACTGGATGCAGTTAATGTGGAAGAAACCGCTGTGAGAGTGGAACAAAAAGGCGATACCAGCGTGTATAATGCCGGTGCGTTTAAAGTAAATCCGGATGCCACTACCGAAGACCTGATTAAAAAAATGCCGGGAATAACGGTGGAAAACGGAACCATAAAAGCGCAGGGAGAAGATGTGAAAAAAGTTTTGATTGACGGTAAAACTTATTTTGGCGATGATGCGAGTATGGCTGTAAAAAATATTCCTGCTGACATGGTGGATAAAGTTCAGGTGTATAATAAACTCAGCGACCAGGCGCAATTTACAGGAATTGATGACGGCAACGCGGAAAAAACACTCAATATCATTACCAAAGCAAAAGTAGCCAACGGCCAGTTTGGAAAATTTTATGGCGGATATGGAAATGATGAGGAATGGAACAACAGCCGGTATACCCTGGGCGCGACACTGAATTTATTCAAAGACGACCGGAGAGTTTCTATCCTGGGTTTATCCAATAATATAAATGTTCAGAATTTTTCTACCGATGATATTCTTGGAGCAATGGGAATGGCCGGAGGAGGAATGGGTGGCCGCGGAAACTGGGCCATGCGCTATGGAGGTGGCGGAGCATCCAATTTTATGGTGGGACAACAAAACGGCATTACCACTACTCATTCTATCGGAATAAATTACAGCGATGAGTGGAGTAAAAAAGTAAAATTTTCGGGAAGTTATTTTTTCAATTATTCTTCCAACAGCAATAACAGCACTTCGCAAAAAACATATTTTTCCAATTCCAATGCCGGACAGGTTTATGATGAAAATAAAGAATCGTATAACGAAAACATGAATCATCGTGCCAATTTTAAAATTGAATACGACATTGATTCGATGAACTCTGTTACTGTTTCATCCAAATTCACTTTCCAGAACAATTTCTCTTCCAAAACCACTACAGGAACTACTGTTTTATCGGATGTTTTGTTAAACAATACTTCCAACTCATCTTCCAATAACAGTACCGGTTATACCCTAAACAACTCTTTTCTTTACCGCCACAAATTTGCCAAAAAGGGAAGAACTGTTTCGCTGAATATAGATGCTAACCTGAACCGAAAAAACGGAAACGGGAAACTACTGGCCAATAACCAGTATTTTAATTCCACCGATACTTCTGATATCATCAACCAGGAAAATAATTCGCAAAGCCAAAACGATACCTATTCGCCCAACCTCGAATATTCTGAGCCGATAGGAAAACACGGGATAGTTCAATTCACCTATAATCCTTCCTTTACTATCAATTACTCCGAAAAATTTACCTATGACGGTGATGATGTAACCAACCAGTACGACCTGATGGACACAACACTTTCCAACCAGTTTGATAATAATTATACCACACACAAAGGAGGAATAGCCTACCGCTACGATTTTGAAAAAGTAAATTTTTCTATTGGTACCAATTACCAGAATGCGCGCCTGTTTTCAAACCAGCAATTTCCCTATACAGCTACGGTTGACCAGACATTTGCCAATATTCTTCCGCACGCTAATTTTCATTACAACTTTACCAAAACAAAAAATATAAAAAGCCGGTTCAGGACATCCACCAATGCTCCTTCCATTTCACAATTGCAAAATGTAATTGACAATTCCAATCCTCTTTCCATCAGTTCGGGAAATCCGGATCTTGAGCAAAGCTATACCTATATGCTGATGACACACTATTCGTCTACCAATATGCAAAAGGGAACAAGCCTGTTTGTTTTTGTAATGGGAAGCATTACGGATAATTATGTGGGCAATTCCACTCTTGTGGTATCAGGAGACACTACTATTAATAATGTTACGCTTAACAGCGGATCGCAGTTTACGCAGCCGGTTAATTTAAACGGATACAAATCACTGAGAAGCTACGTATCATATGGCACTCCGATGAAAAAAATAAAAAGCAATGTGAACTTCAACGGAGGATTTACACTTACCACCACCCCGGGAAAAATAAATAACGATGTAAACCTGGCCGATAACTACAACCTTAACAGCGGACTTACCATCGGCAGTAACATCAGTGAAAAAATTGATTTCACTTTAGGTTATACCGCCAATTATACCATTGTAAAAAACTCTATTAATATTTCGGCCGACAACAATTATATCAATCACGTAGCTACCCTGAAAGCCAACTTTTTTATCAGTAAACATTTTGTACTAAGCAGCGATGCCGGATACAACCTGTATAACGGACTGGGGGATGCTTTTAACCAGCAGTATATTTTGTGGAATGGTGGTTTTGCCTATAAATTTATGAAGAACAATGCGGCAGAATTAAAACTGAGTGTATTCGACATCCTGAAACAAAACAACAGCATCTCAAGAACCGTTACCGAAACCTATATCGAAGACACACAATCACAGGTGCTGACACGTTATTTTATGCTGTCGTTTTCCTGGAACCTCAAAAAATTCAATACGGAGAAAAAGCCGGAGGAGCATAAGTAATGTGAGAATTATTTATCATTTTTTTAATACTCTTTGATCAAAACCTCTACCGGAATGTTCAGGTATTCATGCAACTTTCTGATCATATTCAAATTCAGTTTACGGTTCTGGTTAAATATGTCGGTTACGCGGCTTTTAAAGCCTAAAATATTTGCCAGATCTTTATTGGTAATTCCCTTCTGTTCCATCCTGAATTTTATCGCTTCCAAAGGCGTAGGTGTATCGAAAATAAAATGTTCTTCTTCGTAATCTCTGATAAGTAAAGATAAAACATCCGCCTCGTCACTTTCTTTGGTGCCTGCTTTAGCCTGGAAAATTTCTTCAAATCTTTCAAGCGCTTCGTTGTAATCTTTCTTCGTTTTTAATTTTCTGAGATGCATATTATTCTCTTTTTATTTTTTCTTCCCATATAAATTTACCGTTTCAGCATTTATTTTATCGTATTCGGCATGTGTGCCAATGAATTTGATAAACGCCCATCCTTTTGCATAATTAAACTCAACAATAAGCCTGAAATCATTTCCCTTGATATTAAAAACCACCCTGTTGTTTCCAATAATGCTGGCAAAAGCATAATCTCTTTTAACATCATTCGGCTTTTTCCAGCTTTTCGATAAAACATCCGAATACCAATTTTCCAAAGCATCTTTCGACCGTGAATGTTTAAGCCAATAATCCCTTAAAGTTCCTTTGTTATGAATATTCATCCCATCCCGTTACTGATGTTTCTTTTACAAAGATACGAAAAAGTAACCAAAATGGTTACTTTTAATAAAATAAATTGTATTAGTCCCAGCGGGATCACTGATACAGTGTGAGCGTGAGAGTTACTGTGGGTAGGGCGTGAATGTCGGAGTGAGTGCGGAACGGAGATGAAAACGATAGTGAGAGCGAAGACTATAAATCGTTATTTTTAAGTCGTCTGCAAATATTTAACCACGGAGGACACGGAGTAAACCCGCACGGAGATGAAGAGAAGTTTTCCTGTTAAATTTTGTATTGGATGCAAAATTCGAAACAGGTAATCTTTCCGGTTTGCCCTACATCTTTATTAACCAATCCCCTCTTGCCTCTTGCCTTTTTCCTCTTCTCATTCCACTCTTCACTTCAACTTCCCTGCAAACACCTTCCTGAATTTTTCCAGTTTAGGCTGGATAACGTATTGGCAATACCCCTGTGATTTATTGTTATTGTAATAATCCTGGTGATAGTTTTCGGCCTTATAAAAAACGGGGGCAGGTGAAATTTCGGTTACTATTGGATTTTCCCATGCACCGGAGGCATCGAGTTCCTTTTTATACTTTTCTGCCAGTAGTTTTTGATTTTCGTTATGATAAAATATAACCGAACGGTATTGTGTACCGGCATCCGCTCCCTGCCGGTTAAGCGTGGTGGGATCGTGGGTTTGCCAGAACACCTCCAGTAATTCATCATAACTTATTACGGACGGATCATATACAATCTGTGCCACTTCCGCATGGCCGGTCGTTCCGGTACAAATTTCTTTGTAAGTCGGATTTTTGGTGGTGCCGCCAGCATAGCCTGATGCCACTGATTTTACACCTTTCAGTTCAAGAAATACGGCTTCCACACACCAGAAGCAACCTGCACCAAAAGTAGCGGTATCAAGATTATTATTTGCATTTTCCATAGTCATTTCATTATTTTTCTGATGTTCCTTGGCAGTAGTAAATTCCACTGTTCCTGTTGATTTTCCGTTGGAGCAGGCCACCAGCCCGGCTGCAGCAAGAAGGAGTGATCCGATTGTCTTCATGGCTTTTTTATTCATTGGTCGCACGATTTTGGCGAACCTTACAAAGCAGGCCGGTATTAACATTCCTTAACAACCCGGAAAGGTTTTTCATATTCTGCGGGAAACCTGTAAATTCACATAAAATTAGCGATTAATATGAATACTTTTCAAAAAGCCTCTCTTTTCACTTTTCTTTTCATCCCTGTTTTTTCGTTTTCACAAACCGAAGAAACAGAAATAGAATCGGAAGTAAAGGAAGTGACCGTTTTTTTGGCAGGAGCGCAGGAAACCCGTTTTGCAAAAGCCACTATCAAAGAAGGAAACAGCACGCTGCGTTTTAAAAACCTTCCCGCACAACTCGATCCCAACAGTATTCGTGTTGACGGAATTTCTGATTTCACCATTCTTTCCATCAACCACGTGCAGAATTTTTTATCCACAAAGGAAGAAGAAGGGGAAATAAAAACATTAAGCAGCCGGTTAGACAGCCTTCAGTTGCGTTCCGCACAACTGGCACGTGAAAAAGGTTTGCTGAATGAAGAAAAAAACATGATGCAGGCCAACCGGTCGCTCGCCAGCAATAACGGCCTGGTGATTGAAGACCTGGTGGAAATAGCGGATTATTATGCTGAGCGTTACAAAGACATTGAATACAGGCTCGTAGAAATTCAGCAGGAAGAAACTAAAATTTATACTGCCACTTCCAACGTAAACAAACAATTGCAGGAAATGCGTTATTCCAAAAACAAAGCAACGGGAGAAGTTCTTGTTACCATCAATGCAAAAAAATCAGCTGCCACCAATCTCAGGATTTCCTATTATACACAATCAGCAGGATGGCGGCCGTTTTATGATGTTCGTACTTCAGAAACAACAGGCCCCGTGAATCTCGCTTACAAAGCGCAGGTATATCAAACTACAGGAACCGATTGGGAAAACGTGAAACTTACTTTGTCTACTTCTACACCCAATATGAGCAACGACAAACCTTATGTGCCGGTGTGGGAACTTGATTTTGTAAACTATGGAAGTATTTCCTATAAACAAAATCAACGTAACAGAAATGCTGAATCCAATTACAGCGGAATAGCATTCTCCAATACCACAACTGATCTCGAAAGTTCGGGCGGAACCACACCTTATACCTATACCTGGGATTTTGACGGAGGATTTACCGCTACACAAAATGCAGTGAATACAGAATTCACCATTAAAACTCCCTATTCTATTCCCAGTAACGGAAAAGAATATGTGGTGGAAATAAATAATCTTGAACTACCTGCTGCCTATCGTTATTCCACCGTTCCGAAATACGGAGAAGATGCTTTTCTGATGGCACGCATTGGCGGATGGTATGAATACAACCTGCTTCCGGCAGAAACCAATATTTATTTTAAAGGCACTTATGTGGGGAAATCATTTTTAAATACAGCTATTACCGATGATACGCTCGAAGTTTCGATGGGAAGCGATGAGGCAGTGGTGGTGAAAAGAAAATGTATTTCGGGAATAGATTCCAAATCAGTGACCGGCTCTACCAAAAAACAAACAGAAGTTTTTGAAATTTCGGTGCGAAATACAAAAAGTACAGCTATAGAAATTGAAGTGGAAGATCATATCCCGGTATCCAAACAAAAAGAAATTACAGTAGAAACCGGTGAACTTTCGGGAGCAGAATACAACAAACAGGATGGAAAACTGAAATGGAAAATGAAACTGGCACCCGGAGAAACCAAAACAGTGACATTCGGATTTACTGTAAAATATCCGAAAAATTATTATATCAATAACCTGTGAAGAATATGAAAAAACTAATTATATCCTCTTTATTTTTTGTTCCGGCATTGCTGCATGCACAACTGAAGGAAAACATTGTTGATTCGAAAATAAAAGACGTTACCGTTTTCTTCAATGGTGCGCAGATTACCCGTGTAGCCAGTATTACACTGAACCCGGGAACCAACATCCTGAAATTTGACAAACTTTCGTATTATATCGATCCCGCCAGCATACAGGTGGAAGGAAGCAATAAATACACTATCGTTTCGGTGAATCACCAGAATAATTACCTGCAGGATGTGGACCAGAATGAAGAAGTGAAAGCCTTGAAGGAAAAACTTGAAAAGCTGAACTCAGAAAAAAGTTACCTCGCTGCCGATATGGCTGCTGTAAATGCAGAATACAATTTGCTCATCAGCAATAAAACCGTAACGGGCGCCAATAAAACGGTGACTATTGATGATATGATGGACATGACTGAATTATATGACGGAAAAATAAACGAAGTATCAAAAAAATATTTCGAAATGGGGCTGAAAGAAAAAGAATTGTCACGCGAGATCAACCTGCTTAACAGCCAGCTCAACCAGTTACGCACAGGCGTTAGCCGTTATACAGGTGAGATTGTCGTGAATCTTTCTGCAAAATCACCAGGTGCACAGGAAATCGTTTTAAAATATGTGGTGACACAGGCCGGGTGGCTGCCTGCTTACGATGCAAAAGTAACCGATGTAAAATCACCTCTTGATCTCACCTACAAAGCACAGGTACATCAATCTACAGGAGAAGACTGGAAAAATGTGAAACTAAAACTGTCGACAGGAAATCCCACCAAAAACAATAATAAACCTGATTTGGGTGTTTGGGAGATCAGCGGGTATGAGCCACAGAAACAGGCCTACTATTCATCCGGCAGAAAAGGAAAGGGCGACAAAGAGTATGGTGAATACGAACAAAGCAAGCCTGCTTCTGCCACAACTGCGTATGAAGTGGATGCTATCGATTTTAATAATGCCACGGATTCTGTGAGCAGTTATGGGTTTTTGGGATCAGGTGCTTATACAGTTACTCTTTCCACCGCCAACTTTACCACTGTTGCCAATTCCAATGTCAACACCGAGTTTGATATTGCTATTCCCTATACAATTATCAGTGACGGAAAAGATTACAGCGTGGAAATACAGAAATACGCACTGGTTTCGGATTATAAATATTATTCGGCACCGAAATACGACCGCAATGCCTTTCTCATCGGAAGATTTACCGGCTGGGAGCAATACAATCTTGTTCCTGGAAACGTGAACATTTATTTGTCAGATACCTACACCGGGCAGTCGTATTTCAACACACAGCAAACTACCGACACCATTGATCTTTCTCTCGGAAGGGATGAATCCATTATCATCGACCGGAAAAAAACAAAAGATTATTCCAAACAGGCAATGGTGGGATCGAGCAAAAAAGTGACATTGGGGATTGAACTCAATATAAAAAACACAAAGGCCACCACCGTTATGCTTGATCTTGAAGACCAGATTCCCGTTGCCAAAAACAAAGAAATTGAAGTAGAACTGATAGAAACAGGCGGATCGAAGCTGGATGAAAAAACAGGAGCCTTGAAATGGAATCTGATCCTGGGTCCGGGAGAAAGCAAAACGATTAAATTTGTGTACACTGTAAAATACCCGAAAGACAAAACTATTTCTAATTTTTAAAAATGAAATATTATTTAAATTTTTTATTTCTCCTGCTTGTTTTTTCCTGCGGGGAAAATAAAACAGAAACTGATTCAACTACCGATGCTGAGAGTGGAGCCAACAACACTGTACAAACCGATACGATCCGTATTCCCGATGGCCCCATAAATATCAACCCTGATAAAACGGAATACGCTACTTTTTCAAATACAGCGATAAAAGATTCGGTAAATACCATTCATTCGCTGGGTGTGCAGCTGGCATTGGTGGCGTTTTATGATTGGCTGAAAGAAACCGGAGCGGAAGTCGACCAGATTGAAGCGCTGAATTACATGCTGATGGCCGATAAAAATTATCCGGGGTTTTTATTAGATAAAAACTCTTATGTTATCAAAGCAGGGCCCTTACCTGAAATAGCAGAACCGCTGATGAAAGAGCTGAAGGAAAAATTCAATAAAGATCTTGAAATTCCCGATGCCTCTTTTCTTGTTTATAGCTATTTGCAAAAAAATATTGAATTCAGGGAAAACCTGGATGTCACCGACAGGGAGTTTAAAAATGAAAAAGTTTATTACATCTATACCAACGAAAACAAATGGGATCAGTGCAACGTTTATTATTACGCCTTTGAAAAAGACAACCAATTCGACCAGGGAGATTTTATCGTGGAACTGTATGCCAAAGATACCAGCGACCGGATTTTTGTGGCACAGGTAAAACCTGAAAAAACACTGGAAGCCACGTGGAAAAAAATTGAAAGTAAAATCATCGATAACCCATACGAAGTAAGAGTAAAAACAGAAGAGGGAACCGGAGTTTTTGAATTTCCCCACCGCATGAACGGAGATGACTTTTTCACCATGCCCGCTATCGATTTAATGTTGGAACGCAGCGTTCCTGAACTGGAAGGCACTACTTTAAAAGTAAAAGGAGAAAAAAAATCACTCGATTATACTTCCCATAATTTGTATTTCCGTTTTGATAATTATGG
>JBMORL010000082.1:94970-97733 GCA_049322335.1 Bacteroidota bacterium
TCTGCGCCATCTGCGGGAACCAACATGCATGAAATGTCTCCCGCAGATTTTCGAAGATCAAATACAAATTCCATACGTAATTTATTTTTAGTTATTTTTCTCTTTTTCTCATTCCCGGTTTATTCTCAAAACAAAAACTACACTGATTACAAATCCCAAAAAATTACTGTAGAAAAAAGCGGTAGTTTTAATCCCCGTTCTTCCGGTGACGACTGGATGTACAGCCTGCAAAACCTCGAAGCCCCGAAACCCGGTGGAAATTCCATGAGGGAAATTCTCGCTGCAAAAAAACAACTGCAATCACAAAAATATCCCCGTAAATCTCAAACACCAAACCTCAAATCCTCCCGCGCCACTGATCCCACCACCGGAAGCATGTTTGAAGGAAATATTTATAACGGCAGCGTACCCAACGACAACGACATTGCTGTTTCGGATGACGGTTATCTTATTTCCGTTTCCAATACAGTAGTTTATGCCTGGGATTTGGTAAATGATACGCTCATTATGCAAAAAAGTCTTACATCATTCATGCAACCACTAAACCTCAGCACGTTATATTCCAAATACGATCCAAAAGTGGTATATGATTATTACGCACAACGGTTTGTGATTGTTTTCCTTTATGGCACCACTTACCAGTCGAGCAAAGTGATTGTTGCTTTTTCTTCTTCCACTAATCCGCTTGATCCGTGGAATTTATATGCCTTGCCGGGAAATCCCCTGCTGAATGACACCTGGTCGGATTATCCTGTTATCGGCATTTCGCAATTTGATCTGTTTATAGGCATCAATACCTTTTTCAACGGCTCGCAAAATAATTCAGGATTCCATCAGTCGTGTTTCTGGCAGGTGGAATTGCAGAATGGCTATGCTGATTCGGCCACATTGAATACCGCTTATTATTACGATATTCTTGCACCGGTGGATACCATTTTCAATATCACTCCCGTGCATAAGGGCGGAGAGAACAATAATTCTGATATGTTTTTGCTATCCAATGAAAATGTATCTGCCATCAGCGATACGTTTTATGTGCTGCACGTTACCGATAATCTTGCCAGCGGAAATGCCACTTTACAAACGCAACTGGTAAGATCTGACAAAACTTATTTTCTTCCGGTAGACGCCCAACAACCCAGCGGCCACACGCTGGATGCTAACGATGCCCGGATATACGGAGCTTTCCAGATGAATGATAAGATACAATTCGTTCACGGCACATTGGATACCGCAACAGGAACCGATGCCATTTATCACGGTTTAATAGAAAATATTTACGGAACACCGGTGATAACGGGAAACATTATTTCTGATACTGTTTTGGATTATGGTTATCCCAATATTGCGTGGACCGGCATTTATCCCAATGAAGGAAGAAGTATTATTGCTTTCAATCATACCGGAGCCAATGTCAATCCCGGTTTTTCGTGCATAGCTTTTGCAGATGATTCCACCTACTCCAACCGCGTGCAGCTGAAAGCGGGAACCACCTATGTGAATGTTTTAACCGGCACTTACGAACGGTGGGGAGATTATACCGGGATCCAGAGAAGATACAATGAATCGTGCAAAGTGTGGGCAGCCGGAACATGGGGAAAACTGAACGGTGGAAACCGCATAAACGGAACATGGATAGCCGAAATAAAATCGGAGGACACCTGCCAGTTCAATCCGTCTATTGGCGTAAGTGAAATTTCTGAAACCAACGATGCTTTGATTTATCCCAATCCCGCAGAAGATATGGTGAATATTGTTTTTGAAATCGATCAATCAGAAGAAATTTATATCGATATCACCGACCTGCAGGGAAAGCTGGTGAAACGCCTCGGCAACGGAACTGTCAAAACCGGCAAAAACCAGCTGCAGTTTTCAACGGAGCCGATGAGCAACGGAATTTATTTGCTGAGAATTTATTCTGAAAACAAGGTTTTTGTGAATGAGAAGCTGGTGGTTTTCCGCCAATAGAATTTTATCCCTTCCACCATACTTTAGCTTTTACGATCCATGAAAATCCGAAGGCACACAATGCCAGGGTTTCGAACCAGTAAACCAGGTTCCATTCCCTGCGAAATTCTTCCTCAACACACTTGAAAGAAATAACAATACAAATGAGAAATATGATCATCGCAATTCCACAAAGGAGATAAATTTTTCGCCTTGTCCGTTTATCGGGATGCCATAACATTATATCCTCATCAGCCGAAGCTTTTTTTCGGAATAAATAAATGGAAAATGTTACAAATACTGCGAATAAAAAAGCAGCAGAAATAAAATGAGCGTTACCTATCCAGTTAATTTCTGAATCATTGGGAAACAATGCTACACCCAAAGCACACAGGCCACCAAAATTAGCTATCCTGTTATCGATAGATTCATATCCCCGATAAGCAAACAGAAAAAATCCAAGAACAAATAACACTCCCGAAAACACATCCTGCATCACCGTGTGGTGATAATCGCTCACTGAATCCTGAAATCCGAAATAACCATTAATGATCATATCTCCTGCAGCTACAACAAAAGGTAACGCAATACCCAAAGCACCGATCATAATTCTAAGCGCAACGTAGGAAATAATCTGTTGTTCTTTTCTGTCGATGGAACTCATATTGAATATTAATTATTCATTTTTAGACGGACACTTCACCGTTCCATAAGAACAAAACACGCAACAATCATCGTCTTTGGGAAAAATATCCGTTTTGCATTGGGTACAGGTGTATTTGAGCAAGCATTGTTCGGTGGGAAGGGGTTCATTGC
>JBMORL010000083.1:0-10656 GCA_049322335.1 Bacteroidota bacterium
AAGTGGAATTAACAGGTGCAGGTGCACAGTTCGGATTTCAAACGGTGTCACTTATCAATTCTTCCAACGCCAATGCAGGTAATTTTACTGCTCTTACGTCCAATGCAAAAGTGGTGACACTCAATGGAAGAAAATACGGAGAACAGGTATCACGCAGCACCAGTGGCCTTTTTCAGTTTCAGTGGAACGCCCCGGCATCCGGATCGGGTGATGTAAAATTTTATGCAGCTGGCATTGCCTGTAATGCCAACGGAACCACTTCAGGCGACCAGGCAATTACTTCACCATCTTTAACCATTTCTGAAGTAACAACGGGCATCGTTGAATCTTCAGAGGAAATAATTTCCGTTTACCCGAATCCTGCAGTTGATCTTGTTACAATAAATATCCCCGGAAAAATATTTCATGTGTCTGCGTTTGATGCCGGTGGAAAGGAAGTGTTTTCTTCCGGCAACATTAATTCTCAAACCGTTATTCCGGTTTCCGGATGGCCGGATGGATTTTATCTTATCCGGTTCTCGGGAGAAGTAAATGATGCCAGAATATTTCTAAAAAAATAGTTCAGGAAAAATAAGTTTATCTTTCCTGATCATTTTATGCAGCAAATCATAATCGATCTTTGAAAAATGCCGCGGATCTTTCGGTATTTTTTTTAAAAAAATAATTTTATCAAACAGTAGTCCTGTTGAGTTGATCAGTTTTTTTGTCTTTTCACTGCTTTCATTGCTTTTTAGTTCGCAAACTATTATTTTTTTTTCTTCGGTAAATAAAACGGTTCCACTGGTTATGCCTTCCAGTGATTTAAGCACTGCTTCATATACAAAAGGCGAAATCCATCCGCTCGTATTGAAAAATAATTGTTTGCATCTTCCTGCCAGCCATAATTTGCCATTCTCATCTATAATTCCGGCATCTCCTGTCCGGTGCCAGATTTTTCCACTGGCAACGATCTTGTTCCCGCGAAACGCATCGGCATTGTTAAGGTAGTTTTCCACCACATGTTTTCCGCTTACCACAATTTCTCCTGTTTCTCCCTGATTTTTTAATAACGAATTCCATGTCTC
This sequence comes from Bacteroidota bacterium, assembly GCA_049322335.1. Taxonomy (GTDB): domain Bacteria; phylum Bacteroidota; class Bacteroidia; order Flavobacteriales_D; family UBA2798; genus JBMORL01. The sequence continues at coordinate 1,065 of JBMORL010000083.1, forward strand.
ACCGGTAATATTTCCCAGAGGTTCGCTGGTAATGGAAATAATTTTTACTTCAGCAGAAGGATCAATTTCTCCTGCAGCAAGTCCTTTATAGATCAGGTGAATTTTGTTATCTGCAATTTCTCCTGCAGAAATCATACTTATCGGCTCGGCTTCGGTAGAACCATAAACCACCTGAACACTGCTGCCCGGGAAAGTTTGTATCAGTTTTTCTGCATCACAGGGAAAAACAGGAGCACCACCTGTAAATATTTTAAGGCAAAGATCTGATGGCTGATTTTTACGGCAAAGCTCAAGGGTAAAGTAAGGTGAAGCAATAAGTATGTTTACTTTTTCTTTCCGTATCTGGCTGTAAATATTTTCAGGAATTGTTCGCCAGGGTTTTGAAGGTTTAAATTTTGCCATTACGGATGTGGCACCGCAACCCAACCCGATGAGCAATACAATCGGTAATGTGGTCATCACCACGTCTCCGTTTTTCATGCCGGTTTTTTTTAGCAAAGCTGAAAACTGGGCCTGTAATATTCCATGAGTCCGTATAGCAGCTTTTGGAATTCCTGTACTCCCGGTGGTGAATGTAATTAATGCCGGATCATCCCAATGACATTGCGCAAATGCTGCTAAAGTACCCGATTCGTTATTTGATTCGCTCATCCAAATTGGAATTTTTCGTAATTCACGGATAAAAAAAGCAATACAACGATACCTGAAAGGAGCAATAAATGCTTTGCAGCCTGCTATTCTGCAACATACTTCCAATCGTTTTTTACTTACCCACTCATCCACGAATACCGGAACAGCACCATTATAAAAAAGGGCAAGAACATTGATGTAAAGATTCTCTGACATGGGAACAAACACAAGCACGCGATCACCTTTTTTAATGCCTCTTTTTTTAAAAAAGAAAGCGCGCGATTTTACTTTTTCAAGAAGTTCACCATAAGATAAATTTATTTTTCCCCTGATAGCCGGTGAATCTGGATGTTTTGCAGCGGCAGAAACAAAAAAAGAGATGATATTGTTATTTTCCGCCATAAATATTTTCCGTATAGATTTTTATATTTTGCAGATTCTTCCTGAAAATATCTGAAACTTTATAGGCAGCATAATACATTTTTAATTCATCGGTGAAACTGGCTTTGCCTTCATCAAAGAACAGGGTAAAAGTAAGGCGACATGAATTTTTTCCTGTTTTTTCATACAGTTGTTCTGTTAATAAATGATTTGCAGCAAAAGAAAATTCATGCATATTAAAAATATTCAATCTTCTTTTTTTTCCGTATTCAGCTATTAATATGGTTTCATCCCACCTGGAACCGCTTTCGTCTTCCCTGGTAAAACATCTTCTTTGTGATCCCGGCATTCCGTCAGCTGCGTCTGAAGAATTAAGAGAAGAAATATGATCAACAAAAACCGACCAAATTGCTGCATTTTCTGAATGGCCAAGATAATCGTATACTATTTCAGCGGGAGCATCAATTTCTATAGATTCTTTTACTGCTTTATAAGGAAGATCATTATGTGAACCATAAGGGCTGAAAATAATCATTCCTGAAAGCAACACTACGAAGCAGCCGGATAAGATGAATATAAAAATAACAATTTTTCTTTTCATATCTGATCATTTTTAAATGATTTGATATATAGCCGGTACCTGGAAGAAATATTTCCATGATAATTGGAGGATACTTTTACTGACGCATTATTTTCGATCATCAATGCATGAATAAGGTAACTGTAATTATTTTCGAAAGCATATTGCGTGATGAGTCCTGAAAGTACATTGGCAATTCCTTTATATTTTTCATTGTTATCGCGGGCAAGGGTTTTTACGATCAATCCTTTTTGATTTTTATTAAGCAGATCATCCAGTCCGAAAATAAATCCTGCCGGTTGTCCGTTATCTTCGGCAATAAAAATAATATTTTCATTCATTACAGAAAGCAGGGGCTCGTATAATGCCAAAAATTCAGTTTCACTTAACGGTGTATAAAGAAAATTTTCTGAAAATGTTTTTATGCAGAGCGGATATAATTTATTAATTTCCTCATAAAAATTATTTTTTCTGAATTTCCTGAACTCAATGTTTTCATTTTCCAATTCTGCTTTTCTGTTTTTTGTGCGTTCATCCATCGGGTGAAGAAGTGTTTGCCGGCTACTGATATAGTCTGCAAGTATGTCAAAACCACTGAGGTGAAATTGCTCAGGATACCAATCGGGCTGATCGGGCTCCAGGAAAAAAGGATTTCCGGTTTTTTCCACACAAAACCTGTATGCATTCCACGTAGAGCCATTCATGGGGCCAATAAGGTAATCGATATCATTTTCGGTACAGGTTTGAAATATATGTTGAAAAAGTTTTTCTGAAATGTAAAAATCGTTTTCGCATTCATAATTTCCGAGAAGAAAAGTTTTTTTACCGTTATGAGAAATACCCGGGTTAAAGTAAAGGGCTGCACATGCCCTGGTATTTCCGTTTTCTTCGATGGAAAAACTTCTGAACAAATATTTTTCATTAAGCTTTGATTGGCCCTGCCATTTTTTTCCATCAGTAATTCCTGATGATGTAATACGCATATGCGGGGTGGTTTTCATAAAACAAACAGGAGTAATAATAGGGTTAACGGAATAGAAAGGTTATCAGTTCCTTTCTGACTTAGCGCTTCTGCAACAGTTGAAAAAAAAGAAAGGATAATAGAAAATGAAATTAATTTCAGGAAGGTAATGTCAGGAGTAAAAGAGCGCATTAACAGTAGAATGATCAAAAATGCAGATATAAAGAAAGCGGCAGACCCGGTTAATGTTTTGGTTTCATGAAAAACGGTATATTTTCCTGCCGGCCATTTTTTCCCACACAATGCAGCAAGCGGATCACTGATGGCAAGAACCAGCATAGGTGCATAGAAATATAAAAGGCTGCCGGTGTAGAGCCATGAATGAAAACAAATATAAACAGAAGCCGGAAACAGGAATGATCCCCATGTCGTTCTGCCTACTTTATTGATGGATTTCAAAAAATTATAACGTATACTGATAAATAACAATAATGCGAATGATGAACAAAGAAAAAGTGCCTGCCAGTGATTTTCCAGTAAAAGTGGAAAAGCGAGCGTAAGTAGTCCGGATGATACATGAACAAATTTTCGGGTAAGTTCAGTTTTTATTTTCAGGTAATGGAAAAATAATTCGCCCAGGATAAAAATGACGATAAATGCTGCTGAAAGCAAAATCGTATAGAGCCATCCGTTATCATCAACCGGCCACATCTATACAAAATTTATGGTAAAAAAATCCCTTATCAATTTTAGTCAGTTCTTCAGAAAGCGATTCATTGCGTTTTACTTCTCCCGGCAATACCTCACTCATATTCCGGGGCACCATCAGGTTCCAGTAAGCAAATTTTGCATTTGTTTCTGCAGCAGAAAATAATTTCATAGATATTTCCCTGAAAACATCTTCGGGAAGATATTCAAAAATATCCGATAAGTTAAATCCGTCAAATTTTCCGTTTTCACCGGCAATGTCCTGGATAAGTCCTTTTTTAAGGATTATTTTCCCCACCTGGTTTTGAATCAGAGAATAGTTCTCTTCCTTTACATAATGTGGCAACCGGTTTCCATATTGTCCCTGCAGAATAAAATGAAGCATATAGTTGTCCCGGGCTGCAACAGAAGACAAATGAGCAGCTGACCTGGCAAAAATATAATCCGAAACATTCATTTTCACCTGTTCAAGAAATTTCGGATCACGCCCGAATTTTCCCATTACGAATTTGCTGAAAAACAACCTGAAAAATATTCTCCACCTCCGGTTGTTCCATGTATCGTTGTAGAACTTTTGCTGATCGCTTTCATTTTTTCCGGCAAACATTTTTTCCCGGTTTTTTTTGCTGTGGATGAGTGGCAGAATCCGTTTCGAAAAAAAGCGAAAATATTTTTCAAATTTTCCGTTAAATATTATTCCATTTTCAATTTCTCTTTTGTGGTTATCCCAATACAGTTTCGATTCTGAATCAAGATCTTTTTTAAAGCGCTGGTAAATATCCCAACGTTCATAACATTCCCGAAAACCGGCAAACCGCAGGTAATTTTCGCGGTCGAGGTTACGTATAGCGGCAATTTTCAATGCAGTGAGAAAAAGCTGGGTGGAATTTACATCGGCAGCAATGATTTCTTTCGGCCGGGTGGTGAGAAGAGAAAAAGTATTATCACCGGCCGAACAAATGCTGATGAGCCGGCTTCCCACCCGGGGTTGTAGTCCCTGTATGAGCAATTCAGCATCTTCCCAGCAATTGGCATAGCGGATAAAATCAAATTTTATATCTCCAAGGTCTTTGCTCATTTTTACAAACTTACTTTACGCTCATTTACTTTTAGCTGCAGATGACTTACTGTTAAATCAATTTTAAAATTACCCGGATTATTTTTTCCGGCAGGTCTTTTTCTTTAAAAAACTGATATTAATAATAGATTAAATTCTGCATATATTCCTATAAAATATACAAATTTATGTTCGTTTAACTGATATTTAAAAGTGTAATTTCACCCGTGTTTCCATTCATTTCTATTTCATCACCTGTTTTCAGTGTTTTTAATAATCCGGTAACGCTAACGATACAGGGAATTCCCATTTCGCGTGATACAATGGCCGAATGGCTAAGCAAACTTCCTCTTTCAACAATTATAGCGGAAGCGGAGGGAAAAAGCGTTACCCATCCGGGATCAGTACTTGATGTAACAAGTATATCTCCGTTAAGTGAGGAAATCTCAGACGGATCTCTCACTACTCTTACCTTTCCACGAACTATTCCCGGGCAGCATCCTGTTCCTTTAAGAGTATTGCTTCCTGATGAAAACGTTTCATGTTCGTAGAAATCATTGTTTTCATATACCAGTCCGTAAGTTTTTATTCTTTCTGCCGGAACAGGAAGGGATGTATACCGGTCGAATTCTTTTTTACGCAGAGCAATTAAAAATCTGAGATCTGAATTTACGGAAGTGCCTTTTGAAAAAGAAATAATTTCTTCTTTGGTAAGATAAAATATGTCGTGTTCATTTTCAATGAGGTGAAGTGTTTTGAATTTTTTTCCTGTTTGGATAAATAATTCACGAACGATTCCGAATGCACGGGTTCTTTCATATCGCAGGTTTTCGCGGTGGCTTACCAGTTCCCGTGCTTTGGAAAGAGTTTTAGTAAAAAAATAATACCTGAGAGGACGAAGCCGAAGTTTGTCCTTTACTTTTTCTTCTGCATTTTTTCTCAGTTTTTCTTCCATGCTTCCGGAAAGAGTAGTAGTAACGATATTTTCCTCAACATACGATTTTATTACTTTCACATAACGGGATGGTTCGCTGGAATAAGAAACGGTTTCCAGTTTCAGTTCACCAACACATCTTTCTCCGAAATCATGAATATACGCATCTATTTTCTTTTTCAGCTGTGGGTATTTTCCTTTCAGAAGATGTTGCCATATTTCTTTTTCATTGTGGCCGCAGAAAAAAGATTTCAACTCCTGGTCGTTTATGATAAACGAAGCAATGCTGATGGTACGATGAATAGGTTGTGTGGAAATAATATCACTGCTTCCGCAGAGGAGATCGTTATGAATATTTGGGTTTTCTGAATTCAGTTTCAGTGTATCACATTTTTTTTGCAACCGGCCAAAAGCAATCATCGCAAAAAAGTCATTCAGCAGCGGAGCTTTCCATTCGCAAAGAAGCTTTTTTTCAAAATCAATATATAGCTGAATAATTTCTGCCGCAGTTTTATTATCATAGTTGATGGATTTATAGGAAGAGATAACCTCATTCAGCAAATCGTAGAATTTTTTCCGGTTTTTTCTCATGGAAAGATAGCGACCATACATTCTGAACGCCATTTTAAAGATTCTCAGCCATGCTTTTGATTTGGAAATTCTGTAGGATTCGGGAATGTCAAATTTTTCCTTTACACCCATCATTTTTTCCATATACCTTGCATTCACAGAATAGCCGGGAAGCAAAGCCAGCATGTGGTACCAGCTTTTAAGATTGTAATACACACGGCCGTTTATTAATCCCAGCGTGTTGGCATACACTTCGCGGTTTTGTTCTATGGTTTTTTTGTCCACTCCGAGATATTCGCTAAACAACCGGTAGGCGCTTTCATAAGAAGAAAGGATAAAGGAAAATGTAAGCGGAGTAGTTACCCCGGGATAAGATTCAATGATATTGCTATTGTCCCAAACAATATATTGGCTGTTGTCTTTCTTTTTTCCGCTGGAGGTAACGGGACGGGTTTGCAGCAGGTAAAAAATATTTTTGCAATAACTAAACTCAATGTCCTGCGCGCATCCCAGCTCCTTGTGCAGCTGGCCGAGAACGGAAGATATTTCTTTCAATTGATCATCGTTCAGCGTAAAGGCTTTTTGGTTTTCGCTGCTGATATTTCTCTTTTCTATTTTTCCGTTACCTGAATGAAACAATCCGTATGTTTTTTCCGCTGCTTTTTTTTCTATTTCATTTTCTTTCATAACAAAATGATCGGCATCCAGTTCCCCAGAAACGATCCCTTCACCCAAACCAAATACAGATGAAATTATTTTTTCATTTTCATTTCCGCTTACGGGGTTTATGCCAAATGCCACTCCCGAAATTTCTGCTTCTACCATTTCCTGGATAACTACAGCCATAGAATGAGGAGCATTCATTTTATGTTGTTGCGAATAAACCCTGATAGGATCAGAATAAGCGGATAATAATACTTCCTTTACAGCTTCATCAATGCCTTCAAACGAAACAAACAGCTTTGTTTTAAACTGGCCGGCAAATGAAAACTGCAATCCGTCTTCATTAACTCCCGATGAACGGACAGCAAAATATTTTTCTTTTGCGTCCGGAAAAAATGTTGCCAGTTTATTTTTCCATCCTTCGGGAAAAACTTTGTTTTTTATAATCTCTGCGGGGTTTTCGCAATTTTGTAATTCGGTGAAAAGAAAATCGTTGGGAATTATTACAAAAGGTGGAACCCGCAGCCCCAGATCAGCCAGCTGTTTCAGCCGGAAACCTTTTCCGCCTGCCTGTTGTATGGATTGTATTTCGCCTGGCAGCAATAACATATCAAAAAATTAATTTCTGTATCATAGGAACAGCTCCGAGTATCAGGTACATCAGCAACGTCCAGGCCACAGAAGCATATTCAATTAATTTTGCATTGGTTTTGTTTTTTTTTCTGAGAAAGATCCATGCAGGAATAGAAAAAATGAAAAACAAAAAACCAAGGGTGATAACCGATGTTTTCCCGTATCCCGCAAACCATCCGGCAAGAATAGCAAATGTTGCGTTTATAGCCAGCATGATATTCCAGATAACGGTAGCCGGATTTACGCCCCACAGTTTGGTGTAGGAAACTACTCCTTCCTCCTCCAGTTCTGCCGGTTTTATTTTTCTTCCGGTTTCCATTACTATTCCGTTCATATAGGATACTCCGAAAAAAAACAATAAACCTTTTGGTGCCTCTGCATCATTCAGCACCCAATCGAGGCCACTGGCAAAAATATCGATGAGTGGCATAATGAACATGTGTGATACCATGTATAAAACCGGCCGGGCTTTCAGCCACACAGGAACTCCAAACTCAATCCGCATTAAAAAAAGATAGAATAAAACGGCCAGCTGCAGAAAAAACAAAGAAGGGAAAACAAAAATCAAAACACATAGCTGTAGTAAAAGAACAACAATAGCTAAAAGCTGTAATTCTTTCAGGCTGATGAGTCCCCTGGGAACGGGAAGATACGTCCTGTAACGTGCATCATCTTCACGGTCTTTGAATTCGTCAGCAATTCGCAAAAGGAAAAAAAGCGTAACGGTAATAAATACTCCCCAACCGTAAATATTCCAGTTGATAAATCCTTCCTCGCCCCGGCACATTCTTGAATAGGACACCGCAGAAAAAGTGAAAGCAGCAATAAGTAAACCATGTCCCAAAAAAGGAAAGCGTTCATTCTGATAGATAATAAATCTTCTGAAGAAGGAAAGCCGGTTTTGCGCTTTTATTTTTTCGCTGTTCATTTTTTCTTTTTCCGTCCGAATTTTTTATGAGCACTGGAAAAATGTCCTGCCGAAAGGGCAGCGGCAATGGAAATTTCACCCGAAAGAACTAACGCTCCGCATATTTCAGCAAATTTTCTTGCTTTTCCTGTTCCGTAACATTCCATCAGTTCCAGGCATTCGCGCTGTGTGGGAAGCCCGGTTCCTCCGCCAATAGTTCCTACAATTAAATTGGGAAGAGTTACACAAACATATAATCCTTCATTTTTCACGGTTTCCATTCGTGTAATGCCCACAGCAGCTTCCGAAACACAGGCGGCATCCTGTCCTGTGGCAATGAATAACGCTGCCAGTCCGTTGGCAAAATGTCCCTGTGCACCAATAGCACCGCTTTGAATGACACCCAAAGTAGAAGTTTGCCAGTATTCGGCCATAGCAGCAGAAGATGTTTTTAAAACTTCTTTTATCACCGTTTCCGGAAGCAGAACTTCTGCTGAAACTTTTTTGCCCCTTACATTGGAAAATGAAATAGCCGTAGCTTTTTTATCTCCTGAATAATTTCCCTCAATAAACCATGAAAGGGGTTTTACGGGTGCATGCTGTACAATATACTTGCAAATTTCATCTGTACATAATGTCACCATGTTTTGTCCTGATGCGTCACCGGTTTGAAATTCAAAAGTGAGTATAAGATGATTGCCCTCTATGTTCGATTTCATTTCCTCCAGCTGTGCATGGCGACTGGTTTGTGAAGTGATTTTTGAAAATGTTTTCACCTCTTTTAATGTCCATATAAGGAAAGTGCCCAGTTCTGCCATATTGGAAAAACGAAATACAGGACTGCGTTGTACTCCTTCTATAAGGCAAACTGAAGTAATTCCACCAGCCATTCGCGCAGCTTTTGCTCCACGGTGATAGGAGGCTACCAACGCACCTTCACTGGTCGCCAATGGCACATAAAAATCACCCCACGCAGCCGATCCTTTTACATGTACCGGCCCTATGATGCCGGTTGGAACCTGGCTCATGCCTATAAAATTTTCTATATTTCCTTCCAGCGAATCATAGTCAACGAATTTTTTTTCACCGCCAAGAAACGGAAAAGGCCTGCCCGTTGCTTTTTCCAGGAACTTCAGTCGATCCATTTTACCTTTTTCTGTTGCAACAGCTTCCAGCGGTAACCGGATGTCGGGCAACGACTCCTTTTTTTTATTCCTCACCTGGTCAATTAATTCATCCAGTTTGCTGAGGGATCTTAACTTATCAAGCGTTTTTTTCGACTTGTCTATGGTTGCTCCCATTTGTCTTTATTTATATTGTAACAAAAGTAAAGGTTTAACGGCACAACAGCTTAACCCGGGGTAATAAATGAAATTGTGTTAAAATCATTACTTTTATTGTGATGAAAAGAAAATCGAAGATACCCTTATTACTTGTAATTATGCTGGTATACATCCTTACCCAGCTGGGATGGTGGGCCTACCTGATTACAGAACTCACTAAAGTAGTGTATAGCGGGTCACCAAAACTGGATCAGCGTATATGGATGGTGTTGGGTGAAGGAATGG
>JBMORL010000084.1:0-31501 GCA_049322335.1 Bacteroidota bacterium
GTATTACAATCCTTATTACGGATACGGATACAATCCCTATTACAATGGATATGGTTACAACGGATATGGCGGATATAATGGATACGGTTACAATCCTTATGGCTACGGATATGGATATGGCAATTATTACGGCAACAACTACTATGGAAATAATGGCGGGTGGGGTAACGGAAACAACTGGAACAACAACAGCGAAAACAATAACCAGGGTACCTATTACGGCCACAGGGACAATTTAGGAGCAGGTAATTCATCACATGCTTCACGCCCTACGCGCAATAGTATGGGAAATGTTGGCAACACTGCTGATCCGGTGGAAAATGTATCTGTACGCGAGATGACGTATAATGAAGATATCACCGGTAAATTTGTTACGGGTAAAAACGTCCGTCCGTCTTCAAACAACAGCAATACCAATCCCGTTATAACCGAAAAACCGGCAGGAAGCACTCAACATGCTATTCAAAATAATAACGTTTCCAGCCGCCCGGTTTCCACTACCACAGCCGTAAGTAATAGTTCCTCTTCACGTCCGGCTTATGAAAATTCTGTTTCTTCAAGAAAGCCTGACACCAAATCGCCTTATAGCAATAATTCTACCCGCGAAAAGAATAACTATTCCAATAACCATTATTCAGGAAGCGGAAATTCTTCGGGATCATCTTCTTCATCCTCCGGTTCTTCTTATTCGGGCAGCCGTGAAAGTTCTTCAGGAAGCAGCTACTCTTCCGGTTCTTCTTCTTCCGGTTCTTCTTCTTCTTCGGGCTCATCCTCTTCTTCCGGTTCAACCTGGTCGAGGGGAAGCCGTGAAAGCTCATCTGAAAGCAGTGGATCTTCTTCTTCAGGCTCGTCATGGTCGGGAAGCCGCAGCAGCGGATCCTCTTCAGGCAGTTCGGGTAGTTCGGGCAGCAGCGGAAGCAGCGGAAGAAGCTCGGGTGGATCAGGATCAGGCGGAAGAGGCCCACGCTAAACAAAAATCAGCACCATGATGAAAAAAATTATCCTCCTAACGTTGTGTGGACTGCCATTGGTGGGTAGTGCTCAAAACGAAACCGATGCGCTGCGATATTCGTGGCTGAGTTTCGGTGGTTCGGCCCGTTACAGCGGCATGGCAGGTGCGTTTGGCGCTGTGGGTGGCGATATGTCGTGTATGGCTGTTAACCCGGCCGGAATGGCGCGTTTCACCCAATCGGAAATGGAACTTTCATTCGGAATTACAGAAAATACAGCCTATAGCTCATTTAACGGTGGAGAGAAAACAGGAAGCCGTGTCAATTTCACTCTTAATAATCTTGGAATAGTAGGCGCATACAAAGCCAGGGAAGACAGCGACTGGAAAACGATACAATTCGGATTGTCCTATACAAAACTGGCCAATTTCAGCGGAGAAACTGTTATCAGCGGAAATAACTCTTCCACTTTACTGGATGTGTTTGCTGATGATGCTTATGGTGTAACACAAAGCGCTATCTGGGATGTAAAACCATTTACTTCGGGCCCTGCCTATTATGCCTACCTCATCGACCCGCTGGATACCGTGGTGCATAGTTATTCCACACAGGTATTCAACAGTGATGTAAAGCAAACCCGAACCATAACCCGAAAAGGCGGAGTAAACGAAACAGGATTGTCGCTAAGTGCAAATTACCTTGACAAATTTTATTTCGGTGGAACAATAGGTTTTGCAGGAGTTCGCTATTCGGAAGAATATACTCACCGGGAAGATGTGGTGGATCAGTCGCTCGATTTGAGAAATTTTACTTTTAAGCAATCATTACTCACCCGCGGCATCGGTATCAATGCAAAATTCGGAGTGATTTACCTGCCGGCAGAATGGGTACGACTGGGAATTGCCATGCATACCCGCACCGGTTATTCGCTTTCCGACCGCTGGAGTACAGAGATCAGTTCTTTTTTCAGTAATGGTGATAATTATCACGAAGTATCTCCTGTAGTGGGAAGTTATAACTATAAGGTGAAAGCTCCTTCGCGTTTTATCGGAAGCCTTGCTTTTGTGTTTAAAAAATTCGGACTGGTTTCTGTGGATTATGAAATGCTGGATTATTCAACTGCGTTACTGAAAGGAACCAACTACGATCCTACTGAATACAGTTTCAATTCGGAAAACCAGGCAATAAAAGAAAATTACACGCGGGCTTCGAACATACGCGCTGGAGCAGAAATCCGCCTTAAACCATTTTTAATTCGCGGGGGTTATGCCTTGTATGGATCACCTTTTAAATCTGATAAGGTTATGAATGATGGTACGCGAAGAACAATCACATTCGGATTCGGCTACCGAAATCATTACTTTTTTGCGGATGCGGGATATGTACTTACCAAATGGAAAGAAGATTATTATATGTATGATCCTGATTATACTTCAGGCGCAGAAATAAGTAATATTTCGGGTACGGTGGTATTATCTTGCGGGTTCAGATTCTGATTTCCTGCTATAAATTGCTGTTGTTGCCTTATTCACAGAAAATTCTTTTTTCTTTTCCCACCCGGTGGATGACTCTATTGATTTTCTCATCTCATCGTCTTCGAAATTACTGGTAACAGCATACTGTGCACCTTCTGGTGAATTTTGCAGAAGTGTAAACCGTAAAGTATTCGTACGGTATCCCAATGACGGGGAAAACAGGTTTTCGCGGATGAGAAACGGGGCATAAATTTTTTCATTATATACATTCATATTTTCCAGCGCAGGAATAATGTCCTGCATCACTTTCACTCCATCGCGATAACCGGGAGATGTATCCTGGATGTTTTTCATCCGGAAAGAAATTACACTAAAAAGCACCGGGATAACCACCAATAAAAATTTCCATTTGATTTCTTTCAGAAGGTTCCCGGCAAAAACCACCGTCATTATCATCCATGCCACCGATACTATCATTACATAACGCGAAGAGAAAAAATTCAGCGAGGAAAACAGCAAAAAGAAAATAATGAAAAGAGTGCAAAACATCTGCAGTTTAATTTCTTTGCTTTCCGGCTTCTGTTTCTTTACAAAAATATTCCAGGCTAATAACCCTGTTGCTATAAATGTCCAGGCAATATTGCCATTATTAAAAAATACAATCTGTAAATACGACAGGCATTTTTTTATTATATCAGGAAATGAAAAAGAAATCAGGTCGGCATGCTCGGGGTAAACATACCATCCCTTTACCGATTTCTGTAGTAAAAGATAAGCGCCCCAGAAAATAAAGGGAAATAGTATTCCTGCCATAGAAAAACTGAAATAGTTACGAAATACAAACCTGTTTTCTATAAGAAAAAAAACAAAAAATGTAAATACAACTACAATAGCACTTTCTTTGGTAAGTAACGCCAGGACAGAAAAAAGCATATACAACCACATATTTTTTTTACTATAAGCTGCATACATCAGTATGGAGAAAAGGATAAGAGGAATTTCAGAAAGCACCAGTACCGATTGAGTAAAAAACGAGGGCATGCACATCAGGATGGCAGTAATGAGAAGGGCAGAAAAACGATCTGACAATGATTTCACTGAAAAATAAATAACACCAAGAAGTAGAAGTGAAAAGCACAGCATTACGGAATGAGCTACAAAAGGAGTAGCGCCCAGGTTTTTCATAAAAAATGCCACTGTATTATGTACCAGCAAAGGATGTCCGCGGGTAAAATATTCGGGGGCGGCATCAGGCATCAGGCTTAGTTTATTTTCGGCCAGGAAATGGGTAGCATTGGCATAAGCCCAGGCTTCATCCCAGAAATAGGGCAATGAAAGAAATGGAATTTTTACCAGTGTAAATAATAACAGCAACAGGAAGAAACCATAATCTTCATGTATTATTTTTTTTATCCTGTTCATAATAAAAAAAAACGTCCCGTTAAAAAACGGGACGCTGCTGAAAATAGTATGGGATTAATGTTGTTCAACCGTTTCGGGATTGATGGCTTTGTCCACCAGAATTCTTCCGCAATGTTCGCATACAATTATTTTTTTATGCATACGGATATCCAATTGGCGCTGGGGAGGAATATGGTTAAAACATCCACCGCAAGAGTCGCGCTCAACAGCCACCACTGCCAAACCGTTGCGGGCATTTCCGCGAAGCCGGTTATAGGCCGTAATCAAACGGGCATCAATCATTTTTTCTGCTTCTTTTGCCCGGGCAGAAAGATCATCTTCTTCCTTTTGAGTTTCATCAATGATCTCTTTCAGTTCGAGTTTTTTCTGCTCAAGGTCTTTCTGGCGTTCAGATAAGTTATCTTTTGCCGATTTGATAAATTCTTCTTTGGCCGCAATTGAAGTTTTGATCTCCTTTATTTTCTTTTCAGAAAGTTGGATCTCGAGGTTTTGAAATTCCAGTTCTTTGGTAATGGAATCATATTCGCGGTTATTTCTCACTTTGCTTTGCTGCTCTTCATATTTGCGAATAGCGGCCTGTGCTTCCTTAATGGAATTTTTACGCTCACCTATCTGGCTTTCCAGTTCGGTCATCTCATCCTGCAGGCGGTTTACACGGGTTTCAAGCCCTACGATCTCATCTTCCAGGTCCTGAACCTCCAGGGGAAGCTCCCCGCGAACAGTACGGATTCGGTCGATTTTATAATGAATTTGCTGGAGGTTATACAAAGCTCTCAGCTTCTCTTCCACAGAAATTTCTTTTTCGTTACTCATATCTCAGCGATAATTTATTGGATTTGTATTCAATTCCGTTAAACGGACGGCAAATGTAGTAAATTTTTTGGTCAGCCAATCGCCCAATAATTCAATGGTAAATTGCTCGGATTCGTAATGCCCGGTGTCTACCAGCAGGATTTTTCCGTCAGGGTCGAAAAATTCGTGGTATTTGATGTCGGAAGTAACCAAAACATCCGCTTTTTTGGCAATGGCTGTTTTCAGCAAAAACCCTCCGGAACCCCCACAAACAGCAATTTTTTTCACTTTTTTGCTCAAAAAAGGAGAAAAACGGGCCATTTTTACTCCAAAACACGATTTTATCAAATCAATAAAATCAGCTTCTTCCATCGCCTCATTAAGCTCCCCTATTCTCCCCGACCCCGCTTCCTGCCACTGGTTTTGCAGGGCATAAATATCATAAGCCACCTCCTCATAGGGGTGATTTTCTTTCATGGCCGCTAAAATTTCCCCTTCGCGATAAGCCGGGTAAATGACTTCGATCTTTACCTCAGCGGCAGCATGTCTTTTTCCCTGTTCGCCCGAAAAGGGACTGGAGCCCTCCTCCGGCTTAAAACTTCCGGTACCGGACACCTCAAACCCACATTCCGAATAATTGCCAATATGTCCCGCCCCGGCAGCAAAAAGTGCATCCTTCAGTTTTCCTGACTGCTCATCCGGACAAAACACTGCCAGTTTGCGAAGCATTCCCGTTTTAGGTAAAAGAATCCGGGAATTTTTAATACCCAGCTTTTCCATCATTTTCAGATTCACTCCATCATACACATGATCGAGATTGGTGTGGATGGCATAGAGCGAAATATCATTACGGATAGCTTTCATCACTGTTCGCTCCACGTAATTGCTGCCAGTGAGTTTTTTTATCCCGCGGAATATAACGGGGTGATGGCTTACGATGAGATTGCATTTTTTACGGATAGCTTCTTCCACCACTGCTTCCGTACAATCCAGCGAAATCAAAACCCCGGTTACATCGTGTTGGAGATTTCCCGCCAGCAAACCGCTGTTGTCGTAATCCTCCTGCAATGCCACCGGGGCTTTTGATTCGAGAAAAGCTACTACATCTTTTACTTTCATATCCCTGGTTTTTGCCAAAGATACGTTTCAAAAAATCAGCTTTTATTGGCTTTATACTTTTTTATTTTTCTCCTCACCGCCCAGTAGATAATCAGCGAAATGATCCACAACGGCCAGAGAGAAAGCAACCCGAGGAAAATGTTTACCACCACATTCCAGCCACTACCCACCGAATCTTCGAGGCGATGGCCGAATGTATAAGTGAGCTCTTCGGGATTTTCCTTGTATTCCACCTGCTGGAAAAGATCTACGGTAATCGTGCTGTATGCTACCTGGTTCTGGAGATAATTTAATCTTCCTTCCTTGGCTTCAATTTCCTCGCGGATAATGCGGATCTGTTCTTCAGCTGTATAAATATCCTGCACAGTTTTGGCTTTTTCCTTCAGTATCTGGATGTAGCGTTGCTCTACTTCTTTTTTGGTTTTAAGGCGGGTTTGAATATCGATATACTCTTCGGTTACATCTTCGGTATGTATCTCCTTTCGTTCCATGTATTCCGACTCTTTGGAAATGGATTTTAGCAGTATATCAAAGTTTTTTGCGGGAACGCGAATGGTGATATAATTGCTTACTTCGGAATTGGAACTGCGGAGACTTGAATTGGAAACAAATCCTTCGGCTTTTGCTGCCATAGCTTCGATATTTTCCGTACTCAGCTCCACATCTTTTACCCTAAAACGCAGGTCGGCCGTTTTGATGAGTTGGGGTTGAATCCTGGTTTCATCGCCTATTTCGGCATCGATAGTCTCGTCCCCCTCAGATGTATTTCCGGCCACCACATCCGAGCGATCCATAACTTCAGCTTCGGGTGCATATTGTTCTTCAACAGAAGCATCATAACCGGGCGAGGCCTCCGATTTGTTTACATATGCAGCTTCATCCTTTCGGTTCGATCCACCCTGGCAGGCAATGCTTAGCAGGGCGATAAATACTATCACCATTTTTTTCATAAACAATAAGTTTTTAGAGATTTCTGCCTGTTTATTCCACCTTAAATAAAAAAGTAACCTATTATTTAAAAATATAATTTTACGCGCAATTAAAACCTGTTGTGAACTTCCTGCAAAAAGCCTGCAGGAAACCAACAACAACCAAACAAAAACATTAAAAACAAATACCCTGTGCCGGGTGTTCAGGATAGTTCACAATGAAGACACTCCGTTTCATATTGTTTCCCCTGGGTTTGCTGTTTATAGCTATAACCGAGATAAGGAATTTTCTTTATAACTCGAAGATTATCCGTCCCAGCAAATTTGATGTCCCGGTTATTTCCATAGGTAATTTATCAGTGGGCGGAACAGGAAAAACACCACACAGCGACTACCTGGTTGCATTACTCCAATCACAGTACAGGATAGCTTTGCTGAGCCGTGGCTATGGCCGGAAAACCAAAGAATTTCTTGAGCTTACCACCGAAACCAATGCCCGTGACTGTGGTGACGAACCGATGATGCTGAAAAAACGTCATCCTGATATCAGTGTGAATGTGGAAGCCAACCGGGTGAAAGGAATCATACACATCATACAAAATCATCCTGATACTGATGTGGTTTTGCTGGATGATGCCTACCAGCACCGGGCTGTAAAACCCGGATTTTCCATATTGCTTACCGAAGCTGCTGATCCTTTTTTCACCGACTTTATACTTCCCGTGGGTAACCTGCGCGAACTGAGGAAAAATGCCAACCGTTGCGATGTGGTAGTATTTACCAAATGCAACGGGCTGGACAATGAGATGAAAGAATTTCTGCTTAAATCCGTTAAACGTTATACACCGGCACCGGTGTTTTTTTCCTCTTACCGTTACCTGCCGTTAAAACAGGTTTTTGGCGATGGAACGGCTGATGCCAAAGGGAAAAAAGTATTTTTACTTACCGGTATCGCCAATCCCTCGCCACTGAAAAAATATTACGAAGAACAATCGGTGCTGATGATGCACCTGGTATTCAGGGATCACTATTATTTTAAGGAAATTGACATCCGCACCATCGAAAAATTATTTGCTACATTTGGCAGCGATTGCCTTATTGTTACTACTGAAAAAGATGCGGTAAGGCTTCTGTCACTAAAGCCGGAACTCAGGGAACGGCTGCAAAAACTTCCGCTGTATTTTCAGCCTGTGGAAGTGGAAATGGGAAACAGTGAACACTTTAACCAATTGGTAAAAAATTATGTTGCAACAGCTACAGCAAACTATCGCTCACCTCAGAACTAAAACGCAAACCCTTCCCGAAACCGGAATTATTCTCGGCACGGGGTTGGGTGGATTAGTAAATGAGATTGAAACGGAAACAGCGATTCCTTATGAAAGTATTCCAAATTTTCCGGTTTCTACCGTACAGGGCCATTCGGGAAAACTGATCTTCGGAAAACTGGCCGGAAAAAATGTGGTGGCTATGCAGGGACGTTTTCATTTTTATGAAGGCTACACCATGCAGCAGCTTACCTTTCCTGTTCGCGTGATGAAAATGCTGGGTATCAAAAAGCTTTTTCTCTCCAACGCAGCAGGAGGAACCAATCCATCGTTTGCCATTGGTGAAATCATGATCATCAATGACCACATCAATATGTTTCCCTCCAATCCGCTGATAGGAAAAAATTACGATGAGCTGGGCCCGCGTTTTCCCGATATGAGCGAGCCTTACGACAAAAAAATGATTGAAAAAGCAAAAAAAATAGCCGCCACTAACGGCATACGCATTGCCGAAGGAGTGTATCTCGGATTAAGCGGCCCCTGCTTTGAAACTCCTGCCGAATACCGTATGGTGCGTATTATGGGTGGCGATGCAGTGGGTATGAGTACAGTGCCCGAAGTGATCGTAGCCCGCCACATGAATATTCCCTGTTTTGCCGTTTCCATCATCACCGATCTGGGTGTGGATGGGAAGATCGTGGAGGTTTCTCACGAAGAAGTGCAGCAGGTAGCCCGGGAGGCAGAACCGAAAATGACGCTTATTATTAAAGGGTTGCTGGGAGATTAACAAAAAATCCGCTTTTCTGTCCTTTTTTTCACCTGAATTAACATTTGCGGCCCCACAAAATACCCGCGTGCATAAGGCCGTTTTACTTATCTTTGTTAGCCTGAAAAATGAGTACGATTTACGATAAATACGAAGCGGTGATTGGCCTGGAAGTGCATATCCAGCTGCTGACCAAAACCAAAAACTTTTCCAGCGATATCAACGAGTATGGCTCTTTGCCCAATACCAATGTGAGTGTTATTTCACTGGGACATCCGGGAACATTGCCAAAGATCAATAAACGTTCGGTGGAGTTTGCCGTAAAACTCGGACTTGCCTGTCATTGCGATATTTCTCCCGATATGCATTTTGCGCGCAAAAATTATTTTTATCCCGATCTTCCAAAAGGTTACCAGATATCGCAGGACAACACTCCCATCTGCACCAACGGATTCATTGACATAAAAGATGATGAGGGAAAAGAAAAAAAAATCGGGCTTATCCGTATCCACATCGAAGAAGATGCAGGAAAAAGTATTCACGATATCGATCCTTTTCACACACTGGTGGATCTGAACCGTGCGGGTGTTCCCCTGCTGGAAATGGTTTCGAAACCTGATATCCGTTCAGCAAAAGAAGCGTATAATTATCTTACTGAAGTAAGAAAAATTGTACGTTACCTCGAAGTATGTGATGGAAACATGGAAGAAGGTTCGATGCGTTGCGATGCGAATATTTCCATTCGTTTAAAAGGATCGGATGAATTCAATACACGCGTGGAAGTAAAAAACATGAACTCCATCCGCAATGTTCAGCGCGCTATCGAATTTGAAGTGAAGCGGCAGGCAGAGATGATAGAAAAGGGCGAAAAACTGACTATGGAAACAAGAAGTTTTGACGCACCCACAGGAACCACTATCGGAATGAGAAGTAAAGAACAGGCACACGACTACCGTTATTTTCCCGAACCTGATTTGCAACCGCTGCACGTTTCGCAGGAATACATTGCCGATATAAAAAAGAACATGCCGCCACTTCCCGGTGAATTGTTTTTGAAATACACCAAAGAATTCGGGCTTACTGAATACGATGCTTACCAGCTTACCGACAGCAAACCGGTAGCGTTATTTTTTGAAAACATCCTGCAGTATACCAGTAATGCCAAGGCAGCTGCTAACTGGATCATGGGCCCTGTGCGTTCGTGGCTCAATGAGAATGGAATAGAAATTGAACAGTTTCCCCTTTCGGCCGAACGGCTGGCCTCACTCATCACCCTGCTGGAAAACGGAAAAGTGTCGCATACTATTGCTGCGCAAAATATTTTTCCTTTACTGATATCCGAAAAAAATAAAACAGCAGAACAAATTGCAGTTGAAAACAACTGGATACAGGAAAGCAACAGCGACTTTCTATTGGAGATCATCCGCGATGTAATTACGCAGCATCCCGAAGAATTTAAAAAATACAAAGGCGGGAAAACAAATATTGTTGGTGTGTTTATGGGAGAAGTGATGAAACGTTCCAAAGGAAAAGCTGATCCTAAAGCCGCCAACCAGTTGCTGATAAAAACCTTAAACGAAACGGAATAAAAATGAAACTGAATTTTTTTCGCCACCTGTTATTTTTTACTGCGGCAATTGCGCTGCTGGCTTCGTGTGGCAAAAGCGGAAACAAAGTAAAAGGCGTAATTAAAAACGGGGAAGGAAAAACCGTTTACCTCGAACGCTATGAGCGCAACAAAGCTGTAGCAGTAGATTCAGCCACCCTGGATGCTTCAGGAGAATTTGAACTTGCTTATGAAAAAAACAAAACCGATTTCTACCGCCTGCGAATTGATGAAACCAATTACTGCGTTTTGATATTAGACAGCAGCAATACGGCAGAAATAGAAGCAGACGCCTCCAATCTTTTTAATTCGTATACTGTAAAAGGCTCGCCCAATTCTCAGGTAGCGCGCGAGTATTACCTGAATAATTATAACTACATGGTGCTGCGTGAAAAACTGAGAAATGAACTGATGCTGATTCCTGTTACCGATTCTTCCCAACTGCACGCCAAACTGGCTGATGTGGAAAAAGTAAAAAAAGATTATGCAGACGGGCTGAAAGCTTTTATTGATAAAAATTCCAATTCGGCCGGGATCATTGTTGCTATTTCAGAACTCGATCCGATCAACGACCTGCAATGGATGAAAAAAATTGAAGGCGCTGCCGCTTTACATATGGCCAATTCGGAAATGCACCAGTCGATAAAAGCACAGGTGAGCCAGGCAGAATATTCGAAAAAAATGTATGATATGCAGAAAGCCGAAGAAGAACGGCTGTCTAACCTGTTGGCAAAAGGATCTTTGGCACCGGAGATAGATCTGCCCAATCCTGATGGTAAAAATATTGCTCTCTCTTCCTTACGTGGAAAATATGTGCTCATCGATTTCTGGGCATCCTGGTGCGGCCCCTGCCGGAAAGAAAACCCAAATGTGGTGGCCCTTTACAATAAATACAAGGGAAAAGGGTTTGAAATTTATTCTGTTTCACTGGATAATAACAAAGATAAATGGGTGAATGCCATTGCAGCCGATGGTTTGGTATGGAAATCGCATGTAAGTGATTTGAAGCAGTGGCAAACCTCGGTGATCAGCACCTATGGATTTAACGCTATCCCGTTCACCGTTTTGGTGGATAAGGACGGAAAAGTAATAGGCACCAACCTGAGAGGCCCTGCACTGGAAGAAAAATTAAAAGAAATATTCGGATGATTATGTATAAAAAAATTATTACTGCTGCCTTTGCTTCCTGTATAACGGTGTTTGCATTGGCGCAGTCAAAACCCGTAGTTGTTTCGGGAACGCTGCAGAATGTGGCCGGAAAAAAAATCTACCTCGAAACATTTGATAAAGCCATTACAGTAAAAATCGACAGCGCGCTGGTGGGTAAAAAAGGGAAGTTTGAATTTAAACGTCCCATTGATAAAACCGATTTCTACCGCCTCTCGCTGAAACAGGGAGACTTTGCCGTGTTGATTCTGATGCCGGGAGAAAATGTAACCGTCACCGGTGACGGCAATAACCTGAATAAAACCTACAAACTAACGGGTTCCCCCCATTCGCAGAAGCTGATGGACTTTGTGAACATAGTGAACAATTACGCCATGAAACGCGACACGCTGCAAAACAAAGTGAAAGAGTTTGCCTCCAAAGGCGACCAGGTGAGTGCGGCCAAATACAATACCGAATTGCAAAACGCCTATAGTGAATTTCTGAAGAACAGGGATAAATTCATAGATGACAATCCCGAATCACCGGCATTGCTGGGAGCTTTGAACCATTTGAATCCGAATACAGACCTGGCACAGCTGAAAAAAATTGAACAGGCGCTGGGAAAATCCATGCCGGGTTCGCAATACCACGAATCGGTGAAAGGCATGGTGACCGGGGTGGAAGCACAGATAGCCGAACAGGAAAGACAACGTAAAGCACAGGAAGAACTGGCCAATAAACTGGCGCCCGGAAAACCGGCACCCGAAATTAACATGAACGACCGCAACGGAGAACCACTTCCGTTGTCTTCACTGAAGGGGAAATATGTACTCATCGATTTCTGGGCCTCCTGGTGCGGCCCCTGCCGGAAAGAAAATCCCAACGTGGTGGCCATGTATAACAAATACAAGGATAAAGGATTCACCGTTTATAGTGTTTCTATTGACCATCAGAAACAAAACTGGCTGGACGCTATTGATAAAGATAAGTTAACATGGCCCAGCCACGTTAGTTCGCTGCAGGGATGGAAAACACCCATTCTCGGTGAATATGGAATCAATGGCGTTCCGTTTACTGTACTCGTTGACCAGGAAGGAAAAATCATTCAAACCAACCTGCGCGGGCCGGCACTTGAAAAAAAATTAGCGGAAATTTTCGGATTCTAAATGAAACATTCGATCATCGTTTTCTTTTTTCTCCTGTATGCCGGAATACTCTGCGCACAAAAAACAAGAGAAAATTATTTTCAACAGGAAGTAAATTATACCCTTTCAGTAAAACTGGATGATGAAAAACATACACTAAAAGGATTTGAAACCATTCAGTATATCAATCATTCGCCACATTCGCTCAACCATATTTATTTTCACCTCTGGCCCAATGCCTACCGGAATAACAAAACCGCATTTGCCATTCAGCAAATGGAAAACGGTGACGAAGAATTTTATTTTTCTGATGCCAGCGAACATTACGGATATATCGATTCGCTTTTATTTACTGTAGATAATGATACGGTAAAATGGGAATACGATTCGGCACACATTGATATTTGCCTGTTGCACCTCAAAAAAACACTTCACCCGGGAGACACCATTGAAATTGCCACACCGTTTTTTGTAAAACTTCCTTCCAGTTTTTCGAGACTGGGCCATGAAGGACAATCCTACCAGATTACGCAATGGTATCCAAAACCAGCTGTTTATGATAATAACGGATGGAACAAAATGCCCTACCTCAACCAGGGAGAATTTTATTCGGAATTCGGATCGTTTGATGTTTCCATCACCCTTCCCAGAAATTATGTGGTAGCCGCAACAGGCGACATACAAAGTCCCGAAGAAGAAAAGTGGCTGGAGAACCGTGCGAAAGAAACCAAAGCTTTGATCGAACAGGTGCGCATTGATAAGTCGGGGCGACTGAACGGAACCTGGGATGAAAAATTTCCCGAATCATCAAGGGAATGGAAAACCGTCAGATATAAACAGAAAAACGTTCACGATTTTGCCTGGTTTGCCGATAAACGTTTTTATGTTCTGCGCGGAGAATACAACTTACCCAAAAGCGGAAGAAATGTGGCGTTGTATAGTTATTTTCTGCGCAGCGGTTCGAAATACTGGGTAAAATCCATTCAATACCTGAATGACGCTATCAAATACTATTCGCTTTGGAATGGCGAATATCCCTACAACGTTGTATCAGCCGTTGACGGATCGCTTTCTGCCGGTGGAGGAATGGAATATCCCACTATAACGATCATCGGGCAAGTGGGAAGCGATCATAGTCTTGAAAATGTAATTATGCACGAAGTAGGTCATAACTGGTTTTATGGCATATTGGGAACCAACGAACGCGAACACCCGTGGATGGATGAAGGGCTGAACACTTTTAATGAAATGCGTTATAACGAAACAAAATATCCTGAATTATCTTTAACCGGTTCATTCGCTCCCGGGCAAACGGGTTTAAATAAATTTTTGCATATAGAAGATATTACTCAGCGTTATCAGTACCAGCTTACTTATTTTTTACAGGCCGCCCGAAATGCCGATCAGCCGATGGAAGAAAAAGCGCAGAATTTTACTCCATTTAATTATGCTGCTGTGGTATATTCGAAAACCGGTTTTGAAATGGATTACCTGCGTCATTATCTTGGTGAAAAAGTGTTTGACAAATGCATGCATGAATATTACGAAAGATGGAAATTCAAACATCCGCAGCCGGCCGATCTTCATCAAACTTTTGAAGATATTTCCAAACGCGACCTCGACTGGTTTTTCAGCGACATGGTGAATTCGAATGAAGTAATCGATTATAAACTGGTGAGAAAAGCAAAACCCGAGCGTGGTTCCACCAAAACCAACATGTGGATGAAATTCGAACAAGGTTTAATCGTAAATAACAAAACAGGAACGATTGCACCCTTTGTGATACAGGGAATCAGGGGTGATACGATTGCTGCAGAGGTCTGGTATGACGGATTCAGGGGAAAAAAAGTAGTTTATTTTCCCAACGGGCCTTACGAATATTTTAAAATTGATTACGAACACCGTACACCTGATGTAAACCGCAACAACAATATGCTGAAAGAAAAAGGCATGTGTAAACGAATGGAAAGGCCATTGCTTCAATTCGGGGGAACCATTGATAACGGAACACGAAGCATAGTAAATTATCTTCCCGTAATCGGTTTTAATGATTATGACGGATTGATGGGAGGAATTGCTTTGTATAACAATTTTTTGCCACAGAAAGGTTTCGAATGGAAGATCATACCATTGTTTGGTTTCAAATCCATGCAACCGGCAGGAATGGCACGTTTTGATGTGAATATCAATACGCGTAAAAGTACTTTGCTGAATAACATAAATATTTTTCTTTCCGTCCAGCGGTTTTCTATTGACGTGAACAACGATGCACGCGAAGGTAATTTTGTCAAAGTAAATCCCGGTATGGAGTTCAGGTGGAAGAAAAATAATTACAGGAGTAAGACTGACCGTTTTATCAAGTTATCCTCTCCGGCTATAATGGAAACAGAAAAATCACCTGACGGATGGGATGGAAATGGTGATTTGGTTTATAATGACAAATCTTACATCAACCTGTATCCGGAGATGTCGTTCACTTATCTCAACGGCAAAAAACTTACTCCCTGGTCGCTGGAAGCCAATGCACAATATGGAATAAACAGTTTATCGGATTCGCTGCAAAACGATTTTTTGAAGGCTTCCGTTACCTGGCATTACAAATGGGTATACAACGCAAAGGGTAATGCCGTTAGTTTTCGTGTATTTGCCGGAAAATTTATTTTCAACAATACCATCAGTGCGCGCTACAGCTGGAGAATGGACGGGCAGCATGGTTATCATGATTATTCCTACAGTTCTGTTTTTCCTGCCCGCTTTGAAACAGAAAAAATGTTCAGCCACCAGTTTATTGAAAACCACGGAGCCATAAAAATTCCCACTGCCAACGGCCAATCCATCGACTGGCTGGCATCGGTGAACGTGAAAGCAGATTTGCCTGTACCTGTAATTAAAACATTTGCCGATTTCGGTATCAGCCAAAATCCGGGAGCGGATGTGTCGGTAGTGTATGATGCCGGTTTTTATTTCACATTCTTCAAAGGATTTTCGGATGTATATATTCCTGTGTTTATGTCTAAAAACGTGCAGGATGAATACGATGCCAACAATTTCAATTTCGCGTACCGTATCCGGTTTACGTTCAACCTGCAAAACCTTGCTCCTTCGCAACTCATTAAAAAAATACCGTTCTGATGGAAGGAAAAAAAATATATTTCGCTTCCGATCTTCACTTAGGCGTACCGGGTTATGAAGAAAGCCGCAAGCGTGAAGAAAAGTTTGTAAAATGGCTGGGTGAAATAAAAAAAGATGCAGCCGAAGTTTATCTTGTGGGCGACCTGTTCGATTTCTGGTTTGAATACAAAACCGTCATACCAAAAGGATTTGTACGCCTCCAGGGAAAAATGGCCGAACTTTCCGACAGCGGAATTATTGTTCACGTTTTTACAGGTAATCACGACATGTGGATGTATGATTACCTGCCGAAAGAACTGGGGGTAAAATTATATCATGCTCCCGTGGAACGCGAGATCAATGGAAAAAAATTCTTCATCGGCCATGGTGACGGATTAGGCCCTGGTGACAAAGGATATAAATTCATCAAAAAAGTATTCAGAAATAAATTCTGCCAGTGGTGTTTTGCGCGGCTGCATCCCAATTTTGGTATCGGCCTGGCCAACTATTTTTCACGCAGAAGCCGCAATAAAACCAAACACGAATCGCATTACCTCGGAGATGAAAAAGAATTTTTAGTGCAGTTTTGCAAAGAAAAGCTGAAGGAAAAAAAATACGATTATTTTATTTTCGGCCACCGTCATCTTCCCATTGATATGAAAATTGAAAACAGCCGTTATATCAACCTGGGCGACTGGATTCAATACTTTACCTGGGCCGAGTTTGACGGCCATGAACTTCGTTTTACAAAATCAGAATGAAATTTAGTTTTCCCAGAAAGCCGCTTTGGGTTTAAATCCGCGGGCCTGGTTTTTATGATTATCGTTTTTGCCTTTGAATTTATCTCCGCCTTTATTGCCTGAAAATTTTTCTTTTCCCCCGTAGTTCTTCTTTTTGAAGTCTTTGTTGTAAGGTTTTTTCCCACCTCCGCCATATCCGCCTCCACCATAACCTCCGCCTCCTTTTCTTCCACCTTCACTCAGTTCAACACGTACCTGGCGGCCTTTGTCATTGGATAGCTGGTTAAGAGCATCCATAATCTGTTGCTCCAATCCTTTTTTCACTTCAAAAAACGAAAACTCACGCTTGATGTCTATTCGCCCGATATCTTTTCCGGAAATATTGGTGTTATCACAAACAATGCGCACCAGCATTCCTTTATTCAGGTCATCCATTTCACCCATATTGATAAACAGGCGTGAGTATTCACCGTCATAACTTCTGCCCTGTTCTCCGCCACGGTCGTTGTCGCGCTTCACATGGCCGTCTGTATTGAGGTCTTCGCTGTTTTTATAATAATTGAGAAAATGGTTGAATTCGGCTGAAACCACGCGCTTGATAATTTCTTCTTTGGAAAGATCGGCCATCGCTTCGTTGATCTTTGGCAGGAAAGGCTCAATTTCTTTTTCATTCACCTTCACTTTTGCCATTTTTTCGATCATGGCAAACAATTGTTTTTCGCATATCTCGTGTCCGTTAGGAATACGCGCCCGGACAAACTGTTGTTTGATCTGGCGTTCGATATCACGTATGCGGTTGCTTTCGCGGTTGTTGACAAAAATCAAACTTAATCCCGATTTTCCGGCACGCGCTGTTCTTCCGCTGCGGTGAGTATAGTTTTCGATATCGTCAGGCAAATTGTAATTGATAACGTGCGTAATGTCGTTCACGTCAATTCCACGGGCGGCTACATCGGTAGCACAAAGCAACTGGATGGTTTTTTCACGGAACTTGCGCATCACATGATCGCGTTGCGACTGTGAAAGATCACCGTGCAATGCCTCGCAGTTATATCCGTCTTTGATGAGTTTTTCTGCGATGTCCTGCGTTTCTCTTCTTGTACGGCAAAAAATAATTCCGAAAATTTCAGGATAAAAATCAATCACGCGCTTCAGTGCGAAGTAGCGGTCTTTTTCTTTGATCATGAAATACCGGTGTTCGATATTTTCTGCTCCCTGGTTTTGTTTTCCCACGGTTATTTCGCGGGGATTTTTCATGTAATTCCTTGAGATAGCTGCCACTTCTTTGGGCATGGTAGCCGAAAACAACCAGGTATTCCTTTCTTCGGGAACATTTTCAAGAATATTATCAATATCTTCTTTAAAACCCATGTTCAGCATTTCGTCTGCTTCATCCAGTACTACAATGCTTACGTTATTAATTTTTACAAACCTGCGGTCGATCATATCAATCAGTCGACCGGGAGTAGCAACTACCACCTGCGCACCATTTCGAATCTGGCGGGCCTGTTCCTGGATGCTGGCACCACCATAAATGGCTACTATATTCACACTACGAAAATTCTTCGCGTAATTTTTAAGGTCTTTGGTGATTTGCAGGCAAAGTTCGCGTGTAGGACAAACGATAAGAGCCTGTGTGTCTTTTTGTGAAAAATCAACTTTGTTAAGGAGCGGCAATCCAAAAGCGGCCGTTTTTCCTGTGCCTGTTTGTGCAAGGCCAACAAGGTCTGATGCGTTTTCAAGCAACATCGGTATAGCCTGTTGCTGTATGGGTGTGGGGGTGGTAAATCCGAGTGAGGTAACTGCTTTTACTAATTCTTCCTTCAATCCCAACTGTTCAAATCCGTTCATAACTATTTAGTATAATATAATTTAAGGCGCAAAGGTAGGCTTTTCTTGCGAAATAACCTCCGGTAGCTGATTTATCTTCCTGTAAAACAGCGTGTAAGGGTTGAGGAACAAGGGGTTAAGAATAAATATATTTTTGACAAAAGAGTAAAAACCGGTTAAAAAAGAAGAAAAAACAACAACCCCCACAGCACCCGAAACCACAGGAAAACATGGCTATTTCCCTCTATCTTTGCCGCATGTTAAGTAAAAACATTCCCCTTAGCCAGCTAAACGCAATGAACCGGAATACGATTATGGAAGTAATCGGCATTGAATACACTGATGTTGGAGATGATTATTTGTGTGCAAGCATGCCGGTAGATCATCGCACTCATCAACCCGTAGGTTTATTGCATGGAGGAGCCACTGCCGTGCTGGCTGAAACTCTTGGCAGCATGGGATCGGCTATTATTGCCGGAACAGATCATAACGTCACGGGGATTGAGGTAAATGCCAATCACCTGAGATCAGTAAAATCGGGTTATGTTTTCGGGAAAGCTGTTATCGTACACCGCGGGAAAACCATGCATGTGTGGAATGTGGATGTAACCAATGAAGAAAACCAGCTGGTGGCTACCTGCCGGCTTACGGTGCTGGTACTTCCTAAAAAATCAGCGTAAGTTTACGCATGCCTAATAAACGTTATACCTGGTTTGTAAAATTCCGCCTTCCGGGAGAAAAAAACATTCATCACCTGGAAAATGTAACGGTAAAAACCGTGGGAATACCTGAACTGGGGGTGATCAGGGAAGGATTTATATTTTTTCCGTTTGATGGAGAAAAAGGATTTTGGATCAGTCCGAAAAAAGTGAACGGGCCTGAATGGGAAGCTGTTTTTCCTCCTGCAAATAATCCAACAGATAAAAATGAATACCTGGCACTTTGCCGGTTATTTATCGAAGAAATAAAAAATGGAAATTTCGGAAAACTTGTTTTGTCGAAAGTGAAACTCCTGCCGAAAGGAGAAAAAACAAGTGACCACATTTTTTCTGCTCTTTGTGATAATTACCAGGATGCTTTTGTCTACCATTTGTGTCTTCCCTTTGCCGGAGAATGGATGGGAGCCAGTCCCGAGCTGCTGATGGATTATAAAAACGGAACTATTCAAACCGTTGCATTGGCAGGAACACAAAAAACAGAAGGCAGCGGAAAAGAAATTTTTTGGGAAGGAAAGGAAAAAAATGAACAGCAACTGGTAAGCGACTTTATTGGTTCGGCAATGGAAAAAAACGGAATTTTATTTGAAAAAAGTGAAACCAAAACAGTAACCACAGGATCACTGGCACATTTGAAAACCGTTTTTACAGCAAAATCAGGGAAGAAAGAAGCAACTTTATTTCTGAAAGACATTCATCCTACTCCGGCAGTATGCGGAACAGAAAAAGAAAAAGCAAGGACATTTATTTCATCACATGAAAAACATTCACGGAAATTTTACACCGGTTTTTCAGGGCCGGTTTCGGAAGACGAAATGCATTTATTTGTAAACCTGCGCTGTATGCAGGTGCATAATGATTATTATGAGTTGTTTACGGGAGGAGGAATTACAGCAGATTCAGACCCTGACAAAGAATGGGAAGAAACAGAATGGAAAGCAGGTATTTTAGAGCGTTTCCTCAAATAAATTGACAAAAACCCGGAAGGAGGAGTTTATTTGCTATAAATTATCCTGCTTACACTGAACCACGGATCATTGTCATTCATATATCACGAAATCCGGAAAATTTTGGCTTTAATAGTTAATTTTATTTCCAAATATCTCCGACATTAGCTGCCTGAAATGGCATTCTCCGACAAAAAAAACATCCTCCTCCTTGCACAAACGCTGGCGCAAAAAGGCGTGAAACACGTAGTGCTTTGTCCCGGCTCAAGAAACGCTCCTTTGTCGCTTACTTTTCATAATCACCCATCCTTTTCCACTATTGTGATTCCCGATGAAAGAAGCGCTGCCTATTTTGCACTGGGCATCTCACAAAAAACAAAAACGCCCGTGGTTATTTGTTGCACATCGGGAACAGCCGTCCTGAATTTTGCCCCTGCACTGGCTGAAGCCTATTATCAGGAGGTTTCCCTTTTGGCTATTACTGCCGATCGTCCCGCTATCTGGATTGATCAGCAGGACGGACAAACGATCCGACAGAAAAATGTGTATGCCAATTACATCAATGCTTCCTTTGAAGTGGAAGGAGACGGAAGCGGTGAAAAAAGCGAATCGGAAACTGTTCATGTAATTCAA
Organism: Bacteroidota bacterium; assembly: GCA_049322335.1. GTDB lineage: Bacteria > Bacteroidota > Bacteroidia > Flavobacteriales_D > UBA2798 > JBMORL01. The sequence goes on from JBMORL010000084.1 coordinate 20,596, forward strand.
CAGGCGTATCATGATTCACTATTTCCGAAAAAAGGGCCGGTGCACATCAACGTTCCTTTGGAAGAACCGCTTTACGGAAGAAATAATAAAAAAGCGGAAATAAAAACAGAAAATAAAAAATTCGTTTTCCCTGATCCGGATGAGCAGTTAATTCAAAATCTATCTGCAAAATGGAATACTTCAAAAAAGAAAATGATCATTACCGGATTAAGTGACCGGAATGAGAAAATGAATTCGCTTCTGTCTGAACTGGCAGAAGATGAAAGTGTGGTGGTGCTCACCGAAACTTCTTCCAACCTGAAAAACGAAAGATTTATTTCCTGTATCGACCGTACGCTTTCTGCCATTCATGAAAAAAACACGGATGATTTTGTTCCGGAAGTCCTTCTCACATTCGGAGGGCCCGTGATCTCGAAAAAAATAAAAGCTTTAATCCGCCAACACAAACCTGCCGAACACTGGTGCATTGATCCGGCCGGTTGGGGAACAAATACCTACCAGTGCCTCACTCAATCCATAAAAACCACACCGGAACAATTTTTAGAAAAACTTATCCAAAAAATAAAATCACAAAACAGTACTTATTTTTCTACCTGGAAACAGGCGGATGAAAAAACAAAAAAACTTCATAACGGATTCCTGGCTTCAGCACCTTTCTGCGATCTTACGGCTTTTGACGTGATGCTGAAGAATATTCCTGCCGGTTCAGTGTTGCATATGGGCAACAGTACACCGGCCAGATACGTTCAGTTGTTTAACGACTCCTGTAATCTGCACTATTATTCCAACCGCGGCACCAGCGGAATTGACGGATGTACTTCAACAGCAGCCGGTTTTGCCTTTGCTTCGGGCCAATGGACAACGCTGATAACGGGCGACATCGGGTTTTTCTACGATTCCAATGCTCTTTGGAACGATTATTTATCGCCCCGGTTAAGAATCATTGTCATCAACAATTCCGGTGGCGGAATTTTCCGTATTATTGACCATCCCGAAAATGAACACGAATTGCAGACGCTTTTTGAAACAAGACATCAACGAGAGGCCGGGCCACTGGTAAAATCATTTGGCCTTGACTATTATTCTGCTGAAAACCGTGAACAGTTAGAAAAAACATTAAATCGTTTTTATACAGATACAGGAAAAACCGCAGTACTTGAAATAAAAACAAATCCTGAATTGAATTCAGAAATACTACAGCGCTACTTTCAACTCTTAAAATCATAAACCATGTCGAAGCGAAACTGGAAAACACTAAAAACCTACGAAGAAATAAAGTTTGAAATATCTGATGGCGTGGCAAAAATCACCATCAACCGCCCGCACCGAAGAAATGCATTCACCCCGCTTACTGTATCAGAAATGATAGATGCTATGCATAGTTGCCGCGACAATGCGGAGATTAATGTAATTGTGTTAACGGGTGAGGGTGACAAAGCATTTTGCTCGGGTGGCGACCAGAACGTACGCGGCCACGGTGGTTATGTTGGCGGAGACAAAATTCCAAGGCTTAACGTTCTTGATTTACAAAAAATGATCCGTTCCATTCCCAAAGCTGTTATTGCCATGGTGAATGGATATGCTATTGGCGGAGGACATGTGTTGCATGTTGTTTGCGATTTATCCATTGCTTCAGAAAACGCTATATTCGGACAAACTGGTCCGCGTGTAGGAAGTTTTGACGGTGGGTTTGGCGCTTCCTATCTCGCACGATGCGTGGGACAGAAAAAAGCAAGAGAGATCTGGTATCTCTGCGATCAATATAACGCTCAACAGGCTTTAGCAATGGGATTGGTAAACACCGTAGTACCATTCGAAAAACTGGAAGATACCGTAATGGAATGGGCGATGAAGATCTCTGAAAAAAGTCCGCTGGCTATCCGAATGCTTAAATCGGCTTTCAATGCCGAACTGGACGGGCAAGCCGGAATACAGGAGCTGGCCGGCAACGCCACCCTGCTTTATTATCTGAGTGATGAAGCGAAAGAAGGAAAAAATGCTTACGTGGAGAAAAGAAAACCTGATTTCAGTAAATTTCCGAAATTTCCCTGACCTCTCCCTCACGCGATTACGCGTGACAAGCGCGGGAGAGAGAAATACAAGATATCAATGAAAATTTTACTTCCATCAGTGTATTTGGGAAATATAACGTACTACGGATTGCTTAAACGTGGTGATGCGGTTATTGAATTACATGAGCATTTTATAAAACAAACCTATCGCAACCGATGTACGGTGTATGGTGCCAACGGGAAACTTGATCTTATTATTCCGGTGGAGAAAAGCAAGGGATCGCAGCGGAAGATCATGAAGGACTGCCGGATTTCTTACAATGACAACTGGCAGAAAATACACTGGCGATCACTGGAATCAGCTTACCGCACTTCACCTTATTTTGAATATTACGAAGACGATCTGAAACCCTTTTATGAAAAAAAAGTGGATTTCGTGGTTGACTGGAATGAAATGCTTCAGCAAAAAATGTGTGAATTACTTCAACTGGAATTAAAATGGAATTTTACAGAGAAATATGAAGAAAATTATCCCGATACTGCCGACTACAGGAATGATTTTGATCCAAATAAAACACTACAACTTTCAACCCATCAACCTTTAGCCTCTCTCCCTTATACCCAGGTATTTGAAAATAAACATGGATTTATTCCTGATTTGAGTATAGCTGACCTGTTGTTTAATACAGGCCCTGAAGCAGCAGGTTATCTTTGATTTTTTTTATCGGCATCATTTGCCGAAATTTGCCGTGTGGAAACATACCTTTTTCGCCATAAAGAATTTTCACTGGAATACATCCGGTTTGGTAACGGATCCGAAACCCTTCTCTGTTTCCACGGTTTTGACCGGAGCATGAATGATTTTTTGCTGTTTGAAGAGGAACTCCAAAACAGGTATACGATTTATTCATTTAATTTTTTTCACCACGGAAATACTGTTTATCCCCAACAACGCATTGATAAAAATACCTTGCGCATGGAAGAACTGAAAGAACTGTTTTATGATTTCTTTCAGCAAAAAAATATTCAGCGTTTTTCTTTAATGGGATATAGCATGGGTGGAAAAATATCTTTTGCTCTTTTGCATTGTTTTCCTTTGCAGATCGATACCATGTACCTGATGGCTCCTGACGGGATAAAAGTGAATTTCTGGTATTCATTTACCAGTAAAAACCGGGTGGGAAATGTTCTTTATCGTTTTCTTCTTAAAAAACCAGAACCTTTTTTCCGCTTTATGAGGGCATTAAAACTTTATCGCCTGCTCAGCGACAAGCTTTATCGTTTTGTATTGTTTAACCTTGAAACAGAAGCAAAACGAAAACAGGTATACAACGTATGGCTGACACTGCGCTTAATAGAGCCGAAAGCAAGCCAAAGCGCCCGGCTGATCAACGAAAATAACATTCACTGTTACCTGTTTTTCGGAAAGTACGATAGTGTAATACCTCCGCGCATCGGGGAATATTTTGTGCAATTGTTGAATGAAAAACATCTGCATGTAGTGGAAACGGGGCATAATTTGTTTCGGGGTGAAATGAAAAATGAGTTGAAAAAAATTCTTCAGTAATTATTTCAGAAGAGAAACCTGCTGAATAAATTTTTTCAGCAGTGAAGAAACGTCCTCAAACTCTGAAAAATCGGGGCTACCAAATTTATCATCCACATCGTGATAGGCTTTGGCCCCACCCAGGGTATAAATAAAAAAAGCAGGAACTCCTTTTTGTGAAAACCAGTAATGATCGCTGTTGGCAGCTTCGCCTCTTGGTTTTATGGCTGTAAGAAAATCATTTTCGGTATTTATTTTTTTCAGGAGTTCAAATTCTTTTTCGTGTTTGGTAGCATTTACAACCGTTATTCCTTCACTGCCTGTGCCCAAAAGATCGAGATTGACGAGAAAACGTATTTTTTCAAGGGAGAATACCGGGTTCTGTACAAAATACCGTGAACCAATCAACCCGGCTTCTTCACCGGCAAAAGCGATAAAATAAATATCCTGTTCGGGTTTATTTTCCGAATAGTATTTCGCCAGGTCCAGCAGCATCGCCACTCCGCTGGCATTATCGTTACAACCCGGAAAATATGTGTTGCCTCCCATTCTTCCCAAATGATCGTAGTGCGCAGTGATGACAATGGCTTTTGCCTTTTTGTTTTTTCCTTTTATTACACCCATCACATTCCGGGTTTTGTGTTGTTCAATGAATCTATTATTGATATGAATGTAGACAGAGTGTATTACGGAGTCTATACTTTTTTTTTGTATTTCCAATACTGCCTTATGCGAAACTTCGGTCGAAACAGACCATGTGAATTTTGAATTGACAAGTTTGATGATCGGATATTGATTGGCAATATCGTTCTGATAAATGTTTTTTTCTGTTTCCTTTATTTTTTCCTTTTCTGTTTTTGTCACATCAACAAAAACGGCATAATAAGAAGTATCGTGATCAAACATCCCGATCCCGTTTTTCGGTTCCAGGATTTCGGGACCTCCAACTACCGGGTTGAAATTCCCCTGTACTTCGTGTGAAGCAGGATCCACTATATAATCCACTCCCGGAATTAAATTTTTTCCATTAATATTTACCCGTATGCTGTCGGGAAAAGTATTTACAGGAAAAGAAAACAGCTGGAAAAACGAACTATTTATTTTTTTCAATCCGAGCAGTTCAAATTGTTTTGCAATATATTCTGCTGCAATACTATCTCCCCCATTCACATATCCCCGGCCATGCATTTCAGGAGAAGTAAGTTTCTCCACATGCTTCATCGCTACTTTTAATTGCGAAAAAGTAATTAGCGGAATAAAATTTAGCAGGAAAAAACAGATTTTCTTACTCATAAAAAACTCCCGTTGACTTAATTTCTTTTTTTGTACCTGTCCGCCTATGTCGGGTCAAGACAAAAGAAGAAATACTACGCATATCTCCTCTCCACCAACTCCGTAAAAGTAAGCACGTTTTCATTCTCCAGCGTCCATTTATAACGTGTTCCGAGTTCAAGCAGATAGTTTTTGGCTTCATCAACATTTGAAAAGGCATTCAGTTTTGCAATCGCTTCGTTATAAGTAGAATTTTCTCCTTCAAATAAATCGTTCATAAACAGAAATTTCTGATTCAGCCCGATGGCGGCCCGCAGGTCGGCTATAGGTTTCTTCTGCAATTTTTCTGCCAGAGTAGGCTGTTGGGTGGCAGAGAGTTTTTGGTTCAGGGATGAGGTTTCCGCTTTCGTACTACTCTCGTTGGATAAACCGGGTTTTGAGTTGAAAGTTGAAGGTTGAGGGTTGGGGGTTGAGGGTTGAAAGTTGAAAGTTGAAGGTTTATTTTCGGTTTCCGGTTTCTCTTCAAGTACCTCCAGGCTGCCATCTGCTGACTGCAAACTGCCCACTATCTCCTGTTCACTGCTCACTGCCGGCTGCAAATTGCTCACTTCTTCCTGCTCACTGCTTTCTTCTTCAATCACATCAATGAGGTTGATTTGCTGCGGATCGGGAGTAGAAAGGGATAATTTAAATCCTTCTATGACGCGCTCTTCTTCCTTTTTGGGTTCCTGTGCAACGGGCTTAACAACCAGTTGCTTTTCATATGCTTTATACCTGAGCACTACCAGCCTCTCATTCAGTTCGCGGGCATCATTGGCCAGCTGGTCTATTTCTTCAGCGGGAAGTTGGCCTTTTTCGAGGGATTCGAGTTTTTGGCTGATGTTTTTCACCAGTTCGCTCATGGATTGATAGGCGTTTTCGCTCATGGCATGCGTTTTTGCGTAAATGTTAGCCAAAAATACCGAAAATCAAAGCGAAATTTTATAGTTTCACCCTACAATTTATGAACCATGTTTTTAGAAAGCAATAACCAGGGAAGGCGCAAAGGTTGGGTGGAAGTGATTTGTGGTTCCATGTTCTCGGGAAAGACCGAGGAACTGATTCGCAGGCTCAAAAGGGCCGAATTTGCCAAACAAAAAGTGGAGATATTCAAACCGGCTATCGATAAACGCTACCACGAAAAAAAGGTGGTTTCCCACGATTCCAACTCCATACGTTCAACCCCGGTTTCTTCTTCTGCAGAAATTCTTACACTGGCTATGGAAATTGAAGTAGTAGGCATTGACGAAGCCCAGTTTTTTGATGCAGAACTTCCTATGATCTGCAACCAGCTTGCCAATAACGGTGTAAGGGTGGTAGTGGCCGGACTGGATATGGATTTTACAGGAAAACCTTTCGGGGTAATGCCCGACCTGCTTTCTGTTGCCGAATATGTTACCAAAGTACATGCTATTTGTGTGGATTGCGGAGAACTGGCCACCTATTCCTACCGGTTCAGCAAAAACGAAAACCTCGTATTGCTGGGTGAAACCGATCACTACAAACCCCTTTGCCGGAAATGTTTTACTGAAGCGCGAAAAGAAAAAGAATGAGCGGATTTTCCTACTCTCTCAGCGAAATAACCCAGGCCATAAACGGACAACTGGTTTCTGGTAATGGTGAAGCTACGGTTCATTCGGTAGTAACTGACAGCCGTTCTGTTCATCCATTGCAGCACGCTGCATTTTTTGCGCTGAAGGGAAAACACCATGATGCTCACAATTATATTCACGAACTGATTGCAAAAGGCTGCAAAACTTTTGTGGTGAGTGATGAGAAAACTATTGATAAAAAAGAAAAGGTAAATGTTGTTGTTGTAAAAAATACCACCGAAGCATTGCAACTTCTCGCTGCCTGGCACCGCAGCCGGTTTGCCGTTCCGGTAATAGGTATTACAGGAAGCAACGGAAAAACCATTGTGAAGGAATGGCTGTATCAATTCCTCAAAAATCATCTCCGCATCGTTCGTAGTCCTAAAAGTTATAATTCGCAGATAGGCGTTCCGCTTTCGGTAATGGCGCTGAATGAATCGGCCGAACTCGGAATTTTTGAAGCAGGAATTTCGATGAAAGGCGAAATGGAAAAACTGGAAAAGATCATTCAACCTTCCATTGTTATCCTAACGAACATCGGGCAGGCGCACTCGGAAAACTTTGCTGATAACAGCGAAAAAATACAGGAAAAAATAAAACTGGCTGCTCATGCAAATACCATTGTATATTGCAGCGATCATGCGGAAATTGAACAGGCGCTGGAAAATAATCAAACCCTGAAAAAATTCAGCTGGTCGCAAACACATGATGCTTTTGTAAAGGTTACTGAAGTAGTGCCGTTTACTCATCATTGCAGAATTACATTTGTTTTCAATAAAAACACTTATCAAACCGAAATCCCGTTTGGCGACAAAGCTTCTTTAGAAAACTGCATGCATGCGATCACGGCCTCACTCGCCCTGGGAATTTCTGCCGAAGAAGTAATTCAAAAACCTGCCCGGCTTTTGCCCGTGGAAATGCGGATGGAACAACTGGAAGGCATCAACAACTGTTTGCTCATTAACGACAGCTATAGTTCCGACCGCAATTCGCTTTCCATTGCGCTGGATGCTGTCAACCGGCAGAAAAATTATACGCGCAAAACCGTTATTCTTTCCGATATTTTACAGGACACCGCGCCCGAAGAAAAACTGTATCACGAAGTGCTCTCCCTGCTGGAACAAAAAAATATTTCACGGCTTATCGGCATAGGGAAACACATTTCAAAACAGGGAGAAAAATTTAACGGTAAAAAATCATTTTTTCCCGATACTTCCGCTTTTCTTTCCTCGTTTCACCCACGCGATTTTTCGGAGGAAGTAATTTTGATTAAAGGTGCGCGTTCGTTTGAATTTGAAAAGATCACACAAATTCTCCAGCAAAAATCACACGAAACCGTTCTCGAAATAAATTTTGATGCCGTTGCCCGCAACCTGAACTATTACCGGTCGAAATTAAAACCGGGCACAGCGGTAATGGCTATGGTAAAAGCATTTTCCTACGGCAGCGGTGGAACAGAAATTGCCCAGCTGATGGAATTCAACCGTGTGGATTACCTTGCTGTGGCTTATGCCGATGAAGGTGTGGAGCTGAGAAAAAACGGTATAACAGCCCCCGTATTGGTGATGAACCCGGAGAAACACAGTTTTGAAACCATCATTCGTTACAAACTCGAACCCGAAATTTATTCTTTTTCACTGCTGAAGGATTTTTCTTCGGCATTAACTGCACTGCGTTTTACAGGAAAGTATCCTGTTCATATCAAAACAGACAGTGGCATGCATCGTCTTGGATTTATGGAAAATGAAACGGAAGAATTGTGTCGCGAACTGGTGAAGCATCCAAACATTTTTGTGCGTTCTGTTTTTTCGCACCTGGCTGCCAGTGATGACCCGGAAATGGATGCATTTACACACGAACAGTTTTCTGCTTTTGCCCGAATGGCCGGTCAGCTGGAAAAAATATCAGCAGAAAAACCATTGCGGCACATTCTTAATTCGGGCGGCATTTCGCGTTTCCCCGAATACCAGTGCGATATGGTACGACTGGGCATCGGTTTATACGGCATTGGCGTTACCAATGAAGACCGCAGGGAACTTGAGCCGGCCTCTTCATTTAAAACTATTATTTCGCAAATCAGGAAAATAAAAAAAGGCGACAATATCGGCTACACCGGAAAAAACAAAGCCGAAAAAGATATGTTGCTGGCTACTCTGCCTGTTGGCTATGCCGATGGATTTTCACGGATGCTGGGTAACGGAAAAGGTGCAGTTTTTATAAGAGGAAAACTGGTTCCCGTTAAAGGAAATATCTGCATGGATATGTGTATGGCAGATGTTACGGAAGTGGAGGACGTGAGAGAAGGCGATGAAGTGATATTATTTGGAAAAGAACTACCCATTGAAGATTTTGCAGCGCGGGCGGGCACCATTCCCTATGAGGTGCTTACTTCCATCAGCCGGAGGGTGAAACGGGTGTATATCAGGGAGTAAAGATTTGATTTTTTTTTCTACATTTGAACAAATAAATTATACCACATGGGACACGACACACACCACGACAACAACGGCCACCACGAACACGAAAGTGAATACAACTTTTTTGACGGTGGCGGAGTAGCCGGATTCGGATGGCTTTATGTCATCGCCTGCCTGGGATTAATTGCCTGGCTGATGATCTGGGGATAAAAAATGAAATCCGCTTTTGGCGGATTTTTTTATAAAGGAAATTTTGTCCTGTTCATGGTATGGCTATTCATGCACTGCATAAACGCTGATTCTATTCACTTTTTTTACTGATTTCTCTCATACTATTCATTCTGTTATCATCCGATCTTGTTTTGTTAATTAAAACAAATGCAGGATTATAAAACCATTATTGAACCTTTCCGCATCAAATCGGTGGAGCCGATACGCATGACTACGGAAGAAGAGCGTAAGATCTTTCTTGAAAAAGCTTTTTACAATCCATTTCTTTTGTCGTCCAACGAAGTGATGATTGACCTGCTGACCGATAGCGGAACTTCTGCCATGAGCTCAGAACAATGGGCAGGAATGATGCGGGGCGATGAATCGTATGCCGGGGCTTCAAGCTGGAAACGGATGGAAGAAGCGATTCTAAAACTAACGGGTTTCGGATATGTGCTTCCTACCCACCAGGGAAGGGCAGCAGAAAGAATTCTTTACAGTTTCCTGGGAGGAAAAGGAAAAACCTTTATCAGCAATACGCACTTTGATACCACAAGAGCCAACATCGAATTTTCGGGAGCCGAAGCCATAGATATCGTTATTCCCGAAGGAACAGACACGGCTTTTTTTCATCCTTTCAAGGGAAATATGGATGTGAAAAAACTGGAAAAACTGATGGTCGAAAAAAAACCGGAAAATATTGGTGCTGTTATCCTTACCGTTACCAACAATAGCGGAGGGGGACAACCCGTTAGTATGGAGAATACACGAATGGTAAGTGAAATTTGCAAAAAATATAACGTCCCGTTCATTCTCGACTGCTGCCGTATTGCCGAAAATGCCTGGTTCATCAAACACCGCGAAAAGGGATTTGATTTTCATTCGTATGAAGATATTGCTATGGAAATGTTTCGTTATGCTGACGGAGCCATTATGAGCGCTAAAAAAGATGCACTGGTAAACATGGGCGGATTTCTTGCACTAAAAAATAAAAAAATAGCGGATGCCTGCAAAAACCTGCTCATCATCACCGAAGGGTTTGCCACCTATGGCGGATTATCGGGAAGAGATATGGAAGCCATTGCTATTGGGTTAAAAGAAGTATTTGAACCTGGCTATTTAAAATACAGGATAAGAAGTACCGAATACCTCGGTGAAAAATTAAAAGCTATCGGAATTCCCGTGATGTGGCCCACAGGGGGACATGCTGTGTATGTGGATGCCAAAAAATTGTATCCGCACATTCCCGTTCATCACTACCCGGGACAAACACTGGTAAGCGAATTGTATATAAAAGGCGGAATAAGAAGTTGCGAGATCGGATCGGTGATGTTTGGAAAATATGATGAAAAGAAAAAATTAATTCCGGCAAAAATGGAACTTGTGCGGTTAGCGATTCCACGAAGAGTGTATACACAAAGTCATATTGAATATGTGATTGAAGTTTTTGAAAAAATCCTGGCAGAAAAAGAAAAGACATCAGGATTTGAGATTACAGAAGAACCGGAATTTTTGAGGCATTTTACTTCGAAGTTCAGGCCGGTGAAAAAAGAAGTGTTTGCTGAATAGAGCAGCGAATTTATCAGATATTTTTCTTCATCCAGTCTTCCAGCACCACCAGATACCACAACCTTGACCACGGATAACGTTTATCGCCTTTCAGAAATCCGTTCCACATGGATTTTAATTCTTTTTCGTTGATGAATTCACGCTGGGAAAGTTGATTTATTTTTTCTTCACAGAATCCACGCAACTCGTTTTTCATCCATTCTTTCCACGGAAGGGTAAATCCCATTTTGGGACGGTTTACGATTTCAG
>JBMORL010000084.1:31601-95047 GCA_049322335.1 Bacteroidota bacterium
TTTTCGTTGATGAATTCACGCTGGGAAAGTTGATTTATTTTTTCTTCACAGAATCCACGCAACTCGTTTTTCATCCATTCTTTCCACGGAAGGGTAAATCCCATTTTGGGACGGTTTACGATTTCAGAAGGAAGCAAATCTCCCATTGCATCTACCAGCAGTTTTTTGGGCGTATGCGGAAATTTGAATGAACTTTTTATCCCCATTACATATTCCACCAGCTGATGATCAAGAAATGGTTCGCGAACTTCCAGTGCATGAGCCATACTCATCTGGTCGGTGTCGCGCAATAAAACATTTTGCAGGTAGGAATATATTTCGCCATAACTGATCTTACTCAACTCGGGAAGATTGTACCCGTGTTTACCTGTTCCTACTCCATCCAGCATCATTTCATGCACGCTTCGCAACGGGAGTTTTTTCTTATTGAGCAAAGCTGCAATTTTTTTTTCGGTAAGCACCTGGCGCATTACCGGATAAACGTTTTCGATATCAAAATATTCCAGCCTTAAAAAAGTATCCAGTTTATCGGAAGAAACTCCCGGACGAAAAGTTTTTAACACACTGCTCCCCATTTTTCTTACCGGCATAGGAAAATACTGCAACCATTCTTTTGATTTCAATCCGTATAAACGTTTGAATACATCATAACCGGCAAACAATTCATCTCCGCCAATTCCGGATAACGCCATGGTTATCCCCGCTTCTTTGGTTACTTTTGAAACCACCCAGGTATTTGGCCCGTCACCCGAGGGATGATCCATAGAAGCCAGCGCACCGGGAATCATCTGCAGAAAGTCGCTGGGAGTTAGTTTTATTTCGGTGTGCCGGGTTTTATATTTTTCAGCAATGATACGCGCATATTTCGCTTCACTGAATTCTTCCTCGGCAAAAGTTACCGTAAAAGTATTTACACGCTGTGAGGAAACTTCACTCATTAATGCCACCACTGCGCTGGAATCAATTCCTCCCGACAAAAATGCGCCAAAAGGAACATCGGCCACCAGTCTTTTTTCTACAGAAGACAGTAACAATTCCTTCACGTTTTTCACACAAGCCTCATACGACTGGTTTTCGGAAAATTCGTTGTAATTATCTGCTGCGTTCCAGTATTTCCGGATTTTTACTTCATTGTCATTTATCCATGCAAAATGCCCGGGCATAAGCATAAATACATTTTTCAGGATAGTACGCGGTGCATGTACTGTCTGGTAGCGAAAATAATCCACCAGCGCATCACTATCGGTTTCCGGGGGAACTATTCCTGAAGAAAGCAAGGCCCTTATTTCGGAAGAAAAAATAAAAGAACGATCGTTTTGATAATAATACAACGGTTTTACTCCCATCCTGTCGCGGGCAATAAATAATTCTGACGATTGATTATCCCAGATAGCGAAGGCATACATACCACTGAGTTTCGCCAGGCATTTTTCGCCCCATTTAATAAAAGCAAAAAGTAACACTTCGGTATCAGTGCCGGTTTGAAACTGAAATTCTTTTAACTCATTTTTTAGTTCACGGTAATTATAAATTTCACCGTTAAAAATAATTGTATAACGTTTATCGGGTGAGTGAAAGGGTTGATTACCGGCATCAGAAAGGTCGATAATGGAAAGGCGCCTGTGGCCGAAAGCAATATTTCCCGAAACAAAATATCCGTCAGCATCGGGCCCGCGGTGAGCCAGAGCAGCATTCATTTTTCCGATCACCGAAACAGGATCAGAAATTTTTTCAAGTCCGAATATGCCGTTTATGCCGCACATTTTTATTTATTTTTCATTAGGCAGGAGGCAAAAGCCATGAGCCACCAGTTATTTTGATCTCACCTCATGGCTTTTCAATAAATTCCACCAAATTCCTCACCCAAATTTCCGGGGTTAATTCCATGGCTTTTTTCACACTTTGTTCTCCCATTTCAAATAATTCTGTATCTGTTTTTTTCATCATTTTTTTCATAGCTTCTTTTATCGCGGATTTACTTCCCGCTTCGATGAGAAAACCATTTTTATCTTCTTCCAGGAATCGTTCGGCAGCGCCTACTTTATCTGTACAGATCATTGGGAAACCGGAAGCGGCAAATTCGTGAACAACCACTCCCCAGGGTTCGAAAGTGCTTGGAAGAATAAAAACTCCCGTATTTTTTATATGTTCTTCAATTTCCCCGGGTTGCACAAAGCCGAAATGTTTTATTTTTTCGTGTTCTTTTCTCTGGTCGTATTTTGCTCCTGTTCCCAGGCACCAGAGTTCCCATTCATTGGGGTTTTCGTTTTGCAATTCAATAAAAGCTTCCCACATTTCAAAAATTCCTTTGAACTGAAGATAACGGCCTACATAAATAAATCGTTTGGGGAAATGTTGTTTTTTATTTTCCCTGTTGTTCAGGTAAAATTTGTGGAAATGATCTGTATCGGCACAATAATACCCGGTTTGAATTTTTTCGCTGGAAAAACCAAGGTGAAGAGCAAATTTTTTCTGTGATTCTCCGGGCACCCAGGCAGCATTATAATAGGGTTTGATAAAAATAAAATTCAGCCAGCCGGCCAGCCGTTGTTTGAAACTACCGTCCCATTGATTATCAATTCCCACCACCACGGGAATTTTTTTTACGTACTTCTTACAAATCTTCCTGTATAATTTATCCACCCAACCACTGCAATAAATAAGATCAGGATTTATTTCATTCACCAGTTCATGCAGTTTTTCTGAAGTAAAACCGGTTTTGGTATACACTTTTACCGAGGCAGGAAAATTGAAATCGAAGGGCGCTTCTTTATTTAAAGGCCAGCGGACAATATGTACTTCTGCTTTTCCTGATTCTGCCAAAGCCTGTGCACAGGAAATAAAATAAGAAGCCAGCTCGGTATAAAGAAAAACTATTTTGTATTTTTTTTGAATGGTCATTTTTTCTTTTTCCTCCTTCTCATAATCAACCATACCACCAATACGCCAAACATACAGGAAGCTATGCCATACCAGTAATAACGGTGCGTAACGGTGTTTTTCACATACAAAGGTACCAGCCGGAAATTAAAAGGTGGTTTAACCTTGTAGTGTTTTTTCCAGTAATCAATATTATAATATTCGAGCGGTTCCACTTTGTTGCTGTTGAGTGAAAATGTTTCGAAAGAAACTTTTCCGTTATCCACATTTACCTTCAGCATGGCATCGCGGGGAAGGTCGCGGATGGCGGATTGGATATAAGTAATACCATGTTCGTCTTTGTGATAAAAAAACGAAGCCGGTGCATTTCCAAGCGAACCGCTGAACCAGTAAATATTTTTTGTTTTGGCGGCCTCAATCAGCAATGGCTCCACTTCATTTTTAAAATTATTTCCGAATTCAGACCGGGTATTATCCAGAAAAAAATCTTTCATTTCTTCGTCTTCTTCAGCCCAGATGGGGCGATGAGAGAAAATAAATACGTTTTTTTCAGCAGAAGAAATATGTTTCAGAAATTCCAGTTGTTCATTCTTAATGCTACCGTTATCTCTTTCTGTATCCAAAAAAATAAACAACTCCGATCTTAGTGTAAAACGGGCGAAAGGATCTCCGAAATTTTTATCATATATTTTTCCTGAAACATCATGATTGCCCACTGCATTAAAGAGCGGGGCCGTGAGTTTATTAAACAAGGCCATTTCGTAATTGGGTATATCTTTTTCTATGTCCAGGAACAAATCACCGGTAGAGGCAACAAAAACAACACCCATATTGTTTATCCTCTCCAGGTTAGCAAGTAACGATGCTGCCGGAAAGCCTGACAGGTTATTTGAACTTCCATGAAAATGTCCGCTTACAATAAAAGAATATTTTCCTGTGGAATCATCTGCATATTTCCTCATATTATTGAAAGGCGAAAGAGGCGTGCTGTTTTCCAACTGTTCCATTGAGGCAAACCATGTACGGGAATACGAACTATCGCATAAACCAATAAAAAATAATATAAAACTTATTATTCTCACTTTATTTCAATTTTCGATCCCTTTTCCGTTATTTTCAGCTTTCCGGTATTCTTTTCCTTTAATCCATTCACAATAATCTCAGCCGGGCCAAACACATCTCCTTTTTTATGTGCTTTGAAACCTGTTTCGCAATTTTCGAGCGACAGATTATTTACCTGTACTTTGCTTTGGTCTCTCGATTCCACTCCCACTCCACCTTCTTTAATCACTGATTTTGTAATTACAGCTTCAGAATATTCTTCTGCATTCACAACCGAGCCCTTTATTTTTTGTGCCACCATTCCCGAAATACGTACAAAAGAACCATTCATTTTTATTCCGTCATTTTTGCATTCATCAACAATCAGGTTATTGAATTCACCCCTGCAAAAGAAAAGGTTGATGGCATTTTTTCCTGATAATTTAAATAATGAGTTTGTAATGTTTATATCCGACCGGGATGCCTGAACGGCTGCAAAACGCGAAAGAGAAAAAGTGCAGTTATCAAGACTTGCTTTACTTTCATAAAAGTTTAACGCTCCTTCATTGGAATATTTAAACCATGTTGGCGCAGCGAGAGATTGAAATACTACATGAATAAACTCCGAGCGTTCTTTTACTCCAGAAATAATGATTCCTTGTCCTGTTGAATCGGAAGTGGTGACGATAACCGGTGATTCTTCTGTTCCTTTAAAATAAACCGGGGAACGGGAAATTATTTTTGCATTATTATTCAGCACAAGTTCTGTTCCTTCGAAAACATGTAATTTTTTATCTTTACCAATAACCAGGTCTTTTGTAACAATATGTTTCCCTGGTTTAATAGTCAGAACACCATTCTCTTCCACGATAAAATCAAAATCTTTTACGTTTTCATTCTGAGTCATGTAAAAACCGGAAAAATTTTCATTGTAGGGCGGATAACTGAAAACTTCCTGTTCTTTTTTCTTATCCAGTCCCGGTAAATGATATTGAACGATTATCTTTTTGTTTCCTGTATCAGTAATGATTTTTCCAAAAGGAATAATATAATTTTTATACAGCACGGGGGTTCCTGCCTTTTTGGAAGGAATGATAATTTTTTCTTTTAAGGTGATTGAAAAAGTATCAATTTTCAAGCCTGTAATTTCAAAAGGCATCGATTCTATCGCACCGATGGATAATGTAGCCGAAGTATCAGAAAAATTCATAGCATGAGCATAAAACCCGACAGGAGAATCTAATATCTTCTGAATATTTTTGCAGTTATCGAAATAAATTTTGCTGCTAAAGTTTTTATAAGGGAATTCTTTGTAAAGAATGGCCAGGTTGCTTTGCAGTTGCGCATCAATGTGTTTAAAAAACTTTTCGAGGAAACTTCCTTTGGTAAGCCGGTCGAGTTCTGAAATATACACGGCAAAAAACTCAGGGTCGCTGAACATCATTTCGTGATGGTCGTTGTGATAATTCAAAGAATCATCAATGAACTTATAGGTTCCCGAAATTTTTGCTGCAGGCTGTGCCCCGAAACTTTCATAAGCTACCGGCTCAAGTAATTGCGTAGCGGGATTGTAATAATATTTTACATCGCTCCAGTCGAGACTGTGATGTCCGCCCACTATATCAATCACTGCATGAAAACGTGCCAGTTTTACTATATCAAAAGTTTTTGATGTAGTTCTTTTTCCTCTCCTGAATTCTTCCAGCAATTGCATAGCCGAAATAAAATCCCTGCGCAGACTGCTGTCACCAAGTGTATTTTTGGTTTCATACGCTTCGATATACGCATTTTGCATGTTGGCAAATTCTTCGGTAATCCGGATTTTATTGTATTCATTCATCCGGTGTTCCCAATACAAATCGGGATTGTATCGTATAACGGGTCCGGGCAAACGCAGATTGTTTTGTATAAGTTCCTGTGCAAAATGTTCTTCAAGGGCATAAATTCCCCAGTCATCATCGTTCACATGCACTTTTACAAACATATACCGCAACGAAATGATTTCCTGGCTTTCCATCAGTTGATGATAGATCCATTCGTTGACATAATTTCTTGTCCCGGGGTGTTGGAGGCTGAATCGTTTCATCCCCATCAGTGCATCGCCTTTTTTGGTTTTTACACGGAACGACCATTTATTTTCCTGCAGGTGATCGGTCATGTGACCCTTGAGGCGGATTTCGGATTTAATTTTTTTCCCGTCATGGATAATGTCTGCGGGAACGTATTCACCGTCTTCGTTGTTTACGATTATTCCCCTGCGTAAAGCCTGTTCACGTAGTTTTTCCAGTTTTTTAAAATCGTTTTCGGAAATTTGGATATAAATCTCTTCGTATTGTGCGTTAAAGCTTTTGGAATAGTTGCTGCCGGTGGTAGTGAGAAAATCCCATAGATTTTTAAAGCCGTGTTTTTTTGCCCATTGGTTGCCGAAATATGCAGTCACTAACGATAACAAAAGAAAAACGGATAAACCGATGATCCATTTTTTCCTCCTGTTTTTCTTTTTGCCCGGTGTTCCCATTAATAGATAAAATTAACCACAAATCCCTTACTATGCATTTTTTCCTGTACCTGATTTTACGAAATCCTGAAAATAGCGGATCAATACCCCGTATAGCTGACGATGTCCGCTTTCATTCAAATGATTATTGTCACGATAATGTGCCTGCTGAAACGGGAAATCAATGCCCCGAACAAAAGTAATTTGCTCTTCTTGCAGCCATTTCAGTAATTCCTGTCCGTATTTGTTGTATTGTTTGTTTTTCAGTTCTTCCAGTTCAGGATGCACATACACGAGCAGTTGAATATTGTTTTCCCGGCAATAGTTTGCAAAGTCGCTCCACCCCGTATTCACTTTTGAATTATCAAAACCGTAGAGATGATCATATTCTTCCTCTTTTCCTCCGAACCACCGTTTTACCATGGGCACAAAATAGCGGTTAAATCCATCGGTAAGTGCGCACCAGGGTTGTGCATCGGGCCAGGCTTTATGGTCGCCCACCACATTTCTAAAGTGCATATTATCGTGCCAGTCGTGGCTGCTGAACACAAGTACAAAAAAAGGAGAATCAAAATTACCGTGTTCCTGCAGATAGGCAAAAGCGTTATCCGGACCCCAGCTTTGTGCAGAGATATTGAGTACGCGTATCTGTTCACCCGATTCATTGGATAAATCATTTTCAAGCAGTGTAGAAACCAGCGAGTCGTGATCCACATGCGGGCCACCGTTAATGACAGAGTCTCCAAAAAGCAGAATGCGCAATTTGTCTTTCGGTGAAAGCGGTTTGCTGCGCATAGAGTATTCGTTGGTGATGATGTGATTATGAAAACGCCAGAGGTCCTGGTTGGGTGCGTAGATGTATTCGTATTTTTTGCTGACGATGTAAACAGGCAGATGTCCCAGTCCCAGCCAGAAACGGGCGATCAGTTCCCCGGCCAGGAGAAGAATCAATACAATGGCCGGAATTTTAATCCAGCGCGGCCATTTTTTCTGTTTCATCCTGATTAATCATTTCTTTATTATCCAAATCATTTTCTGTATTCCAGACAAATTCTTCGTCTGTAAGAAGAGTAGCGATAGTGAGGAAAACTATAGTGAAGGGATTCAGTGAGGCAGCCAGCCATGGTTCAAAGTTGATGGAAAACATCACGGCAAACATTACGGGTATAGCAAAAGGAGATCTTTTTGCTGCTTTGATAAACACGAGAAAAAATCCCCGTAAAAAAAGCAATAAACCTATAAGTCCTGTATTCAGCCAGAGAATAAGGTACGTATTATGTACTCCTCCTTCATGTCCAAGTCGGCTGAGGTAATCGAAGTTTGTTCTCATCAGCACCTCATCGTATCCGAATCCTTTACCTACAAACATACTCTTCTGAATATTTTCCCATGCAAATTCCCATGCTACGGTTCTGCCTGATCCCTGTTGCAGGTTATCGACCCTGAAATATTTTTCCATTCCTGCGGCACGGATAATGGTTTCATAATTTTGCATGAAGAACTCTGCACCAAGAAGAGAAGCAATAAAAGTAATTAGTCCAAGTGTTGGAGAAATCCTGTAGGCCTGGGTAAATACAAGAAACAAAACGATAGCCAACAAAGCCGTTCGCGAACCGGTTTTGTAAGTAACATAAAAAATCACGAGGTAAAAAATTACCATTTCCAGCCTGCTGAACAGTTCCGGAAAACAATTATTGACAATATGAAACAGGATAAACGTCAAAATAAGGAATATCCCCAGCCCGTTAGGATTTCCGAAAACACCTCTTAACCGTTCCCCGTGAGAAATAGCCACTTCACGGTTAACATATATCAGCACTACTCCTGCAACAATAATGGCCAGCATAAAATACAGCAGGTTTTTGAAAAAAGCCGGCCCGTAGTCACGGTAATTTTTCAATACAAAATTCGGGACAATGATAAACAACAGGAAATAGGAAATAGTTTTTTGTGCGCCCGGGAGCAGATTTTTTTCAGCATAAATAAGGCAAATAAATGCCATGATCATAAACGGAATAAAGAGATAAAACATCCTGTTAAGCGGCATAAAATTTTTCTGATCGGAAATCAGGAATAAAGCCAGTAAAACAATATTCAACGATTTGAATGTTTTGGCAAAAGCCATTTTCATCTCCAGGCTATCTGAAAGAATAAGAATAAAAAGAAATCCGATAAACAGCTCCTGGTACCTGGAGTTCATACGGAATAAAAGTAAAAATAAAGGAATGATCAGTAGCGCCAAAAAAGAAGAAATCATACCTGCTGCCAGCCATAACAGCATGATGAAAGTGAAAAGCAGATTATTTTTTATTACCTCTGTCAATGTACTAATTTAAGTATTTGGAAACATGTTCCTGCACTACAACGGGGCGTTTTCTGATAAACTCTTCCGTTTGCATGTTGAATTCATTCCATTTTTCAACCGATGATGGTTTATGCCACCTGAGAATATGACGCTCTGTTTCGGATTCGATTTCGGTTTTACATTGCTGGTAAAGAGAAAGCAATTGTTCTGAAGAAAAGTCAAGCTGCAATAGTTCTGTCATCCGTTGTTTTAGTTGTTGCCTGAAAGCCGGATATTCCATAAGGGCAATATATAACTCCGACACCACGCTTTTGGTTTCCCGCAGATGTTGAAACATATCTTTTTGAACGGCACTTGTTCCGGTGTAAGCCAACGCATAATCCATATCCCATAATACAAACCGCCATTTGTTATTTTTTTCTCCATTTTCTTCCCACCTGAAAAATTTGACATTATTGGCCGGCCAGTCGCTATTGGCAAAAAACAATTCGGCACAGAGGTAATCAATAAAGTTATTCATATCCAGGAAATCACAGGCTTTGTTCCAGGAAGCCGAGTCTTTCACCGGGGAGGTTCTGAAAAAATTAATCATTTCGTCAAATGCATCTGTAGTTTTTCCATAAACCAGTGTGTAGTTTTCCATGATCAGGAGGTTTTTCTTTTTTTCCCCGTAATGATTTGAAAAAAAATGTTCATCATGTTTTTCCCTTAACTGGTGAATTCCCCAATATTCTCCATTGATATATACTACCACCGGCCGGTATCCCTGGACATGCATTTGCAGTGGTTCGCAGGCACGGTGAATAAATCCATCCGAAAGGAGGGTACGGTCGAAATCGTTTCCTCCGTTTCTGAGCAACAGTGAGTGATGCGATGTTGTTTTATTTTTTCCAAAGAAAGAATACTCAAAACTCTTTTTTCCGTAGCGTTTGTTGGCTGAAAGTTTAAGTGATTTTAAAGGATATGCCCTTGTAGCATTTCCATGAATACCTACATCTGCATCCGATTCATATTTTACTTTCTTATCTTCCATCCATTGCCAGTGTATTTTTCTTTTCCACTTTTTTCCCCTTTCCATATAATTAGCCGGTTCGTTCCACCATTGTATTTTCAGTTTATAACGTGGCTGTTGAACAGCGGTAATGCCCTGCACATAAATTCCTTTTTCGAACCCGAAAAAATCTTCGGCACCGGCAAAAAGTGACACAACGGGTAGCTCATGTTGTTCTGTTAACAATGTAGTGTAAGAAGAAGCGCTTCTTTTTTTTTGTTTTTTATCATAATAAAACGCTTCGGCAGCAGTGGCGCGGGGAAGAGAAGCAGAAGGTGTTCTCCATTTGAATGAAGTAGGAAAGAGTGAGATCCTGCTATAAGAATTTTCAGGTGAAAAATCATCATCAAATAAAAAAAAACAGGAACTGTTTATTTTGCCATACAATTCTCTGTTGTCACCGGAATCATCTGGTTTTAAAGAAGCCGTATTTTCAACAAATTCAGGTAACGGAATCCCGGCATCTACAGGAAACCGCGAATACGAATCGGGATTAACGGGAGGAAATGCCGGGAGCAACCCGTATAAAATCAATGTGCCGGAAAAAAAATATAAAAAACCGGTTTTATTCATTTCGGCTGAAATACAGGTAGGGAGTTAAAATAAAAACTGTCAAAAGAAGGGTGGGAGCAATAAATCCTGAGCCACAACCAAAACCTATCAGCACAGCGATGATCCGCATACCGGAAGGGTAACCGTTTTCCCTGTCACCGGGAAAAAACACGGAAGCAATAATGGCGCCCGCACCTATAACAGCCAGGGGTACCGAATAATGGCTCAGCATTGATACAAAACAGACCAGTACAGCAATAAGAAAAAGGCCCTTATTGCTTTTTGACCGATGCCATTTTCCATAACAAAACACTATCCATGCAAACAAAGATGCTGTAAAAAATAAGCGGAAAGCCATCAGAATTAGATCATCGGCCGACAACCCGTTCAACAACTCTGTAAAAACCGCTTTCATAGTACCCTGATTATTTTACACGAAGTTAGGGTTTATTCCCTTTGGGAGTACCTAAAAGTAGTATTTTAGCAAAAAATTGAAATGGCAAAAATACTGGTAACCGGGGGAGCCGGCTTTATCGGGAGTCACCTGGTAAAGCATTTAGTGCAGGAAGGACATCACGTAGTAGTGGCCGATATACTGCTGAGGGGCAATAAAATCGAAAAAGAAATTTTCAATCACGTTGAATTTCATAATGCTGATGTAAGAGACACAGAAAAAATCGTGTCGCTTACAAAAGATTGTTCCATGGTTTATCATTTTGCAGCGGTATTGGGTGTGGATATTGTTGCCGACAGTCCGATTGCCACCATGGAAACCGAAGTGATTGGAATGAAAAATATTGTAGATGCTGCTTTAAAAAACAATATCAGTAAAATTATTTATGCTTCTACCAGCGGCATCTATGGCCATTCTGCCCTTAATCAAAGCAGCACCGAAAATATTATTGTTGATCCGCGGACAAGTTACGCTATAGCTAAACGGTTTAACGAGATTTACCTGGGGGCTGTTTTTGAAGAAAAGGGTATTGAATCGGTTTCACTTCGTTTTTTTAATATCTATGGAAAAGGGCAGGATAACCGGATGGTGGTACCAAGATTTATAGAACAGGCGGAAAAAAACCAACCTATTACTGTTTTTGGCAACGGAAAACAAACCCGCGATTTTACATTTATAGACGACACCATCAAATCGTGCCTGCTTCTTTCTGAAAAAATAAAAGGCGCTGAGATTTACAATATCTGCAACGAAAAAGAAATAACCATTCTTGAACTGGCCGAAAAAATTGTAAAAATAAAAGGTTCAAAATCCGAAATAAAATATATTGACGCCCCGAAAAAAAGATACGATTATGAAGTGGAAAGAAGACTCGGTAATGCAGAAAAGCTGTTCAGGGCAATAGGTTATAAACCCGACACCCCTGTTGATGAAGGGTTGAAAAAAATATAAAATTGTATGCATCTTTCGTTTCTGCTTTCCTACCTGAGAAAATTTCCTTTCGACCAGGGTAAATCGCGGATGGCCCGCTGGCAGAAAAAGTATCCTGAAAATCCTGTATTGTTTACCGACAACCTTGGCCACCGGTTTGAACTGAACACCAGCGAATATGTCATGCGTCAGCTATGGTTGTATGGCGCCTATGAAAAAAACACCATTCGGCACCTGCTAAAGTTACTGCCCGACCATGCTGTTTGTGCCGATGTGGGAGCCAATATCGGATATTATTCACTAACGTTGGGGGGACATGTGAAAAATGGAAAAGTATTTGCCTTTGAACCCAATCCCGTTACGTTTGGAATATTCACCCGAAATCTTTCTCTCAATCCCGGAATTAAAACGGTAGAACCCATTCAGAAAGGGTTGGCGGAAAAAAGAAAAAATATTACTCTTTCCTTTAACCAGCATAATCTTGGAGCAGCAAGTGCTTTTGGAAATAATGAAGAAACCGCCACTGTAGAAATTACCACACTGGATGATTTCTGCCGCGAAAAAAACATCAGCAGGATAGACCTGGTAAAAGTGGATATTGAAGGCGGAGAATTAAACTTCTTAAAAGGCGCAGAAGAGATCATCAGTAAGTCGCCAAAAATGATCCTTGTTACCGAGATCATCGACAGCCATTGCCGCAGGGCCGGTTATACCGCCAAAGAACTTTTTGATTATATAACGTCATTGGGGTTTAAGCCTTTTCTGCCCAAAGCATGGCCTTTTTCACTGAAAAAAACAAACCAACTGCCCGAAAATTATTTCGACAATATTATTTTTCTGAAAGGCTACTGATTATCCCAGCCATTGCCTGAGGCTACCCAAAAACAGATGTTTACGCAATCCTTTTACGGGTGTTTTTCCTTCGGCAATGTACCCCAGGGCTTTCATTTCTTTTTTGCACACATGTTCTATTACCTGGAGATCGAGGTCTGCTCCGCTGAGTCTTGTTTTCCATGAAGCAACATGTTTTTCTGAAATAGGCTGCAGGGCATTTTTACTGGTAATATTTCCTGATTCCAGGTCATCCGAAAGAGAACTGGAAACAAATTTTTCACGGTCAAATTCTATTTTACAATATGTACAAATTTTCTCCACAGATGCCACCGGACCGGCAACAATATCTTCATAGCGGATGGTCAATTTTTGAGGGCATTGATTCATAATTTCCACTCCTCTTCGCCAAACTTTCGAATTGATATATACATTGGAGGTACTCCACGAACAGGATTTAAGGCTGGCCACCACATCCCGCGGATCGCGCACCAGAAAAAGCAAAGGAGCATCGGGAAACATTTCCTTTATCTGTGGCACGAAAAAAATATGTGGCGGTGATTTTTCCACCAGCAGGCTTATCTTTCTGCCTTTATGCTGTTGTTCGATAAACTGGTTAACGGTAATAAAAAAAACATCCTTCCAGCTTTCTGCTTTTTCTACTATTTCCTCGTGAAGTTTTTTTCTGTCGAGAGGGAATTTTTTAATGGAATGGTATACCGTCCAGTTATAGGCCAGTTTATTTTTTTCGTCTTTATTGGCCCAGTTAACCTTGCGTTTTTTATAATGGCCCATCAGTACAAACAAATGGGTTTCGGGAAGTGTAAGAATATTCTCCACCCGGTTCAGGTTAAGCCTCAGCATAGTGGAACCACTCCGGGGCGAAGAAAGCAGGAAAGCGGTGGGATATGTTTTAATGTCTTCCATCGGGCGACACGAAATTATAATAATTTTGAGGAATTGAAACAAATTGGAGCCCGATAAAAAAATAATTGCCACCAATCATTACGGATACCCGCAGGAAAAAAATTTTCTGTCGCTTCCGTTACAACATTACCGCTTTATCAAATCGTTCGACCGGCATAAACTGGTTTCTTTTTTAAAATTCAGGTTAACCGGTAAAATAGATCATTTTCATTTAAACAGCCACCATCGTTTGATAAGGGGTAATATTTCGCTTTTTCATTTTTTCAATTCCATCAGCAGCGGAAAAATTCCGTGGATCACCACTTTTGAAACTATCCTTCCGAGATGGGGTGCGGTAACCCAAAAACAACTTGAAAAAGGCATTATGATGATGGCTGGTTCTTCCTGCAAACAGCTTATCGCTATGTCGCAATGTGCACTCGACATGCAAAAAAGCATGCTGGAAGAAAAATATTCATCAGTAAAAAACGACATTTTATCAAAATCCATAGTGTTGCATCCTGCACAGCTTATTCCGGCTCCGTCCATCATTAAAAAACCTGCTGATACCCTTGAATTTTGCTTTGCCGGAAATGATTTTTTCAGAAAAGGAGGAGATGTTATGCTGCAGGTATTTGCCCCTTTGCTGGAAAAAAACAGCCACCTCAGGTTAACCATTATTTCCACTCTTTCCTGGGGTGATTATGCTTCCCGATCCACTCGCTCTGATTACGAAAATGCTTTGCAGCTTATACATCGTTTCCCCCTACAAATCAAATTATTAAGCCGTATTCCCAACAACAGGGTGATGGAAGTTTTTGGCCGCTCACATGTTAGCCTGCTACCCACTTTGGCCGATTCCTACGGGTATTCTGTTCTTGAGTCCCAGGCGGCTTCCTGCCCGGTAATTAGCACCGATATCAGGGCTTTACCCGAAATAAATGATACATCATCCGGCTGGTTGCTGAATATGCCCAAAGACCACCTTGGTGAAGGCCTGATAAAGAGCGAAAACGACCGTTTTTCCTTCAAAAAACAATTAAAAGAACAGCTGGAAAATGCTATATTTGAAATAATCCAAAACCCGGATAGCATCAGTGCAAAAGCGCATGCTTCCGTTGAAAGGATAAAAAGTAAACACAACCCAAAAACCACAGCCTCCGTATTGGAAAGTATTTATGACCAGGCTCTCTTATAAACTAATCTTTCTGCTTTGTGGGCTTTCCATCTCCACATCTTCTTTCGCGCAACTGAAGATTCTACCCGGCACGCAGGCTGTTCTTCTTCCTCAAACCCAGCTTACACTTCATACTACCGATACTCTCTTTATTTTACCTGCCGGCTCTTGTATTAACCATGGTGTCATTTTGCTCGATGATTCTTCCTGTATTTCCGAATCGCCCTGGTATCCGGTTACAGGGAATGGCTACGAACAAACCACAAAAAATTTCACTGCATCAGGCATGAATGCAAATATTGCAGGACTAGGCATGATCCCGCAGGTGAATATAACGGCCACGGCATTAACGTTAAAGAGGGGGCATGCTGACACCATCCAGTCGAACGGAGCACCGGCAGTATTGAGATGGTATTCCATAACAGGATCCGGATTACCCGTCTTTCCTGTTACATTATCATGGGATCCATCCGAAATAAACGGCAACGACCCGGTATTTCTTAAAACCTATTCATCACTATCAGCGCAACCCTGGATATATAACAGCTTTGGAAACAGTGATACAGCTTTACACTCCATTCCGTTTACCATCAACACCGACACATCGGTAACCGGACTATTGGCGCGCAAACTGTCTGCCGACTCCCTGAGTGGAAATGAAATTTGTGCCGGTGATACTCTTTTCGGATCGTTTTCTGCTTCAGGATTATTTTCTTCTTCCAATACTTTTGTTATTACGATTTCCGATAGTTCAGGTAATTTTTCCAACTCTATTTATACCGATTCCCTTTCTGCAGACGGAAATTTCAGCATAATTGTTCCCATCAGTGCTTCGGAAGGAACAGGTTACCTGCTGATGATCTCCTCTACTGACGAAAGCATGTCTGTAACACCCGACACCATTGTTATTCATGCCGCGCTGTCTGCCTATTTCTCATCTCTTCAAAGCGATTATTGTATAACCACTTCAGGCGATACACTTCTCCCGCTCAATACCGGAGGTACATTTTCCGGGAACGGTATTTCGGGTAATTTCTTTTCTCCTTCTTCAGCAGGCAGCGGAATACATGTCATTACCTATTCCATAGGCAACGCGATGTGCGTTAGTACCTATTTTGATACTACACAGGTTTGGGCAATGCCCGATGCCGGATTCAGCGGGTTGGATTCATCGTATTGCGAAAATGAACCCGCATCCACACTGGTACCCGTTACCACAGGAGGAAACTTTAACGGAACGGGAGTTTCCGGAAACCTGTTCGACCCATCTTCATCGGGAACGGGAAATTTTTCAGTTACTTATATAGTGAGTAATGGTTTTTGCACCGACTCTTCCGTGCAAACCACTGATGTCTATCCGCTTCCTGCTGTTCCGGTAATTCAGCTGATGATCGATTCACTTTATACCAATTCATCTGCCGTTTCCTACCAGTGGTATTTAAACGGAACCATACTAACGGGCGAAACAAATGCCTATCATGTGGCACAGCAAAATGGAAATTATGAAGTGGAAATAACCGACAGCAACGGCTGTTCATCTGTTTCCGCCATATTCCCCCTGGTGAATTTAACGGTAAATGAAGCATACTTTAACAATGAAATTTACGTATATCCAAACCCCGTTATGGATATTGTTTTTATACAAATGAACGGTAAAGAAACTTTCAGCGCTGAGATAGTTGATGTTTCAGGTAAAGTCGTTATTCCTTCTTCCGTTTGTTATGGAAAGATATTCTCCCTGGATGTGTCTTCACTGGCGCGCGGTGCGTATATTGTAGTTCTGAAGTCAGGCAATACGTCCTTTAAAAAACCATTTATGAAGCTATGAAAAAAGGATTACTATATGGATGTGTTTTAGCCGGATGGTTGTTATGGCAGCCGGCAACAGCACAGGTAGAATCCGGTTCATGGATCATTCTTACCCACAGTAACGCAGACATGAGGCGTGTAGAGAATCTTTCTGCTTCGGTTCGTGATACTTCCGATGCCGTTTCTGCTGCACAGGTAAGGTCGGGATCACTGGTATATGCCCCGGGAACGGGCAACGATACTATTAATTTTTCCGTCAACCCGGTGATCAGCAATTATGAAAGAGGAATGATGGTGAGTTTTAAAGCACCGGCTAACGTAAAGGGGCCTGCTTATATCAACCTGTCTTCTTTGGGTGTGAAAAAATTAGTGAAAGATGTGAATATTGATCTCGATTCGCTGGATATCAGACAGGGACAATTGATTGTGGCTGTTTATGACGGTATTAATTTCCAGGTAATCAACAGGCTCAACAACGGTTGCCCGCAAAATTTTGTCCGGGTAAATGAATTATATTGCATTGAAGTAAGTGAACGCGATTCTCTTTCGTGGTGGGATGCAACAGCGGCATGTATGAATGTACAATCAAAATTATGCACCTGGGCTGAATGGTTAAATGCATGTTACAGCAGCGGAATCATCGGCACCAGCAATATGGGTAATGTGGAAGAATGGGTGGATTCAGGGGCGAATACAGGCGGTTCCATCACTTCCAAAACAGCAGGATATAAATTTACCACACTCACTTTTGGTTGCGACCAAAGCGGGTATTCCGTTCCGAATAATCTCAGAAAATTCCGATGTTGCTACGAAAGATAATGCATATAACTTTTTCCTGTTTACTAACGGTTTCAGCCTATTCGCAGCTGGAGCTGAACAACAAACTTGTTTTTACTTCGTCTAACCCGGCCGAAAGAAAAATTACCAATGCAGGCAGTACAGGAGCGGAAACCAACGGAATTGGTTTTTCATCTTACCGGAACAACGAAATGACTTATGCCGCAACTACACGACAGGGCGATACTTTATTGGCAGTTTTTGCCGTTCCTTTTTCTTCACTGACAGAAGGAATGCGTGTATTGCTTGTGTTGCCGGCAGGAATTTCACCGGTAAAGTACCTGAAAATAGATACCAATACTGTGGTTAATATCAATAAAAACGTTTCGGAAACAGCAGACACATCCGATCAGAAGACAACAAAAATATGGTGGCTTGAATTTGACGGAAGTGCTTTCCAACTGCTCAACACATTTGAAAAAACATGCCCATCCGGATTTGTAAAAGTAAACGACCAGTATTGTATTGAAATAAATGACAGCGGGGTATCGCTTGATTTCTGGGAAGCGTCTGCCTGGTGCGCCAATAAAAATGCGAAACTTTGTTCATGGGGACAGTGGTATTATGCCTGCCAGCAGGCCGCCACGCTCGGGCTTGTGAACATGAATAATAACTGGGAATGGCTGGATGCAGGACAGAACCATACCGATGCCGCTTCGCAGGCAGGAAATGTAAATTGCACTACCGAACAATCTCAAAGCATACTAAGCGTAGGATTAACCGTAAGGGCAAGATGTTGTTTTAACCGATGAAAAAACTTTTTTACATATCACTGATTTTTATTTCGGGCAGCATTTCTGCACAAACCGAACTGAACAATACCATTCGGTTTACCGGAACCAATGATACATTAAGGGAAGTAAAAAACCTTTCGCGCAGTACGTCAGAAACCGATTTACTTAATGCATCAACACTTCAGTCGGGTACCGGCCTATTTGCTGTTGCAACCGGAACCGATTCCTTGCTTTTGAGTTTATCGGTGGGTATTGACTCTCTTCGCCCGGGTTTACTGTTAAACATTCTTTGTCCCGCTGTAAATACCAGCCGTGTTTATATTTCAGAAGATTCTGTTGCATATACTGAACTTTTAAAAAACGGGAATTCATTTCTGGAAGCAGGCGATATAAAACCTGGTCAAATTATTACTGTTGTTTTTGACGGAACCAATTTTCAGCTGATGAGCCCGGTGAACAGGAGCTGCCCTTCGGGAATGGTAAAAGTGAATGAACGATATTGTATTGAAACCGGTGAACGGGCGGCCGCTACTTTTTTCGTGGCGGTTGTAACCTGTGGTGATATGGGTGCGCACGTATGCAACTGGAGTGAATGGTATTTTGCCTGCCAGAAATCGGGACTGGGGCTTTCGAACATGACCAATAATTACGAATTTGTTGATACACCTTCCAATTCGGATGGTGTTTTGAGAGTGGTTGGAAACGGAACCTGCAAAACTGCAGGAGAAAGTTTTGCCACCACGGCAAGAGCTTTCAGATGTTGTTTTTCAAGATAAAAAAAATCTGCACAAAAATTATTATTGTTGGGTGGCTGGCAGGGCTACCTGTTTTGTCATTCCCCGGAAATATTCAGTTTACACTCGTACGTAAATCGCCTGCCATTTCTTCGTTAACCATCAGCGGATTCAGAGGCACACAAGTTATTTCGCCAAGAAAAATAGAATGGGGAGGCGATTCAGTATTTTGCCAATGGCCGGGTGAAACGGGATTTTACCGCATTTCACAAAATGACAGCAATTTTACCGATATCATTCTCAGCGAACACGAAACTCCTGTGATAGAAATTTATGAAGGGGAACTAAGAAAAAACCTGATAATAAAAAATTCAGATGAAAACAGGATGATGGCGGAATTCAGAAAAAGAAAAATGCTGTCGGACGAAAAAATAAAAAACTATTATATTACTCTTTCCCATTTTAATGAAACCGATTCTACCTGGCATTCCCTGAAACAACTTATCCGGAAAACGGAAAATGAGAATTACAACGATATACACTCTTTCCTGCTTTCATCGCCCGGCCTTTATTTTACCAAAACCACTTTACCGTTTTTGTATGTAAACAACCAATGCGGATATACCGGCACTGATGAAAGGGGAAAAAGGATTTTTATGAAGGAACATTTTTTCGACAGGATTGATTTTTCGGATCCTTCGCTTGTGCATTCCACTTTTCTTCCCAATTTCATTATGAAATATTTTGAAACGGTGGCCGAATATGATGAACCGGGATTCAGACAAGCTATCGACAGTATACTTGGTAAAACTTCTGCCAATAATGAAGTATATGAAGTAAGCCTGTTTTTCCTGATGGAACTTTTCGACAAAGTGGGGCCGTCAGTCATTTTTGAATACCTGGTTGAAAAATACTTCCTTGAAAACAGTTGCGGCAATTCCAATACGGTTTCTTTCAGCGAACGGGCAGAAAGCTACAGGAGATTTCAAAAAGGGGAAATGATTCCCGATTATACTTTCAGAGATTATAAAGGAGAAACCAGTTCGCTGCATCGCCTGGCAGAAAATAAAGAGATAACCTTGCTTTTTTTCTGGTCGACTCATTGTCCCTTTTGTAAAGAAGCTCTTCCGGTGATTACAGAAATGAAAAAAAAATACGGAAAAAAGATACAGGTTATTGCTGTTTCGCTGGATGAAAACGAAAATGAATTCAGGAATTTTATCAGCAAAGAAAAACTGTCTTTTCTGCACATATGTGATCTGAAAGGATGGGAATCGGAACCGGTTAAGTTTTTTATGGTGCACAAAACCCCTTCACTGCTGGTGATTGGAAAAGACAAAATAATCTGTGCAAAAAATCCTTCATTTACCGCGCTTCCCGGACTGCTGGATAATCTTTTGAAATAATTCGAAAAACCGGTTTGTGGCTTTTTCCCACGTAAAACGCGAATTAAATTTTTCGATGGAATGCCGTGACATTTTTTCTTTTTCACCAGCCGTTTTGGAATAAAACAGGAGAATAGCTTTTTTTAGTTCCTCCACATTATTTTTTTCAATAAGAAATCCGTTTTCATTATCCACCAGTTCGGCTGTGGCACCCACATCAGTTACAACAACCGGCAACCCACAACTCATGGCTTCCAGGACTACCGTTGGCATTCCTTCAAACAAAGTAGGCAATATAAAAATATCCGACCCGGCATAAAGCTGAAAAAGATCCTCGTCTTTTACAAAACCCGGATATTGGACATTATTGAATTTATAATTTGTGCTATACTGTTCAAACAGCGGTCCTTTACCGGCCAGGACAAATTTTATTTTTTCTTCCATGCCTTCTTCTTTCAGCTGGCGAATGCATTCCATCAGGATATGAATTCCCTTATTGGAAGCAAATCTTGAAACAAATAAAAACGTTACCTGTCCGTTTTTTTCAGGAAACTTCCGTACAGGTATTTGAACAGGAGAATCAGCCGCATTGGGAATGACCACTACTTTTTCTTTTCCTGCTTCACGATGAAGAATATCCGTCAGCCGGCCGCCCAGTGATATAACGGTTCCCGCCTTGCTGAAAACAGAGCGGAAAGCCCTTTTAAAAAAAACGGCTATTAGTTTTTCTTTCCACCCGATAGCCTGGAAGGGTTCCAATCCATGAGGATGGACGATAAGGCGGTGTTTAAATTCTTCTGCTTTATACCACACCGACAATCCCTGGGAAAAAATAACCGCATCAGGATGTTTCAGCAATTCGGCATATATCCTGTGTGAATACCTGTAGCACTCCCGCAGATAATTTTTTTTGGGGTCAACGGGAGAAATTTGTACTTCGGTAACTTTTTCATTTCCCTGAAATAATTTTTGCGGATGCGGATGCAATACTACCAGTTGCACAGGATACCGGCACAACCATTCAATAAGTTTGGCAGAATGGCGTTGCATCCCTCCTACTGCGTGAGGGAAAATACCATCTGTGCATATCACTATTTTATTTATTGGCATGATTCACCAGGGTCTTCACTCCGTCTTCGAGGCTCCATTGGGGTTTCCAGCCGGTAAAAGCAGTTAATTTTGATACATCAGCCAGCAGGTGCATACGGTCGGTCTTTCGCATTCGTTCAGGATCCTGTATGATTTTTATTTTTTCACCCACTTCTTTCGAAAAAGCGTCTACTATTTCTGTAATGGAATATTCTATTCCCCTTCCCAGATTAAAAACTTCACAACCTTTTATTTCTGATGACAAAAGCATCGATACCGCCCTGGCCATATCGTAGGTATGAATAAAATCTCTTTTAGGTTCGAGGTTGCCCAATTTTATTTCACGCAAACCTTCATTCACCTGTCTTTGAACTTCCGGGATCACATGGGCATTTGTTTCATTAGGACCGAAAGCATTGAAAAAACGGCATACCACTGAAGCAATCCCCGATTCGTTATGAAACACTTTGGTAATGTATTCACCCGTTAACTTGGTGGTTCCGTAAATATCTACCGGGCCGGGTTCAAGATCTTCCTTTACTGCATTGTCGTATACCGGGTAAACAGCCGCGGTAGAAGCGAAAAAGAATTTTTCTGCTGTCCCGCAAAATGTTGTGGCATTACAAACTGAAATAGTTCCGTTGATATTGATGTCGGCAGCCTCCACCGGGTGTTGATTGCAATAGGGAATGTAGTGAACAGCAGCCAGGTGTATTACCCATTGCGGCCTGATCTGTAAAAAAAGTTTTTTCATCTTTTCCCTGTCGCGGATATCTTCTTTAATAAAATGGGCATCATCGGTATCAATAAACTGCCTGTTGCCAAATGTAAGATTGTCAATCACGAACAATTCATGCCCCTGTTTTTTAAGTTCAGCATGTATTGCCGATCCGATAAATCCTGCTCCACCGGTAATAATAATTTTTTTCATCTTTCTGAAAGTATTTCCAGATAAGCCTTTTCATGCACTTTCTTTGTAAAAAAAGAAACCGCCAGTTGCTTCATCTGCTGTTTTTTTTCAATAGCGCTTGAATAAAGTTGCAAAGAATTTCCTTTTTGCAATACATATCCACAATCGTGTTTTATAACAAATTCAGAATAATCTCCTATCGCGTGAGAGATCATTACCGGCAAACCGGCCGCAAGATATTCTGCAAATTTTGTAGGTGATGCCACACGATTGGTTACTGTATCTTCACGCAAAAGTAAACCATAATCGCAGCAGGATAAAACTTCCTGAACTTTTTCAGGTTGCAGCCAGGCCGAAGAAACCCTTCCCGGAAACAACTTGCTGAGTTCATTATCCTGAACAGATGCAGGTGTAAGCACCAATAGTTTTGCTACGGGATTTTGACGCAATACCGGTTCCAGCCAGTCTTTCAGATTATTCAATGATTGCCATTCGGCAGACGAACCTGAATACACCATGATCAGATCGTTGTCACTGAAACCGAATTTTTTTCTTATTTCTGTCCTTTTCGTTTCAGAAACAACGGTATGATTATCTGAACTGAGTGTACAAGGAATGACTACATATTTTCCGGGAATAAAAGCGTATTTTTCATTCCACCATTTTACCAGCTGACGGGACACTGCAATAACTCCATCTGATTCTTTAAGCGCACGGCTTTCATGATTTTCCATTTTATCATTCAGCAATGAATTGCTGTCAAGGTATTCAGAAAATTCGGCCGCATAGGCTCCACGGGCATCAAATATTACTTTCATTTCCGGGGTTCTGGCCTGAAGCGCCAGGCAGGCCGCGAGCGGACCGCGGCATATAACGGTTTTGGGGGTTAAGCTTTTTATTTTCCTCCGTAACAGCCACGTGTTTTTTTTCCAGTTACGGTGCTTTGGAAACATGGGTAATACCACTACATGAAATGGCAAACCGGAAAGCTGGCGCTTTACTTTTCTCCACACCCGTATCGATACAAAGGAAACAAGAGTAATATCTTTTTTCAGTTCAACCTGATAAAACCTGCAAACATCCAGCACCTGGCTTTTAAAAACGCCTGAAGGAAGATCATTGAATGTGAGATAAACTATCATAACCGCGAAATAATTTCAAGTACTCTTTCGGTTGATTTTCCATCCCAGTTTTCGGGTATTTCTCCTTTTTTGTACGTGTTGTTTTCAATCTGGCGCACATACTCCAGGATAATTCCGGTTTGAAAAGGAACCAGCGTATTGGTGCCCTGTGTAACGGTAACGGGCCTTTCGGTGTTTTTCCGGAGAGTGAGACAAGGTTTTTTCAGCCATGTTGTTTCTTCCTGGATCCCCCCGCTGTCGGTTAATACAAAACGACAATCTGAAACCAGTTTCTGAAAATCAAAATAGGAAAGCGGGGACGTAAATATTATTTTTTTATGGCTGAAAAATTCTTTTTCCAGTCCGAATTGCGAAATATTTTTCTTTGTACGCGGATGTACAGGAAAAACCACCGGGTAAAATCCTATAAGTTCATTTAGTAATTCTGCCAGTTGCAATAACCCTTCTTTCCGGTCGACTGTAGCCGGCCGGTGCATAGTCATCAGGATAAATTCATTTTCCTTTACGTCCAATTGACCGGTGACAGAAGATTGTTTGATTTGTGATGAATATTCCACCATGGAATCGATCATGGTGTTGCCGGTAAAATGAATATGACGCGGATCCACACCTTCATTCAGTAAATTTTCTTTCCCGCTTTTTTCAGTAATAAAAAATTCGTCAGCGATACGATCAGTAATTATGCGGTTAATCTCTTCGGGCATACTACGGTCAAAGCTTCGCAATCCGCTTTCGAGATGCACTACCGAAATGCCGAGTTTTGCTGCGGCAATGGCGCCCGCCAGAGTGGAATTTACATCACCCACTACCATCACTTTATCCGGTTGAACAGCGAGCAATACTTTTTCGAGCTGAACAATAATTTCCGCCATTTGCCCTGTCACCGTCTCTGCACCGAGATGAATTTCATGGTCTGGAAAAAGCCCGAACTGTTCGAAAAAAATCCGGGCCATACTGGCATCAGAATGCTGGCCGGTATGTACGATGGAGATTTTTATTTCGGGAAAATGAATTGACGCAGCTTTTTTAAAGCGTGTAACCTTAATAAAATTAGGCCTTGTTCCAACAATGATAACCAGGTGCATGTGTAATGGTTACAAAGTTAAGAATTCGGGTGAAATAGCAGCCAGCCACAAATTTATTTAAACAGCCGGATCAGTTCTTTTGTCACATTTTCGAATGAACAGGAAGAAATATCATATTGGCGGTTAAATCCGGGATTTCCTTTTTTATACTCTTCTGCAAGGTTTTCAATCTCTTTAGCCATGCTTACACCGGGTGTGATAACGGATCCCAGTTTGTTTTCTTCCAGCCATTGCGATACTTCACCGGGTTCGCTGAATAATATAATGGGTTTTCTCAACGGAAGGTATTCCGCACATTTGGTAATTCTGAAATTCTTAAGGTGAGAAGGAAGAAAAATCATCAGGTAAGTTGACCGGGTCATTTCACTAATAAATTCGGACTGAGAAACGGGAGAATGAAACTGAACCACCTTTTCGAGTTGCCATTGAAGTATTCTTTCCTGGTGTAATGCAACAGGTGAATAGAAATCAAATTTCAGCATGTTCAACAAATCCGGGTTTTCGCTTCGTAAACGACATAAAGCTTCCAGCAATGGAATAAAAAGCGTATCTATATTGAAAAGATGAATGCTTCCGCCAAAAATAAAACGGCATTTCCCCGGACGGTTTTCGCTGATATGTTCCGGGAATTTATCTGCGTCCCATGCATGAGGCAACACCCGTATATTTTCTGAATGAATGGAATTTCCATACTCGCTGATCATTCGTTGTTTCATAAATGGCGAGGGAACAGTGAAATAGTCACAATGATTGATCACAAATTTTTCAAGATCTTTTTCATATTCTATTGCTTCTTTTGAAACAGAGGCAAAACCATATTCCCGGCTATCGGTCCATGGATCCCGCAAATCGCAAATAAGCTGTAGTCCGGGATGCTGTTCTTTGAAAAGAGTTGTATAATACAATAAACGAAAGGGCGCACCAGTTGCAATAATAGTTGAAATTTCATGCTCATGTATAATTTTTTCTATCACACGGAAAAGCTCATCTTTCATAAAAAGCGATTTATCATACGGGCTTCCCCTGAATTTTTTCCCGGTATACCACAAAGCCAGGCGGTATTTTATTTTCTCCGTAAATGAAACAGGAACAGTTTTCAGTGCTTTGGGATAATGATCATCTGTTTTATACACCCTGATGGATTTGTCTGTCACATCTTCTGTCCAGGGCGAACCGGTTTGGGAATTATTTGCTGTAATAACATGAACGTTATATCCAAAACGGGCAAGATATTTTGCGAACAGTGCCCATCTCCGCGCGCCCACCCCGGGGACCGGAGGAAAATGATAAGATATCAGTAAAATATTCTTCACTGTTTTCAAAAATATTTTTTCCGGTTTTCGCGGAATAGTTTTCTAAACGGAGAAAACCATTTTACGCCAAACGGGTGCCAGAAACCAAATCGTCTCCACCGGGCAATTTTTTTCACCTGCCGGTTGAGATCATCAAAACTGTAATTCACCGTATCGGATTGATAAACATTGGCCAGTGTAAGACAGGTTGGAGAAAGAATACGCATATACAACGGATTTTTTTTGGAAGTATACACTATATTTTTTCCGGTATACCATTCGTGAAAAACTTTACTGTGGTCGCCTGCTATAACGGGCATACCGTTACCTGAGTCTGCTATAGCGTGTTCGTATTTATGAAAAACGGTATTGGCCATCCACGTATAATCGTTACTGATAAACCGATCGGTATACATATTATAAAACCAATGGAACTTATCGGCTATTACATCCGCTTGGGCATGTTCGTATTTTAGTAAGGCACCGGGATGGATTACATCATCATCATCCAGGCGAATCAGGTATTCGGGAGGATTTTGTTTATCAATCAGGCGAAGAGCTTCAAGAATTTTTTCGGTTTTGGAAACTCCGCTGGAAGAAAAATAACGGATGTTCCCTTCCTCCGCCTCCTCTTCTCCCAGTATAAAAGCCTGCCAGTTGTTGCTTTCCTGTTTTCGAAGGGAAAGAAGCATCACTTCAAATAAAAAATCACGCAACTGGTTTCGCCTGGCTTTTGGAGTTCTTGGTATGATAAATAAAAATTTTTTCAAAATCAGGGGATTTGGGAAATGGTTTGTGCGAATTTACGATCGTTTGTTTCAGCATCAAAATACCTGCGCGCATATTGCTGTACCGATTCACGGAATTCCGGTGTATTCATTCTGCCTTTTTTAAACTCCATAATAACATCGGCCAATTGGCGGGCAGAAACATCCAAAGGAAGCAATATTCCGGTCTGATCATGGACAATTTCCCTTACTCCTCCTGCATCAGCGGCCAGCACCGGGATACCAAAACTAATGGCTTCCTGAACAGCTACGGGTGCGCCACCTTCGGTAGTACTCAGGTGAATGAACAAATGTGAAGATATTGTTTCGTAAATTTTTAAAATTTCACTGTTTTCAGCCTGGCCTTTCAAATCGAATTCTTTCCCCTCTGGTAAATTTTTCAGTTTTTGTTTCAGCTCATCGAACAATACCCCGCTTCCAAAGTGAATCCATTTAACCGGAAAATCCACCAGGATCAATGCTTCCATGATCAAACCCACTCTTTTAATGGGTACTACATTCGAACAGGAAAACACAGTGAAAATATCATTTTTGGGAAATGGATTCAGCGGGGCGGGCATAACACCCCTGTAAAACAACTTTTGTTTTTCGGGAAACAGGTTTTGCTGCAGAATATGATCCATTCCTGCTTTTGAAATGTGACAGGCAAAACGGACATGTTTCAATGTAAAATATAAAAAGGGCTGAAATCCTACAGGGTAAATATGATCATAGAGATCAAACCCGTGAAATTTAAAATCATAGAACTTAATGATTTTTTTCTTCACCATCCATGAAAATACCAAAGCCCCGTCATCTCTCCAAACCGAATAGCACCAAATATTTTCTCTTCCATATTCCTTCACCACTTTATCCAGCTGATCTGCTGAAACAATGGCCCTGCATAGCCTCGCATTCATTTGCCTGAAGATGGAGAGAAATGATCTTTTTCTTTTTATTCTGAAAAATTCAGTTATCATGATTCCGGCCACAGAAAAAATATTTCTGAAAAAAACTTTCTTACTTACTGTAGCCGGGATTTTTGACAGCGATTCATCCACCCTTGCGTTATCCGGAATCCATCGTTTACGTCCATCATCGGTTTTTTGAGGGAAAATAATGATCTTTTGAAATTCTGCAGAGAGTACTTTCAGTTCCTTTTCAGCAAAATGTTCGCCATGCCCCGCGGGATAAGACGAAGTGATGACGAGTAATATTTTTTTCTCCTGTTTCACTTTTTTCTTCCAATCCACCGGTTGATGCGGTATTTAAGAAAATATTTACGGTGTTCGGGTTTTATCTGCGCGCACAAAGAAAAATAAAAACGAGTCAACGGAACGCCTTCTTTCAGCACCCTGAAGAAAAAAGCATCCCAAATCTGTTCTGTTTTTTTAAAAAAAGCATCGGGCGGGAATTCACCGCTGGCATTATTCCATTCGTTTAGTTTTTCGAGCCACTCTTTCAATCCTTTTAAATGAGATTCATTTAGTTTTTCCGGGAAAATACCGGTTGCCATCAGGTGGAATTCTATATCGTTTTCAGTTACTGAAAAACCACAGTGCTCCATCATATAGCGGATGATGTTTTTCCGGATTTCAATCCTGTTAAAATTTTTATCATGGGCAATATTCTGGCTTCCCCTGCGGTAGTGCAGCACTACTTCATTCAGGTTTCCAAACTGAATTTTTTTCCTCAGATCGAACCAGAACACACGGTCTTCACCAATATAATTACTGACTGACCCATAACGCACACCGGACTTACGTATTTGATCCAGCCGCATGATACAGGCACCCTGGCAAACGGGAGTGGAAAACAACATCGATGCTTTTGCTTCTTTATCTTTATGCGGGTATTTCCATAAACCGTTATCGGCTCCAAAGCACTGAACATTTCCTGAAGAAGCTACGATTTCCGGATGATCTTCCATGTATTTTACCTGCAGCGAAAGCCGGTTGAGTGGTGAAATATCATCCGCATCCATTCTCACCAGGTATTTTCCATGTGCCTCTTCGATGGCCATATTTGAACAACCTCCCGGCCCCATATTTTTTTGATTGCGAATGAGCCGAAGAGAGGAGTGATGATAACTGTTAATTATTTCAACGCTGTTGTCGGTAGAAACATCATCCACCAGCAGTATTTCAAAATCTTTATACTCCTGATTCAATACCGAATCGAGGCATTCTTTCAGATAAGATGCTTTGTTATATACCGGAATAAAAACAGTTACCTGTGGCATCAGTTTCCTTTTATTTTTCTGCGCAACCTGAATAAAAACCAGTTGGCGGGTTTTGTCATTTCATCGAGCTTCATTTTCCATTGTTGTTCCCGTTCATCCAGGTGAACCGGATGATGTTTCAACCATTGTGAAAATTGTTTGGCCACCTGAAAATCATTTTCAGAATACACCATTTGTGTTTTTTTCAGCAAAAAGGAAACACCCATTCGTTCTATCATTTTTGCTGTTACCATTGAAGGTACGGGAATAGTAAACTGGTATTCCCTGTTTACCGGGTATTTGGTGGCTGCCATTTCAGCCAGGTCGCTATAATCATGCTGCCTCAGTAAATTACTTACCAGAGTAGCATGATCAATATTGAATTTTTCTGAAAGGCTAACGGTTTTTGAATCTTCGTGCAAACGAAAATTGACAAAAACATCATCGCATTTTTTCACCCCTGAAATCCCAAAAAGCATAATGTACTTTAACCACCATTCTTTATCCATTACAAAATGCAGCACTTCCGACACCGGCCCCATTTTATCAGTTGCCTTTTTTCTGAAAAAAGTAGCCGGTTGTTCAACGTGGAGGTGATTAATAGTAGATTGAATATCTTTTCCCACCCATGTTCCCGGGGCGATGAACTCTTTTTCTTTTCCATAAACACGTGAAGTTCCACAGACGGATAAAATATGAGGATCGGAAAAATAATGCGCCACTTTATGAAGAGTGCCCGGTGTATAGCTGTCATCGCTGTTCAGCCAGTTAACAATTTCCCCGGAAATTTTTTTCAGACCTTTATTGATAGCATCGCTTTGTCCTTTGTCTTTTTCACTCACCCATCCGGCTAAGTGTTTTTCATATTTCTTTATAATTTCCCTGGTATTATCTGTACTTCCTCCATCCATAATAAAATACTGCAGAGCGGGATATTGCTGGCTGAGAACGGAATCGATGGTTTCCTCAATAAAATGCCCCTGGTTGAAAGTGGGAGTTATTACCGATATTTCAGGATAGTTCATCATTCAGCATTTTCATAAACGAACGCCCGAATTCTTTTCTTTTTTCTTCGTATTGGTATTCGGGGCGTGTAGGCATTCCTGTTATAAATTTACGTAAAAGTAAGGTGAGTTGTTCATCGTTTCCACAGGGAAAGAAAAACGGGTGTCCGGGCAGTTGCTGGCGGTGCACATCCATATCAGAAGCAAGCACCCATTGGTTCATTGCTTTGCTGTCTTCCACCACGGTGCTCCAACCTTCAAACAGGGAAGGCTGAATGACCGCAATGGCATGATTCATCAGTTGCAGCTGTTCGGCACGGTCAATAAATCCCAAAAATTTTACACGATCACTAATTCCCCAATCATTTATCATCTGCTTCAATTCACTGAAATAACCCGGGCTTCGGGAATCATTTTCTTTTCCTGTAAAAACAAATTCTACGGAATGGTTGTTGAGATTTTTTATAGCCCTGAAAACTGTTGGATGATCTTTGTGTTTCCAAAACTGGTTGGGAACAAAAAACCAGGGCCTGGAAATGGAAAATTTTTCTTTGAGGCTTTGAATAG
Organism: Bacteroidota bacterium; assembly: GCA_049322335.1. Lineage (GTDB taxonomy): Bacteria > Bacteroidota > Bacteroidia > Flavobacteriales_D > UBA2798 > JBMORL01. The sequence continues at coordinate 61,802 of JBMORL010000084.1, forward strand.
GTAATTGGTTATACGGAGGATGAGTAACTGCAAAATTAATTTCGAATGTTTTACAGATGTGCGAAGGGAGAATCCTTTTAAAATCACTGATAGCCGGGTGGCTGCTGAAAACAACGACCGATGAGGAAGAAGCGATACTTTTCCGGTACCTGTCTCTTTTTTCCAGTTCTTCTTTCGAAAAAAAACCGGGAAGATGAATTTCCTGCATATCGGGAATCCAATAAATTTTTGTTTTTATTTTATCGAATCGCCCGGAGTGATCGCAGGGAAAAACAGCCCGAAATGCAGTTGAAGGAACAGAAGCTTTGTTGAATACCGGCTTACGGCTTACGGGCTTCAGCAGTTTATTTATGATACGCTGATGAAAAGGAAGTTGCTGATGAGGATATAACGGTTGAAGATAGCGATAACCCGTTTTTACCGCATGCTGAAAATCCTGAGGGGTCCAGCAAACAACCGTTACGGCAGGTTGCTGTTCATCGGGAAGAAGACTGAGGGAAGACAGAAGATTGAGAATATAATACGATCCCCCGATCCAGTTTTCATCGTGGGTAAAAAAAATTCCTAGTTTGATCCGTTTATGAGCCAATCGGTATATGCTTTTACCCCGGTTTCAAGCGGAACAGCGGGAGCGAATCCCAGCGAGCGCAGCAAACTGATATCAGCTTTCCAGTGCAGCGGATCTCCTTCTTTTTCCCGGCCGTTGAAATTAATCATTATTTCCCTGCCAAATGCAGTTGCGAAAGTTTCTGCAGCCTGGCGAATGGTGATTTCGGTTCCCGAGGCCACGTTTATAGCTTCACCCCTGAAAGGGGCATTCTTCATTATCACCGAAGTAGCTTCTGCCAGGTCGGAAATATAAATGAAATCGCGGCTTTCTTTTCCCGAACCGAATAACTCAACCGCCTTGTTTTGCTTCCATTTGGAATACATATCCCAAAACAGCTGTTTTTTTAGCCCGGGGCCGTATCCCGAAAAAACACGCAAACTGCAGGCATTTAACCCAAACCATGAAGTATATTCCCTGATGATCAGTTCGGATTGATATTTATGAAATCCGTAAGGTGAAAGCGGGTCAACCGGGTGATTTTCACTAACGGGCAACTGCCGCGGATTTCCATAAACGGCTGCGCTCGAAAAATTAACCACGCGGCAAGCCGGTGCAAATTCGCGGATAGCCGACAGAAGATGCACTACATGATAGACATTGAGTTCAAAATCTTTTTGTGGCTGGCTGAAAGAAAAGGCCACATTGGCCGATCCGGAAGCATTGATACAAAAATCGGGTTCTATTTTTTGCACTATTTTCCGGATATCTGCCCCGAAATCCTTTATAAGGAAAAAATTATTTCCGCTTTCTGCACGTATCCCCACCCCGTATGTTTCATACCGGTCTTTGAAATACTGCATGCAGTAACTCCCGATAAATCCCTGTGACCCTATGATAAGCAGTTTTTTCATTTTTTAACAGCAATAAATGAATACAGGCGGCCGGGAATTTTCCGTTCGTCCATCAGTGGCCCGTATTTTTTTTCAGTGCGTGCAATATAGGCGTCCAGCAAAAAAGGAATTTTTGACAAGGGACCTGTTTTTTTTTGCATAGCTCTCTGCATTTTTTCCCTTATAGTTTTTCTTTTTTCGCTGATAGCTGCAGAAGTTTCGGGAGAATAATTAATGACATGATCGAAATGCCCCCATTGTTTTTTTATTTCAAGGCCTGCGTTTTTGATAGCTTGTGTGTATTCACGGACGGTAAATGCATTTTCACCACCATAGAATTTATGAAGGGGATGTGTTTCGAGGAACCATTGTTTATCTTTTTCATCCAGTATTACATGATCGCGTGTGGTAAAAAGTATTCCTCCTTTTTTGAGAATGCGTGCCAGTTCATTTACAAATTGTGGTAAATCGGCTGCATGATGCATAGCCTGTCTTACATATACCACATCAAAAGTTTCGTTTTCACAAGGGAGAGATTCGCCAAAAGCATCCACTATGTGCAAATGAGCAAACCGGAGCTGTTCTTTTAATATACGGATAGCACCACTTCCTATGGTAGAACTGGGATCAGGTTCAACTGCTGTCACCTCAAACCCGTTTTTTGCAAAAGCAACTGATGCGATACCATTCCCCGCACCGATATCGGCCAGTTTTCTGGCAGCAGGATGATGAATTTTTATTTCTGCCAGCGTGGCCAGGAATTCTTCTGAATTTTCAAAACGCCCGGCATTCAGCAAAAGATCTTCATCAAAATAAGCTTCTTTTACCAGGTCGGAAAAGGCAGGGTCTTTGCGTATGGCGATAATGATTTCTTCCCAGGTCATTTTTCGTTGATAAATTCTATACAACACACCGCCCTGCAATGCGCAGCGCCATCATCACTTTTACCCAAACCGGTATGCGGATTGTAGGAAAAGCTGTTGGCAACATCTTCTTTTTTTGACTTTTTCCATCCTTCTTTTTCATATTTGAAAAAATCTGTTTCGGCTTTACCATGTTTATTCATAACCAGTATAATCTGTTCCAGCATTTCAGAATTAAATTGCTGAAAAAACCCATGTTGCTCAAACTTGCCAAAAGGGAATGTAAGCAAAAGTTTTCCGCCCGGTTTCAGAATTCTGATCAGTTCTTTTATCGCTTTAAGGTATTCGTAACTGGGCTGCCCTGTGATTTTATCTGAACCAGTTTCATAACCATAAATGGAATTATCCATATCGATATGCTCAATGGTTGACTGGCAAACTATTTCATCAAACCACTTATCGCGAAAAGGCATTTCACGGAGATCGCCATATAGATAAGATATCCTGTTTTTTGCAAAATTTTTCCCTTCCGGGTAATAGGTAAAAATGGAGAGGTCTTTCTTTTTTATCAGGGGAAGGTCAACAATAAAATCAAAATTAAACGTTGAACCCGCATCAAGCAATTTTGCAGGTGCAGGGTTTAGTTTTGAAAATATCCAGGGATACTCCACTACCCTTTCATCCACCCTGAGGCCAAACCCGTTTTCCAGTTGTTTTTCACTGAAAGCTAAAAGTTCATTTTTATCAGAAAGAATTTTCTTTATTAATTTTTCCTTGTGAATATAATAACCGGGCGACCACGGTTCTCTGCCTGAATGCAGGTATTCATCGAGGGCCGTTTGATTATTCCTGATTTTTTTCCGATCAATTTTCGCTTTCGACCAATAAAATATTTTTTCGATACTTTTCATAACCATCTTCACGTTATTTTTTTTATCACTTTTGCCGGCACACCTGCCGCTATACAAAAGTCGGGAATATCTTCTGTAACCAGGCTACATGCCCCTATAATGGCGCCTTTTCCTACTCTCACACCTTTTAATACGGATACGTTATAACTTAGCCAGGCATAATCATCGATAATAACGGGTGCTGTTTTTACATTTCCTTTATCGGTATTAGCCTTTTTTTGTGTAACCAGCTGAAGAAAACTATCAGCTCTTTCCAGGTGATTTAATTCATGAGAGTCGGTGTCGATAATATTACAATTATGCGAAATAAGGACATTCGAACCAATCTTAACCGATTCGCCCGACCAGATTCTTGTTCCTTCGCCTATATAGCAATTATCTCCTATGTTAATTCCTTCGCCATAAGGGAAAACAAGTAATTCGCCTCTTACATGTACATTGTTACCGATTTTTATCCGTGACTTGTCTAACCGGAGATTTTCCACTTTTGCACCGGGATAAAATTTTGAATTTTCACCGGCCATACAAGCCTCCAAACATTTATCGGCAGCTTCTTTATTCAGCAGGGATTGCAGATAAAAAGGCGGAACAATTTTCAAAAATATTTTTCTTAGTATTTTTTTCATTTTAGTTGCCTTATTTTCCCCATTATCCTTTGAAAAAACGTGGGTTTGGAAAATCTTCCGTTCAGGTTTTTGAAATAGCGGATCAATTTATAAAAATTGTTTGGGTTTGCTTTTATTTCAGCGGGAAATTTTTCAATATAATACTCCGGGTCCCATTCTGAATCCTGGTAAGGGTTTTTATCTGAACAATGTGCGCCCGAACCATCCCAGCCGGTGTTGGCGATAAGGCTTTTATCGGGATAAAGTACCAGCCCTTTCGACCGGAAAACCGACCACCATAACCTTATAGCCCAGGAACTGATGTTTTGTGTTTCCATTTGCGATATTAACATGGAAGAATAATCAAAGGTATCATTCAGGTTAAACTCTCTTCTTAACTGAGTATTTGTTTTTAGTTCTTCATACCCTTTTGCCTGCGGGTCAAACATAGCCCAGGCTCTTTTCCATGTGGCCCATGCTTGTGTGGAAGTAAGCGGAATAAAATAGGCAGAATGATCGGCTTTTATTTCCTTCACCGGGAAATTATAGCCTGAAATCATCCACACCCCGCTATTATCCCTGTAGCGATCAAGAGCCGTATTCATATACTTTAAAAAACCGGAAGACAATACCAGGTCATCTTCCAAAACAATCACTTTATCATGTTGTGAAAGAATTTGAGTTACTCCCGAAATAACCGAATCGGCCAAACCCTTATTTACTTCTGATTCGGAAATGATTATATTTTTACACCATGTTTTTTCCCTGATCACTTTTCTCACTTCCTTTATCTTTTCCAGGTTCATTTCATCTGTATTTTTTTTTGGGCCGTCACAAAAAATAAACAGATCGGAAAGAGCTGACTCCGGATTACGTGACAGCGATTCAAGTGTCTTCCGGGTATGTTCGGGACGATTATAAACAAACAGGACAACAGGGGCGTATCTATTCATAATTTATTTTCTGTTTAACATAGCCTGTTCCCAAAAATAAGGCATAATCCGGGTCCATGCCCTTTCTCCGTCTTTGAATTTTACTTCATTGCCATTAATAACTTTATTTAAATGAAGTTTGGCATCTTCTGCATTTACCAAAGAAGAGTTGCTGAAAGAGGAACTTGAAACAACATCCAGCAGAAATTCTTTCCATGGTCCTTTCATCCAGTCAACCACCGGGGTATTAAATCCCAGTTTTGTTTTGCGGTATATCACTTCATGCGGTACATAACCACTTACAGCATCCCGAAGAACGGACTTTGTAAAACCATTCCTCAACTTGCTGTCCCATGGCAGGGAAAAACAGAAAGTAACCAGCCGGTGATCCATAAAAGGCATTCGTATTTCCACTCCGCTGGCCATCGAATACCTGTCGTAACTTCTTAATAATGTCGGTAAAATACTTACGTGAAAAAGTTCATAAAGGAGTGTATTAAAATGGCCGGATTTTTTTTCTGAAATATTTTCTGTTTTGTTTCCTAAAAAACTTTTCCATTTATGGAGATAAAATCTTTTTTTTCCTTTAAAGTGATTAATCATATACTCGTTATACGTACTAAAGTCAGCTTCTTTTTTTTCTGTCTGATCCGATTCCGGCCACATGTCGTTATACGCGCGGATAACACCTTCTATCTTTTTTTTGTCATTTCCACAATCGGGAAAAGCGCTGAATACCTGGTTGCCGTAACCGGCCAGCATTTCATCGGCACCGTGTCCGTCAATGGAAACCACTACATTATTTTTTCTTAATGCTTTATATGTTTCTATCATCGGAATGGGACTGGTAAAACTAAATTCCTCGAATTTGAAAAGATAGTCAGTAATATTTTCTATTCCGCTCACCGGATCAATCTCCAGGAAATGAGCTTTCGCCCCGGTATAATCAACCACTTTCCGGGCATAATTTGTTTCATCCAAAAAAGTTCCCGGAAAAGTTGCAATAAATGCATGCTGCCAATCGGCCGACCGGGAATCGAGTTTATTTTTTTTTGCAATGGCGGCAATGGTACCCAATACTGCCGAAGAATCCACGCCACCGCTTAGTGCAGTTCCTACCGAAACATCCGAGCGAAGACGAATCCTGCAGGCGTCTTCAAAAATTTCCCTGAACATTTCCACTTGCTCTTCATACCGTGAGGGTGGTGGAGAAATATGATCATGCGTATTCCAGTACTTCACCTGGTTAAGCGATGTATCTCCGGGTTTGAAAACTGCCAGCGAACCGGCATAAAATCTTTTAATACCACGAATAAGGCATTTATCCGTTGATTCGTAGTTATTAAGATGAGAAACACACCAGTTAAAATCTTCTGAAACGGTAACCTCATTTAGAAATGGAAATATCGCTTTCATTTCCGAGGCAAAAATAAATTTACCATTCACAAAAGAGTAAAAGAGTGGCTTTTTCCCGAAACGGTCGCGGGCCAAAAAAAGTTCTTTATTGTTTTTGTTCCAGATAGCCAGTGCCCACATTCCATTAAATTTTAATAAACTTTCTTTTCCCCACTCCAGGAATGCAGCTGCAATTACTTCGGTATCTGATTCGGTTTTGAACACATAATTCTTTTTTATGAGTTCGTTTTTTATTTCAGTAAAATTGTAGATCTCACCGTTAAATACTATTGCCAGGTGCTGATAGTGAAATGGCTGGGATGCGTTTTCGGAAAGATCGAGGATAGCCAGCCTGCGATGTCCCAGCATAATTTCGTCTTCTTTCCAAATCCCAAATCCATCGGGCCCGCGATGTTGTATGGAATCAAGTGCTCTTTTAAAAGTACTTTCTTCAGTATGTCCGATTGCTCCCAGTATTCCGCACATCAGTTTTGGGTAATGAGTTGATTTAAATTTTTTAGAATAATTTTCTCATCGGTTTCAATAAAAGGCAAAATGTTTCCGGGAGCTGAATATGTTGTTTCCAGTTCCTGTAACAGATCGTTGTAAGTAAAGGCAACCCTGAATAACCCGTTATCCACATCTTTTTTCATGATCTCTGCTCCGTTTTTATGAATGAGAATAACTTTTTTTCCGAATGCCGCAGCTTCATACGCAACGGTTGACCATAAGGTGATCACGGTATCCGCTTCCCTGAGCAAAAGATACAACGGCAGGCGTGTGCTTTCATCCCATTCGATACAGGGATGCTGAGAAAATCCTTGTTTGATCTTTTCTTCCTCTTTTTTCATTGCCGGATGAAACCGGAATTTCCAGGAATATTTCCCGGCCGTTTCAGTAACAACCGAAGCAAGGAATCCGGGAACAGGTTGGTCTACCGGCTGAAGAGCAACAAGAATTACCGGAATTCCGGCAGGTTCTTTTTTTCCGGCATACTGAGACGCGGCCCGTGAAATAAAATTTTTGTCGTTTTTCCAGAGGTATAACCAGGGATGGCCACCGGTTATGGTTTTATGAAAAGTGTTTTTGATCATTTCATCTTTTCTGTGTTTGCTTTCTTCACCAAAAACCCAGAAATATTCGGGCCAGCATTCATATCCGCGGGATGGCACTTTGGTATAGTGATTATCGAACGGGCTGAATTCTCCCTGCTGGCCATGTTGAATTTCCACCGAAGGGATGGCGCATTTGCGACACGCTAAGGCAGCAGAGAAATTTTTTTCATGATAAAATGTATTATAAAATACCACCCGGGGAGAAATAACTGTAAACAGTTTTTCCAATTCATCTGCACATAAAAAAACCGGCCTTATCCGGGCCAGCAAATCTTTTTCATTTAAAAATCCGGGGCATTCTCTTTTGATCGCTTTATCAACAGCAGAATAATGAACTAACCTGTCGCTGAATAAAAACCCGGCCGGAGAATTTTTTATTACTTCATAATATTCGTTCTGAAGAGTTACCCATTCATTGATAACATTTACCGACATAGATGATGTACGTAAATCAGCGGGCAATGTAACCGTTTCTTTATCGGTTATGTATAGCATGTTTACATTTTCGGGCAACATTTTTTTTAAACCAAAGGAAAATACATCAATAAGTTCACCCTCAAATTCGGTTTTTCTTTCAGCATCGTGCCCGAAATATGCCACCTGGTTGATTTCTGCCTTTTTTGCTGAGCGAATAAGCTGTTCTATTTCTCTTTTTTTTGCGGCCAGTTTTTTACGGTTATTCCGGTAATAACTGAAAACATAACGCAGGGAGTATTTTTTTTTATTATTCTGCTGAGACTGAAACCCGGCAGGATCGGAATGAAAAAGGTGGTATGTAAGGAAAACACGAATGAGCGGCCATACAGGAATATTTCTGTAAGTAACCGCATTTACATCTGATTCCTTTTCTATCCTGATCAATATATCCAGTATTTCCTTATGCGATCTCATTTTTCAGCTCTGCCAGCGCCTGATCTATTTTTCCAAAATCTACATTTTTTATGGTAGGCAGATTCATTCCTTTAGCGGAAAGTTCGCGGCTTACTGCAGAAGAGAAAGAATAGGGCTTATAAATATCCATGGAAGAAAGAGAATAAAAGAAAGGGCGCACGTCTACCCCGTTCCGCGAAAGTGTATCAAAGACCAACTCACGTTCTACGCCTTCCAGCAATACAGATACCAGCCAAACGGTTTTTATTCTTCCCTCTATATTTTTTTGCCAGCAAATAAACGGGTATTTTCCGAGCAATGAACGGTATTTCGACTCGGTTTCCTTTCTTTCCCGGAGTATTTCTTCTATTCTTTCCAGCTGGGCACAACCGATGGCCGCCTGCAGATTGGTCATCCGGTAATTGAATCCTACATGTTCATGCCAGTATTTTTTGGTTTTGCTCATGCCATGATCGCGAAGCACACGCATTTTTTCATTCAGCGCATCGTCATTGGTAAGACACATTCCACCTTCACCGGTGGTAATTACTTTATTTCCATAAAAAGAAAAACAGGAAATATGTCCGAACGATCCTGTCTTTTTTCCGTTATAAACCGCACCGTGTGCTTCTGCCGCATCTTCAATAACATACAGGTTATGCTTGTGTGCAATAGCCATAATGGCATCCATATCGCAGGGTTGCCCGTAAAGGTGAACCGGAATAATGGCTTTTGTTTTCGGAGTAATTGCTTTTTCCACTTCTTTTGGGTCAATACACCAGCTGTCTTTTTCCACATCTACTATAACGGGAGTGGCATTAGCGTGGAGCACCGTATTAATAGTAGCTGCAAAAGTAAGATCAGGAACGATAACCTCATCGCCTTTTCCTATACCCAGTGCTACCATGGCCAGGTGAAGCGCTACTGTTCCGTTGGAAACGGCAACACCATGACGGGTGCCGCAATAAGAAGCAAAATTTTTCTCAAAATCTGTAATGTATTTTCCTGAACTGGAAATCCACGTAGAGAGAAAAGCATCCGACAGGTACGAAAATTCTTTTCCGGCAAGATCGGGTTCTGCTACCGGCATCATGTGCACCCGGTGTTCGTACCTGAAATAATCCACCGGTTCGAAATTTTCGTTAACGATCGGAATTACGCGAACACGTTTATCTGATTTTTTAAGAAGTTCTTCCACGGGTTCACCTTGCCGGGCTACAACAAATTCCTTCAGGTCTTCCTTTACAATTTCTGATTTGAGGTCTCTTCCTGCGAGCAACATTCTTCGAACATCGCCATCAGTTACCACACCACAAAGCCTGTTTTTTTCATCAACAATAAAAGCGATACCGGCTGGTTCATGATTGATCGCTTCAAGCACCTGCAGTAAAGGAGATTTTAATTGGCAAATGGATTTCTTCATATCAGAAAAGGCTCATTACGTTGTTATAACTTTCTTTCAGTTTTTCCATTCCGTCATACACTTCCAGGGTAACCGTTTTATTTTTCCAGTTGAGTTGCTTCAGGCTTTTGTATAACTCCGATTTTTCCGAAAACCAGTTATTGGAATCCCGTTTTCCGTCATTATCGCTAATGTGAATATAGTCTGTTTCTTCGAAAAACAGGTGAAGTTCTTTTTCAAAGTCGAGTTTTAGCGTATTAACACTCACTTTCAGATGAGCAACGTCAAGCAGGGGCAAGAAACTGATCCTTTCCCTGAACTCCCGGTAGCCTGCAAAATCGGTGATGAAAAAAGGGTTTATTGCGTTATAATTCCTGTAATTTTCTTCCGAAAGAACATTATTTTCAATATACAGTTTAACATTTTTTCCTGATTTTCCGAGTTCTGTAAATGCGTTGCAAAAGCGTTCCATTGCTTTTTCGCGATCAGCCAGTTGCTGGCGTGAAATACTTTTTCCCACCTGGTTAACCGGAATATTAATAAGAAAACCGGCATGAAATCCGAATTTAGACGCCCCCAGTTGTTCAGAAAGCTGTATCGCACGCAAAATATGTTGTTTACTCAACTGAAAAACTTCTTCCTCTTCTGCCGCCAGGTTCAATACAAAATCTTTTTCGGGAGCCGGAAAATAATTATGACACAAAAAATGTAATGAATATTTTTCTTTCAGTTTTAGCAGTTCTTTTTCCGGTGATGACAGATAGCGCGTTCCGCCCGAAAGTTCTATGTGTGAAAAACCTTCTTCAGCCAAAATAGTTACGGCTTTTGCCATATCATTTGTTTTCACACAGGAGCTCGACACGTATATCATTTCAACCTCCCTGCAGGAACACCGGTATATACACCGGGCTTTGTAATATTTTTTACCACCACAGCACCGGCACCTATCGTAACACCACTGCAAACAGAAACACTGTCTTTTATAACGGCTCCCGCCCCTATGAAGCAACTGTTGCCAATCTTCACCCGGCCACAAATAACGGCTCCCACCGAAATATGGCAATGATTGCCAATTTTGGCTTCGTGCTCAATGATACAACCGGAATTAATAATAGTATTATCACCCACCACCGCCATAGCATTGATATAGGCAAAAGCAAAAACCAGGTTGGAATTTCCCAGCCGGGCCGATAATTCAATGCAAGCAGCCGGATGAATGATATTTTTATCCCATATTTTTTTACCGTAAATTGTAAACAGTTTTTCACGCAACTGGTTGTTACCTGTTGCCAGCACAATCCGTGAGCGCGCAGGAATGTCTTTTATTTTTCCTTTTATTTCTGATGAAAGAATCTTTTCTTTTTTCTTTCCTGTAAACGAATCGTCATAAATACCTTCTATGGCAAATCCATTATTCATCAGCAACGAAACCACCGAACGGGAATGCCCTCCGGATCCTATAACAACTATCGTTTCAGATTTTTTCATCGATAATATCGTTTATGTTATAACTCCGCGTAGCATTTTGAGAAAGCAGTTTTTTATATAATAAAGGTGAAATACCTTTTCCTCCTGTTCTTTTGGCCACAAAACTCTCTTCTGTGAACCGGTCACCGGTTTTTATTTCGCGTGCTGCCACCAGGCATTTTTGCAGTGAATTTCGGGTAAATTTTTCTGCTTCCACAGGTTCTTTAACAGCACTTCCCATGTATTTTTCGATTTGCCGGATTTGTTTTACAAAATCTTTCAGTTCCTGCGGATCAAGGGAAGCCGAATGATCGGGGCCGGGTTGATTTTTGTCGAGTGTAAAATGTTTTTCCACCGCACATACTCCCATAGGAACCGCATAGGGAGCTGCACCGATTCCTACTGAATGATCGGAATATCCCACCAGCATATCAAATTCTTTTTTGAATGTTTCAATTACACGAAGATTGGCTTCTTCATCAGCAATCGGGTAGTTGGCGGTACATTGAAGCAATACGACATTTTTATTCCACGGATAAATTTCTTCCAGTGCAACACGTATTTCATCCAGGTAACACATTCCTGTGGACAACAAAAGTGGTTTTCCGGTTTGCGCAATTTTTTTCAGGAAAGGAAGATTGGTGGTATCTGTAGAAGCTATTTTATAGGCTTCCACCCCCGTTTCTTCCAGTTCATACAAGCTGCCTTCATCAAACGGAGTGATAAGAAAAGTGATGTTTTTTTTATGACAATATTCTTTTAATTCAGCGTAATGCGATTTTGAGAGCTCCAGTTTTTTCAGCATCTGGAATTGCGATTCAGCTGCATCAGTGGTTTTTTTCTGGTAAGGCGCTTTTTCTACATTACCGAGAATCAGGTTTTCAGTGCGAAAGGCCTGGAATTTTACTGCGTTAGCTCCCGCTTCGGCTGCTACATCTACCAGCTGCCGGGCTATTTGCATATCTCCCCCGTGATTAACCCCCGCTTCAGCAATGATATATACAGGCGAAGCTTCAAAGAATCCGAACCCTCCTATGGAAAATTTCCTGTTGAATTTCATGTGTATATCATTTGTTTTTTAGCGGTTACATGTCTGCCGGCAGACAGAAAATATTCATGATTGGTTAGTGTTTTACCTTTAAGGAATCATGAATATTTCATAGTTACAAATATGCAAAAAAAACGGGTGGATTAACGGGGATTATTGCCCAGGAAACGATTGATTTCTGCACATACCATTTGGGAAGATGTCCTGTCAAGATGACTGCCGTCTATGGTTAAAAACCGGTTATTTTCATTGGTAAAATTCAGGTATGTGATCCCGTTTTTTTCACCCGTTTCTTCCATTTTTCGGTCAAAATCCGGCCAAAATTCCTTCTCCAGCTCATACATTTCGGAAGAAAGAGGCAATCGGGTTAAAACAACTGTTCCCTGTTTTTTCAGCCCGGCAATCAGTTCTTCAAATGACTGAAGACGTTCATCCGAAATTGTTGCTTCGGGAAAAACATGTTCGCGGTGTTCTTTTTCCGCCAGAATAATCCTTTTTTTCAGTTTCAGGCTGTCGCGATTGAATTTTACCTCGAGCCATCCATTGGAGTGAAGCAATAATGCGCTTTCCTTTTTATCAGAGAATATCCGGTAAAGCGGTTTTTTATAACTCTTCAGCAGGTATTCTGCGTTCACGGAACCATTAAAAGTATACAACTGCCCCAGGAATGAGTGTTGTTCGGGAAATAACGAGTCGGGCGATGCATTGCGCTTTACGGTAAAAGAAAGCGGGTTAACCTCCACAATAAAAATCCCGTTTTTTACAGAGCTATCGAGTTTTTTGAATATTGCATGGTTATATACTTCACCAAAAGGAGAATGTGCCTGGGTAAACGAAAAATTCATCGGGTTAGTTCCGGCATCCAGTCCGTTAAACGCCCAGTCAGGATTCAACGCCTGCGCAGCCCGTGACGAACCAATGATCATGGAAGTAGCTTTGGGGCCGGTAAACCGAAGATAAAATTCATCTACCGGTTGTTGTACGGCAATAGTAAAAAAATAGTAGTTCAGGGCAATAATCACTGCCGAAAATACTGTTGCTTTTACTATAAATTTTTTCATCAGAACTGAAAATAAATAAAATCAGACTTTGTACCATAAAACCCTGCCCAAATAATACATTCCGTAATGACAAAATAAGCTGTCCACCTGAAAACGGGTGACCATGAATTCAAACGGATTTCCAGTTTTTTACTGCGTTCGTACCAATGTGTGGCAAATAAAAACAATAACAAAATTCCTGTCATCACCAGTTCGGTTTTATAGCTTTGAAATCCGGGTATACGAATATTAACTCCTGTTCCTTTCCAATCTAACGCATTGCCCATTAACGTAATTGCTTCTTCTACATTATTAGCCCTGAAAAAGACCCAGGCGATAACCACCAGTAAAAAAGTAAATGAAGCGGTAATGACTTTCCCGGTAAATGAGTTATAAAAAAATTCTTTCAGTGATTTTATTTTGTCAAAAACCAAACGGTCGGCTATTATTCCCGTTACAAGATAAGTTCCGTGTAATGCACCCCATATCACAAACGTCCAGTTGGCGCCATGCCAGAAGCCACTTACCAGGAATGTAAAAAACAGGTTGAAATACCAGCGTGGTTTGGCCACACGGTTTCCTCCCATCGGGATATACAGGTAATCGCGGAACCAGGTAGATAAAGAAATATGCCACCGCGACCAGAATTCTTTTATCGATTTTGAAAAATAAGGGCGGTTGAAATTTTCCATGAGATTAAATCCCATTACTCGTGCAGAACCGATAGCAATATCTGAATAACCTGAAAAGTCGCAATAAATCTGTATAGCAAACAAAACACTGGCAAATACCACTACCGAACCATGGTATTTATCGGGATGATTATACACTTCATTGACATAAACAGCTACACGATCGGCAATCACCATTTTTTTAAAGAGTCCCCAAAGGATAAGCCGCATTCCTTCTACCGCCCGCTGGTAGTTGAATGAATGCGGAATGTAAAACTGATGAAGAATATTTTGCGGCCTTTCGATAGGCCCTGCTACCAGCTGCGGATAAAACATAACGTAGAGCGAGTATATGCCAAAATGTTTTTCGGCTTTCTGGCGGCCGTAATAAACTTCTATTACATAACTAAGACTCTGGAAGGTGTGAAAAGAAAGCCCTACCGGCAAAATAATCTCCAGCAGGTTAACGGAATATCCCCAGCCCGTTGCTTCGGCAATGTAATTGTAATTATCAATAAAAAAATTGTAGTATTTAAATACAAACAACACACTGCAGGTGCTGATGATACTGAGAATAAGAAAATTTCTCTTTGTTTTTTTGGTCTTTGCATTTTCTATAAAAATGGCTGCGCTGTAGTCGATAAGTATAGTTAACAATAAAACCAGGATATACACAGGGATAAGTGCCATATAAAAATAACAACTGGCCGCCAGCAGCCAGAACCAGCGGAAGCGGAAGGGCAATAAAAAATAAATCCCGGTTACTATCGGGAAAAAAATAAAGAACTGAAAAGAGTTAAAGAGCATTTTACTCCAGCTTTTCGTTGGTTATATTTTCGAATTTACGGATAAGGAATTTTGCCGTTTTGTTTTCCACCTCATGGAAACGGGAAGGAGGAATACCGGGCACTTCATTACGGATAAACTTTACGGATGCACGCAAAATCTTTTCACCGGGCTGAATATCCTCTGCAGCCACAATACTTTTTTTCTGAAAAGCCCTGTATTTAAGATCGCTCTCACTAAACGGACCTATCTCCTTTTTTCCCATGGCTATCCATGCACGATGAATCTGCTGAACAAATTTTTTGAATTCGCCCGGTTCCAATGCTGCCTGGTAATCTATTCCTTTTTCTGCTCTTGATAAAGTGATGTGTTTTTCAATCACATTTGCGCCCATTCCTATAGCGATCAGATCCACAGAGCGTGAAAAGTCATCCTCTCCATCAGTGTGATCGTGGTATCCTACGGGCATATTAAAATGTTCTTTCAATAATCGTATCCGGTTAATGTTGAGATCTTCTGTCCGTGTAGGAAAATTCTGAACACCATGCATGAGAATAATGTTAGCGGCCCCACTGGAAGTGGCACAATCCAGTCCCGATTTTATTTCTTCAAGAGTGGATGCGCCTGTGCCAAGTGTGAACGGAATACCCGACTTTGCCACTGACATAACTACCTCCGGGTTGCTTAAGTCGGCTGAGTTGAGTTTAATGCCATCGGCTCCCAGCTGCACAGCAAGAGCCACGCTGGGAATGTCATATGTACATACAAAAACCAGAATATTTTTGCTTTTGGCATATTGAAACACCGTTTTCCATTTATCCTCTGAAAATTCGATGCGTTTCACTACTTCAAAAGCCGGGTGATTGGGAGTAACGGTTTCATCTGCTTTAAAAAACTGTAATTGAACCGCATCCGCACCCGCTTCAACAGCAGCATCCACCAGCTGAATGGCCTGCTGAAGATCGCCATTATGCGCACAAGCCATTTCGGCAATAATAAAAGGGCGGTGGTCATGGCCGATTATTAATCCGCCAATGGTTACAGATGAGTTTAATTCCATTTGAATTTATTGATCAGTTGGTAGGAAATACGGATAAATGGTTTTTCAATAAAGTAATACGTAAGTGAAGCAACGGCCAGCAACAAACCTGATGAAATAAAAAACCTGGCCCATGAAGGAAGATCAAAATATGTATTTACAAATGCAAAAACGGGCATGTGTAGCAAATATACAGAGAATCCTATCAAACCAATATAGCAAAGCCATTTCCATTGCAATATCCTGTTAAGCGGATTTCCAAGGTATACGGAGATGAGAAAAAGAGAAAAAACAAAAGCATACATCAGGCTGAGGAAACGGAAATCATAAAACGGCTGACGAAACCACAAAAAGCTTTCACTTACCAGGATAAGGGTAAGAAGTGAAACCGAAATAAAAAGAATATTGGCCACAGCAATAATCACTTTTTTGTTTTTATCAAAAAACGGCCTGTATGAAACAAAGATCCAGACAAAAGTGATACCGGTGATAAAAATATCGAGATAGTTTCCGCTGGTACGGTCGTTGGTAGTGATGTATTTTATCCAGTCGATGTGTAATGGCCAATGAATATTTTTACACATATACAAAACTCCGTTCAGAAGCGCAACCCCGGCAAACATCACAAAAGCTGCCCAGCGAAAACGCAGCAAAAGGTAAACCCACAGCGGAACAAGTATATAAAATTGTTCTTCGGCCACAACGCTCCAGAAAACACCATCCCCGCGATACATAAACAGGTGCTGAAAAAAACCGGTCCAGCCATGACTAACGAAAAGATAATGTTCGTTATATTGCTGAGAGATAAGTTGCCAGAAAAACACCACTATCACAACCGAATAATACAACGGAAGTATTCTGAAAATTCTTTTGGTATAAAATCGTTTTACACTTTTGGCATTGAACTCTTCTGTAAACAGGCGCATGGAAATGAGAAAAGCGGAAAGGCAGAAAAAAAGATAAACACCAACGTGTCCTATTCCGGCAAAATTGAGAGAGGGATGCAAAGACATATCGCGGCCCGAAGTATGCGAAAAGAAAACAAACAATACAGCAATGGCCCTTACTCCATCCAATTCAGGCAATCGCTTCAGCATAGTCAGATGAGATTTTTGGATTTCATTACATTTTTCAATTTTTCCAGTGCCTCGCCACTGATCTCAATCATGGGCGGCCTTTCATAAGGAGGCATCAGTTTTTTTACAGCCAGTGCCGCTTTAAGCGTGGGGTGCCATCCCATAGGCACTACTTCATTAAAATAAGGTAACTCAGTATTGTTTACAATTTCTTCTGCTTTAGCCCGGTTTCCGTTAGTAATGGCTTCAAAAAATTCCAATTCCAGCGATGGTAAAAAATTGCCTATGCCGCCCAAAAAAGCTTTTGCTCCGCGCTGATGGTCACGCAACAGGTAGCGGCTCATTCCTCCACCGGCACCAATGATTACCGCTTTATCATGGAATCGTTCAACTATTTTGTTACTGTATTCTGCATCCAGTGCTTCTTCTTTAAACCCGGCCACATTCGGAAGAGTCAATAATTTTTCCAGCAGTTCCAGTGAATATTGCACTTGTCCTCCACCCAACCCGTTGCGCATTGGCATTTCGTGAATAAGTATATGTGTTTTGTTCAACACATTATTGATCGTTTCAAAAAAACGGAATGTAT
This sequence comes from Bacteroidota bacterium, assembly GCA_049322335.1. Taxonomy (GTDB): domain Bacteria; phylum Bacteroidota; class Bacteroidia; order Flavobacteriales_D; family UBA2798; genus JBMORL01. The sequence continues at coordinate 79,051 of JBMORL010000084.1, forward strand.
TTTCTTCACCATAAAACCGTTCGGGGTAGTAGGCCAGGAAAAAATCAGCGCCAATACTTTCGGCATGTTTAGCAAAATCCACCGCTCTTGCGAGTGAACCAACGGGAGGATTGGCTACCATAGTCACCAGTTTTCCTTTTCCGGCATTTACCACCGCCTTATTGAGTTGCATGATTTCTTCATCCGACAACAGGTTATAACGGCTCGTTCCAACAGTAGTCATTACGTTTTTTATTCCTGCACCGGCAAGAAAAGAAACATAATTTTCCATGGCTGCATAATCCACGCTATACTCACGGGTGAAGGGAGTTGGCAGTGGTATAACAGGCCCGGAAACAGTTTTATGATCACTCATAGTTTTGGATGTTTTTGGAGAGTATTTCTGCTATTTCAAACTGATAGGGATAATCAATATCATATGAACGAACAGCGCTCATTTTGTAAGTGAGCATGGTTTCGTTGAAAAAAGTTCCTTTTTCAAGAAAAGCATTAACAGTAGCCATATACATGGCCCCGTTGGGATGATATCTTTTTTCGATATTCTGGCTGCGTGTGGTTTTATAGCCGTCTGCAAAAGTCATTTTCATAGTAAAGTCATTAACGGGAGTCAACGCCAGCTGAACAGGAAATTCGTATTCGGTGACACCAATCAGAAAAGGCACTTCGGGATGGCTGCAAAAAAGTTCAAATGCTTCCCTTACATGTTCAGCGGTGCGAAAAGGACAGGTGGGAAGCAAAGCTGTAATAAATGTGTATTTATTTTTGTTTTCCGGCCGGTGCAAAAACTCTTTAATTACTTCTACTTTGGTAACCGTATCACCAGCCATATGTTCGGGACGATTATCAATCATTGCGCCTTCTGATGCGGCTACATTTTTTATTTCTTCATCTTCGGTAGATACCACTACTTCATCAAATACTCCCGAATCGATTGCTGCTCTTATGCTGTAACTAATCAGGGGCCGTCCATTAAGCAAACGGATATTTTTACGCGGAATTCTTTTCGAACCTCCGCGGGCAGGAATAATACAGATTCTTTTTGCCATTTATTTTCCCGTAAGTTTCCTTTTGATACGTTGCAGCAGTCCGGGTTTGTTTTCTGAGGGTTTTGTCATAGGCACAATATTTTCCTTTAAACGGCTATGCCCTCTCATCACCCATCTTTCTCCCGAGCTCACCGTACCGGCCCTATGAAACACATCGGTGTCGAAAATAATCAAAGTTCCGGCAGGACCATCAATTGATACTGCATCTTTTTCAGTATAGGGAAGTTCACGCGACAATTCCCGGTTTTCGTAGCTGATGGATGCCCCGTATTTTTTGCGGATATCCTGTGCCTTGTGATGGGAGCCCGGAACGCAGGCAAAGGCTCCGTTGGAAGCATCAGTGTCTTTCAGGTAGATAAAAAACTTAAATGCTCTTGATACGTCAAAATGAAGATCGTTGGCATGATGCTTTGATCCCACCACATCTTTTACCACATAAATTTCATTATTCAGAGGGAATTCGCCTTTCAGGTATCCTTTAGCAATGGTTTGCATGAATTCTGATGAAAATATTTTTTGGGTTTCGGGCAAAACAGCCGGATCTATTTTTTCCCTTTTCACCACACAGCCTTTTCCTTCGGAATAGGGAAAGGGTTTGATAAAACTGTTTTCGGGTGATGATAGAATTTTTTCGAATTCCGCTCGCAGGTTTTTCAGCTGGTTCTCATCCAAAAAACCATTGATCACCACAATTCCGTTTTTTTCGAGGAGGGGTAAAAGATATTCTTTTGAAATATTTTCCTTACCCGGATATATCTCCTGACTGTTTACATTTTTCATACTCTATTTTTTAAATAGTTTGGAAAAAATATTTTTTTTACTTTTTTGAATTCCTGTATTGGAATTTTTGAATACTGGTGATGATTTGCCGTTTACCGGTTTTTGAAGAATAAGTAAAAAATTATCAAACAAAGGTTTTTCCCGGTCGTGGGCAAAATACGGATAGAACACCCGCGTTCCGTAACCACAAAAGGGCTGAGGGTTTTTAAAAATACGGTCATCAGCGGGTTCTCCTTCGGTTTCAAAAACAAAAGGCAGCACGTCAAATCCTGCAAAATAGGAAGCCGAAATAAATTCGCTGATGCGGTAATTATGGTCTGAATTATCTTTTGCTTTCACAGTCATTTCATTATTTCCGTAAAGTGCTTTCACCTGTGAAGGATCGAGCACTTCATTATCATCACACAAAGATGCTTCAATAGTATAAGAATCGGGATGACAATGCTCAGTTGCCACCAGAATTCCTCCGGGAGCGAGTGCACGGTAACATTCGGAAAAGGTAGCACGAAGATTTTCGGAATGATGAATGGCCCCGATAGAGATCACAAAATCGAAATGGTTATCCGGACACATCATTTTATTATAACTTCCCAAAACAGGAACCAGTTTTGATTCATCAGCACCGAGGTTTTTAAACACCATCGGCATAAGCACTTCTACCGAATAGCGATCGTAATCGAGCACATAAACTTCTTTCACCGGTTCATTTTTACTTAGCAGGGCCGAACACCAGCCGGTACCCGCACCAATTTCAATTACCCGGCCATGAATTTTTTTATTGAACACCAGTTCCATTTTCGAGATAACAGCACTACGCCATTTATTTCTATCAGCGGTAACATATTTATGTGCTTTTTTCTCCGAATCCATGGCTTTGTAATACATGTTTTCGGCCGTTTTGGCCCGAAGTTCTATGGCTCCTTCACGGATATTTTCGGCATCAGTATCTATTTTCCAATCGAGATATTTCATAGTTCATTTATTTTGTCAACCGACCATTTTCCCAATGGAGCAATGGCGACTGCCGAACGATAATTTTTTTTCTGTCCGCGCCAGGTGATGGTATCGGTGATTTCGAATGATAATGCTTTTTCATATTTATCAAACGGATCATCGGCCGGTGTGCGCAACGAAAATGTAAGATGATAAATTCCCGGTTTAAGTATTTCACCCGGAATACTGAAGTTAACACTGTATTTTCCTGTTTCCAGATTTCTTAGTACCGATTCCTTTTCATCATCATCACAAAATACGGCCAGTATGTTATCGGAAGTATCTTTTAAAACAATTCCCAGGAAACAATAGTCGGGTATCATTTTATTTTTTATGATATTTATTTTCATTTTAACCGGGTTTTTGAATTCAAAAACGGCCGGTTTATGAATATCGTTTACTTCCATTTCGATACGTGAAAACTGAAATGTTTTTTCCGTATCAGACGGATATTCAACAAAAGCTTTTTTCTCTACTGTAATATCATCATTAAGGTTGGAATAATGTTCGATGGCTTTGTCTGTGTTCCCCGAATAAACGATTTGTCCTTTATCCAAAACAAGACAAGAGGTACATAAATTACGCACCGAAGACATGTTGTGACTTACAAATAAAACAGTTCTTCCGCTGCTGGCCACATCATTCATTTTACCGAGACATTTGCGCTGAAATTCCATATCACCCACTGCGAGCACTTCATCAATTACCAATATTTCGGGTTCAAGATGGGCGGCTACGGCAAATCCAAGCCGCACTTTCATTCCCGATGAATATCTTTTTACCGGTGTATCGATATGTGAAACGATTCCTGAAAAAGAAATAATCTGGCTGATCTTGCTGTCAATTTCTGCTTTCGACATTCCCAGGATAGCTCCATTGAGGTAAATATTTTCGCGGCCTGTAAGTTCGGGATGAAAACCTGTTCCCACTTCCAGTAAACTGGCGATTCTGCCCTTTATTTTTATTTCGCCCGATGTGGGTGTAGTAATTTGAGAAAGTAATTTAAGCAGTGTCGATTTTCCGGCACCGTTTTTACCGATTATTCCAAGTATTTCTCCCCGCCTGACTTCGAAGTTTATATTTTTTAACGCCCAGAAAAGATCTCCTGCCTGCCGTTCCTGTTCACTTTCATTTATTTTCAGCAATGGATTAGGTTTTCTTCTCCACGATGCCCACCTCATCTTCATGTCTTCTGCAAGCGTAGTACCTCCCATTGTTCCCAACCGGTATTTTTTATCCAGTTGCTGAACGCTGATCACCACCTCATTTTCTTTTGCTGACATAACTATACGGTATCCGTAAATGATTTTTCCACTTTATTAAAAAGCCCGAGGCCGGCAATAACGATAACCAGTGTAAAGCCGGCAGAATAACACAAATGCATGGCATTAAATTCGCCTTTGCCGAAAAGTGCAAACCGCATTCCTTCTATAACGGGAGTCATCGGATTTGCGAGTAAAATGTATTTCAGCTTTCCTTCAACTGTAGACAGGGGAAAAATTACCGGGCTGGCATACATCAGCAACTGTACTCCGAATCCTACTAAAAATTTAAGATCGCGGTATTTGGTGGTAAGTGCTGAAACTATAATTCCGCAACCTAATCCCAGCAATGCCATAATGATTACCAGAACGGGTACCAGTAAAAGATTGATATTAGGCTGAATCAGGTTATTTCCATTTAATTTATAATAAATCATCAGTAAAACAACCAGCGAAAACTGGATGAGAAAAGATAATAATGCTGAAATAACCACCGATATGGGAACCGTTAGCCGTGGAAAATAAACCTTACCGAAAATAGCAATATTCCCGATAAATGTATTGGACGTTTTCATCAGGCAACCCGAAAAATAAGTCCACGGAACAATTCCCGACATATAAAACAAAAGCGGTGGAATTCCATTGGTGGATAATCGTGCTATTACTGAAAACACAATGGTAAAAGTGATAGTCATCAATATGGGCTGCAGCACAAACCAAACCGGGCCCAATACAGTTTGTTTATATACCGATACTACATCGCGTTTTACAAAAAGCAGGATAAGATCGCGGTATTTCCAAAGCTCCCTGAGATTGAGCCGGAAAAGATTTTTTCGCGGACTGATGACAATATCCCATTGTTGATTATCCTGCTCTTTCATCCGGTTATTCCTTTTCCTTTTTCCTGTTTTTCTTTTTTCCTTCCGAACCGTAACCGTAGCCATAGCCGTAACCATAGCCGTAGCCATAGCCGTAGCCATAGCCGTAGCCGTAACCATATTTACTGTAATAATATCTCCATTTTACCACTTTCACACCGTTAAGAATGGCGGCATTACTTTTCAGCTTATTTCTTTCAATTACGCTTTCCACAAATTTCACTTCCTGTTTGCGGGTGGTTTGTGTATTAAATATATAGAGGTTTACATCGCTGTACTTCATAATCACCTGTGCATCTGAGATCAACCCGATGGGCGGTGTATCTATGATAATAAAATCGTATCTTTTTTGCGCTTCTTCAAAAAATGATTTCATGGAATCAAGTAAAACCAGTTCTGAAGGATTGGGAGGAACTGCACCACAAAGAGCAAGATCAAGAAAATCATCAGATGTTTTTGAAATTGCATCCTCGAAATTAGCTCTTGACGACAGGTAAGCTGATAAACCTACCTGCTTTTCAAGATTAAACAATTTGTAGATTTTCGGTTTATGCATATCCAGCTCTACCAACAAAACTTTTTTATGCGCCCTTGCCAGGATAGCGGCAAGAAAAACCGAACAAAATGTTTTTCCTTCACCCGGTGCCACTGATGTGATGAGTACTTTTTTCGATTCTTTTTCGCCCACAAAAAACTGCAGGTTACTTCTGATGGCACGAAATGATTCGAGGAATTGCGATTTGGGGTCCAGTTGAAGAATATTTTCCTTATCAAAATCGGAAGTGGATTTATACACCTGGCCGATAATGGGAATTTGTGTAATATCCGACAGTTCACTTAAATTGGCAACGCGCCTGCTGAAGATTTCTCTCCAGAAAGTTACAGCCGATGCAATAAGTAAACCAAATAAAACTGAATACAAAATGTATTTCTGTCGATCGGGCCTTACTACTCCTACTCCCCTTGCTTTTTCAATTACCCTTGTTTCGGGAAAGATTCCCGCTTTTGCCGTAACAGTACTGGCTCTTTTTTCAAGAAGGTAAACATATAATTTTTCATACACCAGTAATTTACGGCTGATGTTTTCCAGTTCTCGCTGTGTTTTTGGAATTCCCCTTATAACTCCCTTATAACTCCCTATTTCTTTATTGAGACCAATGATCCGGCTTTCGATTGCTTTTCGGGTATTATCAATGTATATCAGCAGGTTTTTCTTCAGCATATTAATTTTCTCATCTATAATAAGAATGCCGGGGCTGTTTTCCTTAATTTCGGTAAGTGTATTATTACGTTGTATCTGCAATTCGTAAATAGAATTGATGGTGCGGCTTAAAAATTCATCGCCTTCATACACATAAAATGAAGACGGCATTAGTTTTTCATCTTTTGTATTGAGTTTATCCACATACTCTTCCAGTGCATCCAGGTCTTTTAAGCGGATCATCAGGTTTCTTCTTCGTTCATCAAATTCGATGTATTCATCAAAATAAGTTTCTGATTCTTTGGGTAGATTCAGAATTTCCTTATTGTATTTGTATTTCTCCAGTGTGTCTTCATAATCTTCGAGAATTGCCACAACCGTGTCGAGCTGAAGGTCGATATAGTGAACCGTATTGTCACTCACCAGGATTTTGGAAGACAATGTGTTGTTGATATAAACCGCAGATAAAGTATCCAGAAAAGTTACGGCCCTGGCAGGAAGCTCGTCTTCCACTGTAACTTCAAGAATACTGGTATATTCTATGTTTTCTACTTTTATACGTGAAGAATATTTTGATATAAGATTATTATGATCATGAACTTTGAAAAAATAATTTACCTCCCGGATATTATTGTACGTTTTCTCTGAAAAGTCCATGGTTTTTACCGTGGTAATAATAAAATCATTGGTGATTTCCTTGGAATTAAACCGGAGCGTTTCCTCTTTTTTCCCTGAAGCCGTTTCGTATTCCAGCTTGTAATGAAGACTATCAACGATCCTTAAGTAAATTTCTTTTTCATAGAGGCTGGCATTAAGCAGTTTGATATTGATATTAAACGGCAACCCGTTTATTACTTCTATTGTTTTGATCCTTCCTACAATATAGTAGCTGACATCAAAATTGAGTTTTTTCAGCGTTTCGTCAATGATATCCCGCGATGTGATTACGCGCATCTGGTTGGTGATGTTTTCGTAATAACCATAATATCCAATGTCTTTGAATATTTTTTCCTGGTAATCATACACATCATTCGATTTGATAAGGATTTGCGTTTTTGCTCCGTAAATATCCGGCATACGATAGCTGTAAAAATACCCGATGAGGCCAGCTATAAATGGTAACACAAATATTACCAGCCAGTTTCTCCTGAAGATTTTTACTACAGAAAGAATATCCCTGATATCAATGATCTGTGTCGATTTGCGTCCCGGCTGGTTGGTCATATTCTTTTCGCTTTGATTTACAGCGAGTGCACAAATTTAACAGAATGATCTGATTTATGATGATGGATATTTTCTCTTCGTGAATAGAACTAAGTCTTTAAACGTATTTTGCAAGGTGTTTACCATTATTTTTGATATTTTGAGCAAATAATTCCATCTCTTTTCAGGATAAACTCGTATTTTTAAAGAAATTTCAGAACTTCGATATATGAAAACAAAATTTACCCAAACCCTGCTTCTTAGTTTTATAGCCACCGGCATATGGGCACAAACCGGCCCCGGAGGAGTAGGTAACAGCGCTACCAACAGGTTATGGCTGGATGCCAACCGGCTTGGATTAGCTAATGGTGCCCAGGTAGCCACCTTCACCGATTTTTCGGGTAATGGGTATAATTTCACGCAGGGAACCGCCTCCAACAGGCCCATCTTCAGAACGGCCCAGCAAAACGGTTTTCCAGCAGTTGATTTTGACGGATCTAACGACTTTATGTTATCGGCTGCCAATGCTGCTTTTAACACCCGCAATCTGACCTGGTTTATAGTTACACGCGCTGATGTGAATACCGTATCAGGTGTAATTCTCCGTTGCGGTTATGCAGGAAATAATTTTACCAAAGCCTGCTGGGGAACATTTATGTCGGGAGGTTCGGGTTCATTTGTTTCTCACCACCGCAGAACTGATGGAACATTCATTTCCAATACACATGCTTATACTGCCTCTTACCAGTTACTTTCCAATACTACAACTGGTAATCTTACCCTCAACACCTATACCAACTCTGCGCTGGTAGGAACCGCCTCCAATACCTCTATTAACCCGGTTAACCACCTTTATTTTGCTTTAGGGGCCAACACACTTGGGTATACTTCTCCTTTTAATGGAAAAGTTGCTGAGTGTATAATTTATAATGCCACATTAACCGATATACAACGATTGATCGTAGAAAACTACCTTTCCAGCAAATATGGGCTGGCAATGGCTGCCAATGATCATTATGCCCTTGAAGGAACCGGCCACTATTTTGAACTGGCAGGAATCGGAATGGAAGGCGGAAACTCTGTAACAGATGCAGCAGGTACTTCCTTTTTAAGAGTAAACACACCCAGCGCGATGGCCAATGGTGATTATATGTTGTGGGCGCACGATAATGCTGCTTCTACTTTTTCTTCAGCAAATGTACCAACAGAATACGGCCCCTGCGGTTTGCGACTGGCAAGAGCCTGGAGATTTGATCACACCGGTGATGTGGGAACTGTAACTATGACGTTTGACCTTACCGGCTTTACTTATGGTGATCCCACCACTTATGAATTACTGATTGACGCTGACGGAGATTTTTCAAGCGGAGCAACACGGGTTACTGCCGGTTTTAGTTTTAATGCCGTTACTGATGAAGCTACCTGGACCGGGGTTACTATTCCTGATGGAAGCTATGTTACAGTTTCTAATCCAGATGGGGTATTTAGTATTGCATCCGGAGACTGGAGTAATACGGCTACCTGGAGCTGCGCATGTGTTCCCGACAGGAATAATAACTGTATAGTGATTTCTGCAGGACACACTGTAACTGTTGATTTTGGAGCTGATTGCAGCAACCTGGATATTAAAGCTACAGGTACACTTACTTTTAATGTTGGAATGGACCTTCAGGTATACGAAGACCTAAACGTTGACGGAACTTTGAATGGTGTTGATGGTTCTGTGAGCGTTGTGGGATCAGTAGCCCAGGCATTTGACGCCACGGGAACCGTTAATTTTGGATCTGTTACATTAAATAACGCTTTAGGACTTGATTTGAATTCGGGAACCTATACACTGGAAGATGTATTGACCATTACTGATGGTGATTTCAATACTAACGGCAACTCTTTTACTATGTTATCATCTCCTGCACAAACTGCACGGATTGCACCTATATTAGGGGCAGGTACATTAACCGGTAATATGATCATACAAAGGCATATTACAGCAAGAGCTGCCGGCTATTCAGATATGGCTGCACCGGTTGTATCAACCACTTTTGCCGACTGGGATAACGAGTTGTTACTGGTTTATACCTACAATCCGCCAAATTTCTATCCATCGGCATGGGGATATAGTGAAGCAGCATGGGATTATGATCCTGTAGAAGCCGCAACAGATGTGATTAGTGCCGGACAAGGGTATGAAGTATACCTTGATGATAATGGTGCCCAAACTACTTTCAGTGCTACAACAATCAATTCAATAGGTGTTCCTTACTTTGGTGATCTTGACCTGGTGGGATTGGGTATGATTACCCGCATGAACGATGGCTGGAACCTGATAGGAAATCCCTATGCTTCTTACCTTGACTGGGATGTTCTTTATACCACTACCGATCAAATCAGCGATGAAATCCAGTTTTATGACGAAACCATTGAAGATTTCACTTCTGCATTTGCCGGAACAGGTGTTCTGATTGCTGCTCACCAGGGATTTTGGATAAATGTTACGGGAGCTACACCCACTTTCACCATATCCGAGTTTACCAAATCAACGGATATGACAAGCACATTCCGCAGCAAAGAAAATCAGAATTTTGGCGTTCGTCTTTCTTCAGCAGATGGTCAAATGACTTATACTTCGGGGACAAAACTCCGCTTTGCCGAAGATTTTTCAATGGGTAACGATTACCGCGATCTTACCTTTATGAAAGTACCGGCTCCTGAAGCCCCTGCGCTTTATTCAATGAATGAAAGCGGCCAGAAACTGAGAGCTAATTCAGTCCCCTCACAGATGGATGAACTGGAAATTCCCGTTTACTGCAAAGTGAGTGTGGATGGCCAGTATAAAATCACATCCGAATATGTGGATATGGCTTTCATCCAGGGTTATAAATACATTACCCTGGAAGATAAATTTACCGGTGCTATTGTTAATGTAGACGAAAACATGGTGTATACTTTCCATGCGGCAGCTTCAGACAAAGAAGATCGTTTTGTATTGCGCCTTTCCAAAAATTCTCCGTTGGCCACTTCCGGCAGCTCGGTTGATTTTATTCAAAATCAAAACGGAGCTATGGTAAACTTCAATTTTGAAGAAGAGCAGGAAGTTGTAATTAAAACCATCGACCTGCTGGGTCAGGATATTGTCGCTCAAAAACGCCTGGTAACAGCCGGAAATAACCATATGGTAGTTCTTCCTGCTGATTTTACCGGTGTGTTTATTGTTACGGTGACCAGTGGTGAAAGAGTTTTTACAAGAAAAATGTTCAGATAAACCAAAAACATTAATTTCGCAGCCGTGATCAAGATAAAACACATAGTACTTTTCCTCTTTCTGATCTTTTGTCCCTTATTTGCACAGGAAGTGCTGGCTGTTGGTATGGGAATGGGAATGGGGCCGCCCAGCCCACCTTGCGGAACTCCGCCATTTCCCCCCTGCAATGTTCCCATAGATGGTGGCATAAGCTTACTAACCGGGTTGGGATTACTTTACGGAGGTAAAAAGCTGTTTAGAAACAAATCTTCAAAATAACCCTTTTCCCCCGCCAAAACGGGGGATTTTTTTTGAAATGAAAACCATCCTCAGTCAACCTGTATATCGATTTGTAATCTTATTCTCATTGTTATTTGTCCTCTGGTATGTGGTATATGACCTTTGGCTGCATCCCGAAGGAAGTATTGACCAATGGATAATTGACCAGACCATTATTCTTTCCACCGGATTACTGGAATCAATGGGTTACGTGATTACTACAGACGGCAACCGCGAAATGGCCGTTGAGGGCAGCAGCGGTGTGCGTATAGGTGACAATTGTAATGCAATTACACTTATCGCCCTGTTCTCCGGTTTTGTTCTGGCATATCCCGGCCGGCTGAAACGCAAACTCTGGTTTATTCCGGCCGGAATTCTTCTTATATTTTTCGCTAACGTAATCCGGATAAGTGTATTGGCCATATTTGCTTCATGGTCGAGAGATTGGGTGGAATTTAATCATACCTATACCTTTACGCTGCTGATGTATGGTTTGATATTTTTAATGTGGCTGTGGTGGGTGGAAAAACTATCCGGCTTTCAGCTTCTTAAAAAACAGTGAGTACTTCAAAACGATATAAAAGCGTACTGCTGATTTCGGCTGTAGTAATTGCCTATATCCTGCTTGGGTTTTATCGTGATACTTTTTTCAAAAACCTGAATTCACAGGCAGACGTATTACATCACAGATCACCCGCTTTTGAATTATCGGCAGGCACCGGTTTTCTGAAACAATTTACAACTGATGGTTTAATGAAGCTGAAATGGATAATGACCTGCGTTTTTTCTCTTTTGTTTTTTTTTCTCGGATGGATTACTTTAAAACTGTTTTTCGGTGAAAGAAAAAACCGGCAATTACTCCTGTTTGCCTACCTGTTTGTGTTTTCACTTTCCTTACTGGTTTATCTTTCGGGAAAATTATTTTCTTCATGGGAAGAACAGGCGTTTTCGCTGGCCAGAAACCTCGTTCAGGCACTGCAATCGCCTTTGATAATAATGATATTGATACCGGTTATCCTGTTGATGAAAAAGTCTCAGTTGAATACCGGCAATTCGCGTTCAAACTGATCCTGCCTCATTTGGCGTATGGCCATATTTCTCCACGCCAGTGATGCCGCGGCATTAATCACTTCAAAACAGGGTTGTTCATCGGTAAGTAATATGGCATCATCCAGGATGTTTTCATCAGGAAGATAAAAATTTTTGTTTTCACTAATCCGGTAACCGTTAGAGCAAATAAATAACAGGTTTCGCTGATTTTCGTCTTTTTCGGTAGGAAGTATTTTCACTTCGAATCCTGATTCATTTAGTGTCCGGTATATCGACCGCATCCCCCTGCCTTTTTCTCCTTCTATATAGCCGAAATTATTCAGAAAAACCATTGCTCCCGGATTCAGAAAGGTTTTTACTTTTTCAAGGCTTTCAATCGTTAGCACATGACTGGGGGTTTCTTCGCCTTTAAAAATATCAAACACCACCATATCATATTTTTTTTTGTTGAGATTGATAAAGTGTCGTGCATCATCAATAGTAATATTCACCTCATCCGGCAGATCGAAAAAATTGCGGGCTACTTCAGCAATACGCCTATCCAGTTCGCACACATCTACTTCCCATCCTTTTTGTGAAAGATGTTTAGCCACACTTCCTCCACCCAGCCCCAGCAACAACGCTTTATTTCTTCCTGAAAACAAAAGGCTGTCGGATGCCTGTTCTATTTTATAAACGTAGGTAAAGTAACGTTCTTCGCCTTTACTGCGATTGGCTGAGGGATCGTCCATGGTTTGCGAAACGCGGTTTACATATAACCACCGGCTGTAGGTTCCTTTCTTCAAAGAATCACCGGGGTAATAGTATTCGTTGGGATATTCCAATACATATACTTGTCCGAGCAATCCCTCGCTGTGATACAAAACGTGTATAGTACTTTCTGCCGGTTTCGAAAATGAAGTGAAAATACCCCAAACGGCAACAACAATAAACAAAGCAGAATTAAAACTTTTTTCTTTCATCAGCATTATACAGGGAAGTATACCCAGCGCAATGCCGGTAACCACTGATGGAACAGTAAGTCCTACAAAGGGAATAATATAAAATCCAAATAAAAAAGTGGCAATAATACCACCTACAGTTGACACCGCATACACTGTTCCCGATACCCTGCCTGCTTTTTCCGCATCCGAAGTAATATTACGAATGATCAGCGGTGATACCATCCCCATAAGAAACACCGGGGGAAACAACACTACTAACGAGGTGATGATTACAGCAGGAATAAGCGAAAGGGCGCCAAATATCCAGAAAGATATTTTTGCAGAAAATGGCATGAAAATAGTAAACACACCCGCCAGCAAAAGACACCAGTATAATTTTTTTTTATGGTTGTTTTTTGAAGAAAATATCCCGCCAACAAAATAGCCGGATGCCAAACCAGCCAGTGTTATCGCCATCACCGATGCCCAAACATACAGCGATGAGCCATAAAAAGGAGCCATCATCTTGGCACCCATCAGTTCGGCTGCCATTACACAAGCCCCTTCAATAAAGGAAAGGAGATAAAAAAAATTCCGGCCGGGATTCATTTTACGAAAGTAAGAAAATACTCCAAGAAAACTTTCGTCAAACAGTGCCTGCCGGCCGAAAAAGAATTATTATACTTGAATAATGAACAGAATGGATTTTTCATCCAAAATCAGGCAACACCCGGTGGCCTTTCTGATGGCAACAGCATTATTGCTAAGGCTTTGCTGGTTCGTTTACATCCTGTCTGTTTCACCCAACGGTTTTATGCTGGCCGATTCTGCAGGCTATATGCAGATAGCAGAAAATCTGGCGTCAGGAAATTCGTATAGCATGAGTACCGCGCCACCTTATTATCCTGATGTTTTTCGAACCCCGGTATTACCTGCGCTTTATTTATTCTGCGGACAACAACTGATTATTTTTATCCTGTTACAAATTGGCATTTCCCTGCTCACCGTTTATTTCACATGGAAACTGACACAATGTATTACTCCTCTGTTTTGGGTTTCGTTTACGGCCGCTCTTCTTGTGGCTTCCGATATCCCTTCAATTGTTTTTTCCAACCTGGTGATGACCGAAACTCTTTTTACATTATTTACTATAGCCGCTTTTTATTATATGATGAAAGCTTCGGGAGAAAAAACTATGAAATATTTTTTAATAAGTTCTCTTTTATTCGGATTTGCGGCACTCACCCGGCCCATCGGCATCTTTCTTCCGGTGTTTTTTTTACCGGTGATTATTCTCATTCTGAAAAAAAGGAAAACTGGTTTTGTAAAAGGAATTATTTCTTTTCTTTTCCCGTGGTCGGTTTTATGTGGTACATGGATGGCACGAAATTATTTTCTGTTCGGAAGTTTTTTCTTTTCACACATCGGTAATTTTAATCTCGTTTATTTTACAGCCGGAACCATTCGTTCGCAGGCAGAACATATTTCGCTGAATGAAGCACGCCTGCAATTATTTGAAGAAGCTGCCGAAAAAATGGAAGTTTCACCCTATGAAAATCCCGATAAGTTCTGGGGGAATGCCAGGAATGTAGGTCTGCATGAAATCTCAAAACATCCCGGAATCTTCATTTCCAATGCTGCCAAAGCCAATTTCAGGCTGTTTTTTTATCCTATGAGCGGATATGTTAATTATCCTCAAACGGGTAAAAACCCACACTACTCCTGGGAAAAAACAAAATTGTTTACCGTCACCCATGTTTTGATAATTATTCAATTACTGATTATTGTTTTTTACAGTGCAGGAATACTATTTCACCTTCTTTCCCTATTCAGGAAAAACACACCAAAATTTACGTCTTTCGTTTTGTTTTGGATCTTATTCTATTTTTCACTTACCGGAACCGGCCCCGAAATGGAGGCGAGGTTCAGGATACCTCTTATTCCGGTATTGGCCATTTTGAGTGCTCTTGGATGGAAATTCATCCTTCAATCCTATAAAAAACGCAGAAAACCCCTTCAATAAATTTCTCTTTCTATCTTTGATCCAAAATCCAGAACCATGAACCGTGACGAAAAAATTTTCCACCTGATTGACGAAGAAAAACAACGCCAGCTGCGCGGAATTGAACTGATTGCTTCCGAGAATTTTGTGAGCGAACAGGTAATGCAGGCCATGGGCTCGGTACTTACCAACAAATATGCAGAAGGCCTTCCCGGAAAACGTTATTATGGTGGCTGTGAAGTAGTAGATATTGTAGAACAACTGGCCATCGATCGCCTGAAACAACTTTTCGGGGCAGAATGGGTGAATGTACAACCCCACTCGGGCGCACAGGCCAATGCAGCCGTTATGCTGGCTGTTTTAAATCCCGGTGATACTATTCTCGGGTTTGATCTATCCCACGGAGGACATCTTACCCACGGATCACCAGTGAATTTTTCAGGAAAACTATATCGCCCCACTTTTTATGGCGTGGAAGAATCCACCGGAACAATTGATTACGACAAAGTGGAGATTACTGCCATTAAGGAAAAACCAAAAATGATCATTTGCGGAGCATCGGCTTATTCGCGTGACTGGGATTACAAACGTCTTCGTGAAATTGCCGGCAAAGTGAATGCGCTGCTGATGGCCGATATTTCTCATCCGGCCGGACTTATTGCAACAAAATTACTGAACGACCCGATGCCACATTGCCATATAGTAACCACTACTACTCATAAAACATTGCGTGGACCAAGAGGCGGAGTAATAATGATTGGAAAAGATTTTGATAACCCGTGGGGACATAAAACACCCAAAGGCGAGATCAAAAAAATGTCGGCATTACTGGATGCAGCCGTTTTTCCCGGAACCCAGGGCGGGCCACTGGAACATGTGATCGCTTCCAAAGCGGTGGCTTTTGGCGAAGCTCTGGCACCGGAATTTAAAGTATATGCGCAACAGGTAATGAAAAATGCAGCAGTAATGGCTGAAGAATTCATGAAGCGCGGATACAAAGTAATCTCCGGTGGAACCAGTAATCACTGTATGCTCATCGACCTTCGTTCAAAGAACCTTACCGGTAAAATTGCAGAAGGCGCTTTGGTGAGCGCTGATATTACCGTCAACAAAAACATGGTGCCGTTTGATGATAAATC
>JBMORL010000085.1:0-10493 GCA_049322335.1 Bacteroidota bacterium
AAAATATTAACCGGGCTATTTATCGTTTTTGCTGTTGTGTCAGAAGCGCAAACCGATACGCTGCAAAAACAATTTATTTATTCCTTTCACCGGTATACGGGCAAATCCAATAACTATGAAGTGCTTATGATTTATAATGATTCTACTTTTAAACAGTTTTCAGGAGATGATAATCATAATGAAGTGCTCACCGATTCGGGTACATGTAAATTAAATGAAGATTTTATCATTACCATGGGCACCATAAAAGACAAAAAACGGGGCACAACAAAAACACAGGAATATGTCCTCACTGAAATGTCGGTAAAGGAATACGAAAAAGCCATGGCTGCAAAAAATTCGACAATGGACAGGAATTTTGCCACACGAATGGATAAAAAGAAAAGAGTTTGGGTGTTGAAGAAAACGGATATGAAATAAAGGAATAGAGTTATTTAGTTATTAGGGGATAGAGGAGTTCAAAAGCTGAAAGTCACTAATTCCTACTGACCGCTGACCAAAAAACGTAAGAGTAATGAAAAAGAGTATTTTTATTTTAACAGCAATGATGATTTCGGCAGGAGTTTTCTGCCAGGGGAAATCATTCCGGTTTACAGATGAAAAATTTGAAGTGGGCGCCATGCGTTTATTTGATGATATTTACTATTGTACGAGCTGTGGAAAAGTAGATCATATGCATTGTTATACAGCATTCGATTCCTATTGCGGTGAACGTTCGGATGCTTCCAGCAAAGCAATGGACAGCCTGATTGCATTTTTATGGGCGCACCCTGAAGTTTCTATCGAAATATCCAATCATACTGATGTGCGGGGATCATTTACGTATAATATGAAATTATCCAATTATAAACTCATCTCGCTTACTACACGCATCCGGCAGTCGGGTGTGGATGCGGGTCAGGTTTCATTTATGGCTTATGGCGAATCTAACCCGGTGATAGATGAAAAGACCATTAAAAAATTGCCGAAAGCTGAAAGGGAAAAAGCGTATCGTTCCAATGAAAGAACATTTATCCGCATTGTTTCGGTGGATAATAAATTTAACGAAAGTTATGTTACTCCCAAGTTTGCAGATGAAACAAAAACAACATCCATTTTTTCTGATGCTGATTCGGTTATTGTGCTGGATAAATTCACTTATGTTTTCTACGAAGAAAAACTGGTGAATGCCATTCGCTATGATAAAAACGGGAATTATGACCGCCTCATCGATTTTAAGAATAAAGTGCGCGAGTATGCCGTTTGCTTGAGAAAAGGGGAGGTGTGGTTGAATGTAAACCTTATGACTGAAACATTTTCTTTGCCCGTTAATCTTTCAGCCATCAAAAAACCACAGGTGGATGTAAGTGTACATGAATTAAAACCACATATTGAATTTGATTTTCGATAAGAAAAGTTATGTTTAAAAAACATATTATTTTATATTTTCTTTGTTTTTCATCTTTTTGTTTCTCACAGGAGAAAAAGTATTTTCGTCTTACTGATTCCGTTTTTTCAGAGGGAAACGTTTACACAACATGGAATATAATCTGGGATTTTAATGGAGGGAATATTCTGCCTCCCGATTGTTATTCGGAGACTCATGCCGGGTGCAAGCAATCATTGTCAGATCACTCCAAAACCATTGATAGTCTTTTGTTGTTTTTCATTACTCATCCGCAATTGACGGTGGAAGTTAAGTGCCATGTGGATTCAAGAGGCAATCCGGAGTATAATCAAAAATTAACGATGCATCGTTCTAAAAATTTGTGTTGTTATTTAACCAACGGGGCAATTACTTCAGATAAAATTATTCCTTGGGGTGCGGGTGAGTCTGAGCCATTGATCTCAGAAAAGGAAATTTTAAAAATGAAAACCAGGGAGGAACAGGAAAAAGCTCATCAATTTAACCGGAGAACGGAATTTATCATTAAAAAAATTGATTCTGATGTTAAGTCAGTTTACGTATTTCCTTCTCTTCTTTCTTCCCGGGAGGCGAAAATCCGTTTTAGTGAAATGGATTCATTGGTGGATATGACACAAACCGGGCATTATTTTTTTGAGAGAAGATTAAACCAGTTTATTGAAACGCACCGCGATTCCCTTGCAAAAGGGCTTGTTGGTATGCAGCAACAAAAACGTGTATATGCAGCCGGCTGGAAAAACGGGGAACTTTGGCTTTTTACCGAAACATATCCCGAAGGAAAAGATCCCTGTGCAATAAAAATTAATCTCAGCCATTTCCCATATAAGAAATCAAAACCCGTTAACACAAACGATAAACCCGGAATTATCTATGATTTTGATTAGATCCGCTGGATTCTTCTTTGTGAATAAGCAATAATGTTCAAAGCAAGAGTAGGGAAGAAACGAATAAAGAGTTCGTTTACTTTTCCAATGGCAGAAAGGGTGACTTTAAATTTTCTTCTTCTCACCGTTTTTATTACCGACCGTGCTACTTTTTCTTTTGATTGCTGAATCCAGGCGGGGCGTTTTGGAACAGGAATGAGATCACCTTTTGCATTCAATATCATTTTATCATCATCATTCCGGGTAAATCCTACATGAACGATTCCTATATGTACATCTGTTCCGCTTAATTCTATT
The DNA here is from genome assembly GCA_049322335.1 of Bacteroidota bacterium. GTDB lineage: Bacteria > Bacteroidota > Bacteroidia > Flavobacteriales_D > UBA2798 > JBMORL01. The sequence continues at coordinate 2,587 of JBMORL010000085.1, forward strand.
TTCAGCGACTGTGCGAGGGCCGTTAGTCCCATTTTTCCAACACTATAGGCTGATGCGGTTGGCAAGCCCACCATTCCGGCTGCGCTGGAGATGAAAATGATACTGCCTTTTGTTTTTTTTATCTCGGGCAAAGCAGCCCAGGCAGGAAAAGCTGATCCATTGATGTTGCTGTCTACGAGTTGAGCAAATACTTCAGGATCGAGATTTTCAAAATTTTCACGCATGCTCATAGCGGCATTGTTTATCAATACATCAATTCTTCCGAATTTTTTCAGGGTATCATTCACCAGCTTTTCGCAATCTGTTTTTTTGGTGATATCTCCCTGTATAGCTATGACGGGATAACCATGTTGCAAAAATTCTTCCAGCGTTTTTCTCAGCCGTTTTTCATTTCTGCCGTTAAGAACAACATGTGCTCCCTGCTTACAGAATTCAAGCGCTGTGGCTTTTCCGATTCCCATAGATGAACCGGTGATGATGACTGTTTTTCCTTTGAAGTGTTGCATAGTTTTTTAGTTGTATTACAAAACAAAGAAACAGCAGTAAATTTATTTTCAGGTTAACGCAGGTTAATTAATAAAAACTTAACGGACTTTTCCTATAGAAGCGCCAAACGTAATGGCAAAATTTTGATTGAATTTATCAGCATAAAAAGCAAATCCAAGATCGAATGAAATATTTTTAGTTAAGTTAAAATAAAATTTCCCATTCAGATTTCCCCCGGGAAGATAATAATGTTTGTTTTGATATGTGTATGTAATATCTGTTCTTCCCGGAAAAAACCAGAAACCCGTTGTAGTAACAGTTTCGGTTTGAATATTTTCTGGTTTTATAAAATGTACAAAAGTTGCTCCTCCCTGTAGCGAAAATGCTAACCTTTTGTTAAAGTCAATTCTCTTACCTGCCGAGAGAAAAAAATTATAGATATACTTTACGGGCGGATTATGGTAAGAAATGTACAGACTTTTGCTTTTGGGTGTTTCAATCCGGGAAGAATTATATCCGATTGAATACAGGAAATTCCTGTTATCACCTAAATTAAGTGTTAAATGAACTTGCTCTTTTGAAAAATGGGTAGAGCCATAATATTTTTCTATCGAGAATTTGGTTTTTTGGGAAGCGGTTAGAGTGTCCTGGGAAAATCCGGTCGGAGTTAAATTTCCAAAACAAAGTAAGACTATCATTAGTTTCATGAAGTAAAAGTAGACAAGCCACATAAAATGAAAATTAACCAGAGTTAATTAATCATTTATACTGCTGCAATATCTCATCCAGCGCAGTAGCATCCATATAGGAAGCCAGGCGGTAGAGAAGCTGGTATTTTTCATCAAGAATAATGACGGTTGGATAACGGATAGTTCCGTTTTCTTTTCCCAGATCAAGAGCCAGCTGGTTGGCGCCTCCTTTTTCATTTACCTGTTCAAACCAGTATTTTTTTCCGTTGTATTCGATGGTGTCTTTTCTTTCCCCGTCAAATTTCACGGCATAATAGTTTTCGTTCAGCGACCGGATCACCCATTTATTGGTAAATGTTTTTTTATCCATCATTTTACACGGCTCGCACCATTGGGCATACAGGTCGATAAAAATCTTTTTTGGTTTTACAGCCATAGAATCTTTCAGCTGCTCAAAGGTGAGCCATTGAATTTCTTTGGCAGTTTTTTTCTGGGCAAATGTTTGTCCCGGAATGACAAAAAAGAATAAAAGAAGAAATATATTTATTTTTTGCCCTTTCATCAGTGATACATTGAAAGGTTAAATATACTAAAAATAGGTACTGAATCCAAATTGAAATCCTGCGGTTCGTGCGGATGGATTTCCCAGGAAGTCCCGCTCCCAATGGTACCGGTAGTTGGCACGGATAACAGTTTGTGCCGAAGGACGGAAACTAATTCCGGGAACGATGGCAAAAACATGGTCGTAGATATTTTCTCCTGTCTCATTGAATTTCCCTGAATTGTAATCGGCATATTCTGTGCGCATAACTACATTGAAAACACTGTTTTCCCATCCGAAAATTTTTCTTTTAACAACAGGCTGCACTATATCAATAAATCCGCCTTGTTGTTTGTTTCCGTATTGCTGCGTATAGGTATCAGGTACATCAACAAAAGCCCAAACCCACTCTGCGTTGATCCAGGTTTTTATTTTCGGAATGACAGTGTTAAAATCGATGGCAAAAAGATCTACCCTTCTTTTTGAATCTAATTTTAATCCATCCTCTTCAAACTTATTATATACACCGCCCATCCACGAAAAACCGATTTCTCCTATATTCCTGTGGCGGAAAGCTGTTTTAGCTGTTACCAGCGGAATGCCATTAAAACTTTCTTCAAATCGTTCTGAATTTACTTTGCTCTCCGGAAGCCATGTGCGGTTTTGTGAATTGGAAATAATTTTGTCGTCAAATCCATTGGTCATATAAATTTCATAAGCCCATACAAAATTGTTTCTTGCCGTTTTTCCATATAACCCAAAACCAACATTACTCCAGGTGGAAGGAATGATAGTAGTGGATGAAATCGGCCGGCTGATAAATTCCCATTTCGGGCCATCGTGATTCTGATTAAAAGCGCCAATGGGATTCATAATCACGCCTCCTCTCAGGTTGAGCAAAGGATGAAGTTGAATATCCATTGATGCGAATTCGATATTTATTTCACGACCGCCTTCTTCGAATTCTATTTCTGATAGAAATTTTATCCTGTTTTTTACAGATGAAGCTATAAAAACGGTAAGGCGCGGAAGCTGAAAGGATAGTCCTTCGGTAACACCGTCAGTAACAAAATAACTGCTGTTGGCTTCCACATATCCGCCCAGCGAAACAGGCGATTTCCCGAACTGTAAAAACGGACGGTTATATACGGCATCCATGTTCATGTTTAGCTGGCTGCTATCAGGCGAAACTCTTTTTACAAACGAGGAATCGGTTTGAGAAAAAGAATAAAGGCCCGAAAAAATAAAAGTAATTATGAGTGTTATTTTTTTCATGCGAGATGGATATAAATATTTTTTATGTCGGATGTAATGGTATAAGATTCAAGGTTTTTATCAGCAGGGCCTTGTACTATTTCTCCTTTATTACTGAATTCACTTCCATGTGCAGGACAGGTGAGTAAATCTCCGTTAACATTCAATTCACTTCCTAAATGCGTACAACGCAAAAGCAAAGCTTTGTACTCGTTTTCCGAGAAGCGATAAACAATAATGGGGAAATCAGAAGAATTGGTTTTTACCGTAATATACCTTAGCGGTTTGTTTTTTTTTGGATCAACAAATTCAGTTTTTGTAATTCGTATTACATTATTTACACTTTCTGCCTGTATAAGTTTTTGCGTGGTGCAGGAATCCAGGAAAACAGATACACCAATCAATCCCAGGCAGGAATAACCACAGGTTTTTAAAAATTCTTTTCTGTCCATATTATAAGCTTTCCAGGAATTTCAGAAGTTTTTGTTTTTCACCTGACGATAACGCTTCATAAAGGGATTTACTGTTTTGGGCTTCCCCGCCATGCATTAAAATGGCCTCTTCAATACTTGTTGCCCTTCCATCATGCATAAGGTAATAAGAACCTCCCTGTGATGAAGGAGAGAGCCCTAATCCCCAAAGCGGTGGTGTTTTCCATTCACCCGTTTTAGCCATTCCTTCCGTATAGCCATCATCCAGCCCGGTTCCCATGTCATGTAATAATAAATCGGTATACGGATAAAATGTTTTGAATGAAAGAGCAGAAATATCACTTGCCCCGGTTGTCCATTCGGGAATATGGCATTTACTGCATTCAATAGCAGAAAAAATTTCTTTTCCGGCTATCACATCAGCATCAGTTTGATTCCGCTGGATCGGAGCTTTGAGCGTACGCAGATAAAAAACAACATTTAAAACAGTGGCAGAAGAAACTTCGGGATCAGGAACATTGTCGGGATAAGGGCTGGCTACTCCGTTTATGCCCGGCTCGTTAGGAGAATAAACAGAAGTAATCCCCATATCCTGGTTATAGGCATTTACGGTTTGATGTAATAAATCGATGGCAGCCGCTTTTTTTCCGAATCTTCCGATATATTTTCCATTCAGGGATTGATGAAAACTTTGCGGAATGAAATAAGAAGGCGGAGAAATATAATTGGGAACTCCGGATATCCCATCTCCGTTAGAATCATTGGCATCGGCATTCGATACTATCTGCGCATCGGTTAATGCAGCTAAAAACCCCAGCCCTGTATTGGCAGGTGGTGTAAATTTTGCATGTGCTGCTCCGTTTGGAACCACTTCCGGGCTATAACCGGGAATAGCCCTGTTTTGTAGTTGAGGGCCACCCATTGACAAAAACTGATTTCCGGTGGTGTCCGATTGCCCGAATCTTGTCAGGGTAGTGGAGGGATGCCCTTTTCCATCTCCGGCATGACAGCTTCCGCATGAAGTAGCTACAAAATAAGGGCCTAACCCGTTTTCTTTTGTAAATACATCATCATTAAAAGCAATATCACCGGCCAGAAATTTTGCATTTTCTTCTGTTGTCAGTCCCTCCAGCGGACCATCCAGTAATTCATCATCAGGCGGAAGTGAAGGCATTAGTTTCTGGCAGGCAGCAATTAAAAAAATAATGGAAAACACCGCAACCGGCAGCCGGTATGTTTTAATCATAAAAGTTTGGTTTCAAATAATGGTACAAATCTAAATAAAAATTTAGATAAGTCTAAAAAATATGTAAAAATTTCCCGAAAATTTCTATATTTGCCACGGATATGCCGCTAAAACTCACATTTACAGAGGAAAACTACCTGAAAACCATTTATTCCCTGGGTGTGTCGGGTAATAAAGGCGTGACCACCAACGCTATTGCAGGAAGATTACAGACAAAGGCGGCTTCAGTTACCGATATGATCAAAAAATTATCGGATAAGAAATTATTGAATTACGAGAAGTATTATGGAGTAACCCTGACAAAAGAAGGAAAACGGATTGCTATTGAAACGATCAGGAAACACCGCCTGTGGGAAGTTTTTTTAGTGGAGAAACTGAATTTTGGCTGGGATGAAGTGCATGAAGTGGCCGAACAGCTGGAGCATATTCAATCGGTAAAACTGATTGACAAACTGGATGAATTTCTCGATCATCCCGAAACCGATCCGCATGGCGACCCGATTCCCGATAAAAACGGAAAAATGTCGGCTGCGGCAGAAACAACCGAGTTGTCTGCCTGTGGGATAAATGACAGAGTAGTTATTCATGGTGTGGCCGACACATCATCCGGATTTCTTGTTTATTTGAATCAGCAGGGATTAATACTGGGCGTACAAATGAAAGTGATTTCTGTTTATGATTTCGACAAATCGATGGTGGTGGAATTAAAAAATAAAATGCGGATTACTGTTTCCAATATGGTGACAAGAAATATTATGGTAAAAAAATTATGAAAGAGCAGTTGATTGATTTTTTCAGGGATATTGGCCCGGTTTATTCGGCATTGCTGGCTACTACTTTCACCTGGCTGGTAACTGCTGCGGGTGCTGCACTGGTTTTCTTTTTTAAAGGGATGCATCGCGGAGTGTTCGACACAATGCTGGGATTTACAGGTGGCGTTATGGTGGCGGCAAGTTTCTGGTCGCTGCTGGCACCAAGTATTGAGTATTCAGAAGAATTATATCCTTCTTTTCCCTGGATGCCTGCAGCAGTGGGATTCACGTTAGGAGCCCTGTTCATCTTCTTTCTCGACCGGTTTACGCCTCACCTCCATATTAACTTCAGTGACAATGAAAGTGAAGGAATGAAAACGCAATGGCATAGCACTACTTTGCTGATACTTGCCATTACATTGCACAATATTCCCGAAGGACTGGCTGTAGGTGTATTGTTTGGAGCTGCTGCCAATGGCGATCCTGAACTGATTGCAGCCGCACTTACGCTTGCGGTAGGTATCGGAATTCAGAATTTCCCTGAAGGAATAGCAGTGTCTATGCCGTTACGAAGACACGGTGTTTCACGGTTTCGTAGTTTCTGGTACGGACAGCTTTCCGCCATTGTTGAACCGGTGGCCGGTGTATTGGGTGCAGTGGCTGTCATTTACATGGAGCCCGTACTTCCTTTTGCACTGGCATTCGCAGCAGGCGCGATGATCTATGTGGTAGTGGAAGAAGTAATTCCCGAAACTCAACGCGATAAGTATACCGATGTGGCCGTACTCGGCTTTATTGGAGGGTTTGTTGTGATGATGGTCCTGGATGTGGCGTTGGGTTAGTATTGAGATGTGAGTACTGAGATATGGGTATTGAGATTTGAGTATTGGGCTCAGAGGTAATATTTAATCGGTTATATTTATGTTGATTGTCTTTTGACCGGGTAGATAATCACCCATCTCAATACTCTATACTCACATCTCAACACTCTATACTCACATCTCAATACTCTATACTCATATCTCAATACTCTATACTCACATCTCAATACTATTTCCTAACTTCACCACGTGAAACAGCGCATCGACATAAAAAACAAAAAAGCTTCTTTCGAATATCATATAGATGATACATTCACTGCCGGTATTAAACTTACCGGAACAGAAATAAAATCTATCCGTGATGCAAAAGCCAGTATCAATGAAGCGTATTGTTATTTGCATAATGGCGACTTGTGGGTGAAAAACATGCATGTGGCCATCTATGAACCCGGAAGTTATAATAACCACGAACCCAAACGCGAACGAAAATTATTGCTCAATAAAAGTGAATTGCAAAAAATTGAACGTTATCTCAAAGTAAAAGGTACTACTATAATTCCTCTTCATTTATTTATCAGCGAAAGCGGGTATGCCAAATTAAAAATAGGAGTGGCAAAAGGAAAAAAATTATTTGATAAGCGCGAGGATATAAAAAAGAAAGACGCGGCAAGGGAAATAGATAGAGTGAAGAAGATGAAGGGCAGGAAGTAAGAGGATGATGAGTATTCCACCTGCGTAAACCTGCCTTCGCGAAGCGCTTTGGCGAAGCAAGGGCCTCCGGTGGGTGACGAGTGATTTTGAAGTTTACTGTTTGATTATTTTTTCAGGCTCAATTAATTTATGCTAAGTATAAAATCGTTAATTATATCAACAGGAATTTTAGTAATCCTCATTTTTTCCTGTAAACCGGGTGAAATAACCGGAGCTGGTGCTTTGTCGCATTCTGAATTTGAACAATGTATTTCTGAAGCGGAGAATATGGATCAGTTGATACAAAAAACCTGTTCTGAAATAATTTTACCTGAATGGAAATACGATACAATAAGACTGGGTTCTGCCTATTGGTGTGGTTCTATTCCTGAATGTGAGCAAAAACGAAGAGTTTCTATTCAGTTTTCTGACAGCAGTATTCAAAATTATTTTTCAGAGTTGGCTGAAGGTGTGACTTTAATCACAGACGAGATATTTTTTAGCATGTTGAAAGAAAGTGAAGAAAAAGGAAAAAAGGATACAACATTTTTGCAGCGTCATTTTACATTATCAGCCGACCTGGAATTGATAAATTCGAAAATGGCGTGTGCCTATTACAGTTTATATAAATTCGGGGAAAACGATACTTTACTGGAAAACGCATTACTTTTCATATTAAAAGACGGTGAATGGCACCCCGCAGGCAAAAGCTGGAAGGGAAAAGAAATGGAGTACTGATTTAATTTTTTTCAGGGATCTTTTCACCATTCTTGTGTAATATAACAATTCAGGTTCTCAGTAATTTAGGAATTAAATGGGTTTAGCACTATAGCTTTACATTTTGCTATTTATTGTTAAAAGAGTCTAAAGTTTAAAAGAAAGCATTACTTTCGGAAATTATAAAAATACGCACAATGAAAAATTATCATGCCCTTTTGCTTTTTGGTTTTATTTCTTTGCAATTATCCGCACAGGTAACGGAAAAGAATTATAAAAT
>JBMORL010000086.1:0-93658 GCA_049322335.1 Bacteroidota bacterium
GAACCAGTAATCACTGTATGCTCATCGACCTTCGTTCAAAGAACCTTACCGGTAAAATTGCAGAAGGCGCTTTGGTGAGCGCTGATATTACCGTCAACAAAAACATGGTGCCGTTTGATGATAAATCACCGTTTGTTACTTCGGGGATACGTGTTGGAACACCTGCCATTACTTCACGTGGAGTAAAGGAAAATGAAATTCCTGCCGTGGTGGAACTGATGGATAAAGTGCTGATGAATGTGGGAAATGAACCCGTAATAAAATCCGTAACGGGGCAGGTAAATGAAATGATGGGTAAACGGCCTTTGTTTGCGTGGTAAGCAACAATCCCCTGAGTTTTCCGTCATTATAGCATGAGACTTCTTCAGCTTCTATTGATTTATATTTTGCTCCCACTTAATGAAAATCCAGCCTTTGCACAGGATCATATTTTTCCATTTAATAAGCCTCTTTCGGCAGCTGATTTTGAGTTGAAGGGGAAAGTGAAATTAATAATTGAAAATCAGGTAATTCCTGAAAACGGCAAAAAGATCAACAATAAAGGTAAATGTGAAACTCTCTATCGTTTTAATGACAAGTTATTTTTAACTGAAGAAATTACATCTTGTTACACCGAATATGATTCCATCATTCATCAAAGCGGAAATAGATATCAGTACGATTATACGCAGGATTCCATCAAAGTCACCGTTTTTTCTGTAGATAGTTCAGGATTTCGTGTAATCCGGTATTATGATTCAACCAATAAAATAATTTCCGCTCTTCTCTTCAAAAAAAATAAACTTATAGCAAAAAGCCATTTTCATTATGACAAACATGGAAATATAACATGCACATCATCCGAAGATTTTCCTCATTCCAGCATTACAGAGAAAAGTTACACGTATATTTTTGATGAAAACAAACAAATATCAATTATAGAGATGAGCGTTTCGGGCGCTAATCATAAAGAAAAAAATATTTTTTCATACAACAACAAAAATCAGATTGAAAAAATCAGAACCGAATATAATAATGAAGAAATCTTTGATGAAAAAAAATACAAGTATGATGACCGGGGAAATGTTATTTCGGAAGAATTTTTCGGTGTATCAGAGTCCATTGGTTATAATGGTGAGGGGTTTTTAGAAGCATATAAGGATACAACACGAAGTATAACTACGTTCCAATTAAAATATGATGAAAAGGGAAACTGGATAAAAAAAACAAGAATCAGTGATGGAACAGAAATCTTCTCGCTTTTCAGAAAGATAGAATACTACGATTAAACCTCACTAATCACCTCAAACCCTTTGTAACTTCCCGTAACAGCCAGTGCTGTTATTTTTGCTTTGGGATTTTTTTCTTTCAGTTTCAAAGCCGTTTCGTTTACCGATGCACCGGAACCGATAGCGTCATCTATCAGCAATATGTGTTGAAAATTACCTGCTTCCATAGGAAACAAGGTGGATTTTGCATTGATAATGCGGTCTTCAATCCGTGAAAGAGCTTTTTGAGGTACAACAATTTCACCCGAAACTTTTGCAATTTTTATATGTGGCAAAGGCAAAGCCAGTTTTTTCTCAAGAAATTTCATCATCTGCACCTCGCGCTTAATCGTAGGAGGAATAAAGGCTACGGCATCGGTTTTTTCTCTTTTTATAAGCTGATGAATAGCCGGAGAAATTTCTTCCACAAGTTCGTTCATCAGGTTTTTGTTTTGCCCCTGCTTGGCAAAATGCAGCAATGTTCCCAACCGGGTTTTCCCGAAGCGTTCTATTGAATAAAAATCGAGGTAATACATTTCATCGGGGCCGATAGACGAAAAACTTTTTGTCGTTTTCAGTTTTTCCATTCCGCTTATCAATCCCTGATTGTTGAAATAAGCCAGGTATTTTTTTCGCGCGGCAATAAATTCATCTATGGTTTTTTCCAATGGAAGTTTTTGACGCATACACCAGGTGATCATTCCTTCCGGCCCGTTTTGCCTTTCTCCTGTTTCACGGATAAACAAAAAGTGTTTTTCAAGAAAAGATGTTTTTGCAACAGGAATATTTCCCGGCTCATTCACTGCGTTGAGTTCTTCATTCAATAAATAAAAAACACGTGGCGCTTTTCCAATGCGTTTTATTTTTTTCTCTTCCAGTAAAGCCAAAAGCACCCGGTGTATTCTTTGTTTACTCAGCCCGGTTTGTATAGCCAGCTCATGCACCCGTTGAGCGCCTTGTTCTTTCAAAATATTTTCGATCTGGGTGCTGGTTTTAAAGTTTTTATACATATTTTGTTTATAGTTTACTATAAATAGCAAATATATTAAAATTATACCGAGTGAAATTCATCATGGTCTGTTTTTTTGAGGAATTTCATTCGGCATAATACCAGTTATTGGCCTGTTTAATAAATCAGTTTGGTATTACTTGAAAATTTCAACTTCCGGAAGGATTTAAACAGGCTGTGCTTATTGCCCGATAAACGTATAGGTAATCGTTCCCTTTTGAGGGTTATCGGCCATGGAGGAGGCAGTGAACTTGGCTTTTTTTACATATTCCATCGATTCTACTGCCAGGCATTCGTCTTTATAAGAGGATTTTTTACGATCGATCTCGGCTGAAATGACATTCCCGTTGAGCGACACTTCCACATTCAATACCACTACTCCGCTACCCATACACCGGTAAGCGGGAGGCGGGAGTTTTTCATCCCTTCTCATGGGCAAATAATAACTGGCCACTGCTCTTCCCTTCATTCCTCCCGATGAGGTGGGATTTACATTCGAGTTTTCATCTTCTTCCGTCTTGTTTTTTGTTTTAGTGGTGGTATTTTCGGGATTAGTAGCAGTGTTCTTGTTTCCCTTTTTGCTTTCCAGCTCGCTGAAAGTGGATTTTTCAAGGTTTTTGAGGTTGTTGTACACCTCCTCGTCTACAGCCGATTTATCAAACCTCGAGTCATAGTTTTCGGCCGACCCATCCCGGCTATCCGACTCATTGAATGTTTTGTTGATCACATTACCATACGCATCAGTAAGCACTTCTTCTTTAGGCGGAACAATAGGATCGGGTACCTGTGAAAAGTCCATTTCGATACGCGTTTCAGGTTGAAGCACTGATACATACACCGGCATATTGTGTATGGTTTTGATATTGGCATAAACAAAAAACCCGAAATGGAGTATCAGCACTCCAAAAACCCCAAACCGGTGTTCCCACAAAAGATCTCCCATACGTTGCATATATACAAAGTTCTTAAAAAATACACTCCTTCGCAAAAACGGTTCATCCCATTGGCATATTCCGTTATCTTTGCCCCTCTGAAAAAAAGTAAAGAATGGACAGAAATTCGGTGATAGGACTGATAATGATCGCAGGTATACTGGTAGTATTTTCCATTTACAATGCCCCCAGCGAAGATGAATTAAAAGCGGCACAGGCCAAACGCGATAGTATTGAAAAAGCCGAAAAGGCAAAAGATACGGTGCGGAAAATTACAGTGGAAGATACCAAAGTGAACGATTCCCTTCCTGATGCTATTTTAACACAGGGTGATTCATCCGTTTCTTCAGCAGACAGCTCAAATCTTGATTCTCTCCGCAATGTAATTGCCGAGCAGGATAATAAAAACAAGTTTGGTATTTTTTCTCCTTCAGCAAAAGGCGAAAGCAATTATTACACACTTGAAAATGAAAAAATAAAAGTCACTTTCAACTCAAAAGGTGGAAGAATTGCTTTTGTTGAATTAAAGGATTTTAAAAAATATACCGACTATGCTGAAGGAAAGGAAACAGCTTATCTGAAACTGTTTGATGAGGATTCGTCCGCACAATCGGTTTCTTTTTTTCTTGACAACCGCACGCTTTCCACCGATAAATTCTTTTTCACCTCTGCCTCCCCGGTTAAACAGGAAGTAAAAGACAAAGCATTGTCGGTTACGTTCAGGCTTAACTCCGAAAAAGAAAATAAATACATCGATTTTATTTATACCCTTGAGCCGGATACTTATGTGTTAAATTATGATGTAGTAGTAAACAACCTCGAAACAGAAAACGTAGCTTCCACGCTTTCGCTTTACTGGCAGATGAAATTATTATCTACAGAAAAAACCCGCGACCAGGAAGTTACTGTTTCGTCTGTATTTTTTCAATATGAAGGAGAAGGGCGCGATTACCTGAGTGAAATGGAATCGGAAAAACAAAACCTGGAAGCCAAAACACAATGGATTGCTTTTAAACAAAGTTATTTTTCTGCTGTATTGATGTCAGACAACGGTTTTGAAAAAGACGGGTCGGATATTGAGGTGGTTACTTTAAATTCCACCCGTTATATCAAAGATTATATTGCCAACGTAAATATTGCCGGGGCCAACAGTAAAAAAGTAACGGTACCGATGAAATTCTATTTCGGGCCGAACGACTACCACGAACTGGCAAAGTTTGAAAACGGAATGGAAGGAATTGTAAATCTTGGCTGGGGAATTTTTGGCTGGGTGAATAAATACCTTGTTATACCGGTGTTTAATTTCCTTGAAGGATTCGGGATGAATTACGGTTTAATCATTTTGTTTCTTACCATCATTGTAAAACTTATTATTCTTCCGCTAACGTACCGCAACCTTAAGTCGAGCGCCAAAATGCGTGTGCTGAAGCCGGATGTTGATGAAATCAATAAACGTCTTGCTGATGAGCCGATGAAAAAACAGCAGGAAGTAATGGCGTTATACAGAAAATCGGGTGTAAATCCGCTGGCCGGTTGTATTCCGCTGCTCATCCAGATGCCGGTACTCATTGCGGTATTCCGTTTTTTCCCTTCGGCAATTGAATTACGCCAGGAAAGTTTCCTTTGGGCCGAAGACCTTTCCGCTTACGATTCCATCATCAATCTTGGTTTCAACATTCCATTTTATGGCGACCACGTGAGTTTGTTTACGCTGCTGATGTGTGTGTCCACCATTCTTATCACCATGATGAACAGCGGGCAAATGGACACTTCCATGCCGGGCATGAAATTTATGATGTATTTCTTCCCGGTGATGATGTTGTTTTTCTTCAATAACTATTCATCCGGTTTAACTTATTACTATTTCATCAGCAACCTGATGTCGATGGGAATTATGTGGGGAATAAAAAAATATGCCATTGATGAAAAGAAGCTGCTGGCGCAGATACACGAAAACCGGAAGAAACCTGTTTCTGCCAAAAAATCTGCTTTCATGCAACGACTCGAAGAAGCACAGAAAAAACAACAGCAAGCGAGAAATAAGAAGAAGTAGCAGCTTGCCACGCGCTCTGGCGTGGTGGGCAGTCTGCAATCGTTAATAAATTATTCGGCTTGATTTTTCGGAACACCGGTAATTAAATATCAAATCACAAAACGAATTATTTTTCCTGGTTTGAAAAGCTTTATATTAAAATACAAAACCGGGTTATTGCTTTTTGGTTTTGCATTGGTGATACGATTAACCGGATCGTTTTATGCGCAAAATACCGAAGCTGATGCCACCAGCAGGGTTTTGCTTGCAGAAGAACTCCGTGATCATTTCAGGATCATTTACAGCGGACACTGGCCTTCACTTCAATATTATTTTCTTGCCTTCTTCACCTGGTTGTTTAATGACCGTGTAACCGGCCCGTTGGTTCTTTGTGTTCTTCTGGGTTCTGTTTCCATTTTACCTTTCTATGGTTTTTGCAAAAACCTGTTTTCGCAAAAAGGCGCTGTATTTTCTTCTTTGGTTTTTACTCTTTGTCCGGTTGTGTTGCGTAACAGTTTTATTCCCCTTTCCGAAATTTTTTACCTGTTTTTTACCTGTTTTGCATTGTATTACCTGTCGGAAGCCTGGAAAAAAGATGTGAAAAAAACTAAAAACTCACTAAAAGCCGGATTATTTCTTACACTCGCGGGTGGAATGCGGATAGAAGCGTGGATTTTAATCCCGTTATTATGTGTTCCATTTCTGCTGAACCGCGATATCAAATCCGCCTTTTATTTCGGTTTAACCTCTTCTTTGTTTCCTGTATTCTGGATGGCCGGGAACTATATTGATTATGGCGATATTTTCTACAGCATTCATTCGGTGGAAAAGTGGAACTTTAATGCAGAAGGCCACAACGAACAGATTGATAAAACAGAAATATTCAGGAGGATTTTGTTTTATCCTTTCTCCTTTACGATAATGCTAACACCGTTAGGTGTATTCCTTTTTTTATTTTACTCTGCAAAAAACATCATCACGCGGAATTTCACCCGCAACCAATGGGGATTGCTGATCATTTTTCTTTTGCTTTGCATTATCTATCTTTTTCAGTGTGTTGACGGGCGATTGTTCATGCAGCACCGGTTTACCATTACACTTGTAGTATTCTCCATTCCATTTCTGGGTTTACTGTTTCATTCCGGAAACAAATTAAAGCTGAAGTATGTTCTATCACTGGTTCTGATCGCAGGAATTATTCCCTGGTCGTATTACTGGCATTACCTTCCATACTCCAAAGTTTTCTTTTTCAGCGAGCGGTTAAAGAATACCACCTGTCTTATTATTGCCGATTCGTGGGGACAAACCGGAGCTATACCGGAAATAAAAAATAAAAATGTTTTCACTATCCGCGATAAGGCAAACGAGATTATAGATGAAAATGATGGATGGATTGTGGATTTTGACGGATGGGAAAACACTTATTATCTCGCGCAATCAGTGAATGCACGTTACAATAAAATCTATATCCAGGAAGGCGCAAAAAACTCGGTAGTGGATGCCGGGAAACTGATCGGGTTCTTAAAAACCAATCCCAAAGGACTCATCATGCTGAAAGATTTCGGAATGCTGGAAAGTAGTTTTTCCATTTACGGAAGACTGATGCAGATCAATGACTCAACCGGAATTGAATTGAAAAAAATTGAATATTATGGGCATCTGCGGTTATTTCATTATCGTTTTGTGGAGGAATATAAATTCGCAGAGCTTAAGAAAAGATACGAAGGGAAAAAATGTCTTTACGAAAAAGTAAAAGATATTGAATTTTTTGAAGAAAGAATCAGGCGAGATAAAATCTGGCTGAGCAGCGTCATTCAAAAATCGAATGAAAATAAAATCAGTATTGAGGAAATGATAAAACGGGATGCGGAGTATATGGTGATGATGGAGAACCAGGGAAAATAATTGATTGTCTATGTTTGAATGTTGATTAAACCCAGAAAAAAAACAGCATTAAATATTCAATCAAACATCAACAATCCAATATCAACAATGTTCTCACCATCCTTCATCAATCATTTCATATTCCTGTAAATTCCCGTTAAGAAACCGGAGAATTACCTTTTTCGATTTTTTTTCGTTGGTAATAATCAGTTCATCGGGATTGGAAATACCATCATAGATCATCAATGAAAGTACATCATCGAACGACATGCCTATCGTTATTTTATCAATGAGTTTTACATTAAAGTCTTTTACCACTGCTTTATCCAGTCGCGTGTTTTCTTCATCGGTTCCCGAAAAATGGAAAGTGGAATTTTTAAAACTGCCTTTATAAAAAAAGTATTTTTTTCCTCCTCCCGAAAATTTGTGATCGGGTGTAACAACTGCTTTCTCTGTTTCGTTGACAATAAAATCGTTAATGTTTTTATGCGTAATTTCTTTTAAAAAAATTTCGCTGATGAGCTTGTCGCTGGTGATCTCTATTTTTGATTTTGTTTTTTCCTGTTCCATTTTTTTAAAATATTCGATGTATTGTTCGGGAGTTTTAAAAACGGGCAAACCGATTTCTTCGGTGATTGAACGCAATTCCTTCATTTGCTCAAGAACTTTTTTTTCATTCACTGAGTTGTATTTGGCCGGTTTATCCTTTTTTTCGGGAAAATACACCTGCGCACCGTCACACATAAAACAAACGGAAGCCCATGCCACCGGTTTTTTATTTTCATCATAAAATACAAAACCATGATGAGGAATATAACATTTAGCCAAACCCTGCTGCAAAAGAGCAATGTCCTGGTTAAACAGGTCCAGCAAACGCGACTCCTGGGTGCGGTTAAGTGCAATGCCGGTATCCCACACCGTTTTATCCAAAGCTCCTTCCTTAATGATAGAGTGATTTCCGTAGAGATCGCCATGGATGTTATACATATAGGCCCTCACCGAATGAAAAGGCACTCCCGGCCATACTTGTTTTTTTTGACCAACACATAATGTTGGCAAAAGCAAAAGAATGAATGTAATTTTTTTCATCATGTCCTAAAACTACTAAATCTGTGCCGGATTTCAGTTGTTTTCAGCAAATTTTCAATACAGGAGAAACTTCCCTTGTGGCTTATACCTCATGGCTCATGGCTTTTTCTTATTTTTGATTCCCAACCCAAATCATATGATAAAAGCTGTAATTGTAGACGACATTAGGGAGAGCCGCGAAGCCCTGAAAGCCGACCTGGCC
Organism: Bacteroidota bacterium; assembly: GCA_049322335.1. Classification (GTDB taxonomy): domain Bacteria; phylum Bacteroidota; class Bacteroidia; order Flavobacteriales_D; family UBA2798; genus JBMORL01. The sequence goes on from JBMORL010000086.1 coordinate 8,396, forward strand.
GCCTATTGCGAAAACGTGGAAGTAATCGGAGAGGCCGACAGCGTGGTATCTGCTTCGAAGATCATCAGACAAGTGCAGCCCTCACTGGTATTCCTTGACATTCAGCTGGGCGATGGCTCGGGGTTTGATATCCTGGAAATATTGGGACAGGTGAAATTTAATATCATTTTCACCACCGCCTCCGACCGGTATGCTGTTCGCGCTTTTAAATATTCGGCATTGGATTATTTACTAAAACCTATCGATCCTGAAGATTTGGTAGCAGCTGTAAAAAAGGCTGAATCGCAAAAGGGAATTCCGGGTGAAGCTATTTCGCTGCTGATGGAAAACACCAAAAATCCCAATAAACCTGTGAGGCGGCTGGCATTAAATACACTCGACAAAATTCATGTGGTGAATATTTCTGACATTGTTCGTTGTGAAGCCGATGTTAATTATACCCAGTTTCATTTTTCGGGTAAAACAAAATTACTGGTAACCAAAACGCTGAAAGATTTCGAAGACCTGTTAAAAGAGCACGGATTTTTGCGTGTCCATCAATCACACCTTGTCAACACCAACTACATTAAAGAATTTGTAAAATCAGATGGCGGATATCTTGTGATGAGTGATGGAACCAATGTTCCGGTTTCTACGCGCAAGAGGAATTCGGTAGTGGAGGCGCTTAATTCGCTGTAAACCATGAATGAAACGGCAACTTTTTCAGCCACGCCACTGGCCGAGCGGATGCGTCCGCGGACACTGGAAGAATATGCCGGGCAGGAACAACTGGTGGGAGAAAATGCCGCCCTGCGAAAAGCCATCGATTCGGGAATCATTCCTTCTATGATTTTGTGGGGCCCTCCGGGAGTGGGAAAAACCACGCTGGCACAACTTATTTCACAAAAACAAAATCGTCCGTTCTATACACTAAGCGCCATTCATTCGGGTGTAAAAGATATCCGCGAGATCATTGACAAAGTAAAAAACCAGGGAATGTTTGGCGGAAACAATGCCGTGTTGTTTATTGATGAAATTCACCGGTTCAGTAAATCGCAGCAGGATTCGTTGCTGGGAGCAGTGGAAAAAGGAATCGTTACACTTATCGGTGCTACCACCGAAAATCCTTCCTTTGAAGTGATTCCTGCTTTGCTTTCGCGATGCCAGGTATATGTGCTGAAACCACTGGAAAAAACACAGCTGGAAAATATTCTTCATAAAGCTATAAATGAAGATAGTATACTGAAAAGAAAAAAAATTGAATTGAAAGAAACCGATGCGCTGCTGATGGCCTCAGGCGGAGATGCACGGAAGTTATTAAACGCCCTTGAACTGGTGGTGAATTTGCTGGAACCCGGAAAAAATGAGGTTACTAACGGTATGGTCATTTCAGTCATACAGAAAAACCTGGCGATGTATGATAAAAACGGTGAACAGCATTATGACATCATTTCGGCTTTTATCAAATCGATAAGAGGCAGCGATCCCAACGCAGCAGTATATTACCTGGCCCGTATGGTGGAAGGCGGTGAAGATCCTTTGTTCATTGCGCGCAGGCTGCTCATTTTGGCTTCAGAAGACATAGGCAATGCCAATCCCACGGCTTTGGTCATAGCCAATAATTGTTTCCAGGCAGTGAATGTAATCGGCTGGCCCGAAAGCCGGATTATTTTATCGCAATGTGTTATTTATCTCGCCACTTCATCCAAAAGCAATTCGGCTTATGAGGCTATAAACAAAGCTCAGCAACTGGTGGCAGAAAAAGGAAATTTACCCGTGCCGCTTCACCTGCGCAATGCACCAACAAAACTGATGAAAGATCTGAACTACGGAAAAGAGTATCAGTACGCACACGGTTATGAAGGAAATTTCGTGCACCAGGAGTTTTTACCCGAAGAATTAAGCGGTGAAATAATATACGAACCGGGAAAAAATAAAAAAGAAGAGGAACTGAGGCAGTTTCTAAAATTTTTGTGGAAGGAAAAATACGGCTATTGATCGTCACTTACCGCATCCATCCGGTGATAAACGCGATAACAAAATGCTACTGTTACTCCGCCCAAAGCCTGCTCCACCATTTGCCAGCCAAAATCAATAACAATATGTTCAAGGCCGCGAACGTGGTAGGAAAGTCCCATTACAAAAACCACCAGGTAAATAAAAAAACCGAGAGCTGCACCGGCCAATAACGGTTTTCCGAAAAGATTATCCCCGGTTTCAAGATAATACATAACAAAATTAAGGGCTGCCCCGATAGCGATATAGGCTATGGCAGCCAGGACGATAAACAGGTTAAAATCGAGGGATATTTTTTTGAAATCATTGAGAATCAAACCATGCCAGCTGAATGACAAAATGAACATAATCAGTGCCGAAACCAGCACCGAAATCACAAATCGTTTTACGGTCATCCCTTCCATCGTTTTCTCCGCAAATGTACGTGTAGGAAAAGTTATTTGTCAATATTTTACACCTAATTCTCTATATAATGGATGAAAGTAGCCGATCGTTGGTTCACTGAAAACTGCCTTTGGATAACGAAAGCCGCATCCATGGGGGTTTTTTACTATATTCGTAACCTATGAAAAAGGCCGTTTTTTTCTTCTTTTTCAGCCTGTTCCTGCTGGGTTCCTGCCGCAAGGACTGGCAAAAACCTTCGTGGGAAGTAGACGTTCTGGCCCCGGTTTTTCATACCCAACTAACGATTGGCGACCTGCTACCCGATTCGCTCCTGCAGGTAAATCCCGATACTTCACTTACCCTGCTATTCAACAGTACCATATACCGCATGTCGCTCGACTCGCTGGTAGACCTGCCCGACACCACTTTTGCCGATACATTTGCTTTACCACCTTTTGTTCCTTCAGTGAATGTAAATCCGGGGCAACAGATCTTTACACAAACCGAAGAAAAAAAATTCTACGGAGGTGAAGCCGAACTTAAGCGGGTAATTACCGAAAACGGAACCTGTCAATTTACTATCATTAGCACAGTCAATCAACCTACTGATTATACTTACACCATTAACAATGCTACCCTGGCGGGCCAGCCTTTTACTACTACTGTAACTGTTCCGGCAGGAAGTGTTTCCAGTCCGACTGTTTATACTGCCAGTTACAGCCTTGCGGGTTATGATTTCGACCTTACTTCATCCACCGGAAGCGAATATAATACCTACAAAACCACCATTAGTATAAAACTGAACGCCAACGCAAGTGCCACTACCGTTACTAACCAGGATGAAGTGATCATTGAAACCAAATTCATCGACCTGATACCGGCCTATGCACTTGGATACTTTGGGTCGGAACAAATTACAATGCCGCTTACAGAAACAGAATTCGATATCTTCAACCGCATTATTTCAGGATCACTGGATATCGACCAGCTGGATGTGAACCTGAAACTGAGAAACGGAATTGGTGCTGATGCAAGAATTACACTTCAGCAACTAAGTTCTGTCAACAGCGTTACTACTGCTTCTGCCAGCCTGTCTCATTCCATTATCAACAGCGATGTAAACATCAATCGCGCACAGGACATCAACAACTCACCCGTAGAAACTGTATACACCATCAATCTCAACAATACTAACTCCAATATCGACCAGATGCTGGAAACCCTGCCCGACAAATTTGCCGTGCTGATGGAAGCCAATATCAATCCGCTGGGAAATGTTTCAGCCCACAGCGATTTTTTCTATTCAACGGGAACGCTGGAAGCCGATCTTGAAATAGAAATGCCTCTTTCCCTTATTGCCACCGACCTGGTAATTGCCGATACGGTTGACATTGATGTAAATAAAGGCGAAAACGGATACGTTACCAAAGGCACTTTCCGCTTTTTTGTTGAAAACGGGTTTCCGCTGGATGCAGAACTGGAACTGTGGCTGCTTGACGGCAACCTGCAACCCGTTAGTATGATTGTTACACAGGGAAATATTTTACAGGCCTATACCAATGCTCAAAACAGGGTAACCGCACCGAGAACATCAGAAGTAATTGCTGAACTCGGAACTACGGAAATGGATCAGTTGTATAATGCCGATAAAGTGATGCTGAGGGTAAAATTCAATACTTCATCTCAAACCCAGCATGTAACTATTTATGATGATTACTATTTTGATATAAAAATGACCGCTGATTTTACTTTCAAAATAGAAGAACAGCCATGAAGAAAAGTGCGTTGATCATTTTTCTGTTTTTCTTCCCCCTGCTGATGTTTGCACAGCGGTTACAGGAAAATTTTCCTGTTGCCGGTTCTGAAACCAAACATTTCGTGAGAACCTGGGGAGAAGGATATTATGATTCGCAGGATATTACCAATACATTTTCATCGAAGTTTTTCGGGGGAGGGTTTATCGACAGCACATTGAAAAACGATATTTACAACCAGCTGAAGGATGAAAACCGGATCGGGGCAGAAATAAGTTACGGAATTCAGTCTTTTCATTTCACCACTTCTTTTTTCGGACGTCCTCACTGGGGATGGGCATTCGGGGCTTCGCATCACGAGTACTATAATGCATTGTTCAGTAAAAATTTATTCGGGCTTACATTTTTTGGCAATAGCATGTTTGCCGGTGATACCATTTCTCTCGATCCGTTTGAAGCAAATCAGCTGCGGTTTAATAAATTTCAGTTCGGTATTTTCAATAAGGAAAATTTTTCACGGGTGATGTTATCTGTTCTCAGTGCCGAAAGTTTTTTTGAGATGAAGATCAACTCGGCACAACTGTATACCGAAGCCAGTGGCAACGAACTGGCTCTTTCCCTTTCTGAAAACATGTCGAGATCTGATACCGGTTCCACCGGGTGGGGAAGTTATAACGGAATGGGAGCTGCTATTGATTTTGTGATTCACCTCAACAGCGGAAAAAACAGGAGTGCCTTGTTTAGTAATGGTTTCAGTATATCTGTCGAAAATCTTGGTTTTCTCCGTTGGAATGAAAACACCCTGCACCAGCAATCCGATTCCTCCTATTATTACGAAGGCTTTGAGGTAGAAAACATCCTGGATGAAAACAATTCGGTGTACACCGGCCAAAGCGTGAATGATACCGTTTCCATCAGCTATACACGTACAGCAAAAACCACTCCGTTGCCTTTTACCTTTTCGTTTTCAAAAACCATCGATCGTTTTTCAGAATCAAAAATACAATCGTTCTACGGGTTGAGGATGCGGGCTTTTTGCAATTACAAACCAATGATATTTGCAGGTGTGGCATTCATTCCTTCGCAAAAATTTACTGTTTCACCCTATGTGTCATTCGGAGGTTACGGGTCTTTCAAGGCAGGATTGCAGGCCGAAGCTTCACTGACAAAATATTTCAGGCTGGCTGTTTCTTCCACTAACCTCGTTGGCAACATTTCCAAAAACGGGTATGGAAAAGATTTGGCTGTAACACTTTATTCGATGTTCTGATGAAGAAGTTGATGTTATATTTTCTTTTTTTGTTGCCGGTTAATTACGGCATAAGCCAGATTTCTTTTCAGAAAATCATCGGAAACTCCAACTCCACTTATGCCTATGACGTTATACAGGTGCAGGATACGGGTTATGTGATTGCGGGCACCAGTACCGGTTATGGCGACTATTCGGCCAATGCATTTTTAATGAAGTTGGATTCCACGGGAGCATTTTTATGGACAAAATGGTTTGGCGGAAACAATATTGACGGAGCCAAACAGGTAATAGAAAACATGGATGGCTCTCTTGTTTTTGTGGGGCACACCAATAGTTCGGGTAACGGAGGTTATGATATCTGGGTAGTGAAAACGGATGCTTCGGGAAATGTTTTATGGCAGAAAACGTATGGGGGAAGTGATTGGGATTTTGGAAAAGGAATTATGCTTACCAGCGACAACAATTATGTTATTACGGGTGAAACCTACAGTTTCGGAAGCGGTAACACAGATGCTTTTTTGCTGAAGCTGGATGCTAATGGCGATTCATTGTGGATGAATGCCTATGGAAGCACCAAACATGAATCGGGTGAAAAAGTAATTGAAACCTATGACGGAAAATATTTATTTATCGGCACGTCTGACTCGCTGGTGGCTGATACAGGAAAGTACTGGCTGGTAAAAACCAATTCCAACGGTTCATTTTTGTGGAATAAATTTTATGGAACCAGTTTGATGAATTATGGCCGCGCTTTGGTAGAATCACAGCAAAATTCTGAGATCGTACTTATTGGTTCGGGAGATTCATCAGGACTCCAGTGGGAAAATCACATTTACCGCCTGGATTCCACAGGAAATATTATCTGTAACTGGTCTTATGGCGGACCTGATAACGATTACGGAAACGACATAACTGAATTACCTTCAATGAATCTGCTGCTGGCCGGAGAGGGTTATAGTTATGGTAATGGTGTTGCCGATATGAAATCGTTTGTAGCTATGCCGGCTTGTTGGTGGATGGGAGGTACAACCTATGGAGATGATGAATATGAAGCCGGTTATGCCATTGCAAAAACTATAGATGGCGGATATATTGAAGCAGGGACATCTACAGGCGGACCGGGTATTATTAATGTTTTTATAGTGAAAGCAGATGCATCATTATCAGCCTCGGGAACCATCACTACTTTTTTTGATGTGACTACTATTGACGAAACGGGGCCTTATTCAGCACCCGTTTTGTATTATGATTTACAACAAAATACTATTCATATTACCGGATGCGCTCCGGTTGACTCGCGTATTTCTTTATATGACATTAATGGACGGGTGGTTTTAGTATCTGAAAACACTTCATCAGTTGTTTCAGTTGCTGCCCTGGCTCCCGGGTGTTATATATATTCTCTCGAAAATAATGGTTTTTACTACTCCGGTAAAATTGTAAAGTATTGATAAACAATTATTTGACTATACATTTCGACCAATCACCCTCATTTTTATACCGATCCTTCATTTTTAACGATAAGTTAACAAAATAGCCTTACTAAAATTTTGAAATTAAGTTTAGGTGCTTTAATTTTGTAGACGAATTAATTAAATATATCGACCAATGATTTATATCCTGATTTTAGTGCTGATTGCTATGGTGGTGTTGGGTATTTTTGCCCTTTCGGGTGGCGAGGGCCATTCTTATTCCGGGAACCGCAGCCGTAAAAATAACGGTAAAGACAATTTCAACACCTTTACGTTTTAATTTTTATCACCTTTTCCACTCTTCCCTTACTAAGATATTGCAATGCCAGTTGCTGGTATTCTTTTCCCCATGCCGAATATTTCAAAAACATTTGAAAGTCTTCGGGTTTTTCTATCGCATAAGTGGAAGGAAAATATCCCCAGCTCACCTGTTGTTGCGTTACCAGCATCAGCGAACGGGTATACCGGTCGGGGCCTTTGTCAATCAGGTAAAATGCACCTGAAGAATGGCGTGTTTTGGATTTCTGCGGTTTTGGTTTTGAATTAAAAATCGGTTGTATCCTTTTTATTTCCGACATCTCCACCATCATCGACAGCAGTTCGCTTCCCGTTACTTCGTAAGTGACATCTGAAATGGAGTTACGCAATTCAAAAGACGAGCGCGATGATTTGTGAGTAAGGTGTGCAAAAACTTTTTTACGGATATTGGTTCCGCTTCCTACCATAATCACATCGTTATTTTTGTCGTGAAAAGAATATACACCCGTACTCTCGGGAATATTTTTCAGCCATTCATCTGCTTTGGGATTACCTGTGAAACGCGGTGAGCCATCTTCAATAAGCTGGAGTAATTGTTCATTGTGTTCACCAAGCATTTTATTAAATAAATGCAGTGTTCCTTCTGCATCACCCATGGCCCGGTGGCGTTCTTTAATTTCAATGCTGAGTTGCTTACAAATATCACCCAATGAATAGGATGGTAAACCGGGCATCAATCTCCTGCTTGACTTAACTGTACATAAAATATTACGGTGGAAATCCATTCCCAGGTCGCGGAATTCGTTTCGCACCATGCCGTAATCGAAGGCCACATTATGAGCTACAAAAACAGAATCTTTCGTCAGCTTGCTTACCGTAGAAGAAATCTGGTGAAAAGTAGGAGCATGAGCCACCATTTCGTTTTTGATACCGGTGAGTTTGGTAATGAAGGGCGGAATCTTCTGCTCGGGATTGACGAGCGTTTCATACTGATCAACGATCTGTTTTCCATCTGTAACTATGATCGCAATCTCCGTAATCCGTGATTGCTGGGGACTTCCCCCTGTGGTTTCAATATCGATGACCGAAAATAGCATGGTGCAAGTTACAAAATGGAGGGGAAATTATACTTTTACCAAAAAATAATTCATGTTTGTCCGCCTTGTAAAACTGCAGATAGCTGCTTCTTCCGTAAAGGATTTTGAGCAACTTTTCGATCAATACAAAAACGAAATCCGCCACCAGCCCGGATGCTCTCACCTTGAACTATTGAAAGACCGGGAAAAAGAAGGCGTTTTTTTCACTTATAGTGTGTGGGACGAAGAATCATCACTCGAAAACTACCGTAATTCTGAATTATTCGGAAAAGTATGGGGCACTGCCAAAACCTTTTTCTCAGGCAAACCCGAAGCATGGAGTGTGGAAAGGATAATATCAGTAGGCAGTGGCAGTGAGCAGTAGGCAGTGGTAAATATTAATGACTATCCTCTGTCTCTCATAATCATCCGGGCTGTAAACCTGCTTTTCTGCATCACCAGGATTTCTTTATCTACGCTCACGCGATCAATCGTTTGCTGATCATAATGACGGATGGTTACCAGTTCGCAATTTTCGTTGTATTTTACTTTATAGTTTTCCTGCAGTTTTTTTACCAGCAAGGGAAGTTTATCTTCGTTATAATCCACCGATACGGAAAAACTGAGTGCCGAATTTTGCATAAGATGTACGCGTACTCCCATCGAAGCAAAAATGTCGAAAATATCCCGCAGGTTTTCTTCCACGATAAATGAAAAATCACGCGGAATAATGGAAATGAGCACCTGGTTCATTTTAAAAATAAAAGAGGGAACGAGATGATCAAATTCTTCTGATCCCTGGATGACGGATCCTTTTTCCTTTGGTTTTAAAAATGAATTAACGTAAAGCGGAATATCTTTATTCTGCAGCGGCTTAATGGTTTTCGGGTGAATAACACTGGCGCCATAATAACTTAATTCGATCGCTTCCTTAAAAGAAATTTTTTCCAGCTTAACCGTGTTATCAAAATAACGCGGATCGGCATTCAGCACACCGGGAACATCTTTCCAGATGGTAACATCCTTTGCATCCAGCAGGTAGCCCAAAATAGCTGCGGTATAATCCGAACCTTCTCTTCCCAAAGTAGTGGTAAGCCCGATGGAAGTACTGCCGATAAAACCCTGCGTTAATGCAATTTTTTTACCGATATGTCCTATAAAAAAAGGTATCAGGTTTTCATTGGCCAGTTTCTGGCTCGCATTCCAGTCGACCCGCCCTTCGCGGAAAGTGCTGTCGGTGCGGACAATTTTCCTGGCATCAAACCATTTGTTTTCTACTCCTGCTGTATTTAAATAATGGCTCACAATCTTTGAAGAGATCACTTCGCCCTGGGAAACGATCTGGTCGTACACCAAATCGTAGTTGGCGGAAGGAGTAATTTCAAATCGTTTTTCAATTTCTTCAAACACACTGTTTACATCGGCATAAGCAGGATGATGTTGGGAAGGAAATAACTGCTGCATTTCTGCATAATGCAGTTTTTTTATTCCTTCAAGAATTTCTTTTTTATCCCCTTTTCCTTTTACATACGCCCGTGTAAGATCTTCCAGTGCATTGGTGGTTTTTCCCATTGCGGAAACTACAATCGCTAAATTATCGTTCGGAAATAATTTAATAATCTCCGCCACATTTTTGATTCCTTTTGCGTCTCTTACCGATGCTCCTCCGAATTTGAATACTTTCATAGTTTAGTCCTCAGTTTACAGTTGGCAGTCCTCAGTCTGTAAATAGTAAAGAGCGAATGCCGGTTATTTGTTATTTTTTTAAGAAAACTTATCAGGATGATTAATTAATTTTCCGACTTTTTCTGTTTTAGAGTACAATTCTTTGAATTCTTTTTCACTTATATATTCACAGGCAGCAGCAAACAACAACCAGTTTTGCGTTTCACTGTTTTCCATATCACTATCTGTCAACTTTGAAATAAAATGGGCGGGGCATCTGCGTTTGCGATAACCTTCAGATACGTTTACACAAACAGAACGGGACGATCTTCTGATCTGATCTGTTAAAGAATATTTTTCTTCTGCAGGAAATTTTTTTGAGATTTTGAAAATATCCATAGCTAATTCAAATCCTTTTTTAAAAGCCAATAAATCCCGAAAATCTGACATGTCAAAAAAAATTAGTTTTATATTCTTACTTTTGTTACTTCATTTTCAATCCAACTGCCAACTGCCAACTGCCAACTGCCAACTGCCAACTGCCAACTGCCAACTGCCAACTGCCAACTGCTTACTGCTTACTGCTTACTGAAACCCTGCAACTGTTCAAAAACCAACTTCCCATTCACCCACTCCGGATCAAGAATGGCATTGTATTTTTTGTAAAAATTGATTGCCGGCTCGTTCCATTCCAGCACCTGCCATTCGAGCCTGCGCACTTTCATTTTTTTTGCCACTTTCATCACTTCTTCAAACAATTTTGCTCCCACTCCCTTTCCTCTTTGTGATTCGGTGACAATAATATCTTCCAGGAAAATACATTTCCCTTTCCATGTTGAGTATTTGAAATAGTAAAGCGCAATGCCGATTATTTTTTCTTTCTCTTCAGCAACAAAAAAATAATAAACCGGGTGTTCGCCAAAACCATCGCTAAGCATTTCTTCCAGGTTATTTTCCACTTCATTTCCGGCACGCTCGTAAACAGCCAGTTCTTTGATGAGCTCAAGAACTGCAGGAAGGTCTTCTTTTTTTCCTTTGCGGATCATGCGTCAAAAATACAATAAACACCGATGCCGCAGCCCGCTAAAAATAAAAAAACACCCCGGTTGCCCAAGGTGTTTCTGCCATTTGTGGTGACCTATATCAATTCTTTACCAGTGGTTTGGAGATGACTCCCCTTGAAGTAACCATCTGAACAAGATAAGTTCCGGGTGAAATTCCGCTTACGTCAAGGAGACAGGAAGTATTTCCCGGCTGAAAAATACCGGTAAATGATTTCACTTCTTTTCCACCAATGTCGAGGATGGTTATTTTTGCCGGATCATTAAAAGTGAATTTAGCTTCCACTACCAGCAGATCTGAAAACGGATTAGGATAAACTGTGAAAACATCTTCCTGCAACATATCATTTACGTCACTGGCTGTTCCAACCGTTTTAATCATTCCCCCGGCTCCCACAGCAAACCCTTTGGAGGAAGAAGGAAATGCAATACCATAAAATAATTCAGAATACATTCCGGTATATTCATAATCGGTGCTCCATACCGATCCGTTGTATTTAAGAATTATTCCTCCTCCGCCAAACCCGGGAGTGGTTGCAGCATAAGCCAGTGAAGGATTAATGGACACCACGCTATATACATGAAATGTGTTATCGGGCAAACTGGTACTGTGTTCAGTAATGGTTCCGCTGTTGTAATAATACACTTTCGAGTTTTTCCCGGTGATCACACCGTTGGTGGTACTGTTAAATGAAACCGAATACAAATCTCCTGTAGCGGGATTGGATACATTGCTCCAGTTCGATCCGTTATAATGCAAAATTCTTCCGCTTGTTCCAACTGCCCAGCCATCATTGGCATTAACCATAAATACATCATAAAACAAATTAGTGTACATGGAATTGTTTACCTGGGTAGTCCACGTTGCGCCTCCATCGGTGGTCATCATAATTCTTCCCCAGTCACCAGAGATCCACCCGGTATTGATGTCGGTAAAATGTACACCGTGCATATCCTGCGAATAGCTGATGTTAAGAGCCGTCCATGAACTTCCGTTGTATTTAATTACCGTTCCGTTATCACCCACGGCATAACCCACACTGGAATTTACCATAAACACATCATTCAGGTCGTTGGTGGTTCCGCTGTTTTGTTGCAACCATGTGCCGGAACCCCCGGTGGAAGTCATTACAATTTTTCCCTGGCGACCGACTGCCCAGCCATTGGTATTGGAAATAAAATGTACATCATTCAAATCGTTGGTGATGCCACTGTTTTGGTTGGTCCATTGTGCCATTACCGGGTTATTCCATAAGGTAAAAAGCACCATTGCAATACTTGTTAATTTAATTGTTTTCATTTTTTTGTTTTTTTTAATTTTTGTTTTTGTTTCTTTTTTCAGGCCTGTGCCAAACCACATCAAAACTACCGCCACAACGAATTTTTTCATGGGAATGGAAGGCGACAAAACAGGAGACAAACTTTTGAAATACATTTTTCGTAATGCCGGTTGCATTTCGGTTTTGCCAATGACAAAGGCGAATTTTTTATCTATCCGGTAACTTTAGCCTGAAAACTGATTTATACTTCATCCGGCACCGGGATGTATGCGGGGTACAGTTATGGGTACATGTTTTTGGCGGCCATGCTATAATCAACTGTTTTACAGTTGGTAGCATCAACAAAAAAGAGTAGCTTTAATCCGGTTAAAGAAATTTAGTCTGTTTCATTCGTCTATGGCATGAATATTTATAGAAAGGCGGAGATGACCATATTTAAAAATACAGTAGTAAAAAACATATTGGGTGTTTTGATGTTTTGGTTGTGTTTTTCACCACCATTGAATGCCTCGCCATTGGAAAAGTGGAAAGATTACCAGCGTGTGGATCAGCTCAACCAGAGAAGCTGGAATTTAAGGCGGCAAGACAACCTTTATGCACTTACCCTGGCTAATCACGCGCTGGAAATTTCGAATTTGATTAACTATAAACAGGGAAGAGCGTATGCAGCAAAAAATATCGCCACTATTAAATGGATTGCTGCTGAATATCCCGTTGCACTGGAATATGCACAAAAAAGCCGCGATGTTTTTATTACGCTGGAGAATAAAACAGAAACCGCCAATTTATATAACCTGATGGGGTTGATCTATTCTGATTGCGGGGAAAATAAAAAAGCAGTTGATTGTTACGATCAGGCTTTGATGATATGTGGGGAAACAAAAGACGAATCGCTGAAAGCCGTGGTATTGGGGAATATGGGAATTATTTTCTACCGGTTGGGCGCTTATAACCAGGCGCTGGACTATTATTACGAAGCATTGGTCATTCACGAAGAGCGGAGAGATGCCGAAGCGCTTTCCAATACGTTAACCAATATCGCTCTCATTTTTATGGCTGAAAACAAATATGAGGAAGCGCTGGTTTACCTGCATCAGTCGCTGCAAACCGATAAAGCAATGAACGATCCGATTGCTTCGGCTATTTGTTATAACAATATCGGCATATGTCATTACCAATTGGGAAACCGGAAAAAATCGCTGCATTACCATAAACTTTCGATGCAGGTAGCAGAAAAAGCAAAAAACCTGAAATTAATTTCACATGCGGAAAACAATATTGGCGAAATTTATTTTGCGGAAAACAAATTGAATGAAGCCGACAGTTGTTTTAAGCAGGCGCTGAAAAAGAAAAAAAGCATTATAGACAGGCACGGTGAGATTACTGTATTGATTAATTTATCGCGGCTGCAACAGAAAAAACAAAATTATGATGAAGCCAAAAACTGGTGTGATACAGCATTGCTTCTTTCCCAACAAACCCGTTCACTGAATCAATTGCGCGATTGCTATTTTGAGATGTATAAGATGGCGGAAGCGAAACAACAATCGCAGGAAATTTTTTATTACTATAAAAATTACACCATCTATAACGACAGCATTTTAAAACAGGAAACCCACAACAATCTTCAGCGTTTGCAGTTATTGCACGATTCTGAGAAAAAAGAAAAAGAACTGGTACTGCTTTCGAAAGAAAAAACCATTGAAAGCAATAAAAAAACATTTTTTGCAATGGCCGCAGCATTCATTCTCATCATCAGCGCTGCGTTATTGCGAAATTTTTATATAAAAAACAAAAAAGAACACCAGCTGCGCCTGCAGGAAAAAGAAATTGAAAAACTGAAACAGGCAGCACTCACCGATGAACTGGAAAGAAGCAAAAAGGAATTATTTACCTATACGCAATTACTCATTGAAAAAAACAATCAGTTGGAAGAGATAAGGAAAAACCTGGAGGAAATGGACCTGAATGAAAACGAACTGAAAGAAAAAAACAGGTTTGATAAAATGGAACAGTTATCGAGAGCGAGAATTATTACCGAAGACGATTGGGCGGAATTTAAACGGTTGTTTGAAAATGTATTTAAGGGATTTTTTATCAAACTGAAAGAAACTTACCCGGGCATTACCACAGCCGAAATCCGTTTGGCCGCTTTGCTTAAGCTAAAACTTTCTACCAAAGAAATAGCGGGAATGACCGGTGTTTCGTCTGACAGCGTAAAAAAAACCCGCCAACGCATCCGCAAAAAAATGAATCTTGCGGAAGAAGATGACCTGGAAGAACTAATTGAAAAACTTTAATCACTCTCTGCGGTAACCCGGTATTTGGTGATTTTCTCCCGCAGATGGCGCTGATTTTTGCGGATAAATGATGATAGTTTTCTTAAAATTTTCCTAAATACCTGTAAAAAACAGGGCCAATTATCGCTTTTTCCCCTGAAAAACACGATATTTACGCACTCAAAAGAAAGGGCATGAGCAAGATTAAAACATTAGGTGAATTCATCATTGAAAAACAACAGGATTTCCCGGGAGCGAGCGGGGAATTAACCAAGTTGTTAAGCTCTATCCGGCTGGCCGCAAAAGTGATTAACCGCGAAGTAAATAAAGCAGGGCTTGTTAATGAAATCCTGGGTGAAGCCGGTTCGGAAAATATCCAGGGTGAGGCACAGCAAAAACTTGATGTATATGCTGATCAGCAGATGATCAATTCTCTGAAAGCACGTGGCGAAGTGTGTGCCATCGCTTCTGAAGAAAATGATAATTTCGTTGTTTTCGACAACGACCTTTCCCGCAACGGAAAATACATTGTGCTGTTCGATCCGCTGGACGGCTCCTCGAATATTGACGTTAATGTTTCCATAGGAACTATTTTTTCCATCTATAAACGACTGGATGAAAAAAAACCGGTATCGGTTAATGATTTCCTCCAGCCCGGAAACAAGCAAGTCGCAGCCGGTTATGTTATTTACGGATCATCTACCATGCTGGTGTATACCACCGGCAATGGCGTAAACGGATTTACACTCGATCCTTCCATCGGCACATTTTGCCTGTCTCATCCCGACATAAAAATTCCCGCTGACGGAAAAATTTATTCGATGAATGAAGGAAACATCAACCAATGTGAAGAGGGAATTAAAAATTATGTGCAGTGGTGCCAGCAGGAAGATAAAACATCCGGCCGGCCTTATTCCGGCAGATACATTGGTTCACTCGTTGCCGATTTTCACCGCAATTTGCTGAAAGGAGGGATTTATATCTATCCCGGAACAAAAAAATCTCCCGAAGGAAAACTGCGTTTGCTGTATGAAGCTAATCCGCTTGCATTCATCTGCGAACAGGCCGGAGGAATGGCCACAGACGGAAAAAAACGCATCATGGATATTCAACCGCAAAAACTTCATCAGCGTATTCCTTTGTTCATTGGTTCGAAAAATATGGTGGAAAAAGTAAATTCATTTTTAAAATGAGAAAAATTATATTTCCGGTAATTGTATTTTCTTTTTTATTTTCCTGTGGTGGCGGAGAAAAAAAAGAAACCGGGTCAATAAACAGAAAAGACACTGTTGTCTCTTCCGATAATGTAAATCCGGAAGAAAAAAAACAGTTCTTCTGTCTTATAAACGGAAAAGAATTTACTTTTGATGAAAGTTATTGTACAAGAAAACCACAATTCGAACATTACGATTTTTCCTTCATGGGCAATGCTGCCTTTCACCTTTTTCTGGATTTCAAAACAGAAAAAAAAGCTGTTCCGTTTACTATAGAATTCAACACCAACAGAGATGTAAACTATGAAGGCGAGTTTTCCTATGAAAAACCTCCGGAAATCTATTCCTTTGCCACTACCAAAAACAGAATTACCGTAACAGAATGGAACAAAGACGAACATTGGATATCACTTGAATTTAAAGGAAACGTAACCAATGCAGACAATACCGAAGAATTTGAGGTGGAAGGATATTTTAATAAAATGCCTTATGAATATTTTGATTGAAGGAAGATATCAAATTGAAAGTTGCCTAACCACAAATGAAAAAGAAATAGAGTTATTGGGTTATTAGGGCATGGAGGGAACGGAAACTTTAGATGAAAACTGGAAACTGAAGACTGCCAACTGTGAACTGAAGACTGAGAATTGAACTGTGACGATTGAAGAATTGAAAATTGCGTACCGTAATCAAAAAAGCGTTAAGGAAATATCACAACACTTATCGCAGGGGAAATTACATGCTTTTATTTCGGGTTTGGCAGGTTCTTCGGGAGCTTTTATTACCCATGCTGTTTTTGAGAATGCAGGAGAAACACATCTTGCTCTCTTAAACGATAAAGAAGAAGCGGTTTATTTTTTCAACGACCTTGAGAATATTTCACAAAACGAAAATACAGTGATGTTTTTTCCGGCTTCCCATCGTTTGCCTTATACTATTGAAGAAACCGAAAACGCCAATATACTGATGCGGGCCGAAGTGCTGAACAGGCTGAATAAAGACAAACGCCCCGTTATTATTGTTACCTATCCCGAAGCGCTGGCTGAAAAAGTAGTTACGCAACAACATCTTGAAAAAAATACACTCGAAATAAAACAGGGTAGCTCCTACTCCATTGATTTTATTGATGAGGTTTTACTGGAATATGAATTTGAAAAAACCGATTTCGTTTACCGGCCGGGGCAATTTTCCATTCGTGGAGGCATTATTGATATTTTTTCTTTTTCACACGAAGATCCCTATCGCGTGGAATTTTTTGGTGATGAAGCAGAATCTATCCGCACATTCGATACGATTACACAATTATCGAAACAAAACATGGGAAAAATTAATATTGTCCCGAATGTGCAGGAAAAATTACTGCGCGAACAACGGCAATCCTTTTTCGACTATATTTCCCCGAAAAGCGTTCTCTGGATACAATCTTTAGCCGCCTGCCGGATGAAAATTGAAAAAGAAATTGAAAAAGCAAAAACTGCATACACCCATCTTCACTCCGTTATAGAACAACTTCCGCCCGAAGAACTGTATATCGATACCCACCATTTTACAGAAAAAATAAATTCCTTTTCCGTTATCGAAACAGGAATAGTTCCCGAAACGGAAAATATAACGGAAATAAAGTTCAACACCACACCGCAACCTGCTTTCAACAAAAATTTTGATTTACTGGCCAAAGATCTTCAATTACATTCCAGGCAAAACTACACCAACCTTATTCTTGCCGATAATCCCAAACAGGTGGAGCGGCTGAATTCTATTTTTGCTGATAAACAAAAGGAAGTTCATCTCACGCCTATTCATCTTTCCATACACGAAGGTTTTATTGACCATGACAATAAAATTGCCTGTTACACCGATCACCAGGTGTTTGAACGTTATCACCGTTTTAAATTAAAGGAAGGTTTCAACAAAACCAAAGAAGCGCTCACTTTAAAAGACCTGCTGAGTTTACAAAAAGGCGATTATATCACACACATCGACCACGGCATAGGGCAATACAGCGGACTGGAAAAAATAAATGTAAACGGAAAAGAACAGGAAGCGATACGTTTGATTTATAAAGGCGGTGACGTGGTGTATATTTCCATTCACAGCTTGCATCGCATTTCCAAATACTCGGGAAAAGAAGGAACGGAACCGGTATTGAATAAACTCGGCACCAATGCATGGGCTACGCTCAAACAAAAAACAAAAAAACGTATCAAAGAGATCGCGTATGATCTAATAAAATTATACGCACAGCGAAAAACTCAAAAAGGTTTTCAGTTTTCCCCTGATAATTATTTACAAACCGAACTCGAAGCTTCTTTCATTTACGAAGACACACCCGACCAGCTGAAGGCTACGATAGCTGTGAAAAAAGATATGGAAGAATCTTTTCCGATGGATCGTTTGATTTGCGGGGATGTGGGATTTGGAAAAACTGAAATTGCCATGCGGGCAGCATTCAAATCAGTGTGTGACAGCAAACAGGTAGCCATTCTTTGTCCCACCACCATTCTTTCATTACAACATTACAAAAGTTTCAGCGAACGGTTTAAGGATTTTCCCTGTCGCGTGGATTATGTCAATCGTTTCAAATCATCCAAAAAAATAAAAGATACACTGGAGAAAGTAAAAAACGGTGAAGTGGATATTCTTATTGGCACACACCGTCTTGTGGCTAAAGATGTGCATTTTAAAGATCTCGGTTTGCTGGTGATTGATGAAGAACAAAAATTCGGAGTGAGTGTAAAAGATAAGTTAAAGCTGATGAAAGCCAATGTGGATACGCTGACACTCACCGCTACGCCAATCCCAAGAACGTTACAATTCTCACTGATGGGTGCACGCGACCTTTCCATCATCAGCACTCCTCCTCCCAACCGTCATCCCGTGCAAACGGAAATCCGCACTTTCAGCGAAGAACTGGTACGCGACAAAATTATGTATGAAGTTTCGCGTGGCGGCCAGGTTTTTTTTGTACATAACCGCGTGCAAAATATACAGGAAATAGCCGGAATGATACAGCGTGTTTGTCCCGGTATGCGTGTAGCTGTGGGACACGGACAAATGGATGGCGATAAACTGGAAGAAGTGATGGTGGATTTTATTGAAGGGATGTATGATGTTTTGGTAGCTACTGCCATTATAGAATCGGGAATTGATATTCCCAATGCCAATACCATTATCATTAACGATGCACATAATTTCGGATTGAGCGACCTGCACCAGTTGCGCGGACGTGTGGGAAGAAGCAACAAACGTGCTTTTTGTGTTCTGCTTACACAACCTTTGCACCTGTTGCCTGACGATTCAAGAAAAAGATTGCAGGCCATTGAACAGTTTTCGGAACTCGGTAGTGGGTTCAGTATTGCCATGCGCGACCTTGATATTCGTGGTGCCGGAAATTTGCTGGGAGCCGAACAAAGCGGATTTATCAACGAGATCGGTTATGAAACCTATCAGAAAATTCTGGACGAAGCCATCACCGAATTAAAAGAAAATGAATTTAAAGAACTGTATCACCCCGAACAGGATGAACATTATGAATGGTCGCACGATTGTGTTATTGAAACCGATCTTGAAATTCTTATTCCCGATAACTATGTAAATCTTGTGAACGAACGATTGATCCTGTATCGCGAACTGGATGAACTGAAAGATGAAAATGAATTGCTGCAATTCAGGAATAAACTTACTGATCGTTTTGGAAAAATTCCCGAACAAACCGAAGAATTATTAGACACCATCCGCCTCCGGTGGAAAGCCCGGGAAACAGGAATAGAAAAAATATTTCTGAAAAACGGAAAAATGACCTGCTATTTTATTTCAAAAGAAAAATCTCCCTTTTATCAAAGCCCGAAGTTTACTCGTGTATTAAATTTCATTAAAGAAAATCACCGAATCGCCAATATGGAAGAAAAAAACGGTAAATTGCAGATGACTTTTAAGGAGGTGAAGGATGTGAGAGCGGCTATATTCTTACTGGATCTTATATTAAAAACTACCGTTCAATAATTAATAGCCGGATAATTTTTTTGTTTCGTTTTCGTTTATTAAATTACACCTCTAATTCCAGGGATATGCAAAATATTAACCCTTTGTTAAAAATACTTTTTATTAAGGGGTTTGTTCTTATGATAGTTATGGCCAATAGCAATACGGCAGTGGTGATAAATGCAAGAGTTATTCTTGATTTTGTAAATGGCACACAACGGTATTTACCTGCCTATTCTTTTATTATGCCTAATGGAGATGTAAGGCGTGCTGAATTACAAGAGAAAAATGAACACCATTCTTTTTTAAAAGCCTATCCGAATCCATTTGAAGAAAACACCACCATTGAAATTAATTTGCAGGAAGAAAGTGAAGATTCATTTTTATTGATTTCTGATATAACCGGAAAAATAATTTACAAATATCCGGTAACACAAAAATCAATGCGATTGCTGATTCAAATGAACAATATATCTAAAGGAATTTATCTGGCCACATTGTTTAATAAAGGAGCGCCCGTAGATGTAGTTAAACTCATTGCTTACTGATAAAATATGAAAGGTCTTTTTTCCATATTCATTTTTGTGTCAGGTTTAAGTTTTGGACAACCTGAATTTAACCGTGATTATGATTTTACAGGAATCAATGAAGGATTCAGCAGTATTTTAATATTCAATAACAGTTATTTTACGGCCGGCATTTCAAACAATGGTGGTACAGGAAAGTGTCTTGTGGCGGAATTTGATTTTAACGGAGACACTATCAGGTCAAAAATTTTTGGAAAAGATTCTGCATTTTATTACGTAGGATTTAAAGGAATAATGAAACATGACAGTAGTTTTATTTACATAGGGTCAGAAGTAACGGATAAAAGAAGACCCTATGCTGCTAAACTAAACTGGAATTTAGATACACTTTGGACAAGTGAATCATGGGCAATGGGAGAAGGAGATTTTCAATGGGGAATTGTATTGAATGATGGTTATGTATTTTGCGGAAGTATAGAATCATCACCGGGCGATCATGATTTTATATTATTGAAATCAGATTTTTCTGGAAATATTTTATGGCAAAAGAACATCGGCTTGTCAGCAGTTTGGGAAGACGCATATAGTATAGACACTACATTAAACGGGGGATTTGTTTTATCCGGTTATCAGGATAATATTACCACTAGTTGGAATATTTACGTTGTAAAAACCGACAGTGCAGGTAATGTTGTATCGGGCTGGCCAAAAATTTTTGGCACAAATGATAGCGAGGCCGGGTGGGTGCGTTCATTAAAAGACGGTAGTTATATTGTTTGGGGTGGATGGCAATCGGGGTCTGGTAATGAAAAAGCCCATTTAAGAAAATTGCTTCCTAATGGAAATACTATATGGATAAAAGATTTTCAAAACCCCGGTGCATCTTCAGTAATAGATGTTTTCACGGATTGTATAGAAACTTCTGAAGGTGATTTAGTTTTAACGGGAATGTTTTATGATAGTACAATAAATAATCCCGTAGGATGGATACTTAGAACCGATTCATTAGGAAACGAAAAATGGAGAAGGAAATTACAAAAGAGACCCAACGATAATTATTTATACAGCATAGCACAAACACCTGATGGCGGCTTTGTAATGAGTGGGAATGTTTTTCCTGATGGCAGCGGAAATACTCAGGATGGCTGGATAATAAAAGTGGATAGTATGGGTTGTTTAACTCCGGGTTGTGTGGTAGGGATAGAAGAATTGTTGATTGATGATGTTGGATTGTTGATTTATCCGAATCCTAATGATGGAAAATTTGTTGTAGAAATTGAGAGTGTAGAGTGGGCAGCGGCAGGAGACAGCGGCAGTAAAATGCAGATAATTGTTACGGATATTTTTGGGAGAGTAGTTTATGAAAAATATATTAATAGAAATACCACAAAAATTGAGCTGGATATTTCAGAACAGGCAAAGGGAATTTATTTTTTGAGTTTGATTACAGATGAAAAAAGAATTACTTCCAAAATAATAAAAGAATAGTAAAATGAAAATAATTGTTTTCCTGTTTTTATTTTCTCTTATTATTTCCACCGCTTCCTCTTCACAAAGCCGGGCATTGTATAGCAATTGCATTCTTTTCGAAACTTCAGACACCCTTATCAGTATCAATACATCCGGACAAACGCTTTGGCAGATCTGTAGTCCCGATAAAGTGCTTTTTGATTCTTCCTATTCCTCTTCACTAAGCATAATTACAGATTCGCTCAATCCCTATCCACCCAACGCTTCATCCTATTTCACGCTTACCTATGGCCCTCCTGTGCCGGGACAACCTTTAAGTCTCCGCTACATTGAAGTAACCCTGCTGCACCGTTTCCAAACCGATTCACTAAACGATTACGGATCAGTTCTTGTTTCTGCAGACGGAGGAAATTCGTGGGTAGATCTTTTTAGCGATAGTCTTGAATTTACCTATGAAATGCATTATATGGAAACTACCGGAGACACATTGCCTGATCTTTTATTCACCGGAAACTCCAACGGATGGATAAGAAGTAAAGCCTCTAAAGATTTAGAACTATGGTATGTAAACTCACAAATGGCAAATACGATAGACAGCCTTTTGTTCCGCTTTATTTTTACCTCCGATGCTATTCAAAATAACCTGGAAGGATGGCAAATTGATAATATATGTATTGATTTATATTGGGGACTTCCGGTTTTTGAAAATGAAAATGCAGAATCATTTTCAATTTATCCTAATCCCGCCAATAATATACTGAATTTTGAAACCGGATATTCTTTTATAAAGGATGCTTCCACTGTAGAAATAACTGATATTTCCGGGAGATTATTAAAAAGTTATATAGTATCCAATAACCATGAAATAGCAGACATTTCCGAATTAAATAATGGTATTTATTTCGTACATTTGATGTGCCATGATGATATCATTTCGAGCCAAAAACTTATTATTACAAAATAGCGTACCCGTTATTCTTTTTTTCTTTCTTTTTTCCTGCACTCCATCCGAAAACTCCCAAAAAACCCACCAGCCCGGAGGAGAAAAACTGAATCATAACGGACTGGAGGCTTACTACGATGCTTCGTTAAAACCTTTTTATCACGGTGTGGCTTCGGGTGATCCGTTGCCGGAATCAGTAATCATCTGGACAAGGGTAACACCCGATTATCACCAGGAGGTGAAAGTGAATTATGCGGTAGCCACCGACAGCGAAATGAAAGCAGTGGTAAAAAAAGGAACCATCACTACCGATTCATCCAAAGACTATACAGTAAAAGCAGATGTGCAAGATCTTGAGGCAGGCACCTATTATTATTACCAATTTGAAGCGCTGGGAAAAAAATCAATCACGGGAAGAATGAAAACCGCTCCCAAAGACAGTACCAAAAATATCCGGCTGGCTTTTGCCTCGTGCAGCAATTATTCATGGGGATATTTCAACGCGTACCGTACTATGGCTGAAGATACTTTAGATGCCGTGGTTCATCTCGGAGATTATATTTATGAATATGCAACGGATGTTTATAGTCATCCGCAACTCATCAGGAAGCACATCCCCAATAAAGAATTGGTTGCATTAACCGATTACCGCACCCGATATGCGCAATACCGTTTGGATAAAAATCTGCAGGCCGTTCACAGCGCACATCCCTTTATCGTTATATGGGATGATCACGAACTGGCCAACAATGCCTATGAAACCGGGGCGGGCAATCATCAACCCGAAGAAGGTGACTGGAATACACGGCTTGCTGCTGCCCAAAAAGCCTATTACGAGTGGATGCCGGTGAGAGAAAAAAAAGATCCGCAATTGTACCGTTCTTTTACTTTCGGTAACCATGTGCGCCTCATTATGCTGGATACCCGAACCGAAGGAAGAAGCGAACAGGTTTACGATCACAACGATGCTGCTTTTTACGACACCACACGGAAAATGATCAGCGATGAACATTTCAACTGGCTTACCAGTGAATTGAACCAGAAAGAAACCTGGAAAGTAATCGGCAACCAGGTTTTGTTCAGCAAACTGAAAGTTTTTTTCAGTGAAAAAGGTGAACCCTATTATGACGGATGGGACGGTTATCCTTATCAAAAATTAAAATTTTGGCGGGAACTCTGCAACAAACCGGGAGTCGTTTTTGTAACCGGTGATTTCCATTCTTCATTTGTAATTCATGATGATGTGGGTTTGTATGATTGTAAATGTCATCAATACTCCACAGAGTTTGTGGTACCCAGCATCACTTCTGCCAACTACGATGAAGATTATGGTTTGGATTCTGCAAAAATTTATACCGAATGGTACAATAAAGCCAACGAGCATGTGGAGAAAATAGATTTTTTGTCAGGCGGAAAAAACAAATGGATGGAATGTCGTCCGTATAACTACAACGGAAAATACCTGAATTACACGAATCTTATTGACCACGGTTATTTTATTCTTGAGCTGGATGAAAAAGAAGGAAAAGGAATTTTTCGTTTTGCAGAAACCATACTGGATAAAAAGAACGAAAAATACAGGGATGTTGTTTTCAGAATTACACCTTATGGACTTTAACCGTGAAGTACAAATCCCGGAGGATTTGACTTCAGGGTTATTCCTTTATCTCTTCAAATAAGGAATAAAAATATTTATTTCCTTTCCTGATAGTAATAGTGATATCATCTACCTCAACATTTTTCTTTTCAATATTCCAGAAAAGCACATCAAGTACCAATCCTTTTGGTTTATCGGCTGAATGAAGAACGAGTTCCAGGGGCAGCGTAACGTGAATGGTTGTCCAAAGATCTGAAGCCGGGTAATCTTTTCTTTCTGCCGGACGAAAATCAAGTACCGAATCATTTTTTATACTGCTCATTGCCAAAAGTGCATTATCTCCGGCTTGTAGGGTTCTTACTTTTGCTGAAAGATCAATTAAATAATATCGTCCCTGAATTACAGAATCAAGTAAAATTTTTGTGCCCGGCCCCCATTCCGCAAGCGAATCCATTTTATAGAATCGGTTGCTGTTTTCTGTAACCACTTTCGATTCATCATAATTCCACCCGCCTGTTTCCTGGTTAAAATCACAGGCATATTGTGCCACCCGGTTATCTTTGTAGTATTCATTTTCCTGATTTTTTGACAGGCAATAATAATTATACCCAAAACCTTCTTCCTTAAAAACCTGGTATGGAAATTTTTCAGCAGCTATTTCAACAAATGTTTCGCTTACATTTCCCAAAATGATATTGGAAGTATTTACCGAATCCAGCCAGTTAGTGAAACAGGAAACACAATAAAATTCGTGATAAAAGTTGCGGTGAGGAATGGGCCGGTTCATTTTTTCCTCATAATACTTCATGTATCCTTTGTTGATACCCATGGCCACCGAACAATCCGATTTTATTTTTTCGTCTTCAAATAACAATTTGGTATTTATTACCATTGCAGCACAGGGCTGTCGGTAAAAAATCCCATAATGTTCTCTTTCAAAAACAAGCAAAAATATATTCAACAACAAAAACGCAGACACGAGCATCAGGTTTCCCCATTTACTTTTCAGATAAACAAAAGAAAAAATAAACATCAGTAAAAAAGGAAAAGAAAACAACAAAAAGGAATACTGAAGTACGGGACTAACGTAAACGGAATAAAAATAACCGGTAAAAAAAGGAACAAAAAACCAGGTAAGAAAAAATAAACGTTTATCGTTTCCCGATTTTAAAACCGAACGATTAACAATTGTAAAAATTAATACTGCCGCTGCTATCAACAGCAATAAAGGAAAAGAAAACTGAAACGCATACTGAATGAATTTCCACAAAAAATCCGGTTCAGGAGGCCCGAGCCATTTTAAACCATTCCATCCCATCTGGAACATGGTAAGCGGCAATACGGGAAGATAAACCAGTATAACGGCCAGGTTTAAGAGAATGTAACGAAATAAATGTTTTCTTCCGCAAATAAAAAATCCCGTAACAGCAATTATCATTGCTGTTAACGCTGAAAAATGATGATTAACCGCACAAGCTAACGCAGAGAGGATATAAGCAATAAGAACCGGGTAATTATACTTTTTATCCTCAGCGATTTTTATCCACTGATGAACAAATAACAACACAAAAAACATTCCGCTTATATAGGGCCGGGCCAGCTGGCTGTACATTACCGGAAATTGCAGGGTAGCTAAAAAAGCGGCTGTCAGCAATGCTGTACTTTCTCCAAACCAACGGGAAGCGATCTTCCATGAAAGATAAACAGAGTAAATCCCGGTGAAAATAAAAGGTAGTTTTATCACCCATTCTGCATCACCAAAAATTCCCGTCCAAAAGTATAAAAACACCTGAACTAACGGAGGATGGCCATCCATTTGTACACCTTGTCTTATTAATTCCCCAAAAGAATCATAGTGCGTTCTGCTCAGCGCGCTTAATTCGTCATTCATCAAAGTAATTGAAAACAGGTCCCAGCACCTTAACACAGCTGCTACTACCAGTATAAGCAGCAAACTTATCTTAGCTGAAGAAAATGAATAGATGCGTGAACCGTTCATTTTATGGTTGGTGAATATAGTCGCGCCACTTTTTCAGAATAGCTGAAAATCCTTCGGGGAGTTCCGAATCAAATTGTTTGCGTTGCCCCGTAGCAGGATGAATAAACCCGAGCGATCTGGCATGCAACGCCTGGCCGGGAATCAGTTGAAAACAATTTTCTACAAATTGCCTGTATTTCGCAAACGTTGTTCCCTTGAGAATGACATCACCTCCATACTCAATATCATTGAACAAGGTATGCCCGATATGTTTCATGTGCACACGTATCTGGTGTGTGCGCCCGGTTTCCAGTTTACACTTTACCAGTGTTACATATTCAAAACGTTCTACCACTTCATAGTGTGTAACAGCATGTTTTCCTGCCGAGCCGTCTTCATACACTACAAACACCTTTCGGTCTTTCACCGAACGGCCGATATTTCCGGTAACAGTTCCTTTATCCTGTTTTACATTTCCCCAAACGAGTGCATAATATGTTCTTTCTGTAGTACGGTCGAAAAATTGTTTGGCCAGATGGGTCAGCGCATCTTCGGTTTTGGCCACTACCATGATGCCTGAAGTATTTTTATCCAGCCGGTGAACTAACCCGGGACGGCTTTCCGTAATTTCATTGATGCGGGGTTTTAATGCAGCAATTTCATTGAAGTGAAAAATAAGCGCATTCACCAAAGTACCTGTATAATTTCCGTAACCGGGATGCGACACCAGCCCGGCCGGTTTATTTACCACTACCAGTGAGTCATCTTCATAAACAATATCCAGCGGAATATTTTCGGGAATGAGTTCAATTTCACGAACCGGGTAAGGAAGCACAATGGAAATTTCATCCATCGGTTTTACTTTGTAACTTGGTTTTACCGGTTTTTTATTAACGAGAATATTCCCGTTTTTGGCAGCCGACTGGATACGGTTGCGCGAAACATTTGGCAGCCGGTCGAAAAGAAATTTATCAATACGCAGCATCGACTGGCCTTTATCGACTTTTATATGATGATGCTCGTAAAGTTCCTCGGATTCTTCGCGGATTTCTTCTTCGTAAAATTCCGCCATAACTTATTTGTGTTGAACGATAATCTTTGAATATGAAACCGCTTTGCTTTCGGTGTTGTATAATTCTATAATATACATTCCGTTTTGCAGGTCAGCAGTATTTACCATCGTGCGGTTTCTCATTGTTTCTTCATTTACCAGCCTTCCGTTGAGATCGAAAATTTTTATGGTGTAAAGATAATCATGCCCGGGCTCGATGGTGATCATATCATCTGCCGGATTAGGCCACAATATTGCTTCAGCAGTCAACATATTGTTTTCATTTACTGAAGCCACATAATCTTTTGCATAGGTAAACACGGGGCGTATCATCAGCGATCCCGAAAAGCTGGTCATATTCCACGAACTTCCCACATTATAATAAATCTTCGATTGATTGTTGGTGTTATTGTCAAAACCAATATTCAACCGGTCGGCATCCAGTTGCTGCCAGCCGATATAAAATGTTCCGCTGAGTGTGAATTTGGTATCAAAAGTGTATTCGACAAATGCATTGGTGGGACTGGCATACACCGGCATCGAATAACTGGTGTTTTGATAAATAATATTCCCGGGAGTTCCGCCCGATCCTGTAGCATCCCAAACTGTTAACAAAAATGCTTTGTTCGATACATTGTTCACCGAAGGGCTGAAATGCATTTTTACAGCACGTAATGTATCGGTAATGGGAATAGTAAATTTATACGCAAGTTTTGCTCCTGCTCCCTGCGGGCCATAAGCTGCTTCTGCCGTTCCGTCATCGTAGGCATAATAATTTTCAAATACCTGCTGAAAAGTAACTGTATCATTCAACCGGCAAAAATCGGGCGTGGTGTTGTGCCTGAACGTTACATCAAAAACTGCTAAAGTGTCCCGGCCGGTAGTATCATAATTATACGGTTGGGTAGAAACATCATAAACAGTTGTGAAATCAGTGAATGCAGGAATAGAAGGCGAACTCGGGTGATTGAAACTGGCCTCAAGGGCTCCCTGGTAATAAACAGACATGTTGCTGTTGGCCACGAGTCTTCCCACATTGGCATTATTCCGCTGGAACACAGATAACGTGTCGCGCATAAACGAAGCCGGCTGATAGCGGTAATGCCTCCACGGCATCGCTGTAAATTCGCGCAGCAAAGTATTCGGATCATAAACAAACGCCACATCATCGCGAACAGTATCGGTGCTGGTACGCAGCTGGTTCATGTATACATAATCAATATTCCAGTGGTCGAGGCTGCCGCAAAGATTAGCGTAATTATAAAAACGGAACTGAAAACCGTTTTTAAGATATTGCAGAGAATTGACTTTTATAATCACCTGTTTAAAATTGGCAAGTGATCCTCCCGCTGTCGACCAGACGGGAAACCATTGGGATGAATCAGGAGCCCAGAATTCAAGACAAAGCGAATCACCGGTTTCGGGCGAATTGCCTCTTCCCTGCGGCTGGTAATAAAAACTAAGGAAAATAGAGTCGGCAGCAGAATAACCCAGCAGGTTGATGGGTTTGGAAGTAAGGTAATCGGCAATTCCGGTAAGCGTTGTATTTACAAAATCGTAGGGATAACCGTTTTCATCCAGGCCATCTAACGTAGCCACACCAATCGTAGGAGGATTTACAGGATAACGGTAATTCCAATAGGCGTAATTATCCTGCCAGATAGTTGTGTCTCCCACCGAAGAAACAAAATGCACTTTCACTGAATCCTGCACCAGGTCGGGATTGGCAATCCAGATAGTGTCGGGAGAAGAAGGCAGCCAAAGCGTATCTACAATATTATACCGCGGCCACACAGTGTCTACCACGCCAGTAACAGGATATTGCGTAAGGTCGTTGATCGTTATAAAAATACTATCTAACGGAGTATTGGTTTGCGTAAGATTGCCGCCTGTAGTATCGTAAGTGATGAAATACGTACGGCTAAGCATATATTTTACCGTGTCATCCAGTTTTACAGTTCCCGACTGATCGTATAAGCGATAATAGGTTTGTGTAGTAACATTGGCATCTCCCGGCAGTGCATCATATTGCTTGAACTGGTTACGCGAAAAATCATCCAGGAAAGGAAGAGTAATTGTATCAATATTGTAAATATAAATATCGGAATACGAACGCAGCGAATTTGCTTTTTTGTTGAGTTCGAAATTGGTGGTAAGCGGACTCAATGCTTCGGGCTGTGCTTTGGCAAATGAAGCGGCAAAAAACATCCATAAAATTCCGAATATGTATTTTTTCTTCATTTATTAATTTTCAGGTTCATTGGTTTTGACCGCCTTGGCGGGATCGGTATTCAGCCACACGGTAATGTCTGAACCTGTCTCCGCTTCCGAACCACCTGCGGGCGATTGCTTATAGATGACTGCCGAAAGGGAATCTTTTCTTGTAGTACATCCTTCACACGACCCTACAAACAGGCTAAGCGATACACTTCCTAAACTCGAATTTGCCTGATCTATTGTTTTTCCAATCAAATTTGGCACATTTTCCGTTCCGGAGCCACGCCCTTGCCCAAGGATCAGTTCAATGGTTTCGCCTTTTTCCACTTTAAAAGGTATTTCTTTAGCTATAGCTTTCCCTTTATGCTTTTGTGCCAGCACACAATCCTTACACGAACTACTTGGTTTATAGGTGTATTTAACTTTTAATCCCACTATTTTCAGTATTCCCTCGGCATGTCGTTTTGATTTGTCAACCACCCAGGGAACAAGGATCATTTTCGGGGCTTTGGCCACTACGGTAAGATAAATAGTTCGGCCTTCCTTAACAAACTGCCCTGTAGAATCAGTAGGCCTTGGGTGCTGGTTATACACTGTTCCCCGGGCCGCTTTATCCGAATATACCGAATCCACAATTTCATATTCCAGGCCTTTATCTGCCAGGTGCGCGTCAAGGTCGTCAAGGTGAACCCCAACGAGATTAGGCACTGTAATATTATTATCTGCTCCATGATGAGTATATACTTCCAGCATCTTTTGTGTGATCCAGGTAAGAAGAATAACGGTAAGAATAGCCACCCCCAGGTGAAGCAGAAATTGCCGTGAGATAAGAAAGCGCCCGAATAATTTTAGTCCGTTCATTACTTTTTTCCGAAGGAAGGGCAAATATAACAAAATAGCCGCCTTTTGCACAGGCCGGTGAGGGTGCGGCCCCAGGCAGCGATTATCCGTCACTTTTCACGAACAATCCATTGGTGATATCGGAAAATAAAGGGCGCGAAACAGGGCTATCCTTTCCTTTATTTTTGCCGTACAACAGCATCAAATCCTATACTTATGAAAAAGAAAATTGCAGTGTTGATGGGTGGGTTTTCACACGAAGCCCAGATTTCCATGAAAAGCGGGGCTACGGTTATGAAACATCTTGAAAGGGAAAAATATGAATTGTACCAGGTGGTGATTGACGAAAAAGGATGGAACTGCCACGATGGAACAACTGCAATACCGGTAGATAAAAATGATTTTTCCGTGATGCTGTCCTCCGGAAGTAAACTTATGTTTGATTGTGCTTTTATTGTCATTCACGGCACCCCGGGAGAAGACGGAAAACTACAGGCTTATTTTGATATGCTTAAAATTCCATATACTACCTGTAGTGCGCTGGCCTCTGCCATTACCTTCAATAAATATACCTGCAACCAGCTTTTAAGAAGTTATGGTATAAAGTGCGCTAATTCGGTACACGTTAGAAAAGGTGAGCTGGTGGAAAAAGAAAAAATAGCTGCTGCTCTTGGATTTCCGATGTTTGTAAAACCCTGTGACGGAGGTTCAAGTTTCGGTGTATCGAAAGTAAAAACACCCGAAGAAATAGTTCCCGCTGTGGAAAAAGCGCTGCAACACGGCACAGAAGTAATCATTGAATCGTTTGTGAGTGGCACAGAAGTAACCTGCGGGATTTTTCACCTTAATGGAAATACCATTGTATTGCCACCAACAGAAATTGTTTCTAAAAATGAATTTTTTGATTTTGACGCCAAATACAAAGGCGACTCGGAAGAAATTACACCGGCAAGAATTTCGCAGGAGATGATTAAAAAAGTACAGCATATTACACATTACGCTTACCAAAAACTGAATCTCAGCGGGCTTTCAAGAATAGATTTCATCATTCAGAATGACGAACCTTATCTTATCGAAGTAAATACTGTGCCGGGGTTGTCAGACCAAAGTATCATTCCGCAACAATGCCGCTGCGTAGGAATTGAATTGAAAGATTTGTTTGGATGGATGGTGGAAGATGCGTTGAGGAAGTGAAACCCGGCTATGCGGTGCCTCGGTGAGTGAAAGTGATCAGAGATGAGTGGTGAGAAAAGACGGAAGCCATGAGCCCCGCCTGCAGCGGGCAGGCATGAAGTAAAGGGAACGTTTACCGTCATGAGGAGCTTTGATATTGCTTTATATAGCACCGAAATCACCGGGTAATGACTGATTTTGGAGCTTTTATTCCACAGACCTACAAATCAATACCGTATCCTAAAAAAGGAGTTGAGAGTGCCTGTACTATTTATATTTCTTTAAATTTAAGGTACATGAAATTTTACCTGACTATACTTACCACATTACTGCTTCTATCTTGCCGGAAAGAAAAACCCGAAGGAGAAAATGCAGAAATAATCGGGAAATATGAATGGAGCTGGACCAGGGTTATCAATATGGATCCAGGCTCGGGATTTACAAGTGCAAGTTATGTTTATGCATCAGGTTCAACTGATAAATATGGGATTGAAGTTACCTCAAAAGGGAAAATATTTTTATACAGAAACGGAAAATTTGAAGATCATTTCAGAATCATATCTATATCATATCAAACCGATGGAAGTAAGCACATAGAATGTTCCAAAGCGGTAAGTTTTATTTACAAAAACAACGAAATTTTATCACATGATTTTCCATCCCTTTATCCGGATCGGGATATCGATTACGTAAACTATTTTATTAAGAAATGAAATCCTTTCTGATACTTGTTTTCGCCTTGTTGCTGTTTTCCTGCAGAAAAGATAAATCCTTTGAACACGGGCCGGTGGACTGTGAAGGTATTGATCAGTTTACGGGACAATATAGTGGCACACATTTTCATTATCTCTACTTTCCCACACAAGACACTACTCACCTCGACACTTGTATTGTTTCTAATGTTTCAGATTCTTACACCTGTAAATTATATTTTTCCTTGTTATACTCTGATTATATTGTTCATTCTGACAATTCCATTGAAACTTACCATGCAAAAATTTGGTTTTCGGGGGATAGTTTATTTATTAATAAATATGAGACCCTGAATACAGGTTATACCATGCTTTCCGTTAGTTTCAGAGGGAAGAGAATATGATATTTTTTATATAGCAGTGATATGGCCTGAGAAAAACTGTACCTGCTCAATCAGGAACACTGACGGTCGCACACAGATCATAATAAGCAGAAAACTAACAGCCAAAGACAGCTGGCTGTAAACTGAGAACTGCCTACTGCCAACTTTTCAAAAACTCCACCAGCTTTTCCACTGCCTTTGCCCTGTGGCTGATGTTGTTTTTTTCTTCTGCCGTCATTTCTGCAAACGTTTTTTCAAATCCATCCGGAACAAAAACGGGATCGTAACCAAATCCTTTTTCACCACGCATTTCATTTGTAATTTTTCCATCCACCTTTCCTTCAAACAAATATTCTTTTCCATCCATCACCAGTGCGATAACCGTTTTGAAGCAGGCATTTCTGTTGTTTTTATTTTTCAGTTCATGCAATAATTTCTGCATGTTTTTCAGCGCATTTTTTTCTTCCCCGGCATAACGTGCCGAAAATACACCCGGGTCACCATTCAGCGCTTCCACTTCCAGGCCTGTATCATCGGCAAAACAATTCACGTGAAATTTTTCCGCCACATAACGGGCTTTTTCCAATGCATTTGCTGTAAGCGTATTTCCCGTTTCGGGCAATTCTTCTTTCAACTGAAATTTATCAAGCCCGGAAATCGTAACCGAATTCCCCGTTTTTTGAATAATCTCCCTTAATTTATCCGGATTTTGTGTGGCAAAAACAAGTTTCATGGACGCAAATTTACCAAATTTGGCACGCATCCTGACGATTTAGAAGTCTAAATGGTTGCTTATTTCTTTATCTTTTAATCAGAAATGTGCAAATTCACTTCATTCTCCTTTTTTTTTAGGGATAATAAAATTTAAAATATTATTTTTAGCGGTAAACAAATTCAGCAAAGTGAAAATTCTTGTCACAGGCAGCAGTGGGCTCATCGGATCGGAAGCAGTAAGATATTTCGGAAGCAAAGGCCACCGGATACTGGGAGCAGATAACAACCTCCGGAAATTTTTTTTCGGTGAAAACGGTGATACCTCATGGAATCTCAGCAGCCTGAAAAAATTACCCGTGGATTTCTCGCATTTTGATATCGATATCCGTGAGCGCAATGCCGTGTTGCAGTTCATGGAAAAGGAAAAACCCGATGCCATTATTCACTGTGCCGCACAACCTTCTCACGACCTGGCTGCAAAAATTCCATTTGAGGATTTCGACACCAATGCCAGCGGCACACTCAACCTGCTTGAATCCGCCAGGCGTTATTGCAAGGAATCTCCCTTTGTGTTTCTAAGCACCAACAAAGTATATGGTGATGCTCCCAATGAACTGGAGTTGACGGAAACCCCCACGCGTTGGGAATACAAAGACAAAAAATTCTATAATGGCATTGACGAATCTATGCGAATCGATCAAACCACTCACAGCCTTTTCGGAGCATCGAAAACAGCAGCCGATATTTTGGTGCAGGAATACGGAAGATATTTTAACATGCCCACTGTTTGTTTTCGCGGAGGTTGCCTGACCGGGCCTTCTCACAGCAGTGCAGAATTACATGGTTTTCTTTCCTATCTTGTAAAATGTGCCGTGCAGAAAAAACACTACACTATTTTCGGATATAAAGGAAAACAGGTACGCGACCAGATACATAGTTATGACGTGGTGCGTGCTGCCGAAGAATTTATTCTTCATCCCAAAAGCGGTGAAGTATACAATCTCGGTGGCGGAAGAAACAACAGTGCTTCGGTATTGGAATGTATCGTGATGCTGGAAAAGGAATTTAACCTTCGCCTCGAACATTCCCTCAGCGAAACCAACCGTGTGGGCGACCACATTTGCTATATCAGCGATCTTTCCAAACTGAAAAAAGATTTTCCCGGATGGAATATTACTATTTCCCTGAAACAGATTATGCAACAAATTGTTGAAGCCGAGCAAAAAAGACTGGCCACAGCATGAGAATAGCCATTTACGATATCCGCCATTACGAGATGGTACATGTTTTATTCAGACTATTTGATACTCCTGAAAACGAAATTCTTTTTCTGATAAGCCCGCTGCTGAAAGAAAAACTCATTTCTGTTTCCGGCCAGCAAATGTCGCGGCATACTATTATTACAGAAAACCCTGAAGAAAGCCATGAAAGTTTTTTATTAAAGTGCAAAAAGGAAATAGAAAAATTCAAACCTGCTTTTCTCCATTGCAATACCATTGATAAAGATTATAAATATATGAGCCGGTTTTTGAAAAACTGCAGCATTCCGTATTCTATAACTATTCATAATATAAACACGTGGCTCGCTCCTCCTTTTACACTTAACCGCACCGCGTTACAAAATTATTATCACCGGAAAAAAATGGTAAAAGGATCATCGATGCTGGTGGTGCAGGAAGAACTTTTTGTATCCTATATACATAACAAAAATCTTTACAAAAAACCTGTCATCACCATTCCTCATACACTTCAGGAAGAAAAACCGGTAGAAAATAAAAATGAAAAAATTGTTGTGTCTATTCCCGGGGCTATTGACGGGGTGAGAAGAGATATCGGCATGGCCCTTGATGTGATGGAGGCTATTCACCAAAAGTCAAAACAGTTTCAGTTTGTTTTTGCAGGAAAAGTATTAGGACATCTCGGGGAAAAAATATGGCAACGGGTAGAACAACTTCAGCAAAAAGGGCTTGATATTCAACATTGCTATGATGAGAAATCGAATGTTGTTTTCGATGAACAGATGAAAAAGTGCGATGTGGTTTTTTTACCGCTGAATGTAAAAACCAAATACGAAGGCATTGACGAAATATATGGAACAACAAAAGTAACAGGAGTGATGTATGACATGATGCGGGCCGGGAAACCGGGGATTGTTCCGGCTGAAATGGTTATACCGCCAACGATGAACGGAAGCATAATCAGTTATCAAAACAAAAAAGACCTGACAGAAAAGTTGCTGGCACTGGAGGCACAACCGGCAGAACTGAAAAAAAGAAAACAAGCTGCTTTGCGTGAATCTGAATATTACCGGGAGGAAGCCATAAGACAACGGGTTATTCCGCAAATAAAAAAATATATGTCAGCCAAATGAAAGAAGTTTCTGCTGCCATTTCCATGCCGTGGTAAGCATATCTTCCAGCGAATAGTTAGGATTCCACCCCAGTTGTTTTTTCGCTTTTTCGTTATTGGCATAAATGGACACGATATCTCCTTCCCTTCTTGGTCCTATTGTATAATCCAGTTTAAGATGATTTACTTTTTCGAAAGTAGTAAGCACTTCCATAACGGTGATACCATTACCGGAGCCAAGATTAAACACTTCACAATTGGAAGAGTTTTTTTTCTCCAGGAGCCATGATACAGATAAGGTATGCGCATCAGCGATATCCATCACATGGATAAAATCACGCAGGCAGGTGCCATCGCGGGTGGGATAATCGTCTCCGTTTACAGTTAGTTTTCCGCGTAATCCTGCTGCCGATTGGGAAACTACAGGTATAAGATTGCTTCCCTTTTGAAACAGGTATTCGCCAATTTCTGCAGAAGGATGTGCTCCGGCAGGATTAAAATAACGAAGTAAAACCATATTAAACTGCGGATGGGCCAGCGAAAAATTCCTGATCATTTGCTCACATACCTGTTTGGTATGTCCATAGGGCGATTCAGCAGGTTGAAGCGGTGTTTCTTCGGTTACCGGCAGCTGATCTGCATTGCCGTAAACTGTACAGGAAGATGAAAAAATAAGATTCGGGATTTTATATAATTCCATTGCTTCCAAAACGGTGAGCATGGATCCCAGGTTGTTTTTATAATATAAAAGCGGATTTTCCACCGACTCAGCCACATCTTTATAGGCTGCAAAATGAATAATGGCTACCGCATCCCGGTGTTGTTCAAAAACTTTTAATGCATCTGTGCGGTTGCTGAGGTTGACCGGATATGACAAAGGAGATTTCCCCAGAATTTTTTTTAATCCTTCAGGAATATATTTTCCCGCCCTCGACTCATCATCTATGATCACCGGTTCAAATCCCTTTTGGGCAAGATCGGCTACGGTATGCGAACCAATAAAGCCAAAACCTCCGGTGACAATTATTTTTTTTCCGGCTGACATGGAGACAAAACTACGTAATTAATTCTTATTGTGCCAGCCCGGATGATTATGCCTGAAAACCACGTCTGATGCCCCGGTTTAACCAACTATTACTTTTCCGGAAACTGTTGCTGGTATCCGAAAAGCCCTTCTCATTATTTGAAATGACAACAAGCCCGACTTCCTTTCCATTTAAAAGAATGTGATTTTTGTTTCGTTTCCCAATCCTATTCTTATTTTTATGCCCTGTTACACATTTACACCTGCGTTTTTGCATGAAACTGGAAAATCAGAATATTCTCATTATTTCCAATGAACCCTGGGGAGAAATATGGTTTTCAAAACACAATTATGCATTCGAATTATCAAAAAAAAACAAGGTGATATTTATCAATCCTGCTCCCCGCTGGTCGGTGAAGAATATTTTTAAAAGAGATATTATTATAAAAAAAGAAAACGGCCGGCTCTGTTCCCTTTCTTACAAAAATATTCTACCCCACTATTTTCTGAAGTGGAATAACCGGCTGGTTTCTTCCATGATCAGAAAAAAACTGGAAAAAGAAGGTATACACCAAACTATTTTCTGGTCGTTTGACCCGGTACGTTTGTTTGATCCGCGCCAGCTGAATTCTTTTTATTCGCTATTTGAAGCGGTTGACAAATACCGGTTATCGTTAAAAGCCGAAAAATATCTTTACGCTAATGTTGACTCCGTTATAGTTATTTCAGAAGATTTTAAAGAACTTTATAAACCGTTTGGAAAACCTGTTCTTTGTGTTTCTCATGCTATTTCCACCGAAGAATTTGAACCGGAAAATTCCGCTTCCGTTAAACCGGTGACTGACAAAAACAGCGCTTTGTATATTGGAAATCTCGATCACCGGGTGGATTACCTGCTGATAAAAAAAATGGCAGAAGAATTTCCGCAGACCAGGTTTGTATTTATCGGGGGAATCCGTGAAACCAATAACGCTGTTTTCAGGGAGCTGTTCATTGAAAAAAAATATTCCAACGTGGTGTATGAAGGAAAAAAACATTTCAAGGAGCTGAAACATCATATACATGCCTGCGGATTTTGTATTGCACCCATGGCCTTATTTGAAAGCAATACTATTTCCCATCACAAAATTTTTCAATACCTGGCAATGGGCAAGGCCGTTTTCAGCTGCCGATTTTCTGAATATACTTCTTTTGCTCATTTGTTGTATATGGAAGACGACCACGCCTTGTTGATAGAAAAAATTAAATCTTTTCTTTCTGAAGGAGAAAACGACACTCTTAAATCGCAACGAATTAAAAAAGCCCGGGAATTTACCTTTGATGCTGTTCTGCAAAAAATAGAACTGTTTATTTCTGAAACCCTGCGCCCGGGTCAAAAATGAAGGATTATCTTCTGTCTCTGCTTTTTTAATCACGGTTTTTACCAATTTCAGATAATAAATTCCGGTTTGCAAAAAAACAAACCTATATTTGCTTTACATTCAGGAAATGACAGACAAAGATGAGTGAACAAAGATCCGTATCAGGAAATATTACCCACACTTTCCTTGTCCAGATCCCTAATTACATCCTGGGAATTGCAGCCGGAATCCTGCTTACACGCCAGTTGGGCCCCGAGGGCAAAGGCGTTTACACCCTTGTCCTCACCAATATCCAGTTACTGGTAATGTTTCTCGGATTAAACCTGCCCGGTGCCATCCAGTATTTTATGGCCAGCAAAAAAATGAATGTGCAGTCACTAACGGGTATAGGATTGCTGATGCTTGTTTTTGGCACCATGATCGTTTTTTATATGTTGTTTATTTTACCCGGATCAGGTAATTTCCTGATGGCCGAAGGATACGACAACTGGTTCTTCCGCTGTTATATTTTTATTTCTTTTGTAGTCACTAATTTTAATGCACTTCTCACCGGTTTTTTGCAGGGACACCACCGTTTCCGCGAAGTAAACCGTGTTTCTCTTCTCAACAGCATACTGAATTTTGTCATTTTTGTTAGCCTTTTTTACATTTCTAAAAACGGTAATTATCACCCCGGAATTGAAGACCTGCTTTTATACACTATTTACATACTTGGCGCCAATACACTGCTGCTGGTCATTTATTTCCGCAAATATGTTCCGCTCAACAGCAGCCTGAATTTTTCTTTCCGGGATGTAATTATTCTTTTCCGGTTCCTTATTCCCGCTTATATTTCTGTGCTGGTTAACTTTTTTAATTACCGGCTTACTATCTGGCTGGTTAGCGATCACGAAAGCCTGTCGGCA
This sequence comes from Bacteroidota bacterium, assembly GCA_049322335.1. GTDB lineage: Bacteria > Bacteroidota > Bacteroidia > Flavobacteriales_D > UBA2798 > JBMORL01. The sequence continues at coordinate 47,291 of JBMORL010000086.1, forward strand.
CTGGGATATTTTTCCCTGGCCCTGAATCTGGCGCAAATGATGCTGATGGTTACATTGGCCATCAATACCGTACTTTTTCCACATTTTGCTTCAAAAACAGATTGGGAAAGTGCTGCCCGGGATTTTGGATTTGCATTAAAAATAAACATGGCGCTTATGTTTTTTGCCACTATAGTGCTGGTACTGTTTTCTTCTTTCCTCATTCCGCTTTTTTATGGCGACCTGTTTTTGCCCGCCACCGAACCGGTACAAATCCTGGCTATCGGTACTTTTTTCTGTTCCCAGGCGCAGGTATTCGGGCACTTCCTGGGGGCAAGAAATAAAAACTGGATCAATACCTGGATCTACGCCATTTCACTGGCCTTTCTTGGAATATTGGGATTAATTCTGGTGCCCGATTATGGAATAAATGGTGCCGCCCTGGCCAGCGGGGGCTCTTACCTGCTGATGTTCACCCTTTTTACCCTTACCGTAAAATTCGGCTACGGAATTTCATTCCGTTCTATGTTTATGCTCACAAAAAACGACTTCCAGCGGGCTAAAAACATTTTGTCCCGTTTTTTGAATAAGGGGTGAACCCGGAAACAATGTCGCCAGCGACCGGAATAAACAGAAAAAAGTTGCCTGCCACCTCATTTTTTTACTTCTTTTTATTCGAAGGTAAAGCATGGTAATTCTGACAAGATTTCATTAAGTTTGTCGGATAACTATTGACAAAAAAGGTAAATGAAAAAAGCATTGGTTTGCGGAGCCGGGGGATTTATTGGCGGACATCTTGTAAAACGACTGAAAGAAGAAGGTTTTTGGGTTCGCGGTGCCGATATTAAACACCACGATTTTGTAACACCTCCCTGCGATGAATTTATTTTAGGCGACCTGCGTGAACAGGATTTTTGCAGAAAAGTAGTGGATATAAAATTTGACGAAATCTACCAGTTAGCTGCCGACATGGGTGGAGCGGGTTATATTTTTACAGGTGAAAATGATGCAGCAGTTATGCATAACAGCGCAATGATCAACCTGAATATTGCCGAACTGGCGCATCAGTTTAAAGCCGGAAAAATTTTCTACAGTTCATCGGCCTGTATTTATCCTGCCTACAACCAAACCGATCCCAACAATCCCAATTGCACTGAAGATTCTGCATTACCCGCTCATCCCGACAGTGAATATGGCTGGGAAAAACTATTCAGCGAACGATTGTATTTTTCTTATATGAGAAACTACAGCCTCAATGTGAAAGTGGCAAGGTTTCACAACATTTTCGGACCCGAAGGAACCTGGCGCGGAGGAAAAGAAAAAGCTCCTGCAGCGGTGTGCAGAAAAGTGGCCGAAGCAACCGATCATTCTTCTATTGAGATCTGGGGAGACGGAAAACAAACCCGGTCATTTCTCTACATCGATGAGTGCCTTGACGGAATAAGAAAATTAATGGACGCTGATTTTAACGGGCCCGTAAATATCGGTTCGGAAGAAATGGTTTCCATCAACCAGTTGGCCGAATATGTAATGGATGTAGCCGGCAAACAACTTACACTGAAACATATTCCCGGGCCACAGGGCGTTCGCGGAAGAAAATCTGACAATGCACTGATTTTTGAAAAAACCGGATGGAAGCCTCAGCGGCCACTGAAAGAAGGATTACAAAAAACGTATCGCTGGATCAACGAACAGGTTAAACAGGTAGCTGTAAAATGAAAAATAGAACATCTGACTCACACCTGTTTTTTTGTCCCCGATTTACTGCAACAAAAAATAAAATGTAATGAGGCCCGAAATAAAAATATCGGTATTCGGACTGGGCAAACTGGGTTGCACCATGCTTGCCTGTTTTGCACACAAAGGATGGCAGGTAACGGGTGTTGATATTTACGAACCTTTTGTAACCAAAATAAATAATGGTGAATCGCCCATTTATGAACCGGGAGTAGATGCCCTGATCAAAGCCAGCCGGAAAAACATAACGGCTACCGTACATGCGCAGGAAGCCGTTCAAAACAGCGATGTAAGTTTTATCATTGTTCCCACTCCCAGTGAAAAAAGTGGTTCTTTCAATACACGCGCTGTGGAATCGGTTGCCCGTTCCATTGCACAAACACTGAAAACAAAAAATAACTACCACCTTATTGTGGTTACCAGCACCGTTCTTCCGGGAAACACCGCTTCGATAGTACAACTGCTGGAAAACGAGAGCGGAAAAAAATGCAACCGCGATTTTGGTGTTTGCTATAACCCTGATTTTATTGCCCTGGGAAGTATTGTTCGTGATTTTTTAAATCCCGATATGATTCTTATCGGTGAGTCCGACAAAAAAGCGGGCGACCTGTTGAGCAGCATTCACGAACACCTGGTCGACAGCCAACCTTCCATTCACCGGATGACATTTGAAAATGCCGAACTCACCAAAATTTCCCTCAATGCCTATTGTACGCTAAAAATAACCTATGCCAATGTGCTGGCAGAAATTTGTGAAAAATTTCCCGGGGGAGACGTGGATGTGGTTACCCGTGCACTGGGTGCCGATACACGGATCGGAAATAAGTACCTGAAAGGCGGTTTAAGTTACGGAGGGCCTTGTTTTCCCCGCGACAACAAAGCATTTGCATGGACCGCACAGCAACTGGGTGTTTCGCAAATGATCGCTTTGCGCACCGATGAAGTAAATGAATATCACCGTTCGGAGAGAATTCCTGAAAAATTATCTTCGATACTCAGCGAATATAACGGTAACCGAATTGCTGTTTTAGGATTAACTTATAAAGCCGACACCACGCTGGTAGAAGAATCGGCCGCCCTGTCTGTAATAAGAAAATTATTGGAAAAAAATATTTCCGTCAGTGTATATGATCCCGCAGGAATGAATGAAGCAAAAGCAGAACTGGGCAATTCACCCCATCTTAACTTTACTTCAGCGGTTACAGAATGCCTGGCAGGAGCTGATCTTTGTTTTATTGCTTCTCCCTGGAAAGAGTTTTCGAAACTCACTGAACAGGATTTTATTGGCCACATGAAACACCCCGTGATTTTTGATGCCTGGAACATTTTACAACCGGCACCCGGACACCGGCTGGACTACCGGCAAATCGGAAAATACCACAATGATTGATGAAGATCGGTGTTTTGGATACAGACCATTATTTTTACATCTATACACTGGTGCAGTTGTTTGGAGAAAACGGTAATGAAATTACTATTTACACCAATCCGAAAATTTACAAAAGATGCCAGACCGATCTTAAAGGCCTTTCGAATGTGAATTATTTTGTGCAGGAAGAAAATGAATCGTGGGGAGATTTTATGATGAAAAATTCTGATCGTATTAACCAGTCGGGATTTGATTATTTTTTCCTTCTGCCCATTTACGGTCACTACAAAGAACATTACGAATTTATCTCGAAACTTACCACCAATAACATTCTTGTTGTATTTAATCTTAATGGCTGGATCAATCCGCCTTTTTCAGGACTGAGAAATATTTCAAAAAACCGCTATAAGAAAATGACCATTGAAATGATGGAATGCATAGCGGTGGATGAACACTATGACTCCTGCGCCCGTAAAAGAGGATTTACAAAAAAAATCATACATATACCCAGCACGTTATATAATCCCGGCCTCCACCTTCACACAGAGCTAAAAGAAAGTCCGGTGAAAATAATTGTACCCGGAAGCATAGATAAAGAAAGGCGCGATTACCATATTGTGTTGGATGCCCTGGAAATGGTAATGAAAAAAAGAAAAGATTTCAGCGTGATATTATTGGGGGATCCTATAGGAGAATACGGAAAAGAAATACAACTGCGGGCAAAATCAATTAATGAACAAAATAGTTCGGATATTATTTTGTGGTATGATAAACTTTATTCTGATGCTGAATTTGCAAAGCAAATGTTTAGCGGGCATTTTCTCATTGCACCGGTTTTGCCCGAATTTAAACTTGACGGCATTACAGAAATTTATGGCTTATCAAAAAGCACAGGATCATGTTTCGACTTACTGGCATTTGCCATACCCGGAATATTTCCTTCCTGGCTATCTGTTAACCCGAGGCTGGATTCTGCCACACTGCGATACCAAAATAAAGAAGAACTGAAAGAAGTGTTGCTTCATTTGCTGGATCATCCAGAAAAGATAAAGGAATTGAGAAAAAAAGCCCTTCAGAATTCATCCTGGTATACCATAGACCTTGTTCGGTCAAGGCTGATGAAAAGTTTACCGCTTCCACAACTTCAACGTTAAAAAAAATGGACAGAGTATATCAAATGTGTAAACGGTGTATCATGGATACAAAAGATGATCCGCAAATCGCTTTTGATGAAAATGGTTTTTGCAATTACTGCAGTGATTATTTCAGGAAAAAAAAAGAAGCTGAGACTAAACTAACAGATAAAAAAACAGAACTGGATTCTATTATAGAAAAAATAAAAAAATCGGATACAGGAGGAAAGTATAATTGTATTGTTGGTGTAAGCGGAGGCGCTGACAGCACATACATGGTGTATAAAGCCAAAGAACTGGGGCTGCGTCCGCTTGCCGTTCACTATGATAACAGCTGGAATTCGGAACAATCGGTAAACAATATCGAATCGTTGCTGAAAAAGCTCGATATTGATTTATTTACCTATGTCAACGATTGGGAAGAGTTTCGCGACCTTCAGCTTTCCTTTTTTAAAGCAAACGTGATTGATATCGAGCTTACCACCGATCAGGCTATTCTTGCCGTTTTGCATAATGCCGCGAAAAAACACGGGATAAAATACATTCTTACCGGCCATAATACTTCCACCGAATCCATCCTTCCCCGTCACTGGTATCATTATAAAATTGATGTGCTAAACATTAAATCCATTCACAGGAAACACGGAACAAAAAAATTAAAAACATACCCCGTGGTAAGTTTTTTTGAAAGGTGGAAAACAGAAAAATATAAAAAAATAATCAGTATATCTTTACTCAACTTTATGGATTATAATAAAAAGGAAGCAAAAAAATTCCTGAGTGAAAAAATAGGTTGGGTGGATTATGGTGGTAAACATTTTGAATCTGTATTTACCCGTTTTTACCAGGGTTATATTCTTCCCCGAAAATTTGGGGTGGATAAACGCAAAGCTCATTTCTCTTCACTTATTTGCTCAGGCCAGATGACAAGAGAGGAAGCATTGGTTGAAATGAGTAAGCCTGCCTATGACGAAAAACAAATGGAAGAGGATAAGGAATTTGTAATGAAAAAACTGGGCTTTACCAGTGAGACTTTCGAAAACTATATGAAAGAACCACCACAAAGCCACCTGGATTATGCCAGTTTTATCAACCGCCATTATAAAATAATGAAATGGCTGGGAAGAAATCCTCATTATTGATCATGCAACCGGAAATCAAAAGGGAAAATAAAATAAAAGTGGTGATGACCATCGCCAATAGTTCCTATACTCCCTATTTCAGTTATTTTGCCAGGCAGGCTTACCAGGAAAATAATATTGAATTTACTTTTGTTTTTCTTCATTTTGAAGAACCCAAAATCATACACGAACTAAAGAATTATAATGCTGTTTCCTACTGGTATCATTTCGATTACCGGAAAGAAAAAAAAATACAATACCTGAAACTGGTATGGAAAATGTACCGCTTATTTAAAAAAATAAAACCCGATGTGGTGCATACCCATCTTTTTGATGATAGCCTCCCGGGACTAATGGCTGCCAAATGGGCAGGAGTAAAAAAAAGAATCATTACCAAACAAGACACCATGTTTCATTACCTGTTTGCAAAAAAAGGAATGAAATACGATATTAAAAATAACAACAACGCTACACACATTGTACCCTGTTCGGAAGAAAGCAGGGAATTTATTATTGAACATGAAAAAGCAGATACGTCAAAAATAAAAGTTATTCATCATGGCGTAGATGAAACAGAATATACATCTGCAACAAAAGAAGAAATAAAATATATCCGTGATAAATTCAATCCCCATAACAAAATAATGATTGGTACAGTATCAAGACTGGTAGCATCAAAAGGTTATGATTATATTATTCCCGCAATGGCATTGCTCGCCAAAAAAAGAAACGACTTGCTGTTTGTAGCTGCAGGAGCAGGTCCACATGAACAACGGTTAAAAAAACTGGTGGAAGATCACGGTATTTCCTCTTCTTTTATTTTTGCAGGACACATCGATAAAAAATTTATTCCTGCTTTCTACCAGTCACTCAGCATTTATGTACATGCTTCCATTTACGAACCATTTGGCTTTGTTATTCCCGAAGCGATCTTTAACGGAGTGCCCGTGATTACTACTCCCACCGGTGCTTCCCGCGATGCGCTGAAACACATGGAAAGCGCCTGTTTTGTTCCTGTTAAAAATACAGAAGCGCTGGCTGAAGCTATTGACTTTATGGCCGGAAGGGATAATTCGGCTATGGCAGAAGAAGCCAGGAAAATTGCACGCAAAATGTATACACTGCAACAAATGTGGGCCGGATACCGCAGCCTTTACCTGGATGAATGACAAAAATGAAATAGCTTTAACCCGATGCCCGTTATGCAACAGCCATTCGGCAAAAAACTATTTTTATCCGCCTACTTCATTCAATAATAAAATTTTTTCCTATCATCAATGTGGAAATTGCGGATGTGCTTATATTTTTCCTTTCCCCGATGAAAATGATTATCGCCTGATGTATGGCGAAGACGATCATCATTACCTGAAATTACTGGGTGAAAATGAAATGCATATACACCGGTTCGATCTTCCTCTTTACAACCATCAAAAATACCAGCTTGAATTTTTTAACCGGTATGATTATCCCAAAAACGCCCATTCGCTGCTGGATGTGGGTTGCGGAAGCGGTTTTTATATGTCCTGGGCAAAACGGGCCGGAATTGAAGCTACCGGAATTGAATTCAACCAAAACTTTGCTGCTTTACTTCGTAAAAAAACAGGGCTTGACATCTGGTCGTTTGAAGAATTTGAAAACCGGTTCAACGGAAAAAAATTCGACCTCGTTCATTTCGGTCATATCCTTGAACACCTGGAAAACCCCGGAGATTTTATAACTACTATGCGAAAATGGTGTCACAATGAAACATTGATTATTGTTGATGGCCCGCTGGAAAGAAATGCCTGCTTCTCAAGAACGATAATTACATTGGGATCGAAAATAAAAAAAAGAAAAATGAACTTTTATGCTCCGCAGCACCTGAGCTTTACCGATGCCACATCCCAGCTTCGTTTTTTCGAAAACAACAGACTGGAAACCGTTCACTTTACCGTAGCCGAGCAAATGTTTCCCTTTCCCGACCGTGCCGACTACCATTCGGTTCGTAAATTAATGTTATTTTTAACCGGAAGAATGTCTGTGTTTTTTTCAAGATTTAACAACAACTGGGGCAATATTTTTCACTATGCAGGAAAATTCAGATAAACCGGAACTTCCGCTTGTATCGGTGGTTATTCCCGTTTATAACGGTGAAAAATTTATTTCGCAAACCATCAGTGCTGTATTGCAGCAGACTTATAAAAACATGGAAATTATAGTGGTAAACGATGGATCCACTGATAAAACAAAAACTATTCTCGAACAAATTTCTTCACCACAACTAAAAGTTGTACATAAATCCAATTCGGGAGTTTCTGATACCCGAAACGCAGGTATTTCCCTGGCGAAAGGAAAATATATAGCGCTGCTGGATGCCGATGACCGGTGGCACCCGGATAATCTTGAAAAAAAAATTACACTGCTGGAATCTGATAACACTACAGGTTTTGTTTTCAGCGACATGAATAATGCTGATGAAAATCTCCGGGTTACCGGCCCGGCACCAAAGGGAAAAGATGATCATTTGCTCGAAAACCTGTTATCGTGGAATGGTGAAGTGATTCCCGGGCCGTGCAGTAATGTGGTGGCCAGAAAAATCTGTTTTGATGAAGGAATTAAATTTGATAGCCGTTTAACCACCATTGCCGACCAGCATTTTACAGTTCAGCTGGCTTCACGTTATAAGGGAAAAAGAATTCCCGAAGTTTTGTGGGATTACCGGATCGTGGCGGGAAGCATGAGCAAAAGCCTGGCTGTAATGGAAAAGGATATGCTGAATGTTTATGCTATTTACCGCGAAAATAAATATTTCCGTTCAGAAAATTTCAGGCGAAAATGTTTTGCCAACATGTACCTTATTCTTGCCGCAAGTTTCTGGAAAGACGGAAATAATAAAAAGAAAGGATTTTATTATATACGAAAAGCCATTGCCTCCGCTCCTTTTCACAGTTTGTTTAAACTGGTAAAAAAAATATTCAAAGGGAATTGAAAAAAAATCACATCATAGTGTATTCATTCCAGAGCCTAAGCGATCCGTTGCTGAAAGGATTGATGCTGTCGTATCTTAAAAATATTTCGACAGACAATAAATTCCATTTTCACCTCATCACCCATGAGCAAAAAATATTTGAGCTGTCTTCACCGGAAAAAGAAAATGTAAAACAACAGCTGGAAAAAGAATTTAATATCAGCTGGCATCCTATAGCCTATCACTCGGGGAAATTTCTCCTGCTTAAAAAAATATATGATTTCCTGAAAACATTTTTCATTTGCCTTAACCTGAAACGGGATTACAGAATTAAAACCATCACCGGCTTTCTTCCCATTGCCGGAGGATACAGCGCTATCCTTTCAAAATTACTCCGGATGAAACTGGTGGTGTATTGTTTTGAACCACACAGCGAATATTTAGCCGATTTCGGAACATGGAAAAGAAATTCTGTTGCTTTCAGGCTGCTTCACTTCTTTGAAAAATTCCAGGTTAAAAATGCAGATTATCTTGTGGTACCTACTTCGCACTCAAAAGCACTCGCCACATCGCTGGGAGCCAAGGGAAAATTATTTGTTTGTCCCATTTCAGTTGACACCCGGCTTTTTCGTTTTGACTCCAAAAAAAGAGAGGAATACCGCCAGCAATGGGGTGCCGGAAACAAAACAGTAATTATCTACACCGGAAAATTCGGGGGAATATACTATAACGTTGAAGAAGTAATTTCATTTTTTAAACAACTGAATTCTGCCAGCGAAAATTATTTCCTGTTTATCATTTCACCCGAATCAGAAAAAATTTCGGAATACCTGAAAGAAAAATTATTGCCGGTAAAAGTGATACCACCTGTAAAATACGAAGACCTGGCAGGATACATTTCGGCTGCAGACATCGGCATGCTGGCTGTTCCTCCTTTTCCTTCGCAAAAATACCGAACACCGGTAAAAACAGGAATTTATCTTTCCTGCGGGATTCCTTACCTGGTAAACCGGGGAATTGCCGAAGACGATGAACTGGCTGAAAAGGAAAAAACAGGTGTGGTAACCGAAGATTTCAGAAATACGGACGCCCGGTTGCTGGACAAAAAAATTCAGCAATTGTTGTCGGAAGGTGAAGCTGTTTCTTCCCGTTGCAGAAGAATAGCCGAAAAAACCAGGGACACTTCCATAGCCTCCGGTATTTTGAACGATATTTTCACCGATATTTATAGCCGTTAAAATGAAAATCGTAATAACGGGCGGACTGGGATTCATCGGATCCCACATTACTGAGAAACTGGTTTCGGAAGGCCATTCTGTTTCTGTTATTTCCCTTAAAAATGAAATTCCCCCGGTTTTGTCTTCCACCAAAGGGATAATTGTTCACCAGGGCGATTATGGCGACCGTTTCCTTTTAAAAAATGTAATCAGCAAGGCCGACATCGTTATACATGCTGCCTGTACAACTGTTCCCGAAAACTCTACCCTTAATCCCGTGTTTGATATTCAAACCAATGTCATTCCCACATTACAGTTACTGGAATCGTGCCGCGAGGAAAAAGTGAAAAAAATAATTTTTCTTTCATCTGGCGGAGTGGTTTATGGTCAGGCAAAAAATATTCCTATTACAGAAAATGAGGCTATCTCGCCTATTTCCTCCTATGGAATTTCAAAAGCCACCATTGAAAACTATTTTCGTTTATATACACATCTTTATGGAATTGATCATTGCATTCTTCGAATTGCCAATGCTTATGGGCCGGGGCAGCTGCAGGCAAGAAACCAGGGCGTAATCGGTGCCTGGTTGTATAAAATAAAAAATAATCTTCCTGTTGAAATATGGGGAGACGGGCAAATTGTACGTGATTATATTTTTGTTAGTGATATTGCCCGCGCAGTTTCTATTGCCATTGAAAAAAATATCACCGGAACCTGCAACCTGGGAACAGGAAGAGGTGTATCTCTGAATGAACTGATTACAATTATAAACACTATCCTGCATAAAAATATACAACCCGTTTACAGGGAAAAACGCGGATTTGATGTTCCTGCCAATATATTAAACGCATCAAAATTCAATTCCCTTTCCGGATGGAAACCCGGAATTTCTCTCGAAGAAGGGATAAAAATCACTTTCGCTTCGCAGAAACCGACCAGCGTGTAGTCCTTTTTTGTGACACAAGAAACCCGATAATAAATAATGCGCTGATAAAAAAGGGCAATAGCGGAATCTTAAACCGGACCAGCGCCCCGAAATTGGAGGTAGATAAACCGATAATAAAAGCAAATAATATTGAAAACAAGAAACAGAAAAATATAAGCGGATTTTTTGCCGTAATCCGAAAAAATGTAAGTGGCCCTGCTCGCCAGATAATGAACAAAAGAAAAATCAGGATAAAAAAGTTTTCCAACCCCGACAATAACACCACCACCTGGTTCACTTCCCATAAAAAAGGGCGGAATAATCCCATAATTATAGCCGAAGGCGCAAGTTTCACTGCACCGCCCAATGAACCATCAAATTCTCCGATATTTGCGCCCGACCCTTCGTAATAATCCTGGATAAGGTCGTTCTTCTTATTCGCGGCATCCTTTAGTGTTTCATCAAACAATCCCGACAAACCACCTCCGCCAACAAAAAGAACTACAAGGGCGCCCAGCATTATCACAGTCAGCTGTAACCTGAGAAACATTTTGTTTTTGCCTGATTTTAGCTTGTCGTAATAGATCCACAATAACGTTCCCGGCAACAAAGCCATTAATATATAAGGTTTGATAATGTAAATAAGATATGCCGAAATAAGCATCATTGCCCGGTTACTCCACTTTTTGTTTTTTATAATAAACTCTTCATGTATGGTATACACAAATAACCCGGTAGACATTAACGTAAATGTATCTTTTAAAATTCCCGATCCCCAGAATATGGATGAAGGAAAAAATAAAACTGCAAATGCCAGCCGCCCGCTGATCTCGGGAAAATAATGACTAAACATCCGAAACAGCCTCCAGACGCCAATATAGGATATCCACGAAATAATTATGGAGGAGATAAGATAGCTCTTTCCTGTAATTATAGTTACAGGACTGATAAGCTTAATAATTATCATTGTTTTTTCATCATAATACAGATAGGTGTAGGGATAACCGGTTTGATCGGAAAAAAGTGTTCTGGCCTCTACACTCGGAGGCCTCCAGAGCGCTTCAAAGTAAGCTTCGGGATTGCTGTGAAACAAGTTGGCAAATGCCATGGAAGATTCAAAATAGGCAACTGTATCTCCTCCTTTATAATAATAAATGTAGATCAAACAAAAGAAAATCACTCCCAGCATCCTGGCATACAAACCAAAAACATAATATTTGTATTCGCTGTGTTTTAAAATCATTTTATTTTTTCGCCTGTAAGCAAGAATACTGAAGAAAATAAAAAAGAAAAAAACGAACAGCCACTCCCACGGATACACATGTACCCGCTGGTTCCATTCCCAGGCCTCAATGGTGGATTCTATTTGCCAGGCTTCTTTCAATTACAACTAAGTCGGTAATCAAATATAAAAATATACCTTTACATGGTATGAATTATCCCGCATACAAAAAACATATCCATTGCCTGTTGTGTGAAAAAACGCAGCTTTCAACGGTAAAAATGTTTTCGGCTTCCTTTCTCGTAAAATGCAATTCGTGCGGATTTGTATTTACCGAACGTATTCCCTCCCCCGAAGAGTTGCAGAAACACTATGCCGGTTATCTCAGCATATCACAATTATCGCCTGTTACCGCATTACGATACAACGAATTACTCAGTGAATTTGAAAAATTCAGAAATACCAGCCGGATACTTGACGTGGGTTGTGGCAACGGATTATTCCTGGAAGTGGCAAAAAAAAGAAACTGGCAGGTATTCGGAACCGAATTCACAGAAGAAAATGTAATGCGCTGCCGCGAAAAAGGAATAACCGTATTTAAAGGCGACATCACTGAAAATAATTTTGAAAAAGAAAGTTTTGATGTTGTGGTTTCTTTTGAAGTGCTGGAACATATCAATAATCCTGTTGCCTATGCTACATCCATACGACAGCTATTGAGAAAAGGAGGAATGTTTTATTTTACCACTCCCAATTTTAATGCATTGAATAAATATTTACTCGGAAGTAAATGGAACATTGTAGAATATCCCGAACATCTCGGTTATTTTACCAAACGCACAGCCGTAAAACTTTTCACTTCCTGCGGATTTGAAAAAGAAAAAATAATGACTACCGGAATCAATCTGCACCGCTACCAGTCCAGCCTGCAGCAACACACCCTTCCACAGGAAAACCACGAAACGCCAGATGAACTACTGAGAAAAAAAATCGAAAGCCGTAAGCTTTTAAAATTCGCAAAATCCATCATCAACTTTTTCCTCGACAAAACTTCACTGGGCGATTCTTTGAAAGGATATTTTGTGCGTTTATGATAGTTAAGGAATAGAGTTATAGTTATTAAGGGATGGAGGGTTTCGTATTTACTCTATTTCCCTATCCCTTCAATAACTCTATCTCTCAATAACTCCATCCTGTTTCACAAAACTCAATGGTGATATTTCTCTCCCTTAATAATAGTCAGCGCCCGGTATAACTGTTCGGCAAAAACCAGTCTCACCAACTGATGAGAAAACGTCAGGGAAGAAAGAGCTATCTTTTCATTAGCCCTTTTATATAACGATTCATCAAATCCATAAGCTCCGCCAATCATAAAACAAACCGACTTTGGGCCACGGTTAAGCATTTTTTGCAGTTGTGCCGAAAACTCCACCGAATTGTAATTTCTTCCCTTTTCATCCAGCAAAACAAGGTAATCTCCCTCATTTATTGCTTTCAGAAGAACAGGTGCCTCCTTTTTTTTATGTTCTTCCACCGATATCCCCACCGGTATTTTAACAGCCGGCAGTTCCAGTTTTTCATAGGGAATGTATTTCACAATCCTTTTTTCAAATTCTGTAACACCCTCATCTACAAATGATTGATGGGTTTTTCCTATTGTTACTAACTTTATTTTCATATCATTGGGCTCAGGCACTAAATATATAAATTTGTTCGGCTGGAGCTTTAGCAATGGGTTTGAGCCCGATTTTGGCAAGGAATTTGATTTGTTAATACCAGTTAAAACGCAAAACCATGAAAAAAGTAGTTTTATTCCTTCTGATGCTGGTAACTGCCGGTGCGCATGCCCAAACAGACATCACCAACCAGGTAGTAGCCGCTGTGAAAACAGGAAATGTGGAAGAGTTGAGCAAGTATTTTGCTGATAATATCGACCTGGCCGTTGGCGACACAGACGATATCGTAAGCAAAGCCCAGGCAAAGCAGATCCTGAAAAAATTCTTTGACGGCTGTGCGGCCCAGGATTTTGTGATTAAACACCAGGGGAAATCGCAGCTTGGAATTGAATACCGTATTGGAGAGTTAAAAGCTGCCTGCGGTACCTTCAGGGTAAACATCAACCTGAAACAGGTGGGCGACAGCTACCAGGTGAACCAGTTCCGTATCGAGAACCAGTAAAATTTTCATGGGCATTGCTTAGCTTTGCTCCATGACAATTGACCAACTCGTTGAACTGGCTATTGCCGAAGACAAAGGCACTGGCGACCACACTTCACTGGCCTGCATTCCACAGGGTAAACAAAACAAAGCCCTGCTGCTGGTAAAAGAACCGGGAATTATTGCAGGATTGGATGTTGCAGTGGAAATTTTCAAAAAAATTGATTCAGGCCTAAAAACCGAATTATATAAAAAAGATGGCGATGTTGTTGTAAAAGGCGACATCGCTTTTTTTGTTGAGGGAAATGCCCACTCCATTCTTTTAGCCGAACGGCTTGTTCTGAATATCATGCAGCGCATGAGCGGAATTGCTACTATCACCAACAAAGTAGTAAAACAACTTGATGGATTAAAAACAAAAGTACTGGACACCCGAAAAACCACTCCCCTGCTCCGCGCCCTCGAAAAAAAGGCAGTGAAAATTGGTGGTGGCGAAAATCACCGGATGGGATTGTATGATATGATTCTTATAAAAGACAATCATATTGATTATGCAGGAGGAATGGCCAATGCCATTGATGCTGCCGTAAATTATCTCGAAAAAAATTCTCTTCACCTGGAAATAGAAGTAGAAACACGGTCACTGGAAGAAGTGAAAATGGTATTGGATAAAGGAAACATTCACCGTATTATGCTCGACAATTTTTCGTTTGACGATTTAAAGAAAGCCGTACAAATGATCAACGGAAAATACGAAACTGAAGCTTCGGGAGGTATAACACCGGAAAATGCACGAAGCTATGCTGAAACAGGAGTGGATTTTATTTCGTTGGGCGCGCTCACCCACTCGGTAAAAAGTATCGACCTGAGTTTAAAAGCATGCTGAAATCACTGAAGGAACAACGAAACAGGCTGCTGGAAAAAACAAAAAAAATTGTTTTGCCCGGATTCGAACGCCAGAACCTGTATGATGTAGGAAAATTTTACCGCGAAGGCGTGAAAAATAATGCCGCTTCTACGCGTGCCGCCTCTGTTACTTTCCGTTTTTTGCTGGCTATGTTTCCTTTGGTAATTTGTATTTTTTCTGTTATTCCATTTGTTCCCATCGAAAATTTTCAATCTGATATTCTTATTTCCATACAGGAATTTTTTCCCCCGCAGGTGTTTCTTTTCTTCGAAGAATTTTTAAAAGATCTTATAGAACGCAAGCAAAGTTTCCTGTTCTCCATAGGATTTTTACTCACCATCTGGTTTGCTTCCAATGGCGTAAACGCATTGCTTACTGCCTTTAATGAATCCTATCATATAACCGTTTACCGAAAAGGCATCAAACAAAGATTATGGTCGCTGGGTATTCTCGCCATGTTGTTTGTATTCGGTGTAATTGTAACTCTCGTAACAGGTTTCGGACAAATTATTATCGATTTCCTGTATGAAAAACAATGGATAACCGGGAGTTTTGCCTACTATTCCATTGTTGTATTTAAAAGCATCGTATCCGTTGCGTTATTTTATCTTGTTATTTCGGTTTTGTATAACGTGGGAAATCCTCAAAAAAAAGAATGGAAAATATTTTCAGCAGGCGCTACTACTGCCACTATCTGTATTCTCATTCTCAAAGAAATATTTGCTTTATATCTTACCTGGTTTGGTAATTTTACAAAACTGTATGGCCAGCTGGGTGCAGTAATTGCTTTAATGCTTTTCCTTTACTACCTTTTCCTGTTGATTTTGGTGGGATTCGAGCTGAATGTGAGTATTGAAAAAGCAAAATACTCCGGGCAAGGCAAATAGACTCATTCATTAAAGGCAGTGCCACATCCACAGGCGGCATGGTAAAAGGGCACATCTAAATTCATTATTCCGTGATCAGGGAAAAATTACCTTTGCAATAGCCCTGATAATTCTTACCTTAGCCACAAAGTTTCCCCAATGAAAAAATGGCCTTTTTTCCTGTCCGTCCTTATTTTCTGTATCACCGGGTTCTCACAGGCCGATTCTTCCCGTATGGTATTTATTGAAGGAAAAATTACCGACCGCGAGTCAGGATCGCCCGTTGAAAATGCAGTAATAGAACTGCTGTATGAATGGAAAACCGAACAGCACATTGAAACCTCTGCCAATGGAAAATTCAAACTTTTCCCGGTAATGACCGATAAAAAATACCTGCTGAAATTTTATTGCAGCGGTTACATCACCCGCTTCCTTGAGCTCGATCTTACCAGCTATCCCGATTCTTCCCGCTATGACAGAGGTATTGATTTACCCCTGGACATGAAACTGGTAAAATATAAACCCGAATTCAATCTCACCAACATCGAGTTAAAGCCCAGCGGAAAACTCTATTATAATCCGAAATCGGGCGAACTGGAATGGGACAAAGTGGTAACGGATGCCTATACTATCGAACTCAACAATATTAAAAAACAGGAGAAAAAAGAATTTTACGATCCGCTGTTCCCTCCCAATACCTATCAAAGCAAAGGCAATCCGCATTACTGGAAAAACCGTAAACCCTTTGAAGGATACTGGCAACAGGATGTGCATTATTCTATTAATGCTGTGCTGAACGACTCGATGGATATTATTTATGCCGAAGAAGATCTTGTGTACACCAACAACTCTCCCGATGATTTGCCTTTTGTTTATTTTCATTTATACCAGGAAGCTTTTCAGCCGGGGTCGTATTATGATAAACTGCAAAAAGCCAACGGAGAAAAACCCAATTACGGGCCATACGAATCTAACGGATTAGGAACTGAGGTAGATTATGTTATTGTAAACGGAAAGCCGCTGAAAACCGAACAGGATAACACTATTCTGAAAGTTTATCTCAACGAGCCCGTGAAAAGCGGTACATCTGTAAAATTCCATATCCGTTTTAAAACCTATTTTGACGGGCGTGGTGGTGTAGGAAGAAGATTCAAACAGTTTACAACAGCCGGGTATAAACATTATGATGGCGTTCACTGGTATCCGCGCATTGCTGTTTACGACCGGAAATTCGGTTGGGAAACCGATCAGCACCTGGGCCACGAATTTTATGGCGACTTCGGATGTTATGATGTGCTGCTTACTTTTCCCGCCAATTATATACTCGATGCTACCGGAAATCTGTTGAATAAAAATGAAGTTCTTCCGGATGAATTGATGAAAAAACTGGATATAAAAAATTTCACCAAAAAAGTAAAAAAAGATTCCGTATCCGTTATAACGCCCTACGACCCTTCGAAGAAAAAAACATGGAAATTTCATGCAGAAAATGTGCACGACTTTGCGTTTACTGCCGATCCCACCTACCGTATCGGAAGAGCAGAATGGAATGGAATCGAATGCATTTCGCTGGCGCAGGAAGTGAATGCCCACAAATGGCAGAATGCAGCCGAATATGCAGCAAAAATTATCCAAACATATTCTGAAGATTTTGGCATGTATGTATATCACAAAATGATTGTGGCTGATGCGCGTGACGGAATGGAATACCCGATGTTAACGCTTGATGGCGGTGGCGAACCTGATTACCGCGGATTGCTCGCCCATGAAATCGGGCATAACTGGTTTTTCGGGCAGGTGGGTAATAATGAAACCTATCGCGCAGCACTCGATGAAGGATTTACACAGTTTCTAACGTCATGGGCATTAGAGCACATTGATGGCGATACCGCTGTAAAAAAACCACCAAAATCAAAATTCATCGCCAACAACAGGCGTCCCGAACTGGTGCGCGAAAATTCTGTTTACAACCGCTACATCCAGGAAGCCCTCAAGGGAACCGATGCGTTTTTGAATACACACTCCGATGATTTTAACAGTGCACTCCGGCACGAGGGAGGATATCGCCAGGTGTATTACAAAACAGCTACTATGCTGTATAACCTGCAATATGTTTTGGGTGATGAATTATTTTCAAAGGCAATGAAACATTATTTCAACCAGTGGAAAATAGCGCATCCTTATATGGAAGATTTCAGAAATTCCATTATCCAATTCACAGATGTTGATCTCAACTGGTTTTTCGACCAGTGGCTGGAAA
Organism: Bacteroidota bacterium; assembly: GCA_049322335.1. Lineage (GTDB taxonomy): Bacteria > Bacteroidota > Bacteroidia > Flavobacteriales_D > UBA2798 > JBMORL01. The sequence continues at coordinate 65,131 of JBMORL010000086.1, forward strand.
CCAAAAAAACCATCGATTATAAAGTTTGCTCAGCAAAATTCGGAAATGAAAAAGACCAGTATAAAATAAAATTCCGCAGGATTGGTGAAATGCAGATGCCTGTTGATTTCGCAGTGGTGGGAGTAAATGATTCGCTTTATCATTTCCATATTCCCAATACCTGGTTTGTAAAAAACACTTCGGCTACCGTTTTACCAAAATGGACCGGATGGGGGAAAATAAATGAAGAGTATGAAGCAGTAGTTACCATTCCCGTTGGAATAAAAGATGTAATCATCGATCCTTCGGGAAGGCTGGCAGATGTAAACCGCATGAATAATAAATTAAAACTTCCGGTAACTTATAGTTTTGATGCCCACGTTTCCAATCAGCCCGACATCAAAAACTATGAAGTGAAAATCCGCCCCGATATCTGGTATAACGGTTATGACGGAATAAAACCGGGGGTTCACTTCAACGGAAACTATCTTAACTACAAACATGTGTTTTCTTTCAACGCTTGGTTCAATACACGGTTTTTCCAAAATCTTCCGGATGAAGTTCCGCAATACGATGGTGTAAATACCGATTTCGATCCCGTTTCATTTACATTTGACTATAAAACAGGATTGAACAAGCGACTTGCGAAGTCCAACTTTTTTATGAGCGCCAAAGTACTGGATGGATTAAAGGGAGCTACTCTGGGTTATGAAAAAAAATCACAATCCGAAAAAATACGGTTGTATTCGTATTTCAAAATCATGTACAGGAAAGATTCAGCCGATATGTATTACCTGAATTTTCCCAATGAGTGGACAGCCAATATGTGGAACAACACCATAAATTTTGGAATGGACAAGCAATACGAATATGTAAACGGAAAAGGGTTTATCAATTTCCATATCAAGTCTTCTTCATTGGGAAGTGATTACTCGTTTGCACAATTCAGCATGACTTCCATTCACCACAATAAAATATGGCGGATGAACCTGAGAACGAGAATTTTTGCACAATACGGAACATCACAATTTTTGGCTAAAGAATCAGCATTGTTTTTTTCAGGAGGAAATCCTGAGGAAATGATGGAAAACAAATACACCCGTTCACAGGGAATTTTTGATTACAACTGGATGGGATTCGGGGCAGAAATAAATCACTTTCAGTTTGGCGGAGGATTGAATATGCGCGGATATGCCGGATATGTGGTTCCCGAGGAAGATGAAGACGGAAACATTACCTATCATTATTCCGGGAATTCGGGAGCAGCTATTAATGCTGAACTCGATATGAGAGATATTATAAAATGGAAACCAAAAAAAATCAGCGAAGTTTTCCGGTTTGATGTTTATCTTTTCGGAGATGCCGGAATCATCAGCAAGGATATAACCGGAAAAAAATTCGACTTCACCGGTTTCCGTGCCGATGCGGGAGTGGGAACAGCATTAACCATAAAAAAATTCGGGCCGTTTAACGACATCAAGCCGCTTACCGTTAGGTTTGATATGCCACTTTTCCTCAATAGGATTCCTGCCGTGGAAAGCAGTTATTTTGCCTTCAGATGGGTGCTGGGAGTGAACAGGTGTTTCTAGCCACGGATTACACGGATTTACACAGATTAATACAACCACGCTTGCCATGCGCATTTGGCCTGGGGTTACACGCCTGCCGGCAGACAGGAATTAACGCGAATTAATTTTCATTACCATTGATATTTTTTCTCGGGAATTGATTTTTTTTACAATCACTTTTTAACCCCTACCATCACCAAAACCTTTCCGAAAATTGTATTCATTTCTTCCGAAACCCTGGTAAAATACACCAGCGGTATAAACAACCCGGAAATGATAGCAGAACGTATAACAGCATTCAGCAAATGGTTTTCGGTAAATGAAGGAATGAAAATACCTGCTGCCAGTGGCAAAGCAAGGCACGCCAAAGCCATAAACGTATTTTTATGAATGGGATGAATTCCAAATTTAGAAAATAAAAAAATACTTTTCATGATATTAAAAACAAAAACACATACAGCTGTAGCCAATGCGGCTCCCGTTATATCCCAAACAGGAATAAGAAAATAATTGGTGATAACAACAAAAACCAGCATAATAAGCGTAAACACAAGATTAAGCCTGTAATATTTTGTAATGCTGAGAATAATACCATTTACCGATGTAAAAAGATCGAAGAGTTTGGCCAGTCCTAAAAACAGAAAACAGTATTTGGCTACTTTAAATTCTTCAGGCTGGGTGGCCAGCACATCATCAACCGAACACCAGATAAGAATAAAAATAATACCACCCGAAAGTAACATGTTGAGCGAACTTTTTTTATACAACTCACTTATCTTTCCCCATTCCCCGTTATGATAATAATCTGCCATTACCGACAACGAGATATTAAGCAGCGAGCGATAAGGAACTGTAACAACAGTGGCCATAAAAAAAGCGAGACTATAATACGGAATAAAAATCGTTCCGATCATAGCACCGATCATGGCAATATCGATTTTGCTTACCAGGATGGTGGCACCACTGTCGAAAAAGGAATAAATCCCGTAATTGGCACATTCATTAAATTCTGACCGTTCGGGCCAATCGATTTTGAAAAGAGAAAATCCGCCAAGAAAAAGAAACAGCGCTATCAGCTGTATAACAAACGTCAGCGAATAAGCGATGAAAAATCCCTCCAGCGAAATCACTTCAAAATAATACAGGAACAATGTACTGATGGCCAGCAGGCGGATAAAAACTTCATTTATAAATGCAATCATCACCGTTTTGTAACGCGAAATAGCAATGCCATTCATAGAGCGGTGAAAGTTGAATGAAAATGTAATGATGAACATAAGAAATGAAAATAACACCAGTCCGGGTACCGGGTTTTTGGATATACTGCCAAAAAACCATTCACTTCCGAACAAAAGAAAAAGGCCCAGCAATAATGTTCCCACCAGCGGAAACAACCATGCAAAAAACAACGATTTCCCTTCTTTCCCCTGCTCTCTGAATTTAGGATTATAACGGATCACAATCGCAATCGCACCGAAATTCAAAAATTGCGAAAAAATAGTTCCCCAGTTCACGATCAAACTCACCCATCCCCAGTTTTCGAGTTTTTCGGGTGTATCAAAAACAAAAGGAACAAGAACAATAGTGTTTACCGCACCGATGATAAAACCGGTAACCAGGTTCACTGCGTTAAATATTCCCTGTTTGACTACTATTCCCAAGAGTGATAGTGATTGAGTTATTAAGTTATTAAATTATTGAGTAATGTATGATGAAAATTTTCTTTACATTTTATTAACTCAATAAATTTTTTATTTTGATTCAGCACAGGTTAAAATCTGTTAAAATTTTACTCATTTCCTCCCTCATCTTCATCGCTTCTTCCCTGGCTTTTTGGGCAAAATTGTTTTCTGATGAGGCATAAAGAATACTTCGTGAAGCATTTACGATTATCCCTACCCCGTTATTCATTCCGTATTTGGCCACTTCCTGTAAACTTCCTCCCTGTGCACCTACACCGGGAACAAGAAGAAAATGATCCGGTACAATTTTGCGTATCTCTTTCAGCATTTCGGGACGCGTAGCTCCCACCACATACATCATGTTTTCATCGTTGCCCCATTGTTTGGATTTCTCCAACACCTGTTCAAATAATTTTTTACTTCCTGACTGCTGCAACTGGAAATCGTCCGCGCCTTTGTTGCTTGTTAATGCGAGCAATATTACCCATTTATTTTTGTAACCGGCAAAAGGTGTCACGCTATCTTCACCCATGTAAGGAGCAACAGTAATAGCATCGAAATTCAGTTTATCAAAGACCGCAGAAGCATACATTTTCGAAGTATTACCGATATCCCCGCGCTTGGCATCGGCAATGGTAAAAATATCCGGGTATTTTTCGTTTAGATAATTAATTGTTTTTTCCAGCGACATCCAGCCTTTCACTCCTTCACTTTCAAAAAACGCAAAATTGGGTTTATAAGCTATGCACAAGTCGTTAGTAGAGTCAATAATCTGTTTGCAGAATTCGAAAAGAGGATCTTCTGAAGAAAGAAGATGTTTCGGGATTTTGGATATATCCGGATCCAGTCCCACACAGAGAAAACTTTTTTTCTTCCTGATCTGCGTTATAATTTCCTGTTTGGTCATATTATCCTGCGAGCCCGCTTTTTAATTTTTCTGCATTTTCGGCCACCTGCAAAGCTTCAATCACCTCATCCAGTTCTCCGTTCATGATGGCAGAAAGATTGTATAAAGTTAAACCTATTCTGTGATCTGTTACTCTTCCCTGCGGATAGTTATAGGTTCTGATTTTGGCCGACCGGTCGCCTGTAGACACCATGGTTTTTCTCTGTTTGGCGCGTTCATCCACTACTTTGGCCAGTTCTTTTTCATACATGCGTGTGCGCAAAACTTTTAATGCTTTTTCAAAATTCTTGATTTGTGATCGTTCATCCTGGCATTCCACAATAATTCCGGTAGGAATATGCGTCAACCGCACAGCCGATTCGGTTTTATTAACGTGCTGCCCACCTGCCCCCGAAGCCCGAAACACATCTTTTTTTACATCTGTCATATTCAGTTGCACATCCACCTCATCGGCTTCGGGTAAAACAGCAACTGTGGCGGCAGAAGTATGTACCCGCCCTTGGGCCTCCGTTTCGGGAACCCGCTGCACACGATGCACACCCGATTCGAATTTCAACAAACCATAAACATCCTGGCCTTCCACCGAAAAAGATGCTTCCTTGTATCCGCCTGCTTCACTTTCATTTAATGTAATGGTTTCTACTGTCCACCCTTTTTTGGCGCAATACCTTGTATACATACGATACAGGTCTCCCGCAAAAATAGCCGCTTCATTTCCTCCGGTTCCTGCGCGAATTTCAACTACCGAGTTTTTTGAATCTTCAGGATCTTTTGGAATAAGTAAATATTTTATTTCTTCTTCCAGATTAGGAATCTTTTCTTCGAGTTCTGCCAGTTCTGCTTTTGCCATCTCACGAAACTCTTCATCTTTTTCATTTCTCAAAACATCTTTTGCACTGTCAAGATTACCCAGCATGTTTTTGTATAACTTATATTTTTCAATCAGCGGCTCAAGGTCTTTGTATTCTTTATTCAGTTTTACATAACGTTTCATATCCGATATCACAGCCGGATCGGTGATCAGTTCGCCTACTTCGTTGTATCGGTCGTTGATGGATTCGAGTTTTTGTAAGAGAGAGCTCATTTGAGATTTGAGATTTGAGATTTGAGATTTAGGTGAAACTGAAATGTTGTTTATATTATTATTTATTTTTCCACGTATGCCGCCTGAGTGGTATGTGTGGGTAAACAAGCGGGCACCGAAGGCGGATTTAATAAAGCTAATACTCAAACGTTCCAAATTTTGATTGGATGGTGAGTTTGTTATTTTCTGATGATTCTACTCTTCCCACAATTTTTGCATCAATATTAAATGAACGGCTGATGGAAATAATTTCTCCGGCTGTTTTTTCATCGGTATATATTTCCATGCGATGACCCATGTTAAATACCTTATACATTTCTTTCCAGCCGGTGCCCGATTGTTCATGTATCATTTTAAAAAGTGGCGGGAGATCAAAAAGGTTGTCTTTTATTATGTGAACATTCTCCGTAAAATGCATCACTTTGGTTTGCGCTCCTCCGCTGCAATGTACAAGGCCTTTTATTTTTGAGCGGTGTTCGGAAAGAATTTTTTTAATGACCGGTGCATAAGTGCGGGTAGGCGACAAAACGAGTTTCCCTGCATCAACATATTCATTGTTCTTTTCGTCCACACAAATTTTATCTGTCAGTTTTAACTTTCCGCTGTAAACTAACGTTTCGGGGATTGACGCATCAAAGCTTTCGGGATATTTTTTTGCCACCGGTTTATCAAAAACATCATGCCGGGCCGAAGTAAGTCCGTTGCTTCCCATTCCGCCATTGTATTCTTTTTCGTAAGATGCTTTTCCAAATGAAGAAAGTCCGACTATAACTTGTCCGGGTGCGATGGTGTGATTGGAGATCACTTCACTTCTTTTCATCCGGCAGGTAACGGTAGAATCTACAATGATGGTTCTCACAAGATCTCCTACATCGGCTGTTTCACCTCCGGTAGAATAAATGGAAATGCCATGCAAACGTAATTCTTCGAGCAACTCTTCCGTTCCGCTGATAATAGCCGAGATCACTTCTCCCGGAATTAAATTTTTATTTCTTCCGATGGTGGAAGAAAGTAAAATGTTTTCAGTGGCGCCTACACAAAGAAGATCGTCAAGGTTCATCACTATCGCGTCCTGTGCAATTCCTTTCCAAACGGAAATATCTCCTGTTTCTTTCCAGTAGACATAGGCCAGGGATGATTTTGTTCCCGCTCCATCGGCATGCATTACGATGCAGTGTTCTTCACTTCCGGTCAGCTGATCGGGAATAATTTTACAGAATGCTTTTGGAAAAAGGCCTTTGTCAACGTTTTTTATGGCGTTGTGCACATCTTCTTTGGAGGCGGAGACTCCACGCTGGTTATATCGCTGATCGGCCATGAGGGTGCGCAAAAATAAAAAAAGCACCACGTTTTACGGTGATGCTTTTTTGTTTATTTCAACTTTCATTAGTTACAACTTCCTCTTTCGAGCATCTTCACTATCCACGGAAGATTGGTGGGCTCAAGTTTCAGGTCAGCCTCAGTAGGTTTGTAATCTGTGCTGATGATCTTAAAGTCAGTTCTGCGGTTTCTCTGGTGAGCAGCTTCCTGTTCCTGTTTCGATTTCATTTTATTGATCTCATCGCATTTCAAACCGGGCAGCGGCTCGCTTTCACCCATTCCCAGGGGCACCATTCTTTCTTTGGGAATTCCTTTACTTACCAGGAAATTCACGCATGACTCAGCACGTTTTTGAGCCAGTTTTTTGTTGTAGGCATCATTACCACGACAGTCAGTATGTGAACGGAGCTGGATAATGATATTATCGTTGTTGGTAAGCAAGTCATAGAGATAAAGGAGAGAATCCTGTGAGTTTACAGGGATTTTCGGATCAATAAGCAGATCCCACTTGTCGTATGCATACAGAATAGTGGGCATACAAAGAGGTTTTTTAGTGTCAACAATTCTCATTTTAAAAACGAAGTTCCACTCCTTTGATTTTTCTTCATTCACGGTAGTGAATTGAGCGGAAAGTTCTCCTACGTTAAGAATGTCTTTTTTACCCAAAGCCTCCACTTTATAAGAAGTGTTTTCATTTACATATCTTCTTTGATCGGGAGTTACTTCATAAATTACTGTTCCTTTATCGTCTGTTTTAAGGGTAGTGGTTTGACCATCACTTCCTGTAAGGCGAACTTCGATATCTGCGATGGGTGCACCTCCGTCAATATTCACCACCTGAACGGTTGTTTTAAATAACAGTGGTGGCAGATAGAAGCTGTAGATATCATCACGTCCTTTTCCGCCTGTGCGGTTGGAGGTAAAGAATCCTTTGTCTTTTGCTTCGAACATAATACCGAAATCATGTTGGGGAGAGTTGAGGGGATATCCGATATTTTTTACGTTATCCCATTTCTTTTCTGTTCCTACTACTTCTGCTTTAAAGATGTCTAATCCACCCATTCCGAGATGTCCGTCTGATGAGAAATAAAGATGGTTATCATCGGAGATATAAGGGAACATTTCGTCACCGGGAGTATTGATCTTCGGCCCCAGGTTAACGGGTTCTCCCCATGTTTTTTCGCGTTTGTTATACTGTACCATCCACAGGTCTTTTCCACCTACACCACCTTGTGCATCAGAAGCGAAAATGAGGGTTTGGTCGTCATTGGTAAGAACAGGATGTCCAACAGAAATGGTATCATTGGATTTCAAAGAAGTCATTTCAACAGGTGTTCCCCATTTTCCGGATTTTCTTTCCACATACATGATTTTGCAACCCAGATTTTGCTTTTTCTCATTGGGGCAAACAGTATAGTACATGATTTCGCCTTTACGGTCGAAGCAAACGGTTCCTTCATTATCCTCAGAGCAAACCGGTGCCGGAATGGGTGTTGGTTCTCCCCATTTTCCTTTTTTATCGCGGGTAGTCATCCAAAGATCCATATAACCTTGTCCTGTACGCAGGTCGGGGTTGGTTCCGATTCCACCGGGGCGTGAAGAGGAAAAAATCATTTCACTGGATTTGCGGTCGGCAAAAATCGGGCTGTATTCATAATATTCGGTATTCAACACCAACTCAGGATTCACCACGTAGCGTGATTTGTTTTTCATTAATTCCTGGGCCAGTTTACAGGCGTCAGCCCCGTCTTTTCCTCTTTTATCACCTGTTTTTGTATTGTAGGTAGTATAGTTTTTTTCTGCCTCTTTGTATTTTCCCTGTTCGCGTTGCATATCAGCTGCACGCAGGTAAACGATAGGATCGTTGTATTTTCCTTCGATAGCACGCAGGTAGTATTGCTCGGCCTGATCGGCATCCAGCAGGAAACGGTAGCATTCGCCAATTTTAAAAATACAGTAGATTTTTTTCTCAGGTTTTTTCTCTTTCAGCTCGGCTGTTTTATACAAGTCTTTGGCGGTAAAATATTGCTCATTTTTGAAAGCTGCTTCAGCGTCCTTCATGTAATTTTTTTGAGCAAAAGTGTTGGTTGCAAAGAGTGAACAAACCGTGAGGGTCAGGAAAAATTTCATCCGTTTCATATTCCGTTCGCTTTTTTAACTGGATTTATAGTCTTGCGAATGTAAATAATAATTTATTACAATCACCAAACTTTAATTTTTAATTGGAAAAAGCTGGAATTGTTGAAAAATTATCAGCGGAAGAGGGTTACATGGCCATATTTTTCATGGAATTCTCCGGTGGCAAGGGAGCTTGTTTTTACTTTCCATACATATACATCCTGTTTGGCGGGCATACCTTTAAAAGAGCCATCCCATCCTGTAGAAAGCGAGGAAGCGGAGAAGATCACTTCACCCCAGCGGTTAAAGACTAATAACTCATAATCTTCGGGGTTGATATCATTTCCGTATACAAAAAATATATCGTTATGCCCGTCACCGTTAGGCGTAAAAGCATTGGGGGCATACAATACAAACTCCTCACTGATGATCACATCGTAGCACACCGAATCCACGCATCCGTTGGCGTTAAAGGCATAGAGGCATACATTGTATATTCCCGATGTATCGTCTGTAAATTCGAAAGAGGGATTGGTTTGTGTGGATGTATCGATATTATTAAAATTCCAGAGATAAGTAACGGCACCGGTGCTCGTATTGGTAAAGTAAATAATCGGGTCGAAAATAGTTGTTGGCTGCGGCCCGAATGTAAAGTCTGCATTTACCGGGCCGGGGCCTGCTACAATAGCATTTTGTGTTACCGAACAACCGTTGGCATCCTCAGCAACGACTACATAGTTTCCTGTGCAAAGGTCGATAAATGCAGGATTGGCGCTGAATGTGGCTCCTCCGTTAATACTGTAATTAGTAGCATTGGCAGCTGTAATAGTAATGCTTCCGTCACAATACTGGTAACAGGTTTCGTCTGTAATCACAACAGAATTTATAATTACCTGCGGAGGCTGATTTATTACAAAGTCGATGGAATCAACCACACATCCGTTGGCATCTGTAACAATAAGGTCGTGAGTAGCTGCACAAAGCGTGGTTTGCTGGCTGGCAGCACTGCCGGCTCCATTCCAGTTGTAGGTATAGGGCGGTGTTCCCCCATTAATAACCGCTGTGGCCTGGCCATCACAAACTGCGAAACAGGAAGCATCCTGGGTAGTAAAATTCATTGTTAAAAGTGTGGGTTCACTTACAACATCACACACCTGTGTTGTACATCCATTGGCATCGGTAACGGTTACACAATAGTTTCCAGCGGGAACACAGTTATTACCGCAAACAGCGGTGGTTTGAGCGCAGTTATCATCCCACAGATAAGTAAACGGAGCTACTCCGCCATTAGGAGTTACCGTTAGTTGTCCGTCACTAAAACCAAAACACGACACATCCTGTACGGCAATAGTAGCGGTAACGGCAGCCGGTTCAGCAATGGTAACCTGGAAAGAAGTAATACAACCACCGGCATCTGTTATTTGTACATCATACACACCCGCACAAAGCCCTGTAATGGAAGAATCTGTTTGAGTGGTCAATCCTCCGTCAAAACTGAATTGTACCCCATTGGTATTAATTATATGAATCTCTCCGTCACATACCCCAAAGCAACTCATATCGATATGCGTTTCGGTATAAGTAACCACACAACACAAAGGATCATTGGGTAATAGTTCGGTTACCGTAACTGTTGCTGTATCCGGAGGACACCCTCCACCAGCGGGAACGATATAATAAAAAACTCCCTGGCTCATTGTGGGTGGATCATAAGTAGAGGAAATGGGGTTGGATGAAGCATCAAACCATGAGCCGGTAGCATTGGGGCTACCGGTGAGCAGGGTAAACATATCAAAAGCAGGATCGTTGTAGCAAACGGTAATAACACCATCAATACCGGCATTTACAGCAGGATTAATAGTTAGCGAAATGGAATCAGTCATATCACATAACGGATGCCCGTTTTCCCAGATAGTTACATAATAAGTAGTGGGTGCGGTAATAGTAGCAGTTGGGTTGGCAATTGTGGGATCAGAAAGCCCGGTGGTGGGTGTCCATGAATAAACGATCTGCGCCCCGTTCATTCCGGTAAATACAGATCCTGTCATTGGGTTGGGGCCATCACTGAACATAATATTTCCTGAACAGTCAACAAGATCATATGAGTTTTCATTTTCCCATGCTCCTGCTGAATATTGTAATTCTATCGTTGCTCCGGCAGGAACGGAAAACGTAAAATTGGTTCCCAGGCCTGTAGCCCAATATGTAGTGGGTACACCATCAACAAGAATAGTGAGTGTTCCTCCATTCCATCCGTCACCAAAAGAATCGTATGTCATCAGGGTGAAATTACAGGTGGTTCCGGCACCGCTTACTGTGGCATTTAATTGAGTAGGTATATTGGGACATACCACCTGGTCTACACCGGCATCAACAGTGGGAGGAGGAGTTACGGTTACTGTGGTAGTTGTAGTATACGTACATCCGAAATCGTCTGTGGCTGAAAAAGTATAGGAATACGAACCCACAGCATTGGGTGTAATACAAATCTGGTTACAATCGGGGCTTGTTGAAGAGACTTGTGCCGCACTGGCTGCATTATCAGGTGTCCAGTTGGTAGAATCACATTGTGCTCCATATTGTGGGGTGAATTGTGTAATATTCGGATATAAAGCGGGGTCGAAATTAATTTCCCAGTCAAACACCCAGCCATCATCAGCTCCCCACAAGTCGCAGAATTCAAGTTCCCAGGTTCCGTTAAGGGGACATCCCACCAAACCGGATAATGGATTTAACGGAGAATAGGTTCCCGGGGCAAGAGTTTGGGTACCATTTGGCAGATTAATAAGATTGGGTGTAGCACCGGCAGAGCCACAATCGGCCCATGTTCCCAAAGTGGCATTATCCGACCAGCAATAATCGTATCCGATTCCCGGAGGGTCGAGAGAAGCGGGCCAGCTTACATCTATTGGTTCCCCCAATGAATTCCATCCACCACCCTGCTGATAAAGTATTACCTGTGTTCCATCGGGGCAAATGACGGAAGCTACAAGATCCCCAATATAAGAGTGTTCCATCAGCACACAAATATCCAACAGCTGATTGGGATTGGTTAGCGTTTGTCCGGGTGCAAAAATGTTGAAATCGATAGTAGAACTAAAACATTGGCCTACATCATCAGGCAAATAAGCAGATGTAACCAATGCATTGGGAGTGCCGGTGTATAGCGTTCCTGTGACGACACCATCCAGGCAAACGGTTTCTCCAAGACAAATGGAAGTATCACCTGTAGTGCCCGCAAAAGATGGTGTTGTTCCCACAAGTACCTGTACGGTTACGCGGTTGGTAGCTGCACATCCGTTATCATCAAGAATATAAAGATCTACGAGAAATTCGCCTTCCTGGTTAAATGTATGTGAAGCAACAGGACCTGAAGTTGAATCGATAGTTCCGTCATCGAAATTCCATGTGTATTGCGCAATATTAAATCCCGCGGCAGCAAAAGAAGAAGAACCGTCAAATGTCATTGATTCTCCTGTACAGATTTTAAAACAGGTATCAGGTGCTGCGGGAATGGGAGAATCCAAAACAGCTGTTGGCCGCTGACAGGGAGTTACACAGCTAATTGTTGCCGCAAAGTTTCCTGTTCCTGCACTATTGGAATGAAATTCGATGGTTAAACATCCTGAAGTATTAAAATTTGTGCAGGATACTACCAATCCCTGTAATCCGTTTCCGGTATACGTTCCAAGAGTAGGTGCACCTGTTGTATTTCCATCATAAATAGTGAAATTGTCGATATTATTTCCGGGAGGAGGAGCCGTATTTTGAGTACTGAGCGCGAAAGTGATAAAATCAAGATTAATGGCATCTCCGGGCACATCGGGACAAATAGTAACAATCCAGTTTTCACCGTTGGTATAACCACTTCCTGTAACTCCTCCGGCAGGATACAATACACCATTACAGGTATTAAAAGTTTGCCCGGTTACAGCAGGAGTAGCAATTACTTCCAGTGGCTGTGCGAATACACTTTCTCCTTTTAAAACCAGAAGAAAAATTATCAATACTACTACGAAATATTTTTTATTCATTGACTTATTGGGTACAAATTTTCTATTCTTATTTCACCGAAAAAAATCAAAAAACCATGTATTCTTTGAATGTTTAACCAAAAAGGCCTTTATGTCTTTCAATCACTTTTTGACGCAGATCAGCCGGATGGTTGCCGGTGAAAATGAAAAAAGAGGATTAAGTCCTCTTTTTCCATGATAAAAAGTATTATTTCAGCAAAGAGACGTGACCGTAAAACTCTTTCTTTTCACCGTCATTGAGTTTTTTCACTTTCAGTTTCCACACATACACATCTTGTTTAGACATCATACCTTTATGATAGCCATCCCATCCCACCTGGTTGGAATGTGATTCAAATATCAGTTCACCCCAACGGTTAAAGATCATCAGCTCATACGAAAGAGGATCATGTCCTGAAACAATAGGGAAGAAAATATCATTGATTCCGTCACCGTCTGGCGTAAATGAATTGGGAACGTAAATGAGGAATTCATCATAAATGAGAACGTACTGGCAGGTGCTGTCTACACAACCATTTGCACTGGTAGCGGTAAGGCAAACCTGGTAAGAGGCTGAAGAATCGGGGAAAGTAAATGAAGGATTGGTTTGAGTGGATGTTCCCAGTCCGGCAAAATTCCACAGATATGTTGAGGCACCCGTTGATGTATTAGTGAAGTTAACAGTGGGATACAATACGGTAGCATCAGTCGGGCCGAATGTGAAATTGGCTACGGGGTAAGGATATGCGCAAACCATATCGGTTTGAGTGGCCGATGCCGTACATCCACCAGTTGAGGTAGTTTGCAAAGTAATGTCATAGCAGCCCGGCAGGTTAAATGTATTGGAAAAGCCCGCACAGTTGGTAGAAGCGGCAACTCCGTCAATATACCAGGTACAACTGGATGAAGGGAGAGTTGTTGTATTCACAAAATTGGTGGTAACGGGCACACATCCTGAAAGTGTATCTCCGGTGAAGGTTACAACAGGCAAGGGGTTAACCGTTATATCCAGTGTGCTGGTGGTTCCGCATGAACCGGCAATGGTATAGGTGATGGTCCATGTACCCGGACCGGCATTGGTGGGACTAAAATTTCCGGTTACAGCATTGATACAGGTTCCACAGGTGGCCGACCATGTTCCGCCAGAGGTAGCACCCACAAGGTTAACTGCAGCATCATTTTCGCAAAATGGTCCAACAGGAGTAATTGTGGAAGGCAACTGATCCACTACCACAATAGCCACTGTATCCTGATCACCGCAAACACCGCTTATGTTATAGGTAATAATATGTGTTCCGGCCAAAGCAGTTGCGGGATTAAATGTTCCGTTGGCAGAAGAAGTGATTCCGGTACCGCTCCATGTTCCACCTGTTTGTGCAGCAGACAAATTCACTGCAGGATCTGTAATACAAAATGGGCCAGCCGGATTAATTGTTGCAATAGCATCAGCGATTACTTGTATCACTGTATTTTGTGTATCTCCGCATGCACCGCCAATGGTATAGGTAATTGTATTATTTCCTGGTGTTGCCAGCGTAGGGAAAAACTCACCGGTTGTTGCGTTAATACAAGCTCCACAAGTGGCCGACCATGTTCCACCGGGATCAACAGCCGCAAGGAAAGTGCTTGCGTTGGATTGGCAGAATGGGCCAGCGGGCGTAATAGTGGCATCAAACGCAGTATTAACGTTAATGTTGATGGTAGAAGGGTTAAAACATCCGGGAGGAGTGTATGTGATGGTATTTAAACCAATATTCGCTGCAGCCGGATCGAAAGTTCCGGTAGCCGCGTTGGTAATTCCGGTTCCGCTCCATGTTCCACCGCCAGGATTTCCAACAAGATTTACAGCAGGATCTGAAACACAATATGGTCCTGCAGGATTGATGGTAGAGTTAGCCGGGCCAACAAACGGGCCGCCAGAAAAAGTAACCGGACATCCGTTATTATCAGTAATATCGAAAGAATACATTTCACCACCTGTTAATCCGGAGATAACTATTGTTCCGTTATTGGTGGTTGTGGTATTGTTGAAAGATGCTGTAGCGGGCAGAAGGTTAGATGCTGTAAAATTTCCTCCATTTACGGCTGCATTTCCTCCGCTAACAGTTACTGTAACCGTTCCTGCCACACAGTTTTCTACTCCATTGGCAGTTACATCAGGAAGGAAAGTAACGGGCGTAACCGGGCCGAGATCATAACACCAGTCGCTTCCATTAATGGAAGTAGCATAAATTCCGTCTACCATGCTATACATGGTGATGGGAACAAAATATAATGTTGAACCATCACCAATATTATTCAAAATGCTCCAGCTACCGTTACTTGTATCCCAGATTCCAAGCAGACATGGGTCTGTATTTATATCTCCATACGGGAAAACAGTAGGCGGACAAGAATAAACCAATAACCACAGCCCCGGGTCATAAGTTATTGTTGGAAAATAACTTGACAAATCATTAGGTAAAGTACTGTCTCCGTTAGTAACGATGTCCAGCTGATCACCAAAGCATAATAAATAATTTGTAGTTGCACTTCCGGTAATAGTATTGGTAAAATTTCCCGCCAGGGCAGTACAACCACAGGCAGCGGGTTCTGTAAAAGTCGGACTTGTAATTGTACAAGCAGGATCAGCGGTAAAATAAGCCGTCACTGAACAGTTAGCCCCTCCATCAGAATTAATTCCCGCAATGGTAACGTCTACCGGGCTGGTGAAAGGAGCGTTGAGTACCACCTGGTCGCCACTGCAGTTTTGAATGATAAGCTGACCGGTAGAAGGTGGTGAAGTAAACACAAGATGAGCATCAATGCTATAATCGTTGGTTGTGGGATCGCAGCCATTAATAACAATGTTAAGCGTATCCATATTACAAACACATACCGGCTCCGTATAGGGGCCAACCGTTATAGTACAGCCCGGTGCAGCAGAAAATGTAGCGGTTACGTTACAGTTGGTGGTTCCGTCTGCAGGAATATTGGGAATATTAATGGCTACAGGACTGGTAAACGGGGCGTTCAATACCTGAGAGTTTCCTCCGCAGGTGGCAATGGTAAGTGTTCCCGAAGCAGGAGGATTGGTAAATTGAAGGGTTCCGGTTACTGCATAGGTGGAGTTGGCAGGGTTACATGCGCTGATGTTAACGTTCATATTGGTCATTGCACAGGGAGCATTACAAGCCGGGGGCGCTGTATAGTTTTGCGTTAATGTACATGTAGGATCGGCTGAAAAGGTGGCTGTCACGGAACATCCCGCTCCGTTTGCGGGCATATTGGCAAAACTGTAGTTTATACTCGTACTGAATGGTGGATTTAAAGTTTGCGAACCTCCGCAACTATTGGTAATAGTAAGCGTACCCGTTGTAGGCGGATTGGTTACTGAAATAGTTCCGTTGACTGTGTAGGTATTGGTAGCGGGATTACACGCTCCGGGAGTAGCAGTTAAGCCGGTCATTGTACACAGAATAGCACAGTTGGTTGTTCCGTCTACACCGGGAGCATTTCCTGCAACGGCCGAAATATTGGTAGGTTGTCCTGAAAAGTTGGTGATAAGCAGCATATACCATTGCCCGGCTACAGCGTTTGAAATATCCACCTGCTCATTGGCTGCTGTTGAATAACTGCAATCAATACCTGAACCGGCAGTTTGATTAAAAATATCGGTACACATTTGAGCCTGGGAAGCAAAAGGGCCCCAGATAATAAAGTCAATATCAACGTTAGCAGAATTGGAAAGATTGATCTGAATGTTTCCGCTGGTAGCAATATTCAGATAATACCAGGCCGGGTTGGGTTGTGAACCAAGGCAGCCATAATTGGGACCGGCAGGAGCAGTAGTGCTGGTGGAGGCCGGAAAGTTAACTCCTGTTGATGTACAAAAAGGTGCGGCACCAGCGCAGCTTGCCTGTGAAAAAGCAGAATGATTTGCTGTAATCAGCAAAACAAATGCAAATAGAAAACGGAGGAGTAAATTATTTTTCATTTTTATTTGCTTTGTAATTCTTTAAGAATTTCTTTTTGCTTTTTTATTTCCGCATCAATCTGTTTATACCAACCCGATTTTTTTGCTTCGCGGTGTTGTTTTTTATGTGACTTCACATAAGCACGTTTTGATTCAAGTGCATTGATAAGATTTGAAACACTTTCAACGGTTGGAATATTTTCCTGTGTTTTTACAACAGATGTAACCGGATCATTTGCATTTTCAAGTTTAACTTCAATCAAAGGTTTGCTGGAGAGGTGTTGCTCTTCCTTAACATGAACAGTAGAAAGGTGTATCTTCCCGTCAACACCTGTATTGGGATCTTGTTTGACTTCCGAATTTACAGATACTGTTTTCGGAGCGGGGTGTTTCACCTTGCCCTGGGCATACAAGGAAATCCCTACGAATAACAAACAAATGGAAAAGGTAATTCTTTTAATCATAATCTGATTTATCTGTAAAAATGACGACCTCTATTGCTAAAGTTGCCTTAAATGTCTGAAAATTATCAATAGAAATGCCCATTTTAACTCATAATCGGTAATTAGGTTTCACTCTTATAGTATAAATGTTAAGAATTGCACTGATCAACAGGCTTTTTAACTTTGGTTCGCTACCGGCCGAAATGAAAAAAGAGGCCGGATTGCCTCTTTTTTCATGATCTATGAAGAACAGTATTATCTTAAAAGAGTGACATGTCCGATGTAATCGTGCTGATTTCCGAAGGAATCAAATGCCTTCACTTTCCATACATACACATCCTGTTTCGATTTTTGTCCCTTATGTGTTCCATCCCAGGGTTTGTTTACGTTTTCGGTTTGATAAATCAGTTCACCCCAGCGGTTGAACACCATAAACTCAAAATTATTGGGATCGATTCCTATTCCTTCAGGGAAAAAGAAATCATTTTGACCGTCACCGTTAGGCGTAAAGGCATTGGGAACATAGATAGCGAAGTCAGAAAGTATTTCCACCGGTAAAGTGTACTGGCTTGTACATCCGTATTGATTTTCTATGGCAAGTGTTACGTTATAGTATCCCGAATCCTGGTAGAAATGTGTTTCATCTCCAACCGTTACACTTGAGTCTCCGTCACCAAAATCCCAGTCGTAAATAGTTCCTCCAACAGAAAGATCGGTGAACAGAATTTCGGGATTAAGAATGGTGGTAACGGTGGGTGTTGCTGTAAAAGAAGCCACCGGAACCGGATAAACTTCCACAAAATCAGGTTCTGAAACTAACGTAGTGCAACCTGCCGCAGAAGTAACGGTGAGACAAACATCGTACAGGATTGGCGACTGTGTGGTATTGGGATACGTATAGGTTGCATTAGGTGTAGTTCCGGAATAATCCACGTTTCCATCACAATCGAAATCGAAATCGAAATTGGTACCGATATCGGTGTTGACGATAAACTGTGCGGTAAAGGGAGCGCATCCGTTGCTGTCTACCACATTTAAGAACACAATCGGATTGTTGTCGATGGTGATCTGTGTGCTGTCTATTGCAGGTAATGAACATCCGTCATTAACCACTACATAATACCAGGTAGGGGTGGTTGGATTTACCGTTACGTTTGAACTTGGACTAACGGTGGTGGCGCTTAAGTTGTTTCCGTTTTCGTCTGTCCAGCCAAATGTATATGGACCTCCGTTTCCTCCCGTGGCGTTGGCTACAAGGTTGATGGAACTTCCGTCACAAATAGATGTAGAGGGTGTAAGATCAATATCAAGCGGGGGATTTACCGTAATCAACACACATTCATTGGGTGACTGGCATCCGTTGGCATCGGTTACAGTGAAACAATAAGAGGTGGTGGTGGCGGGGGTTACCATAATGGGGCCGGCTCCGCTCATTCCTGCTGTTGACCAGTTGATGGTATAGGGTGCTGTGCCTCCTGCTCCACTTGCCCATACTTGTGTGGAGTCGCCAAAACAAATCGTGGCATCGAGGTCTCCAATGGCATTGAGCGGGGTGGGTTGGGTTACGTTTACGCAACTGTTGGCCACGCATCCGTTTTGATCGGTTACCGTTACACAATAGTTTCCGGCTGGTAATGCTACAGCTGTTGGTACCACCTGGCCATTTGTCCACAGATAGGTTAATGCTCCTGTTCCTCCGGTTGTGTTTACTGTGGCTGTTCCGTTACTTAATCCGCTGCAGGAGGGTTGGGTAAAGGTGATGTTGTTTATAACGGGGCCGGCCTGATCGATGATTACGGCATTGGCTACTACTGTACATCCGTTGGCATCGGTTACTGTTACGTTGTGCGTGCCTGTGCATAGTCCTGTATTGGTGGAGGAGGTGATGTTGTTGCCGGTGATCCATGAGTAACTGTAAGGGGCTGTGCCGCCAAGGGCTGTTACTGTTGAGCCTCCGTTGCATTGGGAACAGGTGGCATCGGTTACGGTGGTGCTTGCTGTAAGCAGGGCGGGTTCTGTTATAGTATTGGATACGGAGAATGTGCATCCGTTGGCATCGGTTACTGTTGTAGTATAGTTGCCGGGACATAGATTGGTGGCCAGTGTGCCTGTACTTACGTTACCGGTCCAGGTAAATGTATAGGGGGTGGTGGCTCCGCTGGCTGTTACTGTGATGGTTCCATCGCAGTTGCCGTTGCAGGTTACATTGGTTACTGCGTTGGTGACCATTGACAGGGCGGTGGGTTGGGTGATCACTGTATTGGCTGAGGCAGGGCAGCCGTTGGCATCGGTTACTGTTACACTAACGGGGCCGGCACATAGACCGGTGTTGGTGGCGGATGTGGTGGCGGATCCTGCCGACCATAAAATAGTGTTTCCGCCTACTCCTCCACTGGAGGATACGGTGGCTGTTGCATCGCAGCCTCCAAAACAGTTGGGTTGGGTTTGGGCGGTTATGGCGGCTATCATGGCATTGGGCTCTGCAATAAATTGGGTGGTGGTGGCTACGCAGCCGGCAGAATCGGTTACAATTATGGCGTAGTTATCTCCATCAAGGGTAGTGGATGAGGTTTGGTCGTTGAGGGTGGCTATAGGAGTTCCTGTTCCGTCTTCCCATACAATGCTTAGTGTGCCTACTCCTCCTGATGCATTGATTGTTATTGTACCGTCATTGAGTCCAAAGCAGCTTACATCGCTGAAGGATGTTACCCCTACGCTGGGGCCGGCTATGTCATTTATACATAACAGGCTGTCTTTTGTGCAGCCGTTGCCATCGGTTAAGGTTAGTGTATAGCAGCCGGCTACAAGGTTGAATGCACAGGGGGTGGTTTGAAGGAAGGGGTCGTCCCATGAGTAGAAATAGGGGGCTACTCCTCCTATTACGTTGGTGCATATCTGACCGTTGTTTTGTCCGCAGTTGGCATCGGTGGGGGTTACTGAAAAATCAAGTATGGTGGGTTCGGTGATGATGATGGTGCCGCTTACTGTGCAGCCGTTGCCATCGGTTACCACAACATTGTATGTTCCGTTACAGAGGTTGTTTACTGCTGATGTGGTGGCAAATGTGGGATCGTCCCACTGGTAGGTGTAGGGTGTGGTGCCTCCGCTTACGGTGGCAAGGCCGTCTCCGTTACAGAGGTTATAGCAGGTGGCGTTGTTGGAGCTCATTACTACGTTTAATCCTGATGGCTCTATGATGTCTACTGTGTCGATGGCTACGCAGCCGTTGGCATCGGTTACCGTTACTATGTACTGGCCCTGGCAGAGGTTGTTGTTGATCATTCCGCTTACACTGTTGCTCCAGTTTACTGTATAGGGGGCGGTGCCTCCTGCTACTGCTACCTGCGCAAATCCATCGCAGGTGCCGGCACAGGATACGTTGCCGCTTAAGTTAATCACGGCTGTAAGTAAGGGGGGTTGGGTAATCGTTGTATTGACCGTGTTAAAACATCCGTCTGCATCGGTTATGGTTACCGTATAGCTGCCATCACATAAATTTGTAGCGTCTTGCGTTGTTTGAGATGATGGATCGTTCCAGCTATAGGTATACGGTGACACTCCGCTTAATACCGTTAAATCCGCTCCTCCATCACACGCATTGAAACAACTCACATCGGTCGATACTATGCTCCCGGTTACCTGCGCAGGTTCGGTTAAAGTATAGTTTACTGTTTCGGGACAACCATTGGCGTCAAACAGGTTTACGGTATAATTACCCTGGCAAAGTCCTGTTATGGAATCATTGTTTCCACCAATCGGATTATTAGACCCGTCCAGCCAGTTAAAAGTATAAGGTTGCGTTCCACCTAAAACACCTAAAAATGCAACACCATCACAATAGCTGAAGCAGGAAGGATCGGTAGATCCCGGATTGATGATTATATCAGCAGGTTCATTTATTGTTACAGAGGTATTGGCTGTGCAACCAACAGCATCTGTAATAACAACAGAATAATTTCCTGCAGCAAGATTGGATGCAGTAGGTGTGGTTTGGTTAGCTGCAAAAGCATCCCATTGAACAGTGAAGAATCCTGTTCCGCCTACCATGTCTACTGTTGCTGATCCATCACTTAATCCAAAACAACTTACATCGGTTTGGGCGATGATCGTTGCCGAAGGGCCGGCTATATCATTGATCTGTACGGCTGCGGTATCTGAACATAAATTGGCATCGGTTACAATCACCAAATAGGTTCCGGCAAATAAATTACTCTCGCAGGAGTTGGTTTGTCCTGCCGGCCACTGATAAACATAACCGGGCGTTCCTCCTGACGCAATCACGCATCCTGATCCATCGTTCTGGTTACAGTTTGCATCAACGGCAGTAGTTGAAAGTGATAATGGGGTCGGTTCGTTTACTGTAGCGTTTCCGGTTTGTACACAACCGTTTCCATCCGTTACGGTTAAAGTATATGTACCTACACACATATTTGATGCAAATGCTGTGGTTTGAATAAGCGGATCGTTCCAAACATAAGAGTAAGGAGTAGTTCCACCTGATACGGTAGCATTTATTCCACCATCACAGGCGCCATTACATTTCACATCAATTACAGATGAGTTAATAACGATTGCAGGAGGAACTGTAACGGTTACAGTTGCTGAAGCGGTACAACCGTTAGCATCAGTAGCAGTTACTGTATATGTTCCGGCACTAACGTTCGTATTATTGGCATTAGCAGGAAGTCCGCCTGTCCACGAATAGGTGATAGCACCAGATCCGCCTGTAGCACCGGAACTAACGGTTCCATTTGTGCCGGCAGGACAAGTTACATTGGTTGATGAAGCCGTTATAGTGAGCAATGGTGGCTCTGTTACAGTTGCTGTTCCGGAAATGATACAACCGTTTCCATCGGTGATAGTTACAGTATACGTGCCGGGGCCCAAGTTGGTGGCTGTAGCAGTAGTTTGAACCGGTGTAGTATTCCATGAATAAGTTAATGGTGCTGCTCCACCCACAACGGTTGCTGAAACCTGTCCATCGTTAGCTCCGAAACAACTTACGTTATTGTCGGTAGCCACTGTAACAGTACCAGCAGGGTTATTTCCGATATTTACAGTAGCTGTGGCAATACAACCTTTGTTATCAGTAACCGTTACTGTATACGAACCTGCTGAAAGCCCTGTAGCGTTAGCCGTTCCCTGTCCACCACCCGGTGCCGGTGCCCAGCTATAGGTATATACGGGAGTACCTCCACCGGCTGTAACGGTAGCTGAACCATCTGCTGCTCCACAGTTGGCATTGGTACCGGTTACAGATGCAGTTAAAAGCGGGGGTTCGTTTACGGTTGCCGATTGTGAAGCTGAACAGTTATTGGCATCAGTAACAATCAGGTTATAGGTTCCGGCACAAAGATTAGTTTGGGAAGCTCCTGTGCCAATGCCCACCCAGTTATAGGTAAGTGCGCCCGTTCCACCGGATGCTGCAGCATTAACCATCCCGTTACAATCTCCGTTACAAACCGCGTCTGTAACAGCTATACCGGTTATGGTTATAGCAGTTGGCTGAGTGATATTTACTGTAGTGGTAGCTGTACATCCGTTGGCATCTGTAACGGTAACGTTATATGTGCCCACACCTAATCCCGGCATAGCATACGTTCCGCCCGAAGCAGCGATTTCATTTCCGGCAGGATTTCCTGTAGTGGTTCCGGTCCAGCTTACGTTATACGGAGCTGTTCCACCCGTTGCTGTGATAACGCCTGAACCGTTAGTTCCGCCATTGCAGGAAACATTGGTTTCCACATCCGTAGCAGTTAATACTGCCGGTTGAGTAACGGTAACGTTAAACGTAGAAGGACATGAGTTGATATCATTTACGGTTACAGTATAATTACCTGCAATCAGTCCGGTAATATTATATGTTCCTCCCGAAGCGGCAATTTCAGTTCCGGCAGGGTTACCGGTTGCAGCACCCGACCAGCTTACGTTATACCCGGGTGAACCACCTGTAGATGTAACCAGAATGGAACCGGTTGAGCCACCGTTACAAGCTACATTAATGTGAGAAACTTCAGAAGCTGTGGGTGCCGAGTTGGAACCGACAACAATTACAGAGTTGGCCGTACATCCATTTGCGTCAGTAACAGTAACTGTATAGCTGGTTGCGGCAAGCCCCGTAGCGTTAGCAGTACCTTGTCCACCACCCGGAGCCGGAGACCAGTTGTATGTAAATCCTCCTGCACCACCCGCGGCCACTATGCTGGCAGTTCCGTCAGAAGCGCCACAGTTGGCATTGGTAGAAGAAGGTGTCAGCGTAATAGCTGCCGGTTGAGTTATGTTTACAGTAGTAGTGCCTGTACATCCATTGGCATCAGTTACGGTTACGTTATACGTTCCCACTCCTAACGAGGTGAGGGTATACGTACCTCCTGAGGCCGCAATTTCAGTTCCGGCAGGATTACCGGAAGTAGTACCAGTCCATGAAACGTTATAAGGTGCAGTTCCGCCTGAAGCAGTTACTACTCCGGATCCATTTGTTCCTCCGTTACATGAAACATTGGTTTCCACATCGGTTGCTGTTACAGCTGTAGGTTGTGTAATATTGACAGCGGCTGTTTGTGTACATCCATTGGCGTCTGTAACAGTTACTGTATACGCGCCATTAGACATACCGGTAATGTTGTATGATCCACCCGAAGCTGCAATTTCATTTCCGGCCGGATTTCCTGTTGTGGGACCCGTCCAGCTTACATTATAAGGGGCCGTTCCGTTGGAAACGGTGATATTTGCTGAACCTGTTGCCGCGCCAAAACAAAGTGCGGGAGAAGGAGCGGTAACTATGGCTATAGCTGCAGGCTGGGTGATGGTAATATTAACGGTTGCTGTACATCCGCCTGCATCAGTAATTGTTACCGTATAAACTCCGGCAACTAACGAGTTGATGGCATACGTTCCACCGGAAGCTGCAATTTCATTTCCGGCAGGATTACCTGTAGACGGCCCTGTCCAGCTTACGTTGTAAGGAGCGGTTCCACCGGTTGCCTGAACGGTACCTGATCCGTTATTTCCCCCAAAGCACGATACGTTTACATGCGATCCCATTACTTCGGAACCTGTTGGCGCAGCATTGGCATTAACAATAATATTCACACTTGCCGTACATCCATTAGCATCCGTAACAGTAACTGTATAACTGGTTGCAGCAAGCCCTGTAGCGTTAGCTGTTCCCTGTCCGCCACCCGGAGCAGGCGACCATAAATAAGAATACCCACCGGCTCCACCGGCCGCAACTACACTGGCTGTTCCGGTAGAAGAACCACAGTTGGTATTGGTAGAAGAAGGAGTTAATGTTATTGCAGAAGGTTGAGTGATATTTACAGTTGTAGTGGCTGTACATCCGTTAGCATCGGTTACGGTAACGTTATACGTTCCTACGCCAAGCCCGGTCATATTATAGGTTCCTCCTGATGCTGCTATTTCGTTTCCTGCAGGATTTCCTGTTGTGGTTCCTGTCCACGAAACGTTATAAGGAGCGGTTCCGCCTGAAGCAGTAACAGCTCCGTTACCATTGGTTAAACCATTACAGGATACGTTTGTTTCCACATCTGATGCAGTAACTGCTGTGGGCTGTGTAACGGTTGCTGTGGTAGTTGCTGTACATCCGTTGGCATCGGTTACGGTAATGTTATAAGTTCCTGCACCTAACGCGGTGAGGGTATACGTACCTCCGGAAGCAGCAATTTCATTGCCGGCAGGATTTCCTGATGTTGTGCCGGTCCACGAAACATTATAGGGTGCAGTTCCACCGGAACCTGTAACTGTTACAGAACCATTAGTTCCCCCGTTACATGTAGGCTGAATAAAAGTATTGGAAGCAGTAACTGCTGTAGGTTGTGTAATGTTTACTGTTGTAGTTGCTGTACATCCGTTGGCATTGGTTACAGTAACGGTATATACACCGGCAACCAGGCCTGTGATATTATAAGTACCACCTGATGCTGCAATTTCATTTCCGGCAGGATTTCCGGACGAGGGGCCTGTCCATGAAACGTTATAGGGAGCCGTTCCACCTGTAGCGGTAATCAATCCCGAACCGGTTGAACCACCAAAACAGGCAACATTGGTTTCCACATCTGTAGCTGTTGTTCCGGTAGGCTGAGTAATATTTACTGTGGTAGTAGCTGTACATCCATTGGCATCTGTTACGGTTACGTTATATGTTCCTGCGCCAAGGCCCGTCATGTTATAGGTTCCGCCTGAAGCAGCAATTTCGTTTCCGGCAGGGTTTCCGCTTGTTGTTCCGGTCCAGCTTACGTTATAGGGAGCTGTGCCACCGGTTGCCGTAATCAATCCCGACCCCGTTAGTCCACCGAAACAGGCAACATTGGTTTCCGCGTCTGAAGCAGTAAGCGCAGTAGGTTGGGTAATATTTACTGTAGTTGTAGCTGTGCAACCGTTAGCAGCTGTAAGAGTAATGTTATACGTACCTGCAGGTAAACCGGTCATATTATATGTTCCGCCTGAAGCAGCGATTTCATTTCCTCCGGGATTTCCGCTTGTTGTACCTGTCCACGAAACGTTATAAGGTGCTGTTCCTGCTCCTCCTGAACCTGTAACTGCTATTGCGCCTGTGGATCCTCCGTTACAAGCAACGTTGGTTGGTGTTGTTGCCAATGTTGGATTGGCATTTATTGTAATGTTAAGGTTTTCGGTATTGGTACAGGTACCATTTGAAACAGTGAGTGAAACAGTAATGGTTCCTGCTCCGCTATAGGTAACTGCTGGAGGTGTTGCTCCTGTTCCGGTTGCCGGAGTTGCGCCTGCGCCAAAATTCCAGTTATAGGAAGTAATGGATCCGCTTGAAATGGTAGAGCCTGTTCCGTTAAATGTAAAACTGTTTCCCGTTAAACATTGTGCAGCAACTGGTGTGATATTGGCATCAATGGTAACCCCTGGATTTACGTTTACTACTGCAGAAGTTGTACATCCACCTGTCGCAGTTAATGTAACTGTGTATGCACCTGCCACAAGGCCGGTAATATTATATGTTCCTCCGGAAGCTGCAATTTCGTTACCTGCCGGATTACCTGTTGAAGGCCCTGTCCAGCTGACGTTATAGGGCGCAGTACTTCCTGATGCGGTAACCAGTATTGATCCGTTATTTCCACCTGCACAGGAAACTGCCGTGGGGGTGGTATTAAGGACAAGAGCAGTAGGAGTAGTTACAACAACAGCGACTGTTGCCGTACAACCTCCTGCTGAAGTGACCGTGACGTTATATGTACCCGCGCCTAACCCGGTCATATTATAGGTTCCACCTGAAACGGTAATTTCATTTCCTGCAGGATTTCCTGAAGTGGTACCGGTCCAGCTGACATTATAGGGTGCTGTTCCTCCGGTAGCTGTAATCGTTGCGGTTGTTGTTCCGCCAAAACAAGGCGGATTGGTGTGTGCCTGTGTTGCTGTTAATACCGGTGGCTGGGTAATATTGACTACGTTTTGCGAAGTACAGCCTGTTGCGTCTGTTACCGTGACAGTATATGAACCAGCCACTAATCCTGTAATATTATAGGTTCCACCAGTAGCTGTCATTTCACTACCACCAGGGTTACCTGATGATGGCCCTGTCCAACTGACATTAAAATTTGGACTGCCTGTCGAGGCAGTAACAAGAATAGATCCGTTATTTCCTCCGTTACACGAAACGTTAGTTCCGACTGCAGTAGAAGTACAAGTACTTAAAATAGAACAGTTGGTAGTACCATCCGTTCCGGGAGCATTTCCTGCAACAGCCGAAATATTGGTAGGCAGATTAGAAAAGTTGGTGATCATTAGCATGTACCATTGTCCGGCAACAGCATTGGGAATATCCACTTGTTCATTGGCAGCGGTAGAATAAGAACAATCGATTCCGGAACCGGCTGTCTGGTTAAAAATCTGTGTACACATTACACCCTGGCTTGTAAAAGGACCCCAGATGATAAAGTCGATATCTACGTTAGCTGAGTTAGACAGATTGATCTGAATATTTCCTGAGGTGGCAATATTCAGATAAAACCATGCCGGATTCGGTTGAGTTCCCAAACAACCATAATTGGGGCCAGCCGGGGCTGTTCCGTTATTTACACCGGCAGGATAAGTAGTTCCTGTTTGGGTACAAAACGGATCAGCCGTTGCACAGGTATTTTGAGAAAATACTTCCTGTTGTAAAACCAGTAATGTGATGATGCAAATGATCCATTTACTGAATAGTTGGATTTTTTTCATAGTTCGGCTCTTGATAAAAGTTTGTTTGCGGGAAAAAGAAAATGCGAAAAACCTGTAATGGAGGAATTACAAGTCTGGACGAAACACGAATGTAATGTTACAAATTTCAACTGTTAATATTTCTGCGTTCTAAAGTTAAAAAATGCTTCCGGCCAGCTATTTACATGCTTCAAAAAAATAAACTGATTTGGTTTGGTTTTTCATAGCTGTCCGGGGAGCTTTATTCATTGCAGAAATGACGTAATCCTGAAATAAAGTTGCTTGGGGGGCAGCCACTATTTATTGAATCTTTTATCTTATTTAACCGAAAATGAAGTATCCGTTCAGAATTTATCAAATAAATGTTAATTTTACAACATAATGTTATATATAAATGTGATTTGATAATAAAAAAGGGCAGTTTACTTACAACCGCCCTTTATAAAAATACTGGTTGAACTTTATTTCAATAAAGTTACGTGTCCTATATAATCATGTTGATTACCGAACGGATCGAACGCTTTCACTTTCCATACATACACGTCCTGTTTACTCATCACTCCTTTATGTGTTCCATCCCAGGGTTTGTACAGGTTTTGGGTTTCATAAATCAATTCGCCCCAGCGGTTGAACACCATAAACTCAAAATTATTGGGATCGATTCCTACACCTTCGGGGAAAAAGAAATCATTAACTCCGTCACCGTTAGGCGTAAATGCATTGGGGACATAGATTCCAAAATCTGCGAGTATATCTATTATCAATGTGTATTGATCAAAACAACCATATTGATTGCTTACCGTTAATGTAACGCTATATGATCCGGTATCGGCATACACATGCGTAACATTGCCCGTTGTATTGGAGGAATCCCCGTCACCAAAATCCCAGTTATAAGATGTTCCACCGGTGGAAAGATCAGTAAACTCTATATCCGGATTGAGGATGGTAGTAGTAGAAGGAGAGGCAGTAAATTCTGCCACAGGAACGGGATATACTTCCACTAATCCGGGAGCCGTTATACTGGTAGAACAACCGGCAGCTGATGTGACTGTGAGACATACATCATATAATCCAGCGTTGGGATAAGTATAGGTAGGATTGGCAGAAGGGCCATTATAGTCTGAAGTTCCGTCACAATTATAATCGAAATCGAAATTGGTACCGATATCGGTGTTGACGATAAACTGTGCGGTAAAGGGAGCGCATCCGTTGCTGTCTACCACATTTAAGAACACAATCGGATTGTTGTCGATGGTGATCTGTGTGCT
>JBMORL010000087.1:0-1181 GCA_049322335.1 Bacteroidota bacterium
CCAGGGCAAACGCATCTAAATTTCTTTAAAAACGGATTTGGCCAAGAAGTCGTTATCGAAAGCACTGAGCAAGCGTTTCTTTTTGATACTGGTTTTTCTGATATGATTGTTTTTTAGAAGGTTAATGGCGATTTTAGTGATAACACTGAAATTTTCGGCGGCATTACCAGCCTGTTTGGTACTCAGGTCTTCCCTGAAGGTGACATCCAGGCTCCAGTGCAATTTGTTTTCTATACTCCAGTGCTGCCTGATAATCTCATTGAAACGGGCAGGTGTTGTCAACAAACTTGAGATATAAAACCGCTGCTCTGTCTGCTTTACACCCGTTTGCTGGACGGTTCTTTCTGATTGAATGCAAACAATAGATTTCAAACCTTCCCATTGTCCTTTTTTACTGATCCAATCCATATCCTCAATGACCTTACAAGTCCGTTTTTCAATGCGTCCGTGTGATTTTTCGGTTGTTGTATGGCAGTTTGATCCCGGAGTTTGTTCAAAGGCTTCTTTGATATCATCCAGCAAATGCCCCTGATTTTCTTTGACTGCCAGTACATAATCAGCCCCTTGTCCTTTAATCTTAGATGCAATAGCTGTCTGGCAGCCCATTGCATCAATGGTCACGATGGCCCCTTCTAATACCAGCAGTTCCAACAAGGTTGGGATGGCTGTAATCTCATTGCTTTTCTCATCGGTTTTTTCCTGCCCTAAAACCATATTGTTGCTGTTACACCAGGCACTCACCATGTGTACAAACGCTTTTTTGCCCTCAGTCCCCGAATTACACATCCGTTTACCATCAATGCTAACTACCCTGCCATTAGTGATGGCTGCTATGCTTTGAACCCAATCCACAAAGCAACCCTGAAGTTCTTTGGGATCAAGCAGGGAAAAAACCCGGTTGATCGTGTCGTGTGAGGGAATCCCGTTGGGAAAAGCCAAAAACTGGCGTAGAAATGGCTCTTTGCTCTCCCCATACAGTTCAATCTCTTCCCAATCGTCACAACCGCTCAAAACCGCACAAATTGTTAAGCCTATAATGTCCTTTAAAGAATGTAACCGGGTCCTTTCTACCCGCGGATCCACCAAATTATCAAAAAATGATAGCATAAAATCGTTTCTACTAAAACGATCCTGACGCTATCTCATTGTTATTCAATCAAAATTTAGATGCGTTTGCCCTG
>JBMORL010000088.1:0-1163 GCA_049322335.1 Bacteroidota bacterium
AGCTTGTCCCGGAACAAAAAAAACGCCGGAGCAAACGGCGAATATGAACGCAAACTGACAGAAATAAACCCCGCCAATCCCTGAAAAACCAGATTTACGGCAGGTTTTTCAGCAGCCTGCTAGAGCATTTTGTGAACGGATTGAAGCGCATCACACACACTCATTGTCATTGCCCGGTTTATCCGGGCAATCCAGAATCCCAAACTCACGCATTTGGGTGTCGCATGGATTACCCGGATAAACCGGGTAATGACACAGTGGAGGTGTGGAAACGCGTAAATCAGATCAAAAAATGGTCTAAATTCCGGAATCAACAAATTTTGTCAACTCCCCTTGAACAAAATGATGAGGCCTCCATCCTTTTAAAATTTTGTCCAACAAAAAGGAATCCGTGACACTTGCCAACAAACCTGTTGCATCTCCGGAAAATCCAAGTCCGGCGCATATGGCAAAACGAACTGTTTTTATTGGAAGACTGTCCACCCAAGTTCCAGATATACTTGATTTTTGGTATTCGGCAATCAATCGAGATTCCGGTTTTACACCATCCACCCAGTTTTTAAATTTCTTGGCATGGTCCAATAGCTTGCGGAAATCGGAGATAGATCTCTCCCCACTATTTATCGCTTCCCGGATGGCATGACCTTTGAGAAAAATATCCTGAAAAGAATGAATTTCTTCAGCACTTCGTTCTCTCTTTAATAGGAGGTGCTTAAACTGCAAACTCAGCAAGGAATGGTTTAGAGGTGTTGTGACTAGTTCCGATAAGTAAAATGAGGAAAGGGCCATTTCTCCACAAGCGTTAATAATATGATTTAAAATAAGTGCTGGTGTGAGGCTGGTAGTTTCTTTAGAAATTTTTTGGTGAAGCTCATGATTTACTTTTTTAAAATCCAAATTATGGAGAACGACGAACCCCATTTCGGTTTGAATTATGCGAAACTCCAATCGAACGGATTTCATATAATTTGGAACGTAATGCTCAAGGACTGTTTTTGCCGCCTCTGTCATGTATAATTCGTTTGCCATATCAGCCCTAGGGTCCGGACTCAATCATAGCCAGTAGGCGAAGGTTGCGGCAAGACAAACGGCGGAGAAGAAAGTTATGGCGAGGCGGTCATATCTTGTGGCGATGCGGCGGAAGTCCTTGAGACGATTGTGGG
>JBMORL010000089.1:0-1162 GCA_049322335.1 Bacteroidota bacterium
TAGGGTCAGTCGCGACTGACCCATGATGATTGCAGAAATGCCGAAGTAAGAAGAGTGAAATAGGATATAAGAGTTTTGAAGTGAAGACAGGAAAGGATGAAAACTGAAAATTATTCTCCTTTCACCAATTTAACAGATGAAAGCTTTTGTCCCGATTTAGGGTCGGTGGCAATCAGGAAATAAATTCCGGGAGCATAGGCGCTGATATCAATTTTGGTTTTGTTGAGAACGTGGGTTTTGGTACTGATTATTTTTCCTTCCATGGAAGCAATATGGATGTTTATTGGTATATGCATTCCGGTTTCAATTAAATAGTTTCCGTCAGACGGGTTTGGGGATGCTGTTATTTTTATTGTATTTTTTTCAGGACTTTCATTTTTTAAAGGCATCTCGTCCGTTATCAGCGAACTATCATTGGGATTGTTTTCAATTTCTTCCGAAACAAGAGGTATTTCTTCTCTGTTTTCCGTTCGTACAATCATTACTTTTCCTATGTATTGATAAGGAGTTTCCATAAAAAAATCTATTACTGTATTTTGCTTTGTAATTATGGTATCAAGGCTCTCTGTGGATTCTTTCCATCCTTTTTCATAATTCACCGAAATAAATACATTGTTTTTATTTAAATCTTCCGCAGAAACATTAAACGAATAGCTGCCATCATCTTTTGCCCTGATAAATGCAAGATATTTTTCTTCAGAATATATTCTAATTTGAGCAAATTTTGCGGGAGTCACCGAATCTTTTTCATAAATGGTTCCACTGATAGTTAGCATTTTATTTCCGAATATATTTTCATCTTTTTGAATTTTTGGTTTGCCTTTAACCAACGACACCTGTCCCTGTGCTTTTGTATTTTTTGAAGCAAATAAAAATCCAATAAAAATCATTAACCCGATTTTGACCCTTGAAATCACCCCTGGTTTTTTCTTCTTTTTTAAGCGTCCGGTTTCAACATGAGTATTCAAAAATCTTCCGCAGGTGTTACCGGATGTATTTTCGAGGATGGAAATAATTTCTTCTCGTTTTTTATTTGTAAAATCCACCACCTCTTTCGAACAAACTTTACAAAATCTTCCTTTTTCCACCGGGGTCATTTTATCCCAGTTTTCGTGGCAAGGCTCGGGGATGTGTATGGTTGTTTTCATAACAGGAGATTTTA
>JBMORL010000090.1:0-9816 GCA_049322335.1 Bacteroidota bacterium
AAAAACTCTGTACATGATTTTTACCGGCATTTTCGCTCTTATGCACAACTTTAAGTTGTTGTTTTCCGGTGTAATATGTAAGTTTTAGGCAACCCATTTGCGGGAACTAATGTACATAAAAAAACAGCAGATTTTCTTTTTTCATTTGAAGATTTTAACAGTTTTTCATTTGAAAAAAGAAAAAAAAGCGGTTTTTCATTGGGAACTAAGTAGTTTTACTTACATTTTTTGTTTTACCGTTGCCCGGTATTTTTTGGCCGTTGGTTCACCGGAAGTAAAAAAAATGTTAAAGCGTGTTACTTTTTCTTTAGCTGTGCGTTAGACGTTATAACGATGTACGCATTTGCGTAAATGATAAGAAGGGAAGATATGCAGGGATTTTACGCTAATTAAATAAATATACCATGAGTAAACAAACAGGGCTTATCCGTTTGGATGGTAAAATTGGCGGCATCAGTTTTTATAAACTTGATGGAGAAGATCTCGCCCGTATTGCCAATGGCCCAAGTAAAGAAAAGATCTTAAAAGATCCTGCGTTTATCAGAACGCGGGAGAACAACGTGGAGTTCGGTGGTTCGGCTACCGTAGCCAAAGCGTTTCGTTTATCACTGGCTAACGTTATCCTGACTATGGCAGATGCGCGACTGGCATCGAGGTTAACAAAACTTTTCAAAGAGATTAACCTGCGGGGAACAGGAACCAGGGGACAACGCCCCATTTTGTTAACCTCCAATGAAGTGTTGCTGCTGAACTTCGAGTTGAACGAACGCCACAGCTTAGGCAGCGTGTTCAATGCTCCGTTCACCCACACTAACACACCGGACCGTGACCAGGGCGATATCGTTATCGCTTCATTTATCCCGGACAGTTTTATTGATGCACCCGCAGGAGCCACCCATTTTCGGGTAGTGCAGGCGCTCGGTGTGGTAAGCGATTATGCTTATGATCCGGCTACTACCAAGTACGAGCCATTGGATGCCACCACCAACATGATGGGTGCCGTTACTTACTCTCCGGTTCTTGCTTTGGGAAGTGCCCCGGTATCGGCCACCTTAACTTCTGCTTTGGCAGGATCACCGACCATGACCGGTGATGTGGGCGTTCTGCAATGCCTCGGTATTGAGTTTTTTCAGCGCGTAGGTTCAACGGACTACCTTTTAGCTCAGGGCAACGCCATGAAGATCATAAATGTGTTCTGAGACTATTTAAAATGGTTTATACCGGGGGAAGCTCTGCCAGATGGCAGGGCTTTTCTTTTTGTATAGCTCGATGATGGGTGGTAGCTGCATCTCTTTATCCGGATTTACCATACTTCATCTACGGCTCTGATACGGTTGAAGCCGGAAGAAGCAGTAACAAAGACGCGCGCCTATAACATGCGCCTTTCCGTCTCAGTACTGAGACTGTGTTTTTAGATAAAACTTTCGTTTACAGTTGATTATCTAAAAAGGTGGTTTTTTCATTTTTTTTTGGTTGTCTTTTTCTGTTTTTTCGGATTACTACCATAGTTAATTGACAGGTTGAGACTAAAGGGTTTCAACCTTCTAAGAAAGTTTGTTATTAAATATATCATCATAAAATATTTGATCATGATTCTAACAATAATCATTTTGTGCATTCATGTCAATAGGTTCCTTCAATAAATATGGAAGTCTCACTTTTTGTTTTTGCCCTGCAAAGGTCGGTTCCGGAAGAACCTGATTTGTAAATTATATTTTACACTAAAATTATTTTTCAACAATGAAAGTCCGGGATTTTTCCGGGGAGCGGGGCATTCAATCGGGCTTGTTTTTATTGGCGGATACCCTTCGACTTCGCTCAGGGTGACCACACGGTTTATGGGTATCCGACAATAAAAACGAGCATCCAAGCGGGGCAGGAATCACCGCGGGGTAGTCTGTTATTCCCGCGCGGAAGGCTTGCAGGATCGCCCCGGTATTAGCTGTTGGAGGTTGTATAGTAACACCCTCCAACATGTATCAATTTGATACAACTCTTAGGGTTAGTTAGCTGTAAAACAATCCTATAACCCAAAAGCAGGTTTTCGGGCATTTTTTGGGTAAAAAATCCAGCTTTTTTCAGTTGGCTGTTTCCTCCTTCGCAGGGCCTTCGGAGGATAAATTGGCGCGCCTTTCCTGCGCGCGGAGCGAGGGTGCTGCAAAGGGAGTGCTGTAATCGGCACGTTTTGCAGCTACTGCGCGTGGGTCAGCCCCGTGAGTCGGCAGGACGCAGCAAGGGTTTTTCCTTTAAAAAAATCAAAAAAGTCAAAACCCGCAGCCCGAGCGACAAGGCAGGCGCGCCCAACAAAGAAGCAGCGTCTGGATTGTATGCGCCACACACAATAAAAATGTCATAACCGATAAAAAACATTGTGTGTGGTGCATGCAAGACAGTGGGAGCTGCGTGTGAGCCACATAGGGTTGGGCAAAAAGCATGACAGGCGTAAGTTTTTTGCTTCAGCAAAAAATGCGAAGCAAACCAACATGGGCTGTAATCAGCTTTTGTTGGTTTGA
This sequence comes from Bacteroidota bacterium, assembly GCA_049322335.1. Taxonomy (GTDB): domain Bacteria; phylum Bacteroidota; class Bacteroidia; order Flavobacteriales_D; family UBA2798; genus JBMORL01. The sequence goes on from JBMORL010000090.1 coordinate 2,514, forward strand.
TTTGCACCTGGCGGGATTTTTGAGCGCGTCAGCCGTGGCGAACTCCGCTTTTCCTGCATTCGTGCGGTGGGCTTGTGTGGTGGCGTCTTTGGTAACGGAGACGGGATCTCAGTTGAAAAGAAAAAAGCTGATTTTATTTACTAACGTCATTGGCATTAGTGAAGTGATCGAGCGGGTGTAGTTTTTGGATGAGTGTTTTTAATTCTTCCAACCCGGTTTGTTTATATTCTTCTGTAGTGGCCGCCCGGTTATGTCCTGCAAAGACTTGTACTATCCGTAAATCGTGACCGGATTTTAATAAGTGCATCAGTACACTTTGCCTTATTTTCATCGGGATTAATTTTTCGTGAGGTGGTTTTCCGGTATTAATAATTCTGTTGATGGAGTTGCTAAAAACTCTCTCCCCGGTGCTGCCAACAATAAATGCGTTTAAGTTGTCCTGTGTTTGTGCTTTGTTTTGCTGAAGTAGTTTTTCCCTGTCTTCGGTAATGTATTGGTGCATGAGCAGTATTTGGCTGGCTTGTAAACTTAACGTCCTTGCTTTCTGTTTGTATCCTCCCTTCGCTTTTATGGTTCCCTGCTTTAAGTCTACATCCGTTAGGTTAAGTGCTGATATTTCCTGCACGGTTAGTGCCTGGTAAATCAAAAGACTGATTATTACTTCATCTCTTTTCTGTAAAAGCTGGTTTTTGCTTTGGTGATTATTTAATAATTCTTCCAGCGTGGTGCGGCTGTATAAACTCTCTACCTGTATGCGTTTGTTGACCTGGTCTTTTAAATACATGTACCGGCAGGGATGGTCTTTTCGTTGTCCTGTTTCATTTAACCAGCTGTAGTATATTTTGATGGCAAACAGATAATTGATTAAGCTTTTGGGATGAAGGTTTTGTAAACGCAGGTGGCCGATGTAATTTAACACGTCTTTGTATTTTGCTGTTTTGGATTCTGCTCCCATGTAACCGGTGTATTTTTTTACCAGGTTTAAATAACCGGGAGCGGATTTGGGAGAGTATTTTTCCTTTACATAATTTTCAAGGGAGATCATTGTACGAGTTTTTGCAGTTGTATTTTACTGATGTGGGTATATACTTCGGTGCTTTCGAGCTGTGAGTGTCCTAAAAACTCCCGGACTTGTTCTACCGGTATTCCCTGCTCGATTAAGTGGGTAGCGATGGAGTGGCGCAGGTTGTGTATGGAGATGTTTTTTTCTTTGATGCTTTCCACCCCGGTCCGCTCAATGAGTTTTTTTAATATTTTGTTGTAGGTTCCTTTCTGCATTCGTTTTCCCTTGCTGTGTATAATAAATGCTTTTTTTTCTTCTGATACCTGCTGCAACCGTTCTTTGTACAGGTAACTGGCTATATCACGGGCTACGGACTTACTTAGCGGAACGATCCTGCCTTTATTGCCTTTTCCTTTTTTGATAACTATGTGCCCTTCTCTTAAATGCAGGTCTTCGATATTACATTGTATTATTTCACTTACGCGCAGGCCGCATCCGTATCCCATTGCTAAAATGGCTTTCTCCTGGTAAGTATATGCTGCGTGGTAAAGTGCTTGTAGTTCCTGTTGTGTTAATGCCGTGCGGGGGCTTTCTTCTTTGGGATATCTCAGCTGCAGGTTGTTCACGGGGTTTTCTTCTGCTCTTCCGGTGTGAATGAGCATATCGTAAAACTGGCGGATGTTTTGCACCTGGTCAATGATGGTTTTTTCCCTTAGTGGTTTTCCGTCTTTTTTGCTGGGTTGTTGTTTTAAGTAATTGTAGTAACTTACTATGTTCGCAGTAGTGATCTGCGTTATGTCGGTGGTAAAAAAAGTTTCTGCATAATGTAAAAAATCCCTTAAGCGTAACCACCGGTTGCGGCAACTGTGTGCAATGTATCCCAACTGTATTACATGGGTGTAAAATTCCCGGGCTAACTCCTGGTAGTTTTTGTCTATGATTATGTTGTTGGTGGGTCTTCCCATACTCTCATTTTTTCAGAACACCGAACGCCACGCTAAGCGTGGTTTATTTACTTACTGATTAGCATTGATTTACTTTCTGTGGTGGTGTTCGCTTTGGTGTTCTGTGGCGTTCCGCCCAATGGGTCTTTTATTATTTCCTTCTCCGGATTTTTTTCTTCCAGCTGTTCGAGCTGGTTAAAAAGACTGTCTTTTATTTTCGCTCTTACGGCTTCCATATTATCCCATTGGGCGATCTTGTATTTATATCCGCGGTTGCCAAAACCATACTGGTGGATGTATTCCATATGGACTAAGCGTGTTAAATAAAAGTGTTGCTGTGTTTTACTAACGCCTGTGGCTTGCCGTACCTCGAACCTGTTAAAGTCTGTATCGGACTCGTTTTTTACCTGCTTTTTTGCTTTACTCCTGACATATTGCTTTAACTTTTCATAAAATTGCCTGAGTGATCCGTCCAGTTCATCTACTTTTAATACTATGGATTCAAACATGATATCACAGGCGGCCTGCAGGTCTTCCTTTTCGGTAATTAACCGGCCTTGTGTGTCTTTTTTCCGCTGGTATTGGTGTAAAATGGTGATCTGCCTTACCAATGATTGGTACAACTCGTTTAACCGCCTTATTTTATGTGCGTCTTCCGGTAGTGTAATCCTGTTGGCGTAGGGGTTCACTACGTTATAGGGTTTTAGTAAACGCATGCAGTTTTGTAAAAATTCCCGGATGGACTTTTCTTTTTCTTTGTCAATGATTCCGGCTGCTACTTCGTTCTGGTATTTGATAACGCGCAGGGTTTGTTGTTTGCTTTCGTCTACTGCTATTACAAAACAACGACTGATATTGTCTTCGTAGATTTCTCCCTTAGTGGTGCATCCCAGCGAAGCGATGGGCCCGCGTACTATGCGTTCGCCTCCTGTTATTTTTCCGTTGTCGTCTTTTATGCTGGTGGAGGAGATTAATATTTCATTACTCTGTAGTTCTCTTACGGCCAGTTGGGCATCTTCTTTTAACCCGTCATAGTCTTCGAAGCAGACTAACTTGTTGGTAAAAAAATATTCGTCCTGGTTGTAAAAACTGCTGTCGGTTACACGGGTGTATTTTTTTACGTCTTCTAAAGGCATGAGTTCACTGATGATTTTTAATAGCCTTGTTTTACCGCTTCCGGAACTGCCTTGTATTAAAGCGTGCAGGGTGTGTTTCATTTTATAACTGCTGGCTATAATAAATAAAAAAATACGGTTTTGTTCTTCGCCTACTATTCCGGACAGTCCGACCAGGTTGTTGAGCCGCGGCATTAGTCCTTTCTCCGTTAGGAACTTTATACAACTTTGCTGAGTAGATTCGTTTAATTGTATGCGGTAGGGTTCAGGGTTTTTCAGATTCTTTTCCTGCCGCTGTTCCCGGTATTCTTCCAACAGGTGGGCCAGTACGGATAATTCTTTTTCGGTTTCTTCTGCGTTTAATTGTAATTTATCGGCTGTATATTGTGCCAGTACATTTACCTGTTTGTATTCGTACAGGTCTACCCGGGTGCGGTAGTCTTGTTTTGTTTTTAAACTGATTACCTGCAGGGCTATTTTCATAGTGTCTAATGGCTGATTTAACCAGCCGGTTCCTTTTATGCTGTAATGTGCATTTTTGCCGGTGTAGCTTAACCGGTAGGGGTTTTTACTGTTTAACCCCTGTTTTTCGTTTCCCCCCTTCGCAAAGCCTGCGGAGGGCAAGTTTGTTTGTTGTTCTTTGTTTGTTGTTATGGGTTGCGTATTGGTAGTTACAGGTTCTTTTTTTTCATTTGGGTTTACTAACGGTTGTTGGTTTTCAGTTGTTGGAGTTTCAATTGAAAAAGAAAATGTTTTTGTTTGTTCAGTTTGCTTGTACTGTTTTCTTCCTTCTATAATGTGCTCAATGGCTCCTTGCCGGTGGGATTGTAAAAGACTGTTTACATCTTCTCCCTCGGGTGGTTCGGCATTGGTGATGATGATGTGGGGGATTTCATTTTGTAAGAGTGGTGCGTATTTGTGTACGGATTGCCGCCCGGGTTCGTCTCCGTTTAAAAAGAAAATAATTTCTTCGAGTTCTTTGAGTTCCTTTATCGCTTTTATGTGTTCTTCCGTTAACCGGTTGGTGCCGTACATAGCAAGTACACCATAATGGTGATTTATATTTTCCTGCTGCAGAAGTGTAGCCGCGTCAATGATGCTTTCTGTTAGTATCAGTTTTTTTGTTGCTGCTTTGGGATAGTGGGGATATAGCCCGGTGCTGTTTTTTAAATAGTAGTGCCGTTTGCTTTTATCGTTTAGTATACTGCGGAAGTAAAGGCCGGTTACTTCACTCTTTTTGTTTTTCATGGCAAAGCAGATGCACCATTTTCCGAATACGTTATAGGCGACTTCACCGGTTCTTGATGTTAGCCCGTTGTTTACTAAAAGTCCGTGTTCCAAACAGAGGGCTATGAGGGTTTCGTCTTTGCGTTTGCCGTGGTGGTATTGCCCGGCATTGTAGCCTGCCGGTGTGCCTGTTGCCGCCAGTGCTTTATAATCGAGGTTTCGTTGCTGCAAATAGTCTTTGGCGGGTGGACTGTTGTGTACGGCATTGCAGAAGTAGGTAAACATGTTTTGTAAAAAGTTTTCTCTTGTGGGTGAACTAACGGATGTGGGATTTCCGTTTATGAGTGTTTTTGCTTTTTCAATGGCCTGGTGTTTGGTTATACTTTCCTTGTACATGATAAAATCTATCACATCCATGGCCTTGCCGTGGGTTTTGCAGTTGGATGAAAAACAAAAACAGGTGTGGGTCTTCCAGTAGAGCTGCATACTGGGCGTCTTGTCTTCATGAAAAGGACAGTTGATGCGGTTTTGCTTGTCGGCTTTGTGACCGTAGTGCTTTATTACTTCTGCCAGGGTTAGCCGCTGTTTAATGTCCTGTATCTCCATGGTGTTGATAAGTTTTGGATTTGTCTTTTAAGAACAAAGTAAGCCATAAAAGGTAATTCATTGAAAACCGGATTTTAGGTATTTATTAACAAAAAGACAAACCAAATGTGGTTTTTATAGCCATTTGCGGTAATTTTGCTGTTAATAATTTCTTTTATGGTTATGAAGACTCTTGGTGAACGTATCCAGCACTTGCGCAAACAGGCGAACCTGACGCAGGCGGATTTGGCTAAAAAAATAAAAATATCGCATACGCAGATGGTGCGTTATGAGATACGGGGTATCCAGCCTCCGGCTGATGTATTGTCGAGGTTGTCGGCTGTTTTAAATACTTCCGTTGATTTTCTCATTAACGGGGATAAAGATCAAAAAGCGAAAGCGACTTTAAAAGATGCTGAACTGCTGAACCAGTTTAAAGCAGTGGAACAACTGCCGGCTGATAAGCAGCGCATAGTAAAAGATCTTATTGATGCTTTTATTTTCAGAACGAATATTCAAAAACAATTGGCGCATTAAATTTAACTGTTATGGCTTTTATTACTATACCGGCTAACGAACTGGACAAAGACCAGGTGGAGGCGCTGAAGGCTTTCTTAAAGGCACTGAAAATAAAATTTGTGGTGGCTAAGGATAAACCTTATGATGAAAAATTTGTGGAGATGGTTTTGCAGGGGGATAAGGACCGCAAAAAGGGTAAAGGAAAAAAACTTTCGCAAAAAGATATTGAGAACTTATGGAAGTAGTGCTGCTGCCGGTGGCGCTCGATCACCTGGAATACTGGAAAAAATCAGGAAACAAAAAAGCGCAGGCGCGTATTACGGAACTGATTAAGGATATTTTGCAGCACCCGTTTTCGGGTATCGGTAAACCGGAGCCGCTGCGCTTTGAACTTTCGGGAAAATGGTCAAGGCGTATTACCAAAGAACACCGTTTAGTGTATGCGGTGCAAAATAATATTGTGTATGTTTATTCGATGAAAGGACATTACTGATCCCTGTTTGGCTCAACAAGTAGATAGAAAAAATAAAATTTGCAATAACTCCAAAAATAAAAAGCCAAGTCATAAAAGTATATTTTTTGTTTACTCTCACAGGTAACATATCAAATTCTTTGATAATATCTTTCCACCGATCTTTGTAATTAAGTAGGCGCCAACTTATGAAAATAAAAAAACTTACAACCAATACTATAGATATATCAAAGGGGTTAGATGGTATGATTCTACGACCGGTCAAAACCTGTATGTATATCCCCATTGATAATATAATCCATATTTTTAAAGCCAACATAGATACTTCGGCTTTCCATTCGCTCCACCATCTTGATGGTGCAGTTTCCCAAAATTTATACAGACAATAAAAAAGATATTTGTACCCCGTTAGTAACATTTTAAAATAAAGTTATTTTGGTCCCCAAGGTACTATCCTAAGTTTATAAGGCCCGGCTGCATTAATTTTATCAACCTCCCTTTGTGCTGCAGTTCCATCACTTACAAAACCTGCAAACCCACCGGGATAAAATGCCTCAAGCCCAAAATAGCCGATGGCTGCGGGTGGATTAAAATACATACCGTAAGCCGCAACACCGGTATTGGTAACTGCTTTCGCAGGATGAACAGAATTGGGATCGTTCGGCCCATTGTTATAGTAGTTAATTACACCTATCCCGTCCGTAATTATTCCAACAGCTGTAGTAACTCTACCTACTGCTTTTCCAATTTTTGAAATGTTGTAGGTGGAGGTATATTGGTTACCTCTCCAGGCATTTCCGTAATATTTTGGGCTAAAACCTTGTTTAGCGGTAGAAAGTCGTAAAGAACCCGGTGTAATTTCCAGTCCAAGACCTAAAGTGGAGATTCCAAAATTAAATTTACCTGCGTCTGAATTCCAGCTTGCATTTACAGAAGGAGTTTCAACCGCTATGCTATTTGGACTTACTGTAAGCACAAATTCATCAAGTAATATCGATTTTTCAAAAGTTATACCTTCTGTACGGAACGCATAGTTTTCATAAGTAGATGTGAATACCTTACCATGATCTTCGTTGTTATAAATATCTAATCCTTTTTGCTTTGCAAGAGTTTCAGCTTGTTTATACTGTTCAGCATTGACAACAACGGTTTGGTCAATCCCGTCTTTCACTTCTCCAAGAGAGTTTCCTTTTTCATCTTCATATTTTGTTGGCTCAAGTCCCAACGGATCAATAAAATAAATAGGATTATTACTAAATGCAGCATACGGTGACATATCCGGCATTTCGTGTGCTAAAGGATCAGTACTTAAAAAACTCTGTACATGATTTTTACCGGCATTTTCGCTCTTATGCACAACTTTAAGTTGTTGTTTTCCGGTGTAATATGTAAGTTTTAGGCAACCCATTTGCGGGAACTAATGTACATAAAAAAACAG
>JBMORL010000091.1:0-9621 GCA_049322335.1 Bacteroidota bacterium
ACATTGAATCAGGGCAGCTATTTCCTTCAGGGTTTGAGCGGGTTCTATCTTCATAACCTTTTACTTTCGCTATAAATGTAGCATAATTTGGAAAGGATACGAAGAGATGGCCACAGATTACACGGATAAAATACCTATTTCCATGATTAATCTTTTATATTTGGGAAAATGAGATGGGGTTTTAGCTTATTTTTATTCCTAATGGCCAGCAATCTGCAGGCTCAGATTAATTGGTGGCATGATACGGATGCAGCCCCGGTTAAAAATATGGGATTTTACGACTGCTTTCTGGATGTTTCTGATTCATCGATCTATTTTAGAATGGAAAACGACACTCTTTCTTTTTATGAATTGATCATTGAAAATTATATTACAGACTCTGTTCTTTTGAAAACCGATGGATTTGATATTTCTCAAGTTTATTTTCCCATAAAATCACAAAAAATCGACAGCTTTCCTGATAATCTCCTGGAAAAGCTGGTAATCATTCAAAAGGCAGACATTTCACCGGATATAAAAATCAAGAAATCAAAAAAAGTCAAGTCAAAATGCCCTAAAAAATCAAATGATTGTTTTTCAAGATCCTATTATTCATATACTCTTGAGATAAACATGAAGCAATCATATTATATATGTTTTATATCGGATTTAAATCCAAAAGAAATAGGAAATGATCTAATAAAAATGACTTATTTTATGAAAGGCAAAAATTATTCAATTCTAATTACCTTTTTGCCGGGTTACATTCCAAGAGCTATGATGGATTACCGAAACGAATTATTTTTCATTGAGCGATACTAAACACAGATTACATGGATAAAATGCATTTAAAATCTGTGATAATCCGTGAAATCCGTGGCAGAATTTAACGGGAATACCGAAATGTTCTTCCGGGATAGACGGCTGCTGCTCCCAGCATTTCTTCTATGCGAAGCAACTGGTTGTATTTGGCAATCCTGTCGCTGCGGGAAGCGGAGCCTGTTTTTATTTGTCCGCAATTAAGGGCAACGGCAAGGTCGGCAATGGTAGTGTCTTCTGTTTCTCCCGAACGGTGACTCATAATGGAAGTGTAGGACCATGATTTGGCCAGTTCCACAGCGGCTACTGTTTCTGTCAACGAACCAATCTGGTTTACTTTTACCAGTATGGAATTGGCAGTTCCGCTCTGAATTCCTTTGGCGAGGCGTTTGGTATTGGTAACAAACAGGTCATCACCCACCAGCTGTACACTATTTCCGATTTTATCTGTCAGTTTTTTCCACCCGTCCCAATCATCTTCGGCCATTCCGTCTTCGATAGAAACAATGGGGTATTTTTTAGTCCACTTTACCCAATAATCCACCATTTCATCCGAACTCATTTTCTTTCCTGTGGATTCGAATGTGTAGGTTTTTTTCTTCGCGTCATAAAATTCGGTAGATGCTGCATCAAGAGCAATATAAACATCTTTTCCGGGTTTGTATCCTGCTGTTTCAATCGCTTTTAAAACTACCTCAATGGCCTCCTCGTTAGATTTGAGATTCGGAGCAAATCCTCCCTCGTCTCCCACGTTGGTAGAATGTCCGGCTTTTTTCAGCACCGCTTTCAGGTGATGAAAAATTTCAGTTCCCATTCTCAATGCTTCACTAAATGTATCCGCACCAACAGGCATCACCATAAATTCCTGGATATCTATTTTATTGTCGGCATGTGCACCACCATTAAGAATGTTCATCAGCGGAATGGGAAGAGTATTGGAATTTACTCCTCCTACATAGCGAAAAAGCGGTAAACCGGCTTCCTGTGCAGCCGCTTTGGCCACTGCCAGCGAAACCCCGAGAATAGCATTGGCTCCAAGATTCCCTTTATTTTCAGAATTATCCAGCTGTATCAGTAATTTATCAATGAGCGACTGGTTGAAAGCAGGTGCGCCTCTTAATTCCTGTGCGATAACCGAATTTACATTATGAACCGCTTTGTTGACTCCTTTTCCGAGATAACGCTTTTTATCATTGTCGCGCAACTCTGCAGCCTCATGTGCACCCGTGGATGCGCCAGATGGAACAGCGGCACGCCCCATGATTCCGTTTTCTGTAATTACATCTACCTCAATAGTGGGGTTGCCGCGCGAATCAAGGATCTGGCGGGCTTCAACATTGGAAATTAAACTCATTTTGAAAAACTTTTTTTGAAATTATACTTTAACGGCTTTTTTCGACTTCACGATATTTTCCACAAAATCATCAAACAGGTAACGTGAATCGTGCGGGCCGGGAGAAGCTTCGGGGTGATATTGAACAGAAAAAACTTTTTTGTTTTTCAACCGAAGGCCGGCCAGCGTTCCGTCATTGAGATGTATATGTGTAATTTCTATTTCCGGATTTTTTTTAGCCATTTCCATATCCACCACAAACCCGTGATTCTGCGAAGTGATCTCACATTTTCCTGTCAGCAGGTTTTTTATCGGGTGGTTGATTCCGCGGTGGCCGTTATGCATTTTTTTTGTTTTCAATCCCTGGCTCAGCGCCAACACCTGGTGGCCGAGACAAATTCCGAAAACCGGAATATTGGTTTGAATGATTTTTTTAACTTTTTCTATCGTTTCATGCATCACCGAAGGGTCGCCCGGGCCATTGGAAAGCATGATACCATCCGGCTCAAAAGCCAGTATTTCTTCCAGCGAAGCATCCAGGGGAAACACTTTTACAAAACATCCTCTTTCCACAAGGCACCGGATGATATTTTTCTTTACACCCAGATCCAGCAAAGCTACTTTATGAGTTGCCTGTGGATCTCCTGCCGTAAAAGAATTTTTTGTACATACTTTGGAGGAAAGTTCAAGTCCGTCCATAGAAGGAACTGACTTTAGTTTTTCCTTTAGATCAGCCACATCAAGAATTTCAGAAGATATGATAGCATTCATTGCACCTTTCTGGCGAATATGCCTTACGAGTGCACGTGTATCCACTTCACATATACCTACAAGGTGATCTCTTTCAAAATATTTTTGAAGGGAAGTTTCAGCAGAGGGGCGGGAATAATTAAGTGAGAATTTTTTGCAAACCAACCCGGCTATTTTCACTGAATCCGATTCAATTTCTTCTGCGTGAACCCCGTAATTTCCGATGTGGGGAGATGCCATAACAACGATCTGACCAAAATAAGAAGGGTCGGTAAAAATTTCCTGGTAGCCGGTCATCCCGGTATTAAATGCGATCTCGCCAGTGGCAGTCCCGATAACTCCTGCTGCTTTTCCGTGAAAAACCGTGCCGTCTTGTAATACCAGCACTGCAGGTTGCAAAGCAACGTATTTCATACGGGCGCAAATATACTTGCCTTTGCAGGAAAAACCGGATAAAAAAGGGCCGTGTTTTGAACAATTTGCAGGGCGGCTGTTAAAAATGAAATTTATTGGGGCATTTCGCGGATTTTGCCTAAATTTAGGGTTCTGAAAACGATGAAAAAAGCACTGCTTCTTTTAGGATCACTGTATTTGTCTTTTACGGCTATGGCTCACGAAACCGAAAAAGGCCATACCTATAAATTCATTGAAAACAAAGGCCAATTTCCTTCTACGGTTCAGTTTAAAGCCCTGATTAATAATGGTGCATTATTCCTTGAAAACAATCGTTTTGTTTTTCACTTTATGGATAATTCCGTTATCGAAAAATTGCACCGTGGGGAACCGGTACCCGCAGAAGAACAATTTATAAAAGGGCACTCTTATTCAATGACTTTTGACGGAGCCAATACGGCTTCTCTTGAAAAAAACAGCCGTACAGAAGAGTACTATAATTATTACATAGGCAACGACCGCAGCAAATGGGCCTCAAAAGCCTGGGGGTATGGGGAAATTACCTGGAAAAAACTGTATACCGGGATTGATCTCCGTTTATTTACCCACGAAGAACACCTCGAATACGAATATAAAATAGCCCCGGGAACCGATGTTTCACAAATCAGGCAAACCTATGACGGTGCAGAAGTACAAATAGAAAACGGAAACCTGCTTGTCACTACCACCCTGCTTACTGTTACCGAAACCCGCCCGGTAGCCTGGCAGATGGTGAACGGAAAGAAAAAAAATGTAGCATGTGAGTTCAGCTTAAATGGCAATACTGTTAGTTACGTATTTCCAAAAGGATATGATAAAACAAAAGAACTGATCATTGACCCTGTATTGATTTTCGGAAGTAGTTCGGGTTCCACGGCCGATAACTTTGGAATGACCGCTACCTACAGCAGCCAGGGACATTTGTTTACCGGTGGAACAGCTTTTAATATCGGTTATCCTACCACAGCCGGAGCCTATCAAACCAGTGCCTTTGCCAATGGATCTACCTATGGAGTAACGGATGTGGTTATTACCAAATATCTTCCCAACGGAACCAATCTTGTTTATTCTACCTATATCGGAGGCGGAACAGGAACAGGCGGAACAGAAACAGTTCACAGCCTTATTGTCAATCAATACGATGAATTATTTATTTTCGGAGTAACCAGCTCTACCAATTTTCCTACTACTGCAGGGGCGTATGACCAAACCTACAATGGAGGAAGTTTTATTGGCTTTGTTTACAACGGAGCTTATTTTGATAACGGTACAGACATATACGTAAGCAAATTCAGTTTTGACGGAACTCAATTACTCGCCTCTACATTTGTAGGAGGCAGCTCGAATGACGGAGTGAATTACAACTATAATTTTCAATCGGGTGGTAACTGGAATTCGAATTACGATTCGCTGCAATTCAATTATGGCGATCAGTTCAGGGGAGAAATAATGGTGGATGACCTGGGAAATTGTTATGTGGCATCTACCACCAAATCTTCCGACTTTCCAACGGTGTCTGCCTTTCAGCCGGGATTTAACGGACAGCAGGATGGTGTGGCATTTAAACTCGATTCCACACTTTCAACACTTATCTGGAGCACCTACATCGGTGGAAGCAATAAAGATGCTGCTTATTCTATAAAAGTTGATGATAATTATAATGCTTACGTGGCGGGTGGTACAGCTTCTTCCAATTTTCCAACAACAGCAGGCGTACTCAATACTGCTTTCCAGGGAGGTAAAACAGATGGATTCATTTGTAAAATCTCTCCGGCAGGAAATACATTACTCAACAGCACATTTATTGGTACCAATTCCTACGACCAGGTTTATTTTGTGGAACTGGACAGGTTTGGCGGAGTGTATTTACTCGGTCAAACCCAGGGAACGGGTGTTTATCCTGTTGTAAATGTCGGTTATTCAAACGCCAACAGCGGACAGTTTATCACGAAGCTTAATAACGGATTATCGGCCATGGTGTATTCCACGCTTTTCGGAAACAGTAATGGCGGAGTAAATATTTCTCCTTCTGCTTTTCTTGTAGATGTATGTGGTAATGTATATGTTTCGGGATGGGGTGCCAATATTCTCCAGTCTACTCCGCTAAACGGCATGCCTGTAACGGGCAACGCCTTTCAGTCATCCAATGGTGATGGATTTAATTTTTATCTCATTGTGTTTAGCCGTGATATCAATTCTCTTTTATATGCCACCTATTTCGGAGGGCCTGTTTCACGTGAACATGTGGACGGAGGAACCAGCCGCTTTGATGATGATGGAATTGTTTATCAATCCGTTTGTGCGGGGTGCGGAGGCAACGATGATTTTCCAACAACACCCGGTGCCTGGTCGCAGGTAAATAATTCCACGAATTGCAATAACGGGGTTTTTAAATTTGATTTTGAAATAGAGCCCCAGGCCGATTACACCACTGATATACTTTCCGGTTGCGCACCGCTCACTATTCAGTTTAATAACACAAGCCCCAATTATTCTTCTTTCCTGTGGGATTTTGGAAATGGTGATACCACTTCACAGATTCTGAATCCCACCTACACTTTTTCTACTCCCGGAACCTATACAGTTTATCTTATTGTGGAAGATTCGATTTGCGGATTACTTGATACTGCAGAAAAGATTATTAATGTTTTTGCACCTTTACAACTCGTTACTTCTGACACTGTAATTTGCAACCCCGCATCTCTTACACTTGTGGCCAGCTCGTTAGGAACTGTAAACAGCTATGTGTTTTCCAGCAACGGAAATTTCACTGATACGCTCAACAGCCCGCTTTCCGACAGCACGATTAATGTAAATGTAAGCAGCGATACCTCTTTCTTTGTCCAGGTGAACAATGGATTTTGCAATTATATCGACACCATTACCGTCACTATTCCCAATCCGCAAATAGATATCGGGAATATTGGTGGCATATGCACAGGGGATACAGCAACTCTGTCGGTTACCAATCTCACCCCGCAATACACACTTACCTATAACTGGGGGCCCGACTCACTTATCATTTCCGGTGACGGCACTAATACGGTGACCGTTAGTCCGGATTACGACAACTGGATCTGGGTAATTGGCACCACGCCCGAGGGGTGTACAACAGATGATTCCACTTTCATTACCGTTAGCGGTGCGCCAACAGGGCTCATTTCTGCTACAGCTACACCCAATCCCATACTGGTGGGCAACAGCACCCAGCTGAATGTGTTACCCAATGGATATACCTACACCTGGTATCCTCCCGATTACCTGAGCAATCCGAATATTCAAAACCCGGTGGCCACTCCACCTAACACCATGACTTATTTTGTTGACATTGCCAACGGAGGTTGTGTGATGACAGCTATGGTGATTGTAGAAGTTCTTTTTTCCGTTTGCGAAGAGCCATACATTTATGTTCCCAATGCCTTTACACCTAATGGCGACCTGGAAAACGACTTTTTGTTTGTGCGCGGAAATAACATTACAGAATTATTATTCCGTGTTTACGACCGATGGGGAGAAAAAGTATTTGAAACCACCGATATCAATATCGGATGGGATGGTACTTTCCGCGGACGCGATTGTGACCCGGCCGTATTCGATTATTATCTGAAAGCAACATGCCTGGGCGGAGATGAATTTTTCAAAAAAGGAAATGTAACATTGATACGATGAGACTGAATCAAAAACTGGTATTTTTTATTTTACCATTCGCTTTAAATTCCTGTTCGGAAGAAAAAAAACAACAAAAAGCACCGGCACAAAACGCCCCGGTTGCCAATAATGTGACACCAGCCGCCCCGGCTATTCCCGTGGTAAAAGGCGTAGATGCTAAAACACTGGTGGGTAAATGGAAACTGGATGGTGTTGTAAATACAAGAAAAGGCGACACTGTGCGAAAAGATGTACATTACCACTTTAAAGATGATTGCTCTTTCATAGTAGACAAGAATAAAGAGATAACCACCGGCAGCTGGAGTCTGAGTGCCAATAACGATACGCTTACGCTTTTGCGGGAGGACGGGAAAAAGGAAGAATTTACAGGAATAGTGGTTACCGGGGATAACGGCATACTGAATAAAGGCGACAAAAAATTCCTTGTTAGCCGCGAAAAATAAACGGGACAGGATAAAGCAGGTGAACCGGTATAAATTTGATTAAATACCAATTTTATGATAAAGAAAATTATTTATGCAGCTGCTGCCTCTCTTCTCCTGGTAGCCTGTGGCGGAGAAAAAAAGGAACAGGAAAAACCCAAAGAAAAGGCAGAAACACTTAAGGAAGCTGATATTTACAACTTCCAGGTAGTGGAAGGTTATACGCAGAATGTACATGATACTATCATGACCGATGCGAAAAAACTTTTTCTCAATGCCATTGATATTTACCGCAATAAAAAAGATGCGGCAGGAAGTATTGCCGAATTCAAAAAATCGCTGGTAAAATATCCTACGGCCAAAACCTATTATGAACTGGGAAATGCCCTTATAGATGCACAAAATTATAAAGAGGCCATAGAGTCATTTCACATGGCAGAAAAAATGGATTACAATCCTCTTTCCAAAGTATTATATAATCTTGCCTGTGCCTATTCACTTAACGAAAACGGAGAACAAGCCCTGAAGTATGTTCAGCTGGCTATCGAAAACGGGTATAATAACGCAGGTCACCTGCTTACCGATGCAGATCTTGAATTTGCAAGAAAAGACCCTGAATTCATGGATGTGTATCAAACAGCAATGAGCGGGGCGTTAGATCCCGAGACCGCATTATTCGACCTGTTTGAAGTAAGTTTTGCACAGGCCGTTTTACCTATGAGCATGGGGCCTGAACAAACCCAAAAAGTTCAGTTCACCAATTCCATCGCCTACGATTTTGAATCGTTCGTGGCCGAAATGGTAAATCCAAATTTTAGCCGTGATGTGGGTGATGAATTTTTCTATCTTGCCAAAGTAGCTGAAAACGAAAACTACATTGCACTGATTTATGGCGGTGCACAAATGATGTATGAACGCCCGCCTGTTTATCATATTCTCGCTACCTATACCAGCCGCGGAAAATTAATTGATAAAATTGAAATTGGTGGTTATCACTATTATGAAGAACCGATGAAGGGATATAAGATTGATGATAAACTCAACATCGAAGTAAATGAATACGAACTGGTATTCGAAAAAAATGTGGATGAATACGGCTACGATGACAACCGTGTTATCGAAAACCAGTTACTCAATACCAAAAAATTCAAGATCACCGATGGCGGAAAAATAAAATCGGCTGACGGGAATGTGGCGTGGGTGGATTGGAGAATAAGATAAACAGCTGTTTTTGATTCCGGGTTTATAATTTATCGTTTCAGGTTTTTCTTTAGTTTCTTTTTATGAGAATAACAACAATTCTATTGTTTATTTTTTGCATTACCTGTTGTTTTGGTCAAACAGAAAAACTGGCGTTGATAAAAGATCCTGATGGATTTACCAATGTGAGGGAGGGAAAAAGCAATTCTGCAAAAATTGCCGGAAAAATATATGAAAGGGAGTTTTTCTTTGCGGAAATATCGGGAGAACAATGGGTGAAAGTACGAATGGAAAGTCCCGATAATTTTAAAGGATCTGTTTACATGCACAAGTCAAGAATACTGTTTATCGATGAATTACCATTAAAAGAACAAAAGAAAGTATTCAGGGAAGTTTTCACGGAAATAAAAAATGAACGTTCTGTTTCCAATCAGTTGTATGAAAAATACGATCATAAAACAAAAAAGTGGAACACCAAAGCAGATAGCGTGAAGTATTATAATTATTGCGAAACACGCAAAGAACCACAACCCATGCTTGTTTATTATTATATTCTTGAATTATTCAGTAGTTACTATTCAAAAACCGGAGATAAGGCTCTATATCGTTTGTTTGCAGAAACTGTATATGAAGATCAGGGTAATGCTATGGAGGCTATTTCCTGGAATGTCGGCAAATGTTTTATCAGCAGACCGGAACAAACACTGAATATGATCAACAGTTTACCAAAAGAGTTATGCGAACTCATCCAACAGAAAACATTAACCGGAGTTTATTTTTATCTGAGCCCGCAGACAGATAAGGAAACCTTTTTTATCTATAGCTGGATAGAAGGATTTGTTTACGGTGATATTTAATCCATGGCACTCTCAGCTATATATTAATTAGCGCGATCAGGAGAAGAATGCGTGTATAATGTCACCCCTTCGGGGTTCGCGGAAATCCGGAAGTGGTTTCGGGAATTAAAATAATATCACTCCTTCGGAGTTTGGCTTATAAATAATTTTAACTTCATTA